>NZ_SIHJ01000002.1:0-600000 GCF_007859765.1 Posidoniimonas corsicana
CTCAGCGCTGAGGGAGCGTGAACTTCTTCGGGGCACGGTGATGCCAGTAACGACGCACCGTCCGACGACCCAGCTCGTGGGCGGCAAGCAGCAACGCGATGGGAGACTTCGTCGTTCGCACCCACACCGTACGGAAACAACACTACCTACAGTTTAGCTAGCAACGATAAGATTTCTACAGAGCTAGTTTTGTCCCTACCGTCACGCAAGAGTGGACAAAAGTCGCCGCCCAGCCCGGCGGGGCGAATGCACTTCACCCTTTGTTTTCCAGTCCGAAACGAAATCCGACCCGCGCGGTGCGGGCCGACTTTTGTCCCTAAGAATCGATGCGCCACCAAGGGACAAAACTCGCACGCGCGTCGGCCCCCTGCGAGCTTATTGCGGCGGGACGGGCGCGCCGAAGTTTTCACGCAGCAGCATGAGTAGTTGCTCGGCGGTCACGACCCTGACGCCGGGGGGAAGTTGGCGGACGCACCGATGGACGACCTCCATCGGCCCGCCGATCTCGTCGAACGACCACGCGTGGACGTTCACCAGCGCGTAGCTCGCCTGATCGTGGAGCGGGTCGGCAGGCAGGCGGGAGATCGCTTCCGCCACGCCCCGCGGGCTCTTGGCGAGGTCGCCGTCCCACAACACGTAGCGGTACGAGGCGATCGGCTTGCCTTGCTCCCACACGATCCTTCCCTGTTCCGATGCGTAGTCCCACCCCTTGTACAAGACGCCCAATACCTCGGGTCGGGCGAGCAGCGGCTTGGCGTCGTCCATGACGCCGCCGGCGTTCAGCACGGTGACGGCCGACAGCCCACACTTGGTGATCAGCGCGGCCGTGCGGTCGGCGAACGCGACGGGGTCCGGATGGAAGTGAGGGAAAACGTAACCGGCGCCGCTGGGCCCGGTCACAAACCCGTCGCGTGGCGAGGCGGTCTCGTAGAGGAAGCGGAGCACCTCGGGCGCCGCCTCGGCCGAGACCGGGGGCAGCTCCCAGGTCATCGCGAACTGACCACGGCGCGGACTCGCCCAGTACCCACGGCCCGTGAGGAATCCACGCGACATGAACTGGAGGTTGTCGCCATCGGTCATGACAAACGCAACGATCCTCTCGCCGGTCCTGACCGGCTCCGGCTTCGCTGTTTTGGGGCGTGTGAACTCGCAGGACAGGCGGGCCAGAACCGAAAGGTTCAGGCAGTAGTCCGCCGGAACCACCATGCCGCCGACGCGGCTCACATCCTCAACAAACCCGCGTTCGCCCTCCCAGCCGTAGACCGTGGGATTGGGACCAAGGCGGCGGAGGGTCTGGCGCCGATCCTCCGGCGAGAACCCATAGAAACAGAACGCGTCCTCGCTTACCGCCCAGTCGCGGACACGGCCGGCGATCCGTTCGTCAAGGACAACCGCTACCCGATCGGAGAAGCCGTCTGGGTGCTGGGCTAAGATGTCGGCCTCGTCCTGCCCGCGCGCGTCGGCGAGCCTGCGGAGCCCGGCGCCGCGGACCCGGTGCTCGATAGACTCGTCGACCGCTACGGCGTCGAGCACGCTGCACAGCGATGTCGCGGCGTTGATGCTGCTGTCGCCCGCTCGGAAGAGCACGTAGCCGCGCAGGCTTGCGTGGTGCTCTTCGAGCAACTGCCAAACGTCCGCCACCGAATGGGTCCGGGCGCCGCGATCCTTCAGACGCTCGAGCATCAGTTGGTTCGAGCGGAGTCCCTCGCGGCGCCAGACCAGCACACCCCGTTTGGCGAGTTGCCCCTGCAGGGTGGCGGCGAGGGTCTGCTCGGCGGCGGTGGCCGATCGGTCGTCCAGGACCCACAGTTCGGGCTCCGGCTCCCCGGCAAACGCCCCGCGCAGCATCGCCAAAGCGAGCACCGCGGTCAGCAGCAGACTTCGGGATGGTCGCACGGGATGTCCCTCTGCTTCTGCGGGATTGGCTTTGCTTTTTGCGCGGCGGTGGGATGGACGCCGCTGTTGGACGCGAGGACTTTGTGGTCGGGTCGCCCGATCCGCTATGATGCCCATGCTAACAGATTGACTCACTCACCAGGGGGCTACCATGCTTGCTATCCGGCGTTCTTGTTTGCTGGCGGTCATCGCTGTTCTTTCTCTCCCGCTGCCATCGGAGGCGGACGACAAGGCGCCATCGCAAAGCCTGTTCAACGGCCGTGACCTGACCGGCTGGCACATGGATGTGCCGGAGCTCGACAACAACCCCGACGCGCGCAAGCCGTTTGTCGTGCGGGACGGGATGCTGGTGAGCCTCGGCACGCCGGGCGGGCACCTGATCACCGACAAGCCGCACGGCGAATACCGCCTGGTCGCCGAGTACCGGTTCCCGGGCAAGCCCGGCAACTGCGGCGTCCTGGTGCACGCCTCGAAGCCGCGGGCGTTGTACGGGATGTTCCCGCAGTCGCTCGAGGTGCAGATGATGCACGAGAACGCCGGCGACTTCTGGTGCATCCAGGAGGACATCGCCGTGCCCGATATGGTCAAGCGGCGCGGCCCGAAGGAGAAGTGGGGCGGCCAGGAGGGCGACGCGCGGCGGATCCCCAACCTGACCAACGGCGCCGAGAAGCCGCTGGGCGAGTGGAACCGGATGGTCATCGAGTGCCTGGGCGACCAGATCAAGGTGTGGGTTAACGGCCAGCTGGTCAACCACGGCCACGACTGCACCGCCAAGCAGGGTCAGATCGCCGTGCAGGCCGAGGGCTCGGAGGTCGAGTTCCGCAAGCTGGAGCTGACGCCGATCAAGAAGCTGAGCGAGAAGGCGCCGGAGTGATTCGTCACCGCTAGTCGAACGGGCTGCCGCCGCCACTAAACGGGTCCCAATCGTCAGCCTCCGTTGGCCCGGAGTAGTCAACCGCACTGGTTGGCCGAAGCTGAATCTGCACGTCGGGCCGGCGCTGCCTAAACCGCTCGATAGCCGCGCTAGATACGCAGTGATCGTCGGCAATCAGCTCTCGAAGCCTGCCAAACTCAACGGCGTGATCGAGTACGTCATCCATCGACGAGCTGCCGTAGAGTGAAATGCTGCCGACTCGTTCAAATGGATCGGGAAGCCATTTCGCCAGGAATCGATTGATGCCGCTACCGGGCGCTCTCTTGATTGTCCCAGAGACTCCGGTACCACACCACGAAACAGTCCCCGATGGCAACGGCTGGAGAAAGTAGCTGTCGCTCGAGTTGATCTTCTCTATCAGCCGCTCTTCGTGCCGATAAGCTGCGTAGCTATAAGCCCACCAACCCAGCGGTACGCTCAGTAGCGTGACGCCGGTCAAGAATGCCTTCAGGCTGAAACGGACCCTACGCACCGGAGCCCCCGGGTCTTACCCATTGGCAGTCGACGGGTACTTGGCCATCAGCCGCAGCACCTCGTCGATCTGCTCGGGCTTCTCGAAGCCGATGGTCATGGCGTCCATGAAGTCGTGGCCCTGGGCAAACTTCATGCACTCCTCGCGCTGATCGGAGAGCTTGCCTTCGCCGAAGATCTTCATGCCGATGATCGCCTTGCCATTCGCCTTAGCTTTGCGGAGCACAGTGATGACCTCGTCAGGCGAGGCGTCCATCAGCACGCCCTTGGGGTTGATGCGGGCGAGGATGACGTCGACCCAGGGTTCCGCGGCGGCGGCCTTGAGGGCGGCAAAGTCGTGGCACGACACGCCCACCGCCTTGACGCGGCCCTTTTCCTTCTCCTCGTTCAGGACGTCCATGTACGGGTTCATCTTGCCGCGCCAGCCGCCGTCCATCAGGCAGTGCAGCAGGACGATGTCGAGGTAGTCGGTGGTGAGCTCGTGGCGGAACCGTTCGAGCGTGGCCCGGGTGTCCTGGGCGCGTTCCTTGTCGGAGGTGTTTTCCTCCGGCCCGTCGTAGCGCCACCAGACCTTCGTCAGGATGGCGACCTCGTCGCGGGGGATGGTGCGGAGCGCCTCGCGGAAGTAGATGTGCGTGCCGTACAGGTCGGCCAGGTCGAAGAAGCGGAGGCCGCGGTCGTACGCGTGGTGGAACAGGCTGACGATGTCCTGGAAGCCCATGCGGGTCTGGTCGGACTGCCGGTTGCCGCCGTGCACGCCGGTGCCCTGCCCCAGCCGCGACATCTTGATGCCGGTGTCACCCAGGGTGATCTGCGGCGGCGGGGGGACCTGACCGGGGGGGAGGTCTTTCGCCTGGTCGGCCTTGGTGGACTGCTCGGCGCCGGACGCCGATTCTCCGGACGACGCGGCGGCCGCGACGCCGGCGGCCAGGCCGGCCGAGGCGCCAAGAAACTTCCTACGATCGAACTCAGACATGAAGAGACGCCTCCAAGACCGGAACGCTGCGCGAGCTAAACCGCCAGGACGGACGTCCCCTATGATACCAGTCCGCCCAAGCAGGGCAAACCAGCGGCTCGGCGGCGTCGAGCGGGCGTCAGAAGCTGCACTCGGCCCCGACGTAGCCGCCGTGCAGAATGGCGTGCCCATTGGTCTGCAGCAGCTGCACGTCGTTGATGCCGCGGAGGTCGTGGTAGATCTGGTTGGTTGGCAGCGCCACACCGGACACGCCGACCAGCCGGTAGTCGGCGGTCAGGCGCCAGCGGTAGGTCGGCTGGAACGCGACGCCCAGCGCCATCTCGGCGAGCATCGCGACGTCGGTCTTGTCGTTTGAAACCAGCCACTCGACGCCGTTGAACGCTCCGTTGTTGATCGTGGCGGTCCCCGCGGCGCCCCCGATGCGGGAGGTCGATTCGCTGAAATTACCGTACACGCCCGCCTTGGCGACCGCGGTCAGGCTGAACCGGCCGGTCATGGGACGCACGACGCTGCCGCCCAGCTGGGCGCCGATCAGCAGGTTGCTGACGTCGATGTCGTAGGTGAGCTCGTCGGCCTCGCCGGTGAAGTCCGCGTCGTTCGGGTCCGAGGCGAACAGCAGACTCTCGTCGAAGCTGAACAGGCGGAACCCGACCAGCGAGCTGACGGCCACGCCGCAGCGGCTGGGGTCGGTCAGCACTAGCCCCTGGTTCCACTCGACGTTGTACACGCTCATGTCGCGCCGCAGCCGGTGCGCAAACGCGTTGTTGGTGAAGTTGTCCGCGGTGACGCCGTTGTAGTCGAGCTGGTTGTAGTTGAGGATCGCGCTCAGGTTGCCGGCCAGGTCGGACGCCAGCACCGTGGCCTGCTCGTCGGACGGGAAGAGCTGCCAGTACAGCAGCTCCATGCCGGTGTTGCAGCACGCGTCGCAGCGGGCCAGACGGGCCTCGAAGCCGGGCGACCAGCCAAAGTCGGCCTCCCGCTGGTTGAGGTACTGCAGCTCCTCGTTGGGGTCGTCGTACGAGAAGGAGTAGTTGTTGCCGTGGTCTCGGCTGAGGTAGAGCCCGCCGACCGAGAGCGACCAAACGGCCGTGGGCGGCGCCGGGCAAGCACACGAGGTGCAGTCCGCGGTGGGGTAGCAGGAAGCCGGGTCGACCGCCGGGCCGCACCCCGCCGATGAGTCGGCCGGCACGCTCGCTGCGTAGCCTTGTTCGACCCGCGAGGGAGCGTAGTAGTCGCTCCACGGGTAAGGAGTGGCGCCCCCCTGCCCCATCGCGACCGGCGTCATCAGCAGCGAAAGCAACAACGCCGCGCGCGCGGCTCCCCTGGCTTGTGTCATCACGGCCGCCTCCCTGCGGCTGTATCTGCGGCGGTCATCTCACCCCGCGGCCACGCCGGCCGCTGTTCCCACCTATCGACTGCCGGGGGCACGGTCCGGGCAGTCGGATCGGCTCGTGCGGCCAACCCGGCTCGTGGCTGCCCGTGCATCCGCTACAGCCCTCACGACCAGACCCGGGCCGACTCGGCCGCCCGATCGACGCAGGCAGCCGCATCTCCCCCGATCGTGGGGCCGTGCAGCGGCGCCAGCCACGCTGTCGCTTTAGTTGCCGAACTGGTGGCGTCCGCGTCAGCCAAGTCTCCACCAAGTCCCGGCGCCGGCCGCAGTGAGGCCACCGGAACAAGAATTGCCCCGTAGTTGGACTGGGCCGGCCACGTCGGCTTTGGCCCACCAAGCCCCACGGGGACCTAAACAGAGAAGGAGCACTGCTATGCAACAGATCACGCCAGAGCACCTGATCGAGCTTCAACGCAACCACGAGGAGATGCTGCTCGTGAATACGCTGCCCCAGGACTCGTTCCAGCAGACGGCGATCCACGGTTCCCTCAGCATCCCCCAGGACGACGCTAACTTTGTCGAGCGGGTGATGGAGGAGCTCGATGGAGCGGACATCCCCGTGGTTGTGTACTGCGCGAACGAGTCTTGCGACTCTTCCCTGCAGGCCGCCCGCAAGCTCGACGACGCCGGCATCAAGCAGGTGCTGGAGCTGACCGAGGGCTACGAGGGCTGGTGCAGCTACCTCGAGAAGGAGCACGCGGTCACCGGCGGCTAGGCGGCCGCCGGGCGTTAATTGAAGGTGTATCCAGAGCCGGAGAGCCCCGGGTTCTCCGGCTCTTCTATGCGCCCTCCCTCCTTCAGATCCCCACGGCCCGCCGCAGGCGGCATCACCGCTATCTCCCCTTCCCCCTTGCGCCGCTTGACTTTATGATGCGGGCTTCGGCGTCCACCGACGGGGCGCCCACGGTCCATTTCGACCCCAACCTGCTGCGCAAGCGTGCCCCTCGATTCTCTGATTCCAACTGCTCAGATCTGCCTGGCGCAAGGCGGCGGCGCGGGCGCCGGCTTGATGTCGATGCTGCCCCTCCTGCTGCTGATGGGCCTCGGGTACGCCGTGTTTGTGCTGCCGCAGCAGAAAAAAGAACGCCAGTACCGCGAGATGATCGCGAATCTCAAGGAGAAGGACCACGTCCTGACCTCCGCGGGGATCTTCGGCGTGGTCACCAACATCCAGCGGGACCAGGACCGGGTCACGATCCGCATCGACGAGACCAACGGCACGAAGATCCGTGTCGCAACCTGGGCCATCACGGGCGTCATCACGGACGATAAGCCGGGCGGAACGCCGCCGCCCGCCAAGGAAACCAAGAAATAAGCCGCCGACGCGGGCGACCCCGCCCAGCAGATCGGCCTTTTTCCCCACTCAGGCACTCATTCGAAAATGCGACACACGAAGCCAGCTTTTCGTTTCCTCACCTTCCCCCAGGCTGGGCTGCTAGCATGCCTGCTTGCGGCCATGCTGCTGTCGTCTACCGCCCCGCAGGCCGCACTTGCTCAGCCGGGCGATCAGCCCGACGCCGCCGAAGTCGCCGCGCCCGAGGCTGACGACGCGGCTACCGAGGAACAGGACGCCACCCCCGCGGTCGAAGAAGCCACGGAAGACACCCCGGCCGAAGGCGCCGATGCCGCGCCCGACCCGGCGCCGGCAGACGAGCCCGCCGACACCGATTCTGAAGCCGCAACGGATCCCGAAGATGCAGCCGCGGCTGCGACTGGCGCCGCTACGACCGGGCAAGACGCCCCTGCAACCGGCTTCGATTGGGCCAAGGCGTTGCTGATCCTGGCCGCCCTGGTGCTGCCGGTAGTCATCGGGAACTGGCTTGCCGGCCAGCTCAAGATGCCCGACCACGGCTGGAAGATTAGCCTGGTGCTCACGTCGGTTGCGGTCGGCGCGTTGATCGTCTCGACCGGTAAGTTCAAGGGCGGAACCGACCTGAGCGGCGGCACCACGCTGGTCTACGAGATCGCGGACAAGGACCGCATCATCGGCAGCGACGCCGAAGCCCCGCAGGACCCCGAGGCCGGCGCCGACGGTAAGCAGAAGGTCAAGATCGACCAGGTCATCAACGCCCTCAAGATGCGCGTCGACCCGGCCGGCACCAAAGAGGTGGCGATCCGCTCCTACGGCGACGACATCGAGGTGATTGTGCCTCACGCCTCGTCACAGGAGGAGTTGGACCACGTCAAGCGGATGCTGACCGACCTCGGCGAGCTCGAGTTCCGCATCACGGCCGACCCCCGCTGGCCCAACGACCGACCCATCATCGACGCGGCGCGGGAACTCCCGCCCAGCCAGAAGCGGGTGGAAATTGGCGGCCAGGAGCGGGCCCGCTGGGTCAAGTTCGACGAGCGCGAGTTCGGCGCCGGCGAGGGCCGGCTGGTCACCCGCGACGCGGGCTCCCGGCCCGAGGCGCTCGTGCTGATCGACCCGCTGAACGTCACGGGCGAGTACCTGACCAGCGCCCGAAGCGACTTTGACGAGTCCGGCCGGCCGGCCGTGAGCTTCCGGTTCGACGCCGCCGGCAGCGCCCGCTTCGGCCGCCTGACCGGCGAGAACCTGCCCAACGCCTCGGGCGACCGGCGGGCGCTGGGCATCATGCTGGACGAGGAGCTGATCTCGGCGCCCGGCATCCGGACGCGGATCACCAACGACGGCCAGATCTCCGGCGGCGCCATGACCAAGGAGGAGGTCGACCGCATCGTAGCGGTGCTGGACGCGGGCAGCCTGCCGGCGGCCCTCAACAAGACGCCCATCAGCGAAGAAACCATCAGCGCCACCATCGGCGAGACCACCATCAAGCAGGGCAGCTACGCGATCACGGTGTCGCTGATCGCGGTCCTGCTGTTCATCGTGCTGTACTACCGCTTTGCGGGCCTGGTGGCCTGCCTGGCGTTGGCGATCAACCTGCTGTTGGTGCTGGCGTTGATGGTCCTGTTCGGCGCCGCGTTCACCCTGCCCGGCCTGGCCGGTCTGGTGCTGACGGTCGGCATGAGCGTGGACGCCAACGTGCTAATCTTCGAGCGCATCCGCGAGGAGATGGCCCGCGGCGCCGCGTTGCGGATGGCCATCCGCAACGGCTTCGACCGGGCCACCACGACTATCGTCGACGCCAACGTCACGACGCTGATCACGGGCGTTGTGCTGTACGCGATCGGCACCGACCAGATCCGCGGCTTCGCCGTGACGCTGATCCTGGGCATCCTGATGAGTATGTACTCGGCTATCTTCTGCTCGCGTGTGGTGTTCGACATCGCCGAGCGGAAGCGGTGGATCAAGTCGCTCCACTTCTCGCGGATGGTCGGCGACACCAGCATCGACTTTATCGGCAAGCGTGGCCTGGCGGCCGCGTTGTCGGTCGTGATCATCGGCATCGGCCTGTTCAGCGTGTTCGGGCGTGGCGGCGGCATCCTCGACATTGACTTCACCGGCGGGAGCAGCGTCACGCAGGTGCTGGCCGACGGCGTCGAGCTGAACGTCACTGAAATCCGCGAAAAGATCAGCCAGATCCCCATTGGCGAGGCCGAAGAGAAGTCTACCCTCGGCGACAGGAACCTGACGGTCACCGAGCGGGGCACGGACGGCAAGCGTTTCACAGTCCGAACCAGTGTCGACGATGTCGAGAAGGTCAAGTCGCTGCTAGCCGACGCCTTCGGCGACCAATTGCTGAAGAACTCGGTCCAGATCGGCGAGGTCGAGCCCTTCTCCGAAGCGGGCTTCGAGGGGTCGCAGGTCGAGCTAACGTTTAACGAGGGCGAGGCCTTCGCCGCCGACGACGGCATGTCGCACGACGCGCTGAAGGAACGCATCAAGGAGGTGCTGACCTCGCAGGGCGCCAAGGGCCTAGACCCGGTGCTCGAGAACCCCGACTACGTCGAGGACAGCAACCAGCGGTTCAAGACCTGGACCCTCAAGCTGCAGGGGCAGGACGCCGAGCAGACGCTGGCGGTCGCCAATCAGCTGCAGGAGGAGCTTGGTGATCAGCCCATCTTCCCGTTGGCCAACAAGATCGGCGGCAAGGTGGCCGGCGACATGCAGCGCAAGGCGATCCAGGCGATCGTGGTGAGCCTGCTCGGCATCATCGCCTACGTCTGGTTCCGGTTCCAGAACATCGCCTTCGGTCTGGCGGCGGTGGTCGCCCTGGTGCACGACGTGCTCGTCACGCTGGGCGCCGTGGCGGTTTCGGCGTACGTCGTGGACATGGTCCCCGCGTTGGCGTCGGCGCTGCAGATCGACTCGTTCCAGATCAGCCTGACGCTGGTCGCCGCGTTCCTGACGATCATCGGCTACTCGCTGAACGACACCATCGTCATCTTCGACCGCATCCGCGAGGTGCGTGGCAAGAGCCCCAACCTGACCGTAGACATGGTGAACGCCAGCATCAACCAGACGCTCAGCCGCACGCTGCTGACGTCGATCACCACGCTGATTGTGGTGATCCTGCTGTACTTCTTCGGAGGCCCCGGCATCCACAGCTTCGCCTTCGCCCTAGTGGTGGGTGTGCTGGTGGGCACCTACAGCACGATCTTCATCGCCTGCCCCGCGCTGCTGGCGATGGTGGGCGCCTCGCCCGACCCGGCGGCCAAGTCGACCAAGTCGTCGTCGGCCGACGCGGCCTAGCGGTCTCGACCAGCGACAGAACCTCCCAAGCCCCGCAGGAGCCACTCCTGCGTGGCTTTTTTCGTGCTTCGGCGGGTCTCGGGCGGACCCGATCGGCCGGCCTCAATGGCGGTGCGGCCTGCTGGCGCCGGGCCGCGACTCCTCTTGCCGGTCCGGGCGGCGCTCCCTATGCTCCCCCCGCTACAGAAGTCCCCCAACGCCCACGAGGTTGGCGATGCCGCCCCAAACCCCTAGCCGTCTCCCCGCCGCGTGGCCCTCGCTGCTACTGGCGTCCCTGTGCCTGCTCCCGTCCGCCGGGTGCCCGGCGCTGATCGCCTCGGGCGTGTACTTCTGGGAGGGCGGCAACCTGGTCGACGCCCAGTACGACGGGCTCGAGCAGCAACGCGTGGTGGTTTTCTGCCGGCCGCCGTCGTCCTCGACCTTCAGCCATGCGGGCGCCGCACGCGACATCTCCAAACGGGTCAGCAGCCTGCTGGAGCAGAACGTCTCGAAGATCGACGTTGTGCACCCTCAGGAAGTGGACCAGTGGATCGACGAGAACGACTCCGACGATTACCGGGCGCTGGGCAAGGCGGTGAAGGCCGACCGGGTGGTGCACATCGAGCTCGACCATTTCGAGCTCTACAGCGGCAAGACCCTGTACCAAGGGACCGCGGAGGTCACCATCACCGTGCACGACATGCACGACAACGGCCGCCGGCTGTGGGACCGCGAGATGGGCGAGGTGCTGTTCCCCGAACACGGGGGCGTGCCGGTGCAGGAGCGGAGCGTGCAGTCGTTCCAGCGGCAGTACGTCGACATCCTAGCCGGCGAGATCGCCCGCCACTTCTACAAGCACGACCCGCACATCGCGTTCGCTGGCGACGCGCGGTCAATCCACTAGCGCCGGCGCCTCGGGGCTACTCCTCGATTCTGGCGTCGAGCGTCACGAGCTCGTTGAACCGGTCGACGTTCGCCCGGCCGGTCCAGGCGATGCCGCGGAGCAGGAGGGCCCGGAAGGCCGGGTCGTCGAAAGTCCACATGTAGTGGCCCGGGATCGAAACGAACACCCGCCCCCTGCCCCGCTCAACCGTCCAGAACAGCGGCCGCGGTTTGCCCTCCTCCTCGGACGTCCCGATCAGCGTGAGGTCGCCCGGGTCGCCAGTGAGCCGCCAGTAGGCCTCGTCGACGAAGTCGACCCTGGCCAGGTTGCGGGCGATCGGGTGGTCGGCGCCGGGCGAGAAGTCAACGTGCAGGGGGCCGTGGCGGTAGCTGATGCTACCCCCCTTGCTGGCCAGGCCGATCCGTTTGGCGAACTCCGCCTCGCCGCCGCGGCCGTCGACGGCCCAGTGGATGTAGACCAAGCCGCCCCCGCGTGACAGGAACTTGTCGATCACGCGGGCGCGGTCGCTGTCCCAGCGGCCGCGTTGGAAGAAGACCATCACGTCGGCTTCCTCGGCCTGCTCCTCGGTCGGGAACTCCCACGCGTCGTCGACCTTGGTGTTGGCCGACCGCGAAAGCAAGGGGTTCCACACCTTCTGCCAGGCCGGGTAGTCGTGCTCTCCGGTCGAGTGGTCCTTGGGCCCGGCGACCAGCAGCACCTTCAGTTCCTTAGCTTCTTGCGGCGGCCGCGAGCCAGCCAGCAGGGCCCTGACCTCCTCTGGCGTGCGGGCCGGGGGCGGGGCTTTGTCGGGGTAGGTCGGCATGCGGAAGGAGGGCCCGTCAGCGAGGGCGTCCGTCACGCACAGCAGCGAGCAAACGAGCAGCGGGGTGATTCGCATTCCGCCAGTTCCTAGTGGAGAAGGTCTCGATTTGGGCCGAGCGCCGTCCGCGGCCCAACGAAAAAAGCCGCCGGGGGCGATCCCCGGCGGCTCCTATTGTACGCGGTTGCGTATCCGATTGCTCGGTTTAGGTCGCGTCCGCTTTGAGCGTTACGTCCGTGAAGTCGGCCATCTCCAGCGCCTCGATCGCCTTCGAGGGGTCGAACAGGCCCTCCTTCTCCACGGCCACTTCGGCGGTCTTTGACTCGAGGTCGACCCGAACGTCCTTCACGCCGGGCTGCTTGGCCAGCGTCTCTCGCACCTTGGGAGTGCACATCACCTCGCAGTGCATAGAGGGGACCGTGAATGCCACCGTGGGCAGCCCCTCGGTGTTGAAGTCAACGTCCTGCAACGTGCTGGAGCTGATTACCTGCGTCTTGTCGACGGCTCCGGTGGGCGACTCCGAACAGCCGACCAGCAGGGACAGCATCAGGGCCGCGGCTGTGGTGCGCATCATCTCGGTTCTCCGTGTGTCGGTCTCGGTGGATTGGGGCAGGTAGCCCGTCGCATGCAAGTCTAGCTCAGCCGCCGGGCGGCTAACGTGCGTCAGATCACTCAGCCGAAGACAGCTGGACGAGGTCACCGTCCTGGGCCATCTTGCGGATGTCCTGCGTGATCTTCATCGAGCAGTACTTCGGGCCGCACATGCTGCAGAAGTGGGCGCTCTTGAAGGTGTCCTGCGGGAGCGTCTGATCGTGGTACTCGCGGGCCGTTTCCGGGTCAAGCGACAGGCGGAACTGCTCGTTCCAGTCGAACTCGAAGCGGGCCTTCGAGAGCGCGTCGTCGCGGTCGCGGGCGCCCGGACGCTGCCGGGCGACGTCCGCCGCGTGGGCCGCGATCTTGTAGGCCATCATGCCCTGCTTGACGTCTTCTTTCTCGGGCAGGCCAAGGTGCTCCTTCGGCGTGACATAACACAGCATGGCGGCGCCGTGCCAGCCGGCCAGCGCGGCGCCGATGCCGCTGGTGATGTGGTCGTAGCCCGGGGCGATGTCGGTCACCAGCGGGCCGAGCACGTAGAACGGAGCGCCGTCGCAGACCTCGGCCTGCCGCTCCATGTTCATCTGGATTTGGTCCATGGGGACGTGGCCCGGCCCCTCGACCATCACCTGCGTGCCCCGGGCGCGGCCCCGCTTGGTCAGCTCGCCGAGGACGTCGAGCTCGGCGAACTGGGCGTCGTCGCTCGCGTCCGCGACGCTCCCCGGACGCAGCCCGTCACCCAGGCTCCACGTGACGTCGTACTGCCGCATGATGTCGCACAGGTCGTCAAAGGCCTCGTACAGCGGGTTCTGCTTGCGGTGCGACATCATCCACTTGGCGATCAACGATCCGCCGCGGCTGACGATGCCCGTCACGCGATTCATCGTCAGGTGCAGGTGCTCCAGCAGCACTCCGCAGTGGATGGTCATGTAGTCCACGCCCTGCTTGGCCTGGTGCTCGACCATGTCCAGGAAGTGCTGGGCCCGCATGTCCTCGATCTCGCCGCCCAGCTCCTCCAGCATCTGGTAGATCGGCACCGTGCCGATCGGGACCGGCGAGGCGCCGATAATCGCCGTGCGGATGCGGTCGATGTCCTTGCCGGTCGAAAGGTCCATGACCGTGTCGGCGCCGAAGTGGACCGCCGTGTTCAGCTTCTCCAGCTCGCCATCAATGTCGCTGGTGACCGCCGAGTTGCCGATATTGGCGTTCACCTTGCACTTGGACGCGACGCCGATCGCCATCGGCTCGAGCCGACCCGCCAGGTGGACCCGGTTCGCGGGGATCACCATCCGCCCCTTCGCCACCTCGTCACGCACGAGGTCCGCCGAGATCTTCTCGCGCTCGGCGACAAACGTCATCTCAGGGGTGATCTCTCCCGCCAAGGCGAGTTCGAGTTGCGTGATCGGCGTAGACATTGGGGCTGGTGACCTCAGAGTACGAGAGCGGCCGGAGCGGCCGATGCAGGCAGCGCAAGCCGTTAAATTGCATACGTTTCCGCTTAATCGTATCGCGCCGACAGGGGGTGTCAACGCAGGGCCCCGGCCCGGCCAGAGCAGATCAGCGGCATCTCAAACGAGCCGCACCGCACGGCGAGGGCGTTACTCCGCAGCGCCGGCGGTAGTCTCCGCCAGCAAGCGATCGAGGATCACCTGCTGCGCCTGGCGGCAGCCGGCGTCGCCCTCGGCCCGCACGACTCCCAGGTGGCTGAACGGCAGCACGACGGTGTCGTCGACCCCGGCAAGCCGGCCGCGATCGATCGCCACCGCGCCGTCGCCCAGGCCCTCGACGACCTCATCCATGCAGCTCAGGGCGCGGTCGATGGCCGCGGCGTCGGCCTGCCATCCCGGCGTGCGGTCGGCCGTCCTGAGCAGCGTCTGGCGCACAAAGTACCGCTGCTCTTCGGCAAGCTGGGCCGATGAACCGAGCAGGACCGTGTACGAAACGCCCTCCCGCCGCGGGCGTGAGTTCAGGTTCTGCAGGAACGCCGACCCTGGCCTCAGGTCGGTGGGCGCCTCGCTGAGGCCGTCGGCAATCGACTCGCGGACCCGTCGCCACGGGTTGCCATCGCGACGGGCGAGCCAGTGCTCCCACACGTCGAGGCCGACCGCGTACCGCGCCAGCGACGAGCCATGGGTCGGCGGCGCGACCATGATGAGCCGCCGCACGTTGCCGGGGTAGAGTGCGTCGTCCTCGATGCACTCGCGGGCCACGAGGCCGCCCATGGAGTGCGTCACCAACGCTACTTCGCGCTCTGGCCACTGCTTGGCGAAACACTTCAGCTCCGCCGACAGCAGTTCGGCCGACCGGCGGAGCGGCTGATCGTTCGGGTAAGCGAACTGGCCGCACGGCAGCCCCGCCTGACGGGCGGGCCCCAGCAGCGGTCGGGTGTGGCCGGGCGTAGAATTGAAGCCGTGCAGCTGCACCACCACCGGCAGATCAGCGGATGCCTGCTGCCAACCGGGCTCCATATGGATGGCGTAGCGGGCGCGGTCTTCGTCGCGGTCGACGCACTTGCGGAGCCAGCCACGCCAGCCGAGCCGCGGCGCGTCGGCCTGAGTCACGGCCGCGGGAGTCGACTCGGCAGCCGCGGTCCGCTGAACGGGCGCCGCGATCATCGCCGCCGCGAGTGCGCAGAGCGATAGTAAGAACCTAATCTGCTTCATCCAACTGCCTCAGCGGGTTGCGGGCAACGCCCCAACAGGGCGGGCGTTCTCGGGCGAATTGCCGGGGGTGAACCGCAGCTTGACGCTGCCCCCGGCCTGCCGGACCGCTTGGCGGAATTCTTCGGGGCTGGCGACCCGCTGTCCAGACACGTGGCTGATAAACATGCCCGGCCGGACACCCTGGCGCCAAGAGACGCTGTCCTCGTCAACGTCCACCACCGCCACGCACCCCTCCTGATCGATGTAGCCCTGAGCCCCCGCCTGCGAGAGCAGGTCGGTGTCAACCGCCGTGGCGTAGTCGACATGGATCCCCTGCCAGGCGGGCCGCGGGCTGGTGACCACCTTCTCGCCCGGTACGAATATCTTGTCCAGCCGCACCGTCGTCTCGGTGGTGCGTCCCTGACGGGCGTACGTTAGCGGGGTCTCTACTCCGGGCGCGAGACCACCCACCACCAGTTGGAGCTGGTCGGTTCCTTCAAGCTGCTGCCCCGCGATCGCAAGCACGACATCAAACTTCTGCAGCCCCGCCCTTGCCGCGGCGCTGCCCTCATAGACGCGGTCAACGACCACGCCGGGCGTGTCGCCGCCCGCGAACGAGAGCTCATCCGGCTGAAACCCGATGCCCAGCAGGCCGTACTCCACCTCGCGGCCGGCGCTGAGGTCGTCGATGATCCGACGCATGACCTCATTCATGGGGATCGCGTAGCCGGCAGGCTGCTCGTGCCCCGCGATCGACGCCACACTGGTGGTCAGGCCTACCAGCCGCCCCTCAAGGTCTACCAACGCCCCGCCCGACGCGTTCCAGCCCAGCTTGGCGTCGGTCTGGATGAGGGTCCCCAGGTGGTGCAGCGTGGTGCGGAAGCTGTCGGTCCGCTTGGTGTTGTTGAGGTTCTCACCGCCCGGCGCCTTCTGTGCAAGGTTGGACACCATGCCGTAGCTGACGGTGGGCTGGCCATCGCTCTCGATCGCGAACGGGTTGCCCACGGCAATCACCAGGCTGCCCTTCTTGAGCTGCTCGGCCCGACCGATCTCGACCGGCTTGAGTTTGTCGCTGCGTACCCGCAGCACCGCCAGGCTGCTGCGGGGATCGGCCCCGACAATCTCGGCCGGCAGCTGCTCGCCCTCGATTGTGGTGACGAAGTGGAGTTCGCCCGGCTTGACCACCAGGTACTGGGTCAAGATGAGCCCATCGGCGCTGATCACCACGCCTGCGCCGGTCACCTTCATCGTCGACGCGGTGGGGTCGTTGCGGCGGAACTGCTCGAGCGGATCGAGGCCCGGCAACCCCGCGTTCAACTCCTGCAGCGCACGCAGCTCGCCCGGCTGGAACTGCTGCCGCAAACGGGCTTGATCCCCAGGTTGCACGCCCGCGCGGGGCGTCGGCTTCGGGGCGCGAGACACCGCCACCACCGCCGGCTCTACCCGCTCGATCACGCTGATTAGGTTGGACTGAAACGCCGCCAGCAGCTCGCCCTGCCCCTCCGGCGCCGGCGCCTGCGACGACGCCCGCCCGCCAAGCAGGCAGCACGCAGTCATGCCGACGGCAGCCATAAGCCGGACGCGGGCTGGACTGCAGAAACGGTCCCGCCAAGTCGCGCGGGGGGTAGTGGTCGTGCCGTGCCTCATAGGCCTTCTGTTCGCATGGCCGACGGACGCTCCACCCCAGGGCGGGCCCGACGGCGGTTACTCTTCGGCGTCCTCGTCTTCTTTCTTCTCCGCGGCGACCTCACTGGGGGTCATCGCAAGCAGGTCGTCGAAGCCGCCCGCCGCCAGGACCTTGCTCTTGATCTCGTCGGCGACGCCCGGGTTCTCTTTTAGGTACAGGCGGGCTTTCTCTTTGCCCTGGCCGAGCTGGCTCTCGCCGTAGCGGAACCAGGCGCCCGTGCGTCCAATGATCTTCTGCTCCAGCCCCAGGTCGATCAGGTCGCCCTCGTAGCTGATGCCATCTTTGTGCATCATGTCGAACTCGGCAACGCGGAACGGCGGCGCCACCTTGTTCTTGACAATCTTGGTCCGCACCCGCTGGCCGACCACGTCCTCGCCGTCCTTCAGCTGGCCAATCCGCCGCACGTCGATCCGGCAGGACGAATAAAACTTGAGGGCCCGCCCGCCCGGCGTGGTTTCGGGACTGCCGAACATCACGCCGACCTTCTCGCGGATCTGGTTGATGAAGATGACGGCGGTTTTGCTCTTGGCGATGGCGCCGGTCAGCTTCCGCATCGACTGGCTCATCAGCCGCGCCTGCAGGCCAACGTGCGAGTCGCCGATCTCGCCGTCCAGCTCCTTCTTGGGCACCAGAGCGGCCACCGAGTCGATGACGATCACGTCGACCGCGTTGCTCTTGATCAGCATCTCGGTGATGTGCATCGCCTCCTCGCCGTGGCTCGGCTGGCTCACCAAGAGGGTTTCCAGGTCCACGCCGATCTTCTTGGCCCAGCTGGGGTCGAGCGCATGCTCGGCGTCGATGAACGCGGCGATTCCGCCCTTCTTCTGTGCTTGGGCCACCACGTGCAGCGCCAGGGTGGTCTTGCCGCTGGACTCGGGGCCGAACACCTCAATGATCCGCCCGCAGGGGATGCCCTGCCCGCCCAAGGCCATGTCGAGCGACAGGCTGCTGGTCGAGATCCCCTCGATCCGGCGGTCCGACTCGCTGCCCAACGGCATGATGGCGCCCTCGCCGAACTGCTTCTCGATCGCGGCCACGGTGTGCCGCAGATCGTCGCTGTTCTCCAGGACACTTTCCATCAACGACTTCTTCTCCGGCTTGGCCGCCTTCTTGGACGTGGACTTGGACGCCTTTCCCCGCTTTGCCATACGATTCTTCGCCGATCCGTTGTTCACTGTTGCTGTAGAAACCATGCGACAAGTCCTTTTATGGTGGAGGTTTACGGATGTTTCAACCCATCCGTGCCGAGATTGCCGTCGGGCTCAGACCGGCGAACGACGATTACTGTACGCCCGAATAGTATATCGGTGTACAGTACCTCCAGCAAGAGAAATCCTGTCGGTCTTTTCCTCCGTCGAGGACGCTGCTGGTAAACCTAGAGGGTCACGCGGGCCAACACGTGGTAATCGGGTCCGTCCAGCCTTAGCTGGCTGGCGTAGACTGTGACCGCATCAACCACCATCTTTCCCGCCTCGAAGCGCTCGAGGCTGGACAGCTCGCCCGCTAGCTGCTGGGAGGGGCGGGCGGAGCGGATGAGCCGCCCGATAGTCAGGTGGGGAACGAACCGGCGGTTCTCGCCCCGGAACCCCAGCTCGGCCAGCTCGTCGTCGATGGCGCCGTGCAGCTCGATCAGCCGGTCCTGCCCCTCCCCGACGCCGACCCACAACGTCTTGGGCTTGTCGGCCGCCGGGAACGCTCCCACGCCGCGGGCCTCGATTTCGAACGGGTCGAACGACTCGGCGGCCGCCTTCACGCGGCCACAGACGTCAACGATCTCCTGGTCCGTGATGTCGCCGAGGAACTGCAGCGTGAAGTGCAGGTTCTCCAGCTCCACCCACCGGTAGTCCCGCCCGTGAGCGGCCAGCAGGTCCATCAGGGCGACGGCGTTCGACCGAACCTCGGGCGAGGCCTCAACGGCGATAAACGTGCGGGTCTTCAACGCAAATCCTTCCTTCGCAGCCGACTTCTACGCACAGAAGTCTGGCGTTCCCTCTAATCATGCGTTGCATTATCGCCTCCCACAAAGGCTGCTGCCCGACTCTCATAGGCCAAGCGTGTACGGACGGCCTCTCGGAATGCTGGGCTTGGCGAGCCGAATCCAGTCTTCTCAAGACTACCGAGGAGATTGTCAAGCAGGTACGCGGGGGTAAGCAAGACCCCCCGAATCCCCCACCAGCCAAACACAGCACAATGCAGAGCGTCGAGCAGCTTTTGCCGCCGACCACACGCATCGCAGCTTGCACGGGTGCATTCACTCTTCAGCAAGAAGAGTATGCTCGTGATCCGCACCGAACACTGAACATCCACTGGACCAGCTCCACCACAAACGGGACATTCTCCAGTATGGAGCCTCAGTACCTCTGCCTCCAGTTCCTCATCCGACGGACCATATTTTCTTAGAACTTGACTCGCGACGGATTGGCAGTCGCGTCCACAAAAACGAGGAACCCCTAGATTATCTCCGGCAAAGGTCAGACCACTCCCGCAATTGAAGCAATTCGCCACGGTGCCTGCCAATCCTCTAGAACGTCAGCATCTTGCGGAACTTGACCATCCGCTCCTCGATGTCGTCGCGGGTGATCTCCTTCATCCGCGCCAGGCCAAAGCCCTCGACGTTGAAGCTGGCCGCGAGGGTGCCGTAGGCCATGGCGGTCTTGATCTGCTCGGGCTCGAAGCCGTCGTCCTTCTCGGCCAGGTACCCCATCATTCCACCGGCAAAGCTGTCGCCGGCGCCGGTTGGGTCAACCACCTTGTCGGTTGGGTAGGCCGGCATCACGTAGGTTTCATGCTCGGAGAAGAACATGGCGCCGTGCTCGCCCTTCTTGATGATCACGAACTTGGGGCCCATCTTGCGCACCAGGTGGCCGGCCTTCACCAGGTTCTCGGTGCCGGTCATCAGCTTGGCTTCACTGTCGTTAAGCACCAAGCCGTCGAGCTGGCCGAGCAGCGCGTCGAGGTCGTTCCGCTGGGTCTCGATCCAGAGGTCCATGGTGTCGGCAACGGCCAGCCGCCGACCGGGGGTCTGGTCGAGCACCTTCTGCTGCACGCCCGGCACGCCGTTGGCCAGGAAGATGTACTGGGCCTTGCGGTAGCTCTCGGGCAGCACCGGGTTGAACTCGCCGAACACGTTCAACTCGACGTTGAGCGTCTCGCGGTCGTTCATGTTCGGCTCGTACCGGCCGGTCCAGGTGAACGTCTTGCCGCCGTCCACCACCTGCAGGCCCGTGGTGTCGATGTTGCGGCTCTGGAGCAGCTCGGTGTGCTCGGCAGGCCAGTCCTCGCCCACCACGCCCACTAACCGCACGGGGGTGAAAAAGCTGGCCGCATAAGAAAAGTGCGTAGCCGACCCGCCCAGCAGGTTGTCGTGCCGACCGCCCTCGGGCGTTTCGACGTTATCAATGGCGACCGATCCAACAACGAGCAGTGGCATAGCTTGGCGGGGGGATGGGGGAGACTGGGGGAAGGCGCACGGTTTGAGCAATCCAGGATTATCGCGGGCGTGGGGCTCCGCCACAACCGGGCCGGGTTTGCCGCCCCTGCTAGAGGCCGCGGACCACCTGGTAAGCGGCCTGGCCGATCATCCGAGCGCCCTCGGCATTGGGGTGAAGGTTGTCGCGGAACAGCTCTGGTCGATTGGCGAACATCGCGTAGCCGTCCAGCAGCGGCAGCCCCAGCTGTTCGGCCGTTTCGGCGATGGCCGGCCGGATCGTCTGGTCGAGGGTTGGGATGCTGATCTCCGGAAGCGGATCGAACACCGGCGGGGGCAAGGCGACCACCACCTGCGCGTTGTCGCCGGCCTTGCGCAAATGCTCGACCAGTTCGGTGTAGTCCCTGCGGAAGTTGGCGAGGTTCCCGAGGTTGGCGTGCTGGGCGTCGTTCGTGCCGAGTGAGACCACCACAATCTGGCCAGCAAACCGCTCGGCCGACGTGAAAGACGGCGTCCGCCAGTAAGGTTCGTTCGTTTCGCGCCCCGCGGTGGCGCCGCTGTAGCCGAAGTTGCGAACCGAGTAGCCCTCGCCCAGCAGCCGGCCTAGCACCGCCGGGTAGCACTCCTCGCGGCGGTTCTCAAGCCCGCGGCCGAAGGTGACGCTTGCGCCGACGCATGCTACGCGGCGGGGAGCTTCAGGGGGTGCAGACATAACTGGGCACTCAGGGGTAGGAACGCGGGTGGGGGTCTCAATCTCGTGCAAGCGGTCCCAGTTGAACAGTGCCATGTTGGCGGCACGGCGCCGAGCCCAGTGGTCCGGCTGGCCCCCCCTCCGCTCCCAGTGCTGTACGAGGGGGCGTCGCTACGCCCGAGATTCGCCCTGCTTTCCCGCGAAAAGTAGCCGATCATTTGCAATAAATGTCCTAGGAGTTGGCCACGGCCGCGCATAGGATCAACTGCGCATTGATTGCGTCTTTTCATTTTTAGGCTGCTCAGCAAGCGTCGACTTTTTCGCTCGTGCTTCGGGATGAGGGTGTGTGGCGCCCCCTGAGCGTTCAGCGGTTTTGCCTTATGTCGAGGCGGATACTTTAGTTGCGATCGTGGGCTAACGGCTGGTGAGATCCCGACTTTGGCCGGCGCCGCCAGCAGAGCGACCCGCCGCGGCCAATCGGTTCGCCTCAGTACTCAAGTTGTGCGGGAAAGGCGGCGTAAGTGCAGCCAGCCCGTCACGGATTGCGGATTACGCCGCCGGCAGAATGACCGGCGCACCGAACATACGCCACGGCGCGAGGGCGCCGGACGGCCACAACTCTCGTCCAATGACCTATTCACATCTGGGAGGATGACATGGCGAGCTTTGGGAGACCAACACTTGGCTGCGTCGGCGCGATGATCGCCGGCGCGGCGCTGGTATGGGGATCGGCGACGCCGGTCCACGCGGTGCTGCTGGCGTACGAGGGTTTCGACTACGACTCCGGCTCGGCGCTCAACGGCCTGGAC
The DNA here is from genome assembly GCF_007859765.1 of Posidoniimonas corsicana. Classification (NCBI taxonomy): domain Bacteria; kingdom Pseudomonadati; phylum Planctomycetota; class Planctomycetia; order Pirellulales; family Lacipirellulaceae; genus Posidoniimonas; species Posidoniimonas corsicana. Next base: position 21,821 of record NZ_SIHJ01000002.1, read on the forward strand.
GGCGGCACTGGGTTCGACGGCGCCTGGGGCGACGTGCTCAACCAGGGGATCAGCACCACGGACGTGATCGTGGCCGACAGCCTGACCTACTCCGACACCGGCGGCAATATGCTGCTGACCTCCGGCAACCGCATGCTCAACTCCGGCGCCAGCAACACGTCGTTCATTGGCCGTGCACTGGACTTCCGCCGCGACGACACCACCGGCTCAACCACCTGGTTCAGCATGCTGGGCGTCCGCCTGGGCATGCCGGTCCGCGGCGCCAACTTCACGCTGTTCGACACGACGCACGCCGACGACCCCGTCAACACTCCCCAGGGCGGCGCGGCGGAGAAGATCAACATCGGAGAGAACTCCAACGTCACGTTCACCCTGCCCGACGGCGTCACGACCGAGGACCGCTGGACCATCCGCGCCCCACAGGTGGTCGCGAACGCAACGCTGGCGGAGGACCCGCCGCCCTTCGAGAACACCGCCGGCCCCAACGTGCGTGACGTCTACTCCGACGTGCTGTTCACCGACCTTGCGATGTTCGTGATGCGCATCGACCACAACAACGGGGTCGCCGACTCGGTCACGATGTGGATGAACCCGGAACTCGACTCGACGCCCGCCGACGAGGACGCCTTCGGCTACTACCGCCCGGACAACCTGCAGGCCGCTGCCGACGCGCTGGGCGCCTCGGCCTACAACAACGAGCCCAATGGCTCGGAGTTCTCGTTCGACCTAATGCGGCTGTTCGCCGGCGGCGACCAGGGCGCCGGGCCGGGCGAGTGGCAGCTCGACGAGCTCCGCATCGGCGAGACCTTCACCGACGTCGCGCCGATCGCCGGCGCCGGCGGCATCCCGGGCGACTTCAACAACGACGAAACGGTCGACGCGGCCGACTACACCATCTGGCGTGACAACCTGGGCGGCGACGAGTCGGCCCTCGGCGGCAACGGAAACGGCTCCGGCACCGTCGACAACGACGACTACAACCTGTGGCGTTCGCAGTACGGCGCCACGTCGGCGCCGTCCGCCGCGAGGTCGGCGCCCGAACCGGCCTGCCTCGGCCTGCTGGCGGTCGCCGCCGCTGGCGTAGTGGCCCGCCGCCGGAGGTAACCGAAGTAACCCAATGCCGCACAACGGCACGGACGCGGGGCAGCGTCCGTGCCGTTTTTCTTGCCGCCCCCCACCCCGCCACAACCGCCTTCCATCGATCGCCCGACCTGTCGCGTCGCCCCACCTTGATCTGCACCCTGATTGTCAGCCCGCTCCGCCCGTGCTGGCGGAACCGGATACCTATGCCCCGCAACCGCACTGCCCACGTCTTGTTGCTGGCCGCCCTGGCCGGCCTGACGCCCCCCGCCGCTGCCCAGACCACCTGGGACATCGACAATACCAGCAGCATCGGCGGCGCCGCGGTGGTGGACGTTGTCGGCAGCCCGACGGTTGTGCCCACGCCGTTTGGCGATGGCCTCCGCTTCGACGGCAACGACGGCCTGATCGTGGACGCGAACCCGATCGCCGGGGCCGCCGCCTACACCATCGAGATGCTCTTCCGCCCCGACCCGATCGAGAACGTGTCCAGCAACCAGCCACGTGTGCTGCACGTGCAATCCGCGATCCCACCCGACCACCGCGTCACCCTCGAGACCCGCGTTACCGGTGACAACTGGTACCTCGACGCGTTCGTCCGCTCGCAGCGGCCCGGCCAGTCGAACCCGAGCGTCGTGAACAGTTTGGCGATCATCGACGATACCAAGCTGCACCCGCTCGGCGAGTGGTACAACTTCACCGTCACCTACGATGGCCAGACCCTGGCCGCCTACCTCAACGGCCAGCTCGAGCTCGAGGGCGATGTCGACGTGCTGGCGACCGCCGACGGGCAGGTTTCGCTCGGCATGCGGCACAACAAGGTCAACTTCTTCGAGGGCGTGATCGCCAAGGCCCGTTTCACCCCGCAAGTTCTCGACCCGGCCGACTTCCTGCCCGCCTATGTCCCAGGCGACTACGACCGCAGCGGGGTGGTCGACGCGGCCGACTACGCCCTGTGGCGGACGTCATACGGCGGGGCCGCCGCCCTCGGCGAGGGCGCCGACGGCAACCGCGACGGGCGGATCGACGCGGCGGACTACACCGTGTGGCGTGACGCGGCGCCCCAGGCGGTGGAGCTGGCCAACGCCCACCACGCCGTGCCGGAGCCGTCCGCGGCGGCGTTCGTGCTGCTGCTGGCATTGGCCGCCCGACGGCCGACTTTTGACCGCTCCCAGCACATCGATCCTTAGGGACGAAAGTCCGCCGGTATTGCCCGTGCCAAACCCCGGTTCACACTACTATAGCAGTGTGTGTTGGCGTCGAGGGCGAACTTGCCCGCCGACTTTTGTCCGCACCTGCACGCGGATAGGGACAGAAGTCTTGGCCGGCGCCTCCCGCATTGAACTTTGGCCGGTCCCGCCGCCGTCCGCCACAGCCTAGCCCCCGCCGAGCAACCCTCCATTGGACCGCGCTAGGTGGCCGGTTCCTACCAAAAACCCGTGAGAAACTCGCTGGACCACTGGGGCGGCGGCTGTGGCGCGTAGCGGCACGGCGCCGCCAAACAGGGGGTCGGTGCGGTTGACGCTTAGGGCCTTCTGCCTAGGGTTCCTGTAGCGATATCGCCGCAGATCTAACAGGAGGAGGCGGTCACCATGGCCGAGCCCAACCACCCCAAGAACGTGCACTCCGAAGAGGTGAAGCAGGAGCACGTCAGCCATTGGGACCGCGACTACCTGCCGACCGAAGAGCTCGAGGCCCAGTACCGGGAGTCGAAACGCGACGAACCGGAGCAACCGCCTGAGGACGAAAGCGCGGCCGCTAGCCGCGACGACCGGTCCAGCGGTGGGGGCGCGTAGCATGCCGGCGCCCGAGCAATGCGCCGACCGTATGCAGTGCATGGAGCTGTGGGGCGGCAACACGTCGGTCTCGCGTGCCGTCACGACACCGGGGCTCGAGGTGCGGGTGCACAGCCGCCCCCACGCCGGCGCGGCCGGCGGAGGCGACGTGCACTACGTCTCGTCCTGCGCGTCGGGCCGCATCACGCGGCTACTCTTGGCCGACGTCAGCGGCCACGGCGAGGACGCGTCGCGGCTGGCCCTCTCGCTCCGCGACCTGATGCGGGCGAACGTCAACCTCATCGACCACACGCAGTTCGTGCGCGAGATGAACCGCCAGTTCTCCAGCCAGCTCAGCACCGACCGGTTCGCCACGGCGGTGGTCTGCACGTACTTCTCTCCCAAGCGGTCGCTGCAGATCGGCAACGCCGGTCACCCCCCGCCGCTGCTCTACCGCGCCGCCACGGGCCGTTGGTCCCAGGCCGAGCACAACGCTGACGACACCGACTCGGACGACCCCGCCGACTTCCCCTTCGGCGTGCTCCCCGCCGCCGACTACTCGCGACTCGAGACCCGCCTCGACAGCGGCGACCTGCTGCTCTGCTTCAGCGACGCCTTCACCGAGTCGGTCGACGCGTCCGGCGTTCCCCTTGGCGCCGCCGGCTTGCTGCGGTGCGTGCGGCAGCTCGACGCCGCCGCGCCCGAGCAGATCGTCCCCGAGCTGCTCGACAGGCTGGCAGGCGAGCACCCCGACAACCTCACCCAGGACGACGCCACCGTGTTCCTTGTGCGGGCGGTCGACTCGGCGCCGACGCTGCGCGACAACCTGCTGGCGCCGCTCCGTCTGCTGGGCCCCGTGCGGGACCGCAGCGGGGTCGAGTAGCCCCCGGCGCAAGCAGCACAGGCCGCACAGGCGTCCCCACCCCGACGGTTCCCGACACGCAGCGGCGGGCAGCCCCAACCTCGGTCGAGCATCGGGCCGCTGGCGGTCGACCAAAAAAGCTATACCGTAGGGCCCCCTGCCCGCCCCCTAGGCTGCCGCTGTGTCGATCATCGGACCCAACTCGTCGTTCAACTCGACCCGGCTGGTGAACCAACACCACCGCGCGAACGACCGCACCGCCAAGGCGCTCGAGCGGCTCAGCACGGGCAAGCGGATCAACCGCCCGAGCGACGACCCGTCCGGCTTCGTCGCGGTCGAGCAGCTGCGGGGCGAGTTGATCGACCTCCAGGCCGAGGGCCGCGCGGCCGGCTTCCGGCGGGTCGGCGCCGCGGGCCGCACCTCCGGCCTGGGCGAGGTGCAGCGGGCGCTCAACGACCTCCGCGGCGCGGTCACCACGGCCGCCAACTCCATCAACTCACGGGCGGAGATCGCGGCGCTGCAGGGGGAAGTCGAGGCATCGCTCGACGCCATCGACCTGGTCGACAGCTACACCGCGGGCCTCCCGGACGACGCGTCGCTCGAGGCGCTCCGCGGGTCGGGCGCGGCCAACCTGCTCGATGGCGACGCCGGCCTCGCCGCCAAAGTTGTCGACGCGCAGCAGGGCGCCGTCGCCCAGGCCGCGGCGGCCGCCGGCGCAGCCAGCCGGACCGACCAGGCCTTGGATGAACTGCGGCAGGACCGGATCGTCATCACCACCGCGACGATCAGCCAGATTGAGGACGCGGACTTCGCCGAGGAGAGCGTGAACCTGGCGGCCGGCCGCGTGCTGTCGCAGGCTTCAGCCGCCGCGCTCGCCTACTCCAGCCGCCAGCAGGCCGAGCAGATCGACGAGCTCATCGCACGGCTGGACGTCCAGGTCGGCTAGCGGATCGGGCGGCACAACGTCTCCGACAACGACGCCCGTGGCGCCCGGATTTGCATTCAGCTTCCCCACTGTGGCAAAATACGGCCCACCTGCCCCAGCGGGCCGCCCGGCCCGCGTCCCTCCTGCCGGCACAGGCGCTACGTGCACAGACTCCCAACGCTTCTGCTCCTCCTGGCCGTCTCCGCTCCGTTCCACGCGGGCCGCTCGCTCGCGGCCGACGCCAGTGCGCCCGCCGATGGCTTCCGCGAGCTGTTCAACGGCAAGAACCTGGACGGCTGGCAGGGCGCCCCCGGCTGGTGGCGGGTCCGCGATGGCGTGCTGCTGGCCGAGAGCACTCCCGAGCGGCCGTGCACCAAGTCGCACTACCTGTACTGGACCGGCGGCGAGCCGGCCGACTTCGAGCTGCGGGCCGTCTACCGGCTGAGCGGCGCGGCCAACTCCGGCGTGCAAGTCCGCAGCGAGCGGCGGCCCGACTTCGACACGTGGGGCTACCAGGCCGACGCCGACTCGGCCAACCAGTACACCGGCTGCCTGTACCAGCACGAACGCGGGCTGGTGGCGCTGCGGGGGCAGCGGGTGGTGATCGACAAAGACGGCGGCAAACGGGTCGAGACTTTTGCCGACGCCGACAAGCTGCTCCAGGCCGTCCGCGACAACGACTGGAATGAGCTGCGGGTCCTGGCCGAGGGCCCCCGCCTGACGCTCTGGATCAACGGCGTGCGGATGTGCGAGGCGACCGACCACCAGCCCCGCTTCGCCCTGCCCCGCGGGATCATCGCCCTGCAGATGCACCAGGGGCCGCCGATGAAGGTCGAGTTCAAGAGTATCCGGCTGCGCGAGCCTGCACGGCCCAGCGACGCCAAACCAACCAACACCACCAAGGCCGAGTAACGGATGTCCAAGCCGACCCTCTCACGCCGCGCCGCCCTCAAGGCCGGCGCCGCCGCCATCGCCGCCCCCACTCTGATCCCCGCGTCCGCCCTCGGCCGCGACGGCGCCGCGCCCCCCAGCGAGACCGTCCGCGTCGGCGTGATCGGCTGCGGCGCCAGGGCGCGGATGATCCGCGACGGCGCCGACGTGAAGGGCTTCAGCGTGGTCGCCGTGGCCGACTGCCTGAAGCAGCGGGCGGAGGACTTCTCGCAAGAGCTCTCCGGCGGCAAGTGGAAGGCCTACGAGGACTTCCGCCAGATGATCGACGCCGAGCAGCTCGACGGCGTCATGGTCGAGACCACCACCCACGCCCGCGCCTGGGTGGCGATCCACGCCATGCAGATGGGCATGGACGCGTACATCGAGAAGCCGATGGCGCTGACCATCGCCGAGGGCCGCGCGATGGTCGACGCGGCCCGCGCGTCGGGCTCCGTCACGCAGGTCGGCACGCAGCAGCGGAGCATGCCGATCAACAACTGGGCAAGCGACCTCGTCAAGAACGGCGCGATCGGCAAGGTGAAGGCCGTGCTGGCCCCCAACTTCATCGGGCCGTTCCGCTGGGAGGGCCCGCCCGCCGCCGAGGCGACCGGCAAGGTCGACCCGTGGTGGGACGTCTGGACCAACCAGGCCGAGCTGCGGCCCTACGACCCGCAGCTGCACCTCGGCTGGGCCCGCTGGCGGGCGTACGACTCGGGCGGCCTCTGCTTCGGCGTCAGCGGCTGGGGCGCGCACTCCTACGACCAGATCCTCCGCGCCCTGGGCGCCGACGAGACCGGCCCGGTCCAGGTCGAGCTGGAGGAGGAGCTGGCGGTCCGCGACTCGGGCCGCTTTGCGCCGCAGCAGACGGTGGGCGGCGTCTCGGCCGGCATCGTGGGCGACGTTGACACCGGCGCCCAGTACCACGGCATGGCCAAGCTGGCCGGCCCCCGCGCGCGGGTCCGCATGACCATGGCCGACGGCGCCGAGCTGCTGATGCACCTGGACGGCGACCGCGGCCCCGGCCTGGGCGCGATCTTCGTCGGCGAGAACGGCAAGATCGAGATCAACCGCAACCGCGTGGCCAGCAACCCCAAGGAGCTGACCGCGTCCGCCGACAACCCCGGCCCCAACACCCGGCCCGAGACCGCCTACCACATCGAGAACTGGGTCGACTGCATCAAGACCCGCCAGCGCTGCACCGCCGACATCGAGTACGGCCAGCGGGCCAACTCGCTGTGCGAGCTGGTCAACATCGCCCGCAACGTCGGCCGCGTCGGCGAACCGCTCGCCTGGGACCCCGCCGCCGAGCGGTTCACCAACAACGACGAAGCGAACGCGATGCTGTCGCGGCCCCGCCGAGCGGGCTGGGAGCTGCCGGCGGTTGGCTAGCCGATTTGTTGCCTTCTGCTCAGATTTCTGTCGGAGCGGAAGAGAACGAAGGTAGCGAAGTGTGCCGAGTGCCGGAGGGCGATGGCCAAAGCCGCGCCCGTTAGTAAGCGTACAAGCAGACAACGCAAACCGGACGCTTCCCGACAGGCGCGGCTCGGAACTGCTGTGTCAGCTCGCTGCGGATCAGGCTACTTCCCGCTCTCCTTGCCCCAGGTATCGCGCAGCGTCACCGTGCGGTTGAACACGGGCTGGCCCGGCTTCGAGTCGATCGGGTCGGCGAAAAAGTAGCCCACGCGTTCGAACTGGAAGGTGTCGCCCGCGGCGGCTTCGGCCAGGGCGGGCTCGCACTTGGCAGTGAGGGTCTCGAGCGAGTTGGGGTTCAGGTTGTCGAGGAAGGTCTTGCCCTCCTCTGCTTTGTCCGGGTTCTCGACGCCAAACAGGTGGTCGTACACGCGTACCGGCGCGTCGACCGCGGTGGCGGCGTCGACCCAGTGGATGGTTCCTTTGACCTTCTTGTCGTCGATCTTGGCGCTGGTGTCGGGGTTGAACGTGCAGCGGAGTTCGGTGACCTCGCCCGCGGCGTCCTTCACCACCTCCTGACAGACGATGATGGCCGCGCCGCGGAGGCGGACCGGGCCGCCCGGCTTCAGGCGGAAGAACTTCTTGGGCGCGTCCTCCATGAAGTCTTCCTGCTCGATGTACAGCACCGGGCCGAGCGTCACCTCGCGCTCGCCCTGCGCGGGGTCCTGCGGGTGATTGGCGATGCTGCAAGTTTTTATGTCGCCGGTGAGCGGCTTGCCACCTTCGTCCACCAGCACCACCTTCAGCGGCCGCAGCACGGCCATGCGACGCAGCGCGACCTCGTTGAGGTGCTCGCGCAGCGCGTCCTCCAGCCACAGCATGTCGATTGTGCTGTTGAACTTGGCCACGCCGATCCGCTCGCAGAACGCGCGGATCGCCTGGCTGGTGTAGCCGCGGCGGCGGAGGCCGCGGATGGTCGGCATGCGGGGGTCGTCCCAGCCGCTGACGTGCTTCTCGGTGACCAGCTGCAGCAGCTTCCGCTTGCTCATCACCGTGTAGGTGAGGTTGAGCCGCGCAAACTCGATCTGCCGCGGCCGGCCCTCGGGCAGCAGGCCTAGCTCATTCAGTTGGTCGAGGCACCAGTCGTACAGCGGGCGGTGGTTCTCGAACTCCAGCGTGCAGATGGAGTGCGTGATGCCCTCCAGCGCGTCGGACTGCCCGTGGGTGTAGTCGTACGAGGGGTAGATGCACCACTTGTCGCCCGTGCGCTGGTGGTGGGCGTGCTTGATGCGGTACATCACCGGGTCGCGGAGGTTGATGTTGGAAGACGCCATGTCGATCTTCGCGCGGAGCGTCTTCTCGCCATCCTTGAACTTGCCCGCCTTCATCTGGGCGAACAGGTCGAGGTTCTCTTCGACGGTGCGGCTCCGGTAGGGCGACTCCTTGCCGGGCTCGGTGAGGGTGCCGCGGTGCTCGCGCATCTGCTCGGCGTTGAGGTCGCACACAAACGCCTTGCCCGCCTTGATCAGCGCGACGGCCCAGTCGTACAGCGTGTCGAAGTAGTCGGACGCGTGCCGCAGGCGGTCCTCCCAATCGCCGCCCAGCCAGCGGACGTCGTCCATGATGGCGTCAACGTACTCCTGCTCCTCCTTGACGGGGTTGGTGTCGTCGAAGCGGAGGTTGAACTTGCCCCCGTATTCGCGCGCCAGGCCGGCATTCAGGCAGATGCTCTTGGCGTGGCCGATGTGCAGGTAGCCGTTGGGCTCCGGCGGGAACCGCGTGTGGATGTCGGCCGCTTGGTGCTTTCCGGCGGCGATGTCCGCGTCGATGATCTGCTGGATAAAGTTCCGCGAGGCGGGCTTGTCCGCGGGGTTGTCGCCGGTGGGGGTGGGGGCGTCGGCTGCCATAGTCGTGATTCGGGTCCGTGATCGTCGCCTGAGGGGGCCGTCAAAATAGGCCGGGTAGGAAGGGTCTGCTGACCCTCTGGCCGGACAATCTACCAGATGCCCGGGTTCACTAGCAGGCCGGTTGCGGGCCCCCAATCGACGCCCACTGAACCGGGCGCCGCTCAGGTGGCCGGCGATGGCGCCGGGCGGAACGCCGCCAGGCACACGCCGAGGGGGCGCGTCCCGAGGTCGCAGAAATGGCGGGCCAGAGCGGCTCCGGCTGACTGGCTCTTACGGCCCGACCCGCCCGGCGGCGGGCAATCCCCGCGCGTCCGATTTGCTCCCGCGCCGGCCGGGTGGGATAATAGCCGGCGATCAGTTTCCCCTTCCTCCCCTTGCACGCCCAGAACCATGAAGAAGCTTGCCCTGGCGTTTGTCGCGGCGGTTGCCGTGCTGGCCCTGACGCAGCGCGAGAGCGCCGCGCAGTACGTGACGTACTACTCGCCCGTAGTCGCGGCGCCCGCCCCGGCCCCCGTGGTGGTGTACCGCCCCGCTCCGGTGTACCCGGCGCCGGTGGTCTACTCGGTCGCCCGCCCGGTGGTGGCGCCGGTCGCGGTCACGCGGACCCGCTGGCGGCCCTTCCTGGGCGGAACGGTCACGCGGACCCGCGTCGGCTACGCGCCGGTGTGGGGGTATTGATCGCAATGGGTGTGGCGGCCGGCCCGGCCGGCCGCCCTACTCGCCCCACTGTTTGAGTTGGGCCTCGGCGGTGGCGCGCTGCGTCTTGGTGAGCGGGCCGAACTCGACGTGCACGGTCTCGCCCGGCTTGGTCTCAACGCTGGCCGACGCGCCATTGAGGCTGGTGCTGATGCCGCTCTCGCCCTCGATGTTCCGCTGCACGCCGACCTTCAGGCCGGGCGGCACGGCGATGAAGTCGTGCTCGACATCGCCCTGCGGCGAGTTCATCCGCGCGTAGACGTCTCCCAATCCTGGGCTGGGGCGGAGCCGGCACGAAACCGACAGGTGCTGCTTGATCGCCTGGTCGGGGACAGCCCGGGCGGTGACCCGGGCCCACGGCTGGAGCGCTATCGGCTCCGCATCCGCCCCGGCGGCGTCCGGGCCCGCCATCGCGAAGCCGTCGGGGTGCATCACGATGAAGCCGAACTCGCCGGCCGCCGTTTGGTGCACGAACCGGCCCTCCTCGTCCGTGTTGACAATGACGTCCTCATCGGTCCGCCGCGCGGAGCCGTCGGTCAAGTAGAGAGCGTGGTAGTAGAACCGGGCGCCGGCGGGCGCGGGTTCGACCAGCACGACCTGCGCGCCCGGGGCCGGCTCGCCCGCCGCGTTGACCACCCGCCCCGCCACCTCGCGGGTCCCCTCCGGCGGCCAGCGATCGCCGAGCTGCAGGCTGTCGTACCGCCCGGACACGCGCGACCCGACTATATTGGTGATGACGCTCCGGAAGCCGATGATCTCCCGCATCGCGCTGGACCAAAGCCGCATCTCTTCGTAGCGTTCGTTGTCGCCGCGGAGGCTCCCCTGGGTGAGCAGCAGCTCGGCAGTCAGGGCCGCCGGGTTCTCGAACGACTCGAGGTACTCCTGCGCGCCGAACAGGTCGACCATCTTGCCGCCGGCGATCATCACGTTCTCGGCCACGATGATGACCGGCCGATCCCCGCCGCCCGCGGCCGGCGGCGTCGGCGGGCGGAGTTTGTCGGGCGGCGTGGGGCTGGTGGTGATCTCAACATTGGTGGGGACGCCACTGGTGTTGATGCGGAGCAGCAGCGGCTGCTCATTGACGATCTCTGCTGGGTGGCGTGCCCGGTTTCCCTCCTGGGAGTAGGCCGTGTACCGCTCTGCCTGCTGGCCGGACGGTAGTGAGAACTCAAATCCGCCCGCCGGATCGGTGGCGGCGCCCCCCTGCGTGCGGTTGCCGACGTACGCCATGACGCGGTAGTTCTCAAGCGGGCGGTCGTCTTGATCGACCAGCCGGCCGGCGAGCTTGACCGTTTCGCGGAGCAACAGGTCCGGCAGTCGGGTTGGTTTGTCGGACGCGGCTGCCTCGGTTGGCTGGTTGTCGGTCGACACGCGCGACCAGTCCTGAAAGCCCTTTGGGATGGTGTTCAGGTACGAGCGGACCGGCCCCGCCAGCACCTGCGCGGTGTACCAGCCCTGCGCATCGGTCGTGACGCGCTCGCTCTGTGCGTTCCCGTGCTGCACCGAAACGGTCGCGCCGGCCACCGGTGTGTCGGTCCCTTCGGCGACCACGCGTCCGCGGACTTCGACCGTCGGCTCGAGCGTGATGGTAGCGACCGTTGTTTCCCCGGCCCGGACGATGATCTCCTTAGGCAGCCGCGGCCTGAGCCGCCCCAGGTCGGCGCCGCGGCAGTAGATGCGGTAGCGTCCCTCCGCGAAGGTTTCGGCGGTTGCGGAGCCCTCGTCGTTGGTGGTGAGCTGGGCCCGCCCCTGAGCGCCGGGGCCGTAGCTATCCCCCACCACCGACGCCGCTATCCCGGCCCGGTTCGCGGGTTCACCGCCCTCGACCTTAAGTGTCAGCGTGCCTGTTCGCACAAACCGGAACGTGTGGCTCGTTTGTGCGTCCGGTTGACGCGACAGCTGAAGGTACTGGTCGCCGTACTTCGGTAGGGAGAACTGCACGCTGTAGAGCTTCGACGGATCGGCAAACGGCAGCGCAACCTGTCCGCTGTCGTCAGTGGCGAGGGCGAGAGACTTGATGACCGCCTCAGGAGGAGGCTGGTAACCGCCGTTCAGGTAATAGAATGACGTTAAGGGCGCCCCGGCGACTGGTTCGCCCTGGCTATTCAGCACCTTGATGGTTACCTCGGACTCGGGGCCAAGCCGCACGTCGACCGGCTCGTCGGCGGCGTCGTCAACCTGCCGGTTGGCGTTCGCCACCCCCAGTGCGTGACCTGGGGCGAAGCACCAGACCGCACGCGGCGCGTACGACGCTTCCCGCGCCGTCCAGGCGGGATCGACTTCCAACTTATACTCGCCACGCTCGTCGGCTTCGGCGGTGACCACCCAAGGCTCTTGACCGGCCAAGGCGTAGCGGAGCAGCAGCCACACCTTCGCGCCCGCGACCGGTTCGCCCGACTCGTCGGTAACCGTGCCGCGCACCACGATCGGGCCTAGTGGGGCCTCACGCTCCTCGGCGGCGTTGACCAAGCCCGCTACCGAAAGCGACACCACCACCGCCGCTGCGGTCCACCTTCGCTGTTCCAAGTTCGTCATACCCCTGCTCCGTGGTTTCCTGTCCCCGCGCCCCCGCGACGCAGGGCCGTGCTAGTTCGGCCCGTACCGTTTCAGGTTGGCCTCGATGTCCCGCTTGTCGGCTTCGGTGAGGGGGCCGAATTCGACTTCGTAGGTTGTGCCCGGCTCGGTCTGGATGTCGATTACGCTGGGTGAGATCGCCACCCCCATCCCGCTTTCCGTCTGGTAGCTGCGTTGCAGAATCACCCGCATCCCTGGCGGCACAGCCGGGAACTCGTGCCTGAGCGTGTCGCGCTGCGAGAACTCGTGCATGCTGAGGTGCCGGTTGCCCGCGAAGCCTTGAAGCGCCGGACCGATGCTCGTCGACTGCCTGTTTCCCTTGTTGGGCGCCAGGGTCGTGACGATGCGGGCCCAGCGGTCGAGCTTGATCGGCTCGGGGGAGTCGCCGCCCGTGGACCGCTGCCACATGGCGAATCCTTCCGGGTGGAAGACCATTACCCCGTACTGGTCGGGTGCGGTCACCAGGTGCTCGAACCGGCCGTCCTGGTCCGTGTACGCGACTTCGTGCTCGGACGCGTCGCGGAGGGCGCCGTTCCTGAGGTAGAGCGAGGCGCTGTACTGCTGAGCCGACAAGGGTGGCGGCTCCAGCAGCACCACCTGCGCGCCGGCGGCTGGCTCGCCGGTTGGGGTCAGCACGACCCCGTGGACGGTCTCGGCGTGCTCAGGCGGCCACGAATCACCCAGCCGCAGTTCGTCGAACACCGCCGACCTGCGCGTGTCCAGCCGCCGGACCGTCCCCCCACGGAACCCGATGAGCTGTCGCATCGCGCGTACCCACAGCCGTGCTTCCTCGTACCCCTCTGGATCGCGGGCGAGGTCCCGTGTCGCGGCGAAGTACGGCATGGTTGCTTCGGGGCGGTCGAGCGACTGCAGGTACTCTTGCGCATCGATGTAGTCGCCCGTCTTGCCGCCCAGAATGACGACGTTCCTGGCAAAGATGACCCGGGGCCGGTCGGGGTCGTCGGCGCCGCGGTCGATCTCCGGTGCGGTGAGCTTTTCGGGAGGAGTCGGTGACTCGGAGACCTCAACGTTCCACGGCAGTCCCGAACGGCGCACGCTGATCACCATTGGGTCCTGACTGTCGATCCGCGCGTAAGTCCCGCGAAACCCTCCGTTGGGGTCTTCTACTACAATCACATCGGGAGTTGCGCCGGCGCCGATACGGGCCTCGAACTTTCCGACGTCGTCCGTCTGACCGCCGCCGATATACTCGTCGCCGGACTTGAGCGTCAACCGTCGTCCCGGAAGCGGCTGTCCCCGCTCGTCGACCAGCTTACCGGACACGACTTTCGGTTCGAGCAGGTAAATCGGCGGCAGCCTCACCTCGGTTGCGTCGGCGGCAACCTGCGTGGCGGCCTGGCGGGTGCGGTCCCGGATCCAATGGCTGAACGGCTTCGGCAGGATGATGGCCTGCGTGCGGACCGTGCCGGGCAGCACGCAGGTCTCGAAGGTCCCGTCGGGCCCGGTTAGTATGTTCTGCGACTGGCGCGAAACCCCGTAACCCACGCTCACGTACGCGCCGACAACCGGCTGATCCGCCCCCTCGGCAACAACGCTGCCGGTCACCTTGACCGCCTTCACCAACGGGACCTCAAGCTCTGTCGTCTCGCCTGGTTGGACCTCGAACGTCCTGGGGATCTTCGGCAGGAAGTCGGCGCCCTTGGCGTTGGAGGCCATGAGCTGGTACCCGCCCGCCGCCAGTTGCTCGATGACCGCGACGCCGTCGGCGTCGACAACCGCCTTGCCTTCGCCCCTAGGCAGGCGTCGGGCGTCACTGTTGGAGTACGGCATGAAGAGAGCGCCGGCGCGTGACGCCATGTCGCCTCCCGTCAGCGTTATTCTCAGCTTCCCGGTAGGCGCCAGTGTGAGCACCGGCGGCCGCGGCGTCTCGGCTTGCTCGAGGTAGAACGCCTGTGTTCCCCAATCGCCGGTGCGGAGCCGGATTGAGTAGACCCTTGCCTGTTCGCAGCACGGCAAGTGGAGGATGCCGTGGGCGTCGGTGCGGGCGTCGAGCGCGTCGATGATCAGGTCTGGAGGAATGTCGATGTTGGCCACTTTGTAGTGGAAAGAAGCAAGGGCCGCGTCCCGCAGCGGCTTTCCCTCGGGGGTGCGGAACTCAAAGGTCGTTTCGGACCCCGGCCGCAGAATAAAGTCCAGCGGCGTTTCGTTCCCCCGATCGACCTGCTGGTAAGCGGACGCGGCCTCGATCAGCTTGCCAGGCTGGTAGCACCACACCGTGCGGGAGTGGTAGTACGCGCCGAGCTTGACCCATTCCAGCTTGATTGACAGAGCATACTGGCCGCCGCTGTCCGACCTGGCGGTCACCGACCAGTTCTCGGCCTCGTTTGCCGAGCGACGCAGGTCAAGCGCTACGATGGCCCCCGCGACCGGTTGGCCGGACTCGTCGGTCACCGTGCCGCGCACGACGACCGGCTCTTCGGCTTGGACTGCGGCCGCCATTGAGACGATCATCAGCGCCGCCCCGCTGATCCGGTTCCATCGTTCCAAGATCGCCATCGCCCTGCTCCGAAGTTGAAGGACCGCACTCTTGCGGCAAGCAGTATACCGCAGCGCCGCGTCGGCGTGGGCGTGCCGTGGATAATTGACCGCGCGAAGCGGGGGATCTACCATCGAGACTCAGCGTGCATGCACCAGGAATAGCGGCCGCGGGCTTGCCCGTGGCCGGTCGATCAGGGGCCGACGCCCGGCGCCCCGCTGATTAAGGGAGAACGCTGTGAGCAGTCTGCATCGCGTTCAGACGCTTGGACTATTGCTGGGGTGGGGAGGCGCCGCGCTGCTCTTCTCCGCCACCGCTAGCGCCCAGTCGGCGTTCTACACGTTCACCTCGGGTCCCGGGGGTGACGGCTTCGTGTGGGACCACGACTCGCCGCCAAGCGGGCTGATGGACCTGCCGGACTCGGACTCGTTGTTCGCGCCGGACGCCGAGAGCACCGGCGTGAATGTCTTCTACAACGACTCGGGCAACACCACGTTCTTTGACAGCAGCTACCTGGCGGCCGGCAACAGCACGGTGATCAGCGGCGACGCGTGGTGGGGCAACCCGAGCGAGATCGGCTTCGGGTACGTCGGGGTCGACTTCGTGAACACCGGCGTCGGCGCCGCCGACTCGGTGGCGTTCGATTTTGCCTGGGCGATCGCCGGCGAGGGGGTCAGCCCCTTCCTGTATGTCGAGGTCTACGACGAGGAATTCGACTCGGCGTTCCTCGAGTTCGAGCTGACCGACCAGTTCGACGCGGGACCCGCCTTTGGCGACGTCGACGGCTACGAGGGGTCCATCTTCTTTGACCTCAACGAGGTGCTGCTCCAGGATGAGGGCTCCGGCGTAGACAGCATCGTCGGATTCAACATCGAGGTTGGCGAAGTGGCCACCTTCGGCGGCACGGGCGAGTTCGCCATCGACAACCTGTCGATCAACGGCGGGCCCGCGGACGGTTCGAACACGTTCCCGTCCGGCTTCGATGGCGAGGAGTTCGTCGACGGCACCACCTTGGTTCTTAACGCGTTGGTCGACAGCGGGCAGTCGACGCTTGGCGTGCATGTCACCAACGATGGCGTGTCCGACACAACCGTGTCAACGCAGATCGAGTTCGGCGGCGACCTGGACGACCTGGGGCAAGCGAGCGGCCTGAGCGTGCCCGCGGGCGAAACCGTCTACGCCGGCAACCTGGTGGGCCTCGACACGGACACCCTCTCCGGCACGTACGGCAGCGATGTCACGTTCTCGAACGACCTCAACCCGTCCGACCCGGACAGCACCCTCACGTTCCAGGTCAGGGTGCACGACCCGCCGGAGCTCTCGGCGAACAACAGCGGGCCGGTGGACGTCGGCGGCCAGCCGCTGACGCTCGACAACGCCGCGCCGGAGCCGCACGCCGGCGCCGTACGGGCCAGCGTCGAGGTGACGGTCGTCGAGCCCGCCGGGCCGTTCACCGTCGACAACCTGGCCGTGGGCGACAAGGTGTTCGCCGGCGAGCAGGCGCAGGCCGCGGCAACGCTCGACCGGTACGGTCTGCTGTCGGGCCTGCACACCGGCGCGGTGACCGTCGGTCTGGAGATGAAGTCGCACACCGGGTTCTTCCTGTCCGGCGCCCAGCCAGTGGACGACGTGCTGTGGGACGTCCAAGCGACGCTCGCCGACACCGCGTCGGACTCCACGTCGATTGGCGCCGGCGAATCGTTCGCGAAGCAGGTGGGCGTCAACCACGCGGAAACGGCCGCCACGCTGATTGACGGGCAGAGCCCCGCGGCCCAGGACCTTGCGATGCAGTACGTGGTTGACCCCGACGGCGGCGCGTCGGCCGTGCTGGTCGACGACCCGGTGGATGTTTCATTCTCCGGGCCGGGCGGCCTGTACGTGCTGCAGTTCACCTACGACGACGGCTCGCTGCCCGGCGGGCTGAGTGAGTCCGACCTGCGGCTGCTGTTCTACGACGACACCGGCGGGGAGTTCGACCTTGCCGTGGCGGGCAACAGTGTCGGCGCCGGCGCGTTCTCGCTCCAATCCTACGACGCGTACCTGGCCTCCACCGGCGGCGGTGTGCTGGACGCGGCGGACCTGGGCGCCCACGGCGTCGACACGGCGGGCAACCACGCCTGGGCGGTGCTCGATCACCAGGCGGTGATCGGACTGGGCGTGCTGGGCAGTGTGGCGATTATGTCCGGCGACTACAACGCCGACGGCGTGGTCGACGCGGCCGACTACACCGTGTGGCGCGACAACCTGGGCCAGTCGGTCACGCTGCCGGGCGATCCCACCCCCGGCACGGTCACCGCCGCGGATTACGACGTCTGGCGGACGAACTTCGGTGCCGGGTCGGCCCCACCGTCGGCGGTCGCTGCGCCCGAACCGACGGCGGCCGGCGGTGTCATGATGGCAGCGATCACTTGCGGCTGGCGGTCCCGGCGGCGACGATAGCGTCCAGATCGGCCGCTCCCCCACGAGGCCGCTATCAGGCGATAGCCCGCCCCCTGACGCCAACCGAAGAGGCGCCCCTTGGTGACCGACCCAGCTGCCCACCGCCCCCGCGTTGTGATCATCGGCGGGGGTTTCGGAGGACTGCACGCCGCCCGTGCGCTACGCCGGGCCGAAGTCGATGTGACGCTGATCGACCGGTCAAACTTCCACCTCTTCCAGCCGCTGCTCTACCAGGTCGCCACCGGCGGTCTGTCGCCAGCGAACATCGCTGCGCCGCTGCGGGCCGTGCTGCGGCGCCAGAAGAACGCCCGGGTGCTGCAGGCGGAGGTCACCGGCTTCGACCTCGAGCGGCGGCGGGTGCTGATCGCCGGCGGAGAAGTGGAGTACGACTACCTGATCGTCGCGGCGGGCTCGACCCACAGCTACTTCGGTCACGACGACTGGAGCCTCCACGCGCCGGGGCTCAAGTCCATCGACGACGCCACCGAGATCCGCGCGCAGGTGCTATCGGCGTTCGAGCGGGCCGAGCTGTGCGAAGACCCGGCCGAGCGGGCCCGACTGCTCACCTTCGTGATCGTGGGCGCCGGACCTACCGGCGTCGAGATGGCAGGCGCCCTGTCCGAGCTGTCCCGCTACACGCTGCGGGGCGAGTTCCGCAGCATCAACCCGGCCGACGCCCGCATCGTGTTGGTGGACGCCTCGCCGCGGGTGCTGTCGGTCTACCCGCCGGAGCTGTCCGCCAAGGCAGCCCGGTTCCTCGACGAGAAGGGCGTGGAGGTTCAGAACGGCGTGCGGGTCACGCAGGTCACCGCCACACACGTCGAGCTAGACGCGCCCACCGGCCCGGAACGGATCGAGTCCGAGACGATCATCTGGGCGGCGGGCGTGGCCGCGTCGCCGCTGGCGCGCCGACTGGCAGACGCGGCGGGCCTGGAGGTCGACCGGGCCGGGCGGATCCCGATCGGCGACGACCTGACGATCGCCGGGCATGACAACGTCATGGTCATCGGCGACATGGCCTGCTTCGCGGGGAAGGACGGCCACCCGCTGCCCGGTGTGGCGCCGGTCGCCATCCAGCAGGGCAAGCACGCGGCCCGGCGGATCCAGAACCTCCAGGCGGGCGACGCCACGCCGCCCTTCAAGTACCACGACATGGGCTCCATGGCCACGATCGGCCGGTCGGCGGCGGTGGTGAGCATGGGCAGGCTCAAGTTTGCGGGGTTCTTCGCGTGGGTGATGTGGTTGTTCGTGCACCTGATGCAGCTGGTGAACTTCCAGAACCGGCTGCTGGTGCTGACGCAGTGGGCCTGGAGCTACGTCACACGGAACCGCTCGGCGCGCCTAATCACCCGCACCGATCACCACGCGTCGGAACAGGCCGCCGAGCTGCAGGAGTCTTCCGCCGGCTAGCCGGCTGACTCGCTGGCTGCCAGTCGGATCGCCGCGTGCGCAGCCCAGCGGCAGGTGCTCGCCCGACAGCCGCCGCGGGGGCGGCCAGACCGGCCGTGCTCGCCTTGGGCGCAGGATTCGCTACGCTAGGGCGAATCCCGTTTCCCCAAACGCTGTCGAGCCACGCATGCAAACCTACGACTGCTCGTGCGGTAACAAGCTGTTCTTCAACAACACGCACTGCTCGGCGTGCAGTCGCACCGTCGGTTGGTGCGACGCGTGCGCGGCGGTCACCTCCATCTCGCCGAGCGGCGAGTGCGACGCACCCGGCTGCAGCCAGACGCTGCAGCCCTGCGCCAACCGCGCCGCCTACCAGGTCTGCAACTGCCTCGTCCCTGCAGACGGCGACCAACCGCTCTGCCTGAGCTGCCAGACCACAACCGACGTCCCCGACCCGAACGACCCAACCCAGCTTACCCAGTGGCGGGTGCTGGAAGCCGGCAAGCGACGCCTGCTGTACGAGCTGGCGCAGGTGGGCGTCAGCCGCGAACAGCTCACCGCCGACCCGCCGCTGTCGTTCCGCTTCCTGGCAGACACGCCGGGCAAGCACATCATCACCGGCCACGCGGACGGCGTGATCACCATTAACCTGGAGGAGGCCGACCCGGTCGTGCGTGCGAAGGGGCGGCAGCAGTTCGGCGAGCCCCACCGGACCGTCATCGGTCACTTCCGGCACGAGGTCGGCCACTTCCTCTGGATGCGGCTGGTGGAGAACGACCGCCCGGACGCCTGCATCAAGCTGTTCGGCGACCACCGAGACCCGCCCTACGGCGAGGCGATGGACCGCTACTACGCCGAAGGCCCGCCGGCCGACTGGCAGGCGCGGTTCATCAGCCAGTACGCGTCGAGCCACCCCTGGGAGGACTTCGCCGAGACCATGGGCTTCTACCTCGACATGCGGGCGGTGCTCGACACGCTGGAGCACCAGGTGACGCCGCTGTCGGTGCGGCGCGGCGCCGACCTGGACGAGCTGCTGGCCGGCTACCTCAAGGCCGGCATCGCGCTGAACGAGATCAACCGCACCATGGGCCTCACCGACCTAGTGCCCGAGGTGGTCAGCCCGCCGGTGGTCGAGAAGCTGCGATTCGTGCACGGGCTGTTCCCGTCGGAGGCCGTGCTGCTGGCGACCGGCTAGCCCTGGACGGCAACCGCCACCTTCGCGGCGAGCAGCTGCTGCACGGCCACCCACGCGGCTACCGCCAGCCAGGCAACGACAACCCCGCGCCCGGTCGCCCTGGCCTTTACGACCTCTGGCCAGGAGCGGCGGCACCGCCAGTACCCTACGGCCGCGACCGCCAGACCGAGCGGAACCAGCGGCCAGCCGGGCCAGCCGAGCGTGATGAGTTGGGCCGTGTCGGCGTACCGCTCGAGCCCGCCGAACGCCAGGTAGACGCCGCCGGCCAGCCAGCAGAACCCCGCCCATCCCCAGGCGAACGGCGCCATGCTCCGCCACCGGCTCACGGCGACCGCTACCAGCAGCGGGAGCAGCCATCCCGACAAGAACCCCGCCCACAGCACCACCGCCGGCCGGGGGTTGGGCCCTGCCAGCGTGCTGGGGATCTGCCCCGGGTAGAGGTTCACGTAGGCCAGCTCGCCGCCGGTGAGCGGGACCGCCACGACGTGGCCCAGCTCGTGGGTGAGGAGCATCGCGAGCCAAGCCCAGGCAATCAGCGGCGCCGCTAGTGCCGCAATGGCGAGTTTACTCGTCAACCTCGATCTCCACTCCGTTGACGAGCACGAAACTCGTCGTGCGCGGGATCGCTTTCTTTAGTGCCTGGAGCGACTCGCGCGAAATCGAACACTCCTGCAATCGAATCTGCATGATCGTATTCGACTGTGCGAGCCCACTTGCCAGCTCGTCTGATACCGACAAATGATATAGCGATAGGTAGTTCAGAGAGGGGCAATGCAGTATCGCCGACAGCGCCTCCTCATCAAAGTTGCTCGTGTCGCTTAAGCCGGACTTGTTGCTACCACCGCCGCGTCCGTCGATCGTGAGATACTGAAGTCCGGTGCATCCCTGTAGACGTGAAAGGTCGGGGCCGGCAAAACCAACGTCGACAAGCATGAGGGCATTGCTTGGAGCGGAAAGCACAGCATCCAGCACGCGCTGACTGCTGACGGATGACCTACACAGGAGGCCGTCGATCGTCTGGCCCCTTGCAACGAGCGCCTCAGCGACGCGTTGCACACTCTGGTCGCTCACGTTTGCCCACATGGTCAGTATGGAAATGTCGTCGAACACACTGAGGTTCTCGACGAATAGATCCGCAGTCTCGTCGCTCCGCAGACTAATGTTGTCGATCGCGTCGGTGTAGCCTTGCAAGAGGTTCCAGTGTGGGTAGCCCAGCAGATCACTTGGCCCCTCCATCGCCGATGACACCGAAGTCTTGTCGACAGCAAGCAATGCCGCCACCGCCCGGCGTTGGGACAGTGAGCGTGAAAAAAGTGCTGCAAGCAGCATC
This sequence comes from Posidoniimonas corsicana, assembly GCF_007859765.1. Taxonomy (NCBI): domain Bacteria; kingdom Pseudomonadati; phylum Planctomycetota; class Planctomycetia; order Pirellulales; family Lacipirellulaceae; genus Posidoniimonas; species Posidoniimonas corsicana. Next base: position 42,830 of record NZ_SIHJ01000002.1, read on the forward strand.
GCCAAGACGACCACCAGGCAGGTCGTCACCCACAGCGTGCTCCGCTTCATGGCGGCCGTCCTAGGTCCAAGCATTGCCCCGCAAGAGTAGTTGCGCGCCAACCTCGGATCACTCAGCACCGCCGCGCCGAAGCTAGCCCGACGCCTCTTCCAGGAACTGCCCCATCTTGCGGAACTTCTCGTACCGCTGCGACAGCAGCTCGTCGGTCGGGGTGTCGACCAGCTCGCGGAGAGTCTTGGCGAGGTACATCTTCAGCCGCGACGCCATCTGGTAGTGGTCGCGGTGGGCGCCGCCGACCGGCTCCTCGATCACGTCGTCGATGACGCCCAGGTCGCTCAGGTGCTTGGACGTCAGACGCAGCGCGCGGGCGGCGTTCTCGGCGAAGTCGTGGCTCTTCCACAGGATGCCGGCGCAGCCCTCGGGGCTGATCACCGAGTAGTACGCGTGCTGCAGCATCGCCACGCGGTCGCCCACGCCGATGCCCAGCGCGCCGCCCGAGCCCCCTTCGCCGATCACCACGCAGATGATGGGCGTCGGCAGCCGGGCCATCTCAAGCATGCTCTCGGCGATCACCTGCGCCTGGCCACGCTCCTCCGCGCCGATGCCGGGGTAGGCGCCGGGCGTGTCGATCATGCAGATGATGGGCATGCCGTACTTGGCGGCCATCTTCATTTTCCGCATCGCCTTGCGGTAGCCCTCGGGGTGGGCGCAGCCGAAGAAGCACTCGGTGCGTTCCTTGAAGGTCTTGCCCTTGTGGTGACCCACCACCATCACCTTGTGCTCGTCGAGCTTGGCGAAGCCGGTCCGCAGGGCGCGGTCGTCGCCGAAGAAGCGGTCGCCGTGCAGCTCGACGAACTCCTCGAACACCGTGTCGACGTAGTCGGTGAACTTGGGCCGGTCCTGCAGCCGCGCCACGCGGACCGTGTCCCACGGGTCGAGGTCGGAGTACAGGTCGCGGGTCTTCTCCAGCAGCTCCTTCTTCAGCGCCCGCAGGCGCTCGTGCTGCTCGGCGGTCTTCTCGGCGACCGCGTCCAGTTCGCGGATGTTGTCTTCCAGCTCGTAGAGCGGCTGCTCGAATTCTAGTTGCTGCATTTCTGGTCGTTCGCGGGCGGCGCCCGCCGGGTGGTTGGTCGTCGGTTAGTTGTGGGCAGGGTCCCTCGGTGGGTCGAGGGGTCGCTTACACCTGATCTTCTTCTTCGGCCGCCTGCGCCTCGGCGCCCTCGGCCGGCGGGTCGGGGGTCTGGTAGAACAGGCGGTCGGTCTTGATCTTCATCAGGACCTCCTTCATGTTCGCGGGCCGGTCGTTGCGGTCCTTGGCGAGCATCTTCTGCACGTAGGCCGCGAAGTCCGGGTTGATGTTCTTGTCGGCCACCACCAGCGACGGCGGCTTGCTCTTGATGTGCTTCTGCATCAGCTCGTTGGGGCTGTTGGCCGTGAACGGCAGCGCCCCGCACATCAGCTCGTGCACCATGCAGCCGAAGCTGTAGATGTCGTCCCGCGGGTCGACGCCCTGGCCGCGGATCTGGTCCGGCGCCATGTAGCTGTAGGTGCCCTGGATCTTCGCCTTGCCGCCCAGCAGCTTGGCCAGCCCGCCGGTCGGCTTGGACGCGATCGTGAAGTCGATCAGCTTGACCTCGGTGGCGTCGCTGAGTAGGAAGTTGTCCGGCTTGATGTCGCGGTGCACCCACCCCTTGTCGTGCATGTGGGCGATGCCCGCGGCGCACTTGGTGAGGATCTCCTTCATGCGGTAGGTGAGCTTGGTCTTGAGGGCCGGCGTCTGCTTGGAGGCGACCAGCTGCTGCTTGATGTTGAGCTCCTTGAACAGCTCCATCCGCAGCCAGGCGCCCTCCTTCGCGACGCCGAAGTCGTAGGTCTGGATGACCGCGGGGTGCTCGAGCGCCTTGCCGACGTTGTACTCGTGCTTCAGCTCCGCGACCGTGGTGCGGCTGTACTTGGAGCCCTTCTTCAAGAGCTTGATGGCGTAGGCGTCGGTCTCGCTGCGGTGCCGGACGGCCCAGATCTCGAACGTCGCGCCCGCCCGGATCAGGTAGAACAGGCGGTACTCGCCGACCATCTCTGACGCTGCAGCCACACTTCGCCCTTTCTTGCCGCCGCCCCAAGCCCCGCCGCGTGCTTCCGGAGAGCGCCTGCGATCGGGTAACCTCGGGGATGGCCCGTCGCCCCCGGCTCTGCCGGGGGACCGTCATGGTTTGCCAACTCACGCCCCGGCCGGGCCGGGGCTGCGGGCCGGCGGTAACGCCGGCCGCCAATGGTTCGTTCCGCCAACGCGGTTTTCATCCCGTATTTGTAGCCCACCAGTCTATCCCGACCGCCCCCGCCCGCCTAGGCCGAACGCCCCGTGCCGCAGTTCCTCGCCCGCACCATAAAGCTAATCTGGGCCAGCCCTTACACGCTGCTGGGCGCGGTGGTCGGGCTGCTCGGGCTGGCGACCGGAGGCGGCGTGCAGCGGCGCCGCGGCGCGATCGAGTTCCACGGCGGCGCCGTCCGCTGGCTGCTGGAGCGGGTCCCCGGCATCGGCGGCGCGATGGCCATGACCCTCGGCCACACCATCCTCGGTCAAACGCCCGCCGCCCTCGACATTGCCCGCGAGCACGAACACGTGCACGTCCGGCAGTTCGAACGGTGGGGGCCGCTGATGGGTCCGGCGTATGTCGGCTGCTCGCTGTGGCTCTGGCTCTGCCGCTCCGGCCGCCCGTACCGCGACAACCCGTTCGAGGTCGAGGCCTACAACCACGACGACTGCCGCGGGCCCGCCGGCCACGACCGGGCGTAGCCGTGGTGTCTGCAGTCGGTCGGAGACCCATCAGCCTGGCCGCACGGCGGCCGGTTTGCCGCGTTGCGGCCCGCGCCATCTGTCAGCGGCCCCGAATCTCTCGCCAGCTGCCGAACCGGCGCCTCTTTTGCCCCCTGGCCACTGAGACGGGCCCGCAACTGGGCTTCGCAGATCTGTACGCACTGTTGCCCCGCCATCCAAGCGAGAAAGGCAATCACACGATATGAATCCATCGTCCCCCGCCCCCGCTGAGAGTCGTCCGACGGTCGCCATCACGGGCAGCACCGGCCTAATTGGCGCCGCGCTGGTCGACCGCCTCAAGCACGACTACCAGGTTGTCGGCATCGACCTCGACTCGCCCGCGCACCCCACGCCCGGTGCGCACTACATCGACTGCGACCTGACCGACGTCGCTCAGGTGGGCGACGCGCTCGACGAGCTCCGCAAGCTAAGCGGCGGCCATCTGGCCAGCGTGGTGCACCTGGCCGCCTATTACGACTTCTCTGGCGAGCCGAGCCCGCTGTACGACAAACTCACCGTCGACGGCACGCGGCGGCTGCTCGACGGCCTGCAGACGTTCAAGGTCGAGCAGTTCTTGTTCAGCAGCAGCATGCTGGTGATGAAGTCGAGCCCTGACGGCGATCTGATCACCGAGGAGTCCCCCACCAACGCCGGCTGGGACTACCCGCGGTCGAAGCTGGACGCGGAGGAGGCAATCCGCAAGCACCGCGGCGACATCCCCGCCATCGCCCTCCGCATCGCCGGCGTCTACGACGAGCTCTGCCACTCGATCCCGATCGCGCAGCAGGCCAAGCGTATCTACGAGCGCGACATCGAGAGCCACCTCTACCCCGGCGATCAGTCCCACGGACAGCCGTTCGTCCACCGCGACGATGTAGTGGACGCCGTCGTCCAAGCCATCGAGAAGCGGGAGGCCATTGAGGGATTTGAGGTGCTGCTGCTCGCCGAAGACGACCTGATGAGCTACGGAGCGTTGCAGGACCGGCTCGGCCAGCTTATCCACGGCGACGATTGGACCACCTGCCGCATCCCCAAGTCAGTCGCCAGAGCCGGCGCCTGGGTGAAGGACAGGATGGACCCCGATTCGCAGTTCATTAAGCCCTGGATGGTCGATCTGGCCGACGACCACTACCCGTTGGACTGCAGTAAGGCTAAGCAGACACTCGGCTGGCGTCCGAAGCACTCACTCAATGAAGACCTGCCACAGATGATCGACCGCCTGAAGCAGGACCCGCGCCGCTGGTACGAGGTCAACAAGCTGGGCGAACCCCCGGAGAAGCCGCTCGGCAAGAAGCTGCAGGAAGCGATCGACGAAGCCGCCACGCCGATGGAGCAACCCTAGCCGTGCCGCTCAAACCAGAACTCATCGGCAAGTTGGACGCGCCGGTCGCCCGGTTCGGGTACAACCCCTCGGCGTGGTCGCAGCGGATCCCGCTGGTCGTGCTTGCGATGGTCGCGTTTGTAATCGCCACCTACATGGCGCTCTACCAGTGGCGGCTGATCAGTGGGGTGTGGGACCCGGTGTTCGGTGATCAGACGCAGAAGGTGCTCGACTCGGACGTGTCGCACCGGATGGCCCGTTGGTTCCGCGTGCCCGACGCGGCCCTCGGCGCCCTGGCCTACCTGGGCGACGCCATCTACGGCCTGGCCGGCTCCACCCGCCGCTGGCAGTACCGGCCGTGGATGGTGATCCTGTTCGGCATCGACGTCATCCCGCTGGGCATCGTCAGTGCACTGCTGGTCGGCGTGCAGGCGTTTGTGCTGGGCGACTACTGCTTCCCCTGCATCATCACGGCCATCATCTCACTGATCCTCGTGTACTTCGCGTACGACGAGGTCTGGGCGTCGCTCTCGTTCTTGTGGCAGGCCTGGCGCCGCACGCGCAGCCCCAAGGTGCTGTGGGACGCGTTCTGGGGCCGGCCGTCGGAACAACTCGAAGCGATCGCCCAGACGCTGATTGGCGAGAAGGGCCGCCCGGCGGTCTCGCCCGATTCGATCGGCGCCGGCAACCGCGCCGCGTCCTCCTAGCTTCCTTTCAAACACCGCCGCCATCACTATGTGGTCACGTGTCGTCGAAATCATGCTCGCCTGCTGGCTCGCCATCAGCCCACTCATCTTCCACGGCGCCGCCCCGCCGGCCGCGTTGTGGTTCGAGCACCTCACGGCCGCCTTGTTGGTGATGACCTTCGCGTCGCTCTCCTACTGGCCACCCATGCGTCATGCGCATCTAGCCTCGGTCCTGTGCGGCGGTTGGCTGGTGCTGCACTACTACTTAACCTCCTCCGGCGAGGGCACGCCGATCGCGCAGAACGCAATCCTCACCGGGCTGATGATCTTGATGTTCGCGATCATCCCCAACCGAGCCAGCCGCCCCCCGACCGCGTGGTCCCGCCTGAACGAGCAGATCACCGGCGACGCGTAACCGCGCCCGACCGATATATCTTCACGGTGCTCACGGCCAACCTAACGGGCTACGCCTGATCCCGCAGGTTGGCGAACCGCCGCGCGTCCTCGCTCCACGCGGGGGCGTCGGCAATTGCGGCGGGCACGTCGTCGGGACGTTCGACTACGCTCCACATCTGCAGGTGCTTTTGCGCCATGAAGTTTTCGGCCGCCGCCCGCTCGAGCATCTCGATCAGCGGGTCGAAGTAGCCGCGTTGGTTCACCAGCACAATCGGGCTCAGGTAGATGCCCAGCCGCTTGAGAGTGATAGCCTCCATCAGCTCCTCAAACGTGCCGCACCCGCCGGGCAGCGCGACCGCCGCCGCGCTCCCCTCCAGCATCTGGTGCTTGCGGACCCGCATGTCGTCCACCAGGTGGAGCTCCTCGAGCCGCGTGTGGGCCCACTCCAGGTCGACCATGAAGCGCGGCATCACGCCGACAATCCGCCCACCGCGCGACAGCACGCCTTCGGCGAGCTCGCCCATCGAGCCGATCCCTCCGCCGCCGTACACAGCGGTCAGCCCGGCGTCGGCCAGAACCTCGCCTAACCTCCTAGCGCCCTGCAGAAAGGCCGGATCACAGGCGGGGCTCGATCCGCAGTACACGCACACACGCTGAGTAGTAGTGGTAGGCATTCAGAATAGGGAGGACGGTGGGGCGGGTCTGGCCCGCGGATGGAGTCGAGCACCGGGCGGTACTCGGATGGCGGAAGGGATCCTACTAATGAGGACACGAAGTGGGGCAATCCAGGGCCGCTGCTTTTGAATAGCAGGTATGCACACCACCTCAGAGTGACTGGCAACGCAATCGATACCACTATCGCTTCCTGAGATGCCTTCAGTTACTGAGCTAGGTCGGGCTAGTTTGCGGCATCATTGGCGGCTGGAAGCAACCTGGCTGTTACTTCTACCTGCTTGTCGATGTCGGCATTGTAGGCCGACATGATCTTCTGCAGCTCGCGTTTCCGCTCTGGTTGGTCGGCAACCTCGTGCGTTTCGGCCGGGTCGTCGGCTAAGTTGTACAGCTCGTCGTCGACAAGCTTCCATTCTCCCTTGCGTAGCGCCTGGCGACTGTACTTCCAGTACACCGTTCGGGACGCCAGCGGCCGCTTCTCGAAAAGCACCGGCGCCAGATCGACGCCGTCCGTGCCGCTCACCTCGATGCCCGCCAGCCGCGCGAGGGTGGGGAACAGGTCCATACCGACCACCAGCTCGTCAGAAACGGTGTGGGGGGCGATCTTGCCCGGCCACCGGGCAACGCCCGGCACGCGGTGCCCGCCCTCGTACACCGACTTCTTGGCGCCGCGAAGGCCGCCCGTGGAGCCGATGTTCGGGATCGGACCGTTGTCCGACAGGAACACGATCAGCGTGTTGTCGTCGATCCCCAGCTGCTCGACGGTATCGATCAGTGTTCCGACCGAGCGGTCCAGGTGTTCGACCATCTGGGTGTATGCCCGCTGCTTCTCCGCTTCGGACTGCCCCGGGACCTGTGCCCTCTTGTCGCCGGGGCGGCGGAACGCCTTCCCGTCGGGCGTTTGGTACGGGTAATGGGGCGCACCGTGGGCCACCATAAGGAAAAAGGGGTGATCCTTGTTCTGCTGCAGGAACCGCACACTGTGATCGGTGATCAGATTCGTGGCGTACCCCTCCTCGGGCGTCTTCTGCCTGTCGCGCCACCAGTCCTCGTAGCCGCCTTGGTCGATGTGGCTGAAGTAGTCAACGTTGCCGGACGTCCACCCGACGAACTCGTCGAAGCCGCGGTTGCGAGGGTTGAACTTCAAAGCGTACCCCAGGTGCCACTTGCCAACGAGTCCGGTTCTGTAGTCAGCCTTCTTGAGCACTTCAGGAAGAGTTGTCGAGGCGAGCGACATTCCTTGCTTCCGGCCGGACTTGGCGTTGATCACGCCGTTCACGCCGGACCGCTGCTGGTACTGGCCGGTCATCAGCGCCGCACGAGTGGGGCTGCACAGCGTGCCGTTGGAGTGGAAGTCGGTGAACCGGACTCCCTCTTCCGCCATCCTGTCGAGCCTCGGCGTGCGGATGGAATCGCTGCCGTAACACGAGAGGTCGCCATACCCCAGGTCGTCCGCCACAATGACGATAAAGTTCGGCTTGCCCGCTGCGGCGGCCGTCGCGGTGAACGCGGTCAGCATCAAGGTCACCGCGGTAGATATCTCAATTTTCTTTAGCATCAGATTCGGGCTCTGAATGAAGGGCTGCCAGCGTTGCGTCGCACGCGAGCCAATGACAGTCTGATCATGCGGGCCAGGCACTCCAGCCGCTCTGCTGGCCCGGCCGCCGTACCTTAGCGTTGGTTTCGTTATCGTAGCATGATTGCGCCAGTCACTCTCGCGATTCTCTCCCCGCTCCGCCACAGGCGGCTCCCAACCGCTTCGTCGGCGTTCCGCATGGCGCGCCCCAATGGCTCTGGCGTCTGCTAACATCAACTCCTGTCGATTGCCCCGCAGGAGTCTCATTGATGCTCGGATTGACCCGCCGCCGGTTTACGCAGCTCCTAACCTCGCTCCCTGCGGTGAGGCTCGTTGTTGGCGGCAGAGCCTCGCCGGCCGCCACCGCTACCGGCGCCGGCGCGGTGACCGACTTCGCGTTCGTCCACCTGTCGGACACGCACCTCGACCCGCGGCCACGCGGCCAAGCCTACAACAACGGTGGACGCAGCGTGTCCGTGCTCGATTGGTTCGCCGAACGCGCGGTGCGGCCGCTGGGCGCGGACGCCGCCCCCTCCGACGGCGGGCCGCTGACGCCGGAGTTCGCCATCCACACGGGCGATGTGTTCGAGTACAGCATTGTGGACGACTGCTGGTCCGACTGGGACCGCGCGGTCGAAGGCGCCGGGCTGCCGATCTACTGCGTGCCCGGCAACCATGACAACACCTGGTCGTCTATCAGCCGCTACCTGCGGGAGCGGCACGGCGGCGACTCGTACAGCTTCGACCGGCACGGCGTGCACTTCGTCTGCCTGAACTCGGCCGGCTCGCTCGACCCGCTCCCCGCGATCGACCAGCGCACCCTGCGGTGGCTGCGGGCGGACCTGGAGTCGGTGCCTGTCGACACGCCCATCATCCTGTCGCTGCACCACCCGCTGAGCGGCAACTCCGGTTACGCCAGCGAGTACGACAAGCTGCGTCTGTGGGATGCGCTGCGGCGGCACAACCTGCGGCTGATGCTCGACGGCCACTGGCACCAGGTGGACGTCAAGACCTGGCAGAACACGCCCCGTATCAACGGAGGGGAGACGTTCCGCAAGAACCCAGGCTACGCGACCGTGGCCGTGTCCGGCGGCGTGCTGACGCACCGCTACCACTTCCACGACACGGCCGAGGGCGGCCCGCGCGACGTCGCGACGCTCCGCCTGCCGCTAGACGCGGCGCCCGTCGGCTACCGCGCCGTACTGCGGGCCCGCACGCCGCGGAAGAACCCGGACGTGGTGCGGCTCAACGCCTGGGTCGAGGCGATCGGCGCCGTGAACACGCACGCCGACCCGCGGGTGGTTGCGTTCGTGGACGATGACAACGCCAGCCGCCGACCGCTGCGCAAGGCAAAGAAGCCGAAGCCCGCGCCCAACAAGCAGCCCGGAACGCACTACACCGCGACGCTCCCGACCGACGGCCTCACACCGGGCCGGCACTTCGCCAAGGTCCGCATCGCCGCGCCCGGCCAGGCGGTCACGCTCGACACCGACCTGAAAGTCGCCCCGCAGGGTGTGGTGAACGAGCAGGCAGTTGAGTTCACGCTGCCCGACCGCTCCGGCCGGTACGCCGCGGCCGCTTATCAGAACGACGCCGGCGTCAAGACGCCGCTGTTGCTGACCGAGTCCGCCGGCGCGCCCGCCACTCTCCTGTTCGGCGACACCGCCGGCACGGTGACCGCGCTCGATGCCGACTCGCTGCAACCCAGATGGCGCCGGCAAACAGGGCGTGAGATCCTGCACTCGTTGGCGTTGGCAGGCGGTCATGTCCTGGCCGGCGACTCCGACGGGGTGCTGTGGAGGCTCGACGCCGGATCGGGCGAGGTGGTGAGCAGTACCGATCTGCCTGCGCCGCTGTTCGCGCCGCCGCTGGTGATTGAGGACCACGCCTACCTCGGCGACGCCAACGGCGCGGTGCACGCCATCAACCTAACCAGCGGCCAACCCGGCTGGAAGCAGGACGTGGCCAGCTTCGCCTTTGAGGCCGCGCCCACGTACTACGCCGAAGGCGACCTGCTGATTGGCGGAGCGTGGGACGGCCGGATCTACGCACTCGACCGCCAGTCGGGCGAGGTCGCTTGGTCGGCCGCGGCGCCGACCGGTCAGGTGCAGACCAAGAGCCGCTACTACTCCGCCGCCGACGGCTCGCCCGTGCTGGTTGGTGATGAGCTGTGGATTGTGGACCGCGGCTACCGCCTGGGGCGGTACGCCGCGGCGAGCGGTGAGTTCCTGGGACTCGTTCAGGAGAAGGCGGCCGGCGTGACGCCGATCGGCGGCGACTCGACCGACCTCTGCGTCACGCACTTGGATGACCGCGTGTCACGGCGCGCGGTGGGCGGCGAGGTGCTGTGGGAACAGCCGGTCGAAACGGGCCGCTGCCCGCGGGGCGTGTCGGTAGGGCCGGGCCAACCAGGGAGCCCCTCGGGCGACCCGACGCTGTGCTGCGTGTCGGACCGTGGGCTCATGACGCTGCTCTCCGCGGCCGACGGCCGGGTGCTGCACCGCTACTCGGCGACGCCGCGGCTGTTTGTGCTCGCGCCGCCGACCTCGTCGCCGAGCGGGCGGCAGTGGTGGGTTGCGGGGATGGACGGCGTGGTCACGCGGGTTCAGCAGGCCGTCGACGCGTGAGTCATTCAGAGCCGATCACGCCGTCGGCAAGCCGGGCGGCGGCCGCCTCGTCGGGCGTGTCGAGCGCCCGGTAGGTTTCCCACGCGAGCTTCTTGTCGCCAAACGGGCGGCCGTCCGAGGGCAGCTCCCGCAGACCGAGCAGCAGCCCGCCCTCGCCGGCCGCGTCGACCCAGCGGTGGTTGTGGAACGCTTCGATGCTGCGGAGGCCGCGCATCTGCCGCCACATGTACACAAACGCGGCCGCCTGCAGCCGCTGGCTGCGCTGGGAGTAGTCCGGCGTGTTGAATCCCTGCTCCGACAGCAGCACGCCGCGCACGTCGCCGTTGGAGTCAAGCATCGACTCTTGCTGCATCCAGCGGTCAAGGACGGCGATGTTCTTTGGCGTAATCAGCGTCGTGTCGAAGCCGTCCGACACCTGCGTGTCGTCCCATGCGGCCGGGTTGCGGAGGTCCTGCGGGTACGGGTGGTACGCCACGCCCCACGCGAAGTCGCCCTCGACGCGGCTCGACTCGGCAAGGCGGTTGAGCAGCGCGAGGTTCGAGTAGCTCTTCCAGCTCGGGTCGGGCGGCGTGTCCCAGTGGTGCGTTAGCGAGATGAACACGCGTGAGTGCGGGTCGTGCCGACGGGTGACGTCGTGCACAAGCCGCATGGAGCGGAGGTAGTGGTCCATGTACAGCATCGGCGGCTGGCGGCCCATGTTGGTCCACTGCCAGCTGTAGCCCACCTCGTTGTGGACGATCCAGTTGGCGATGCGGCCGTGCGGCGCGCCGGGCGCCGCGTAGCGTTGAGCCAGGCAGGCGATGGCGGCCTCGTACGCGGCGGCGCCCTCGGCGGTCGTCAGATTGGGCATCGCGAAGTGGCCCGCGCGGTCCGCCTCCGGGTGGATGAGCAACCGGGCGAACCCGCTGTCAGCAAACTCGACCAGCAGGATCCCACTGACCACAATACTGTTGCCCGCCGCGAAGCGCGTGACCTTGTCGTACCGCTCGAGCGCCGGCTCGTTGACGTGCCACGTGATCCCGCCGTGTTCGAAGCTCGTCCAGCCGGGGTGCGGCTCGGTGTCGAGCAACCCGCTCAGCGTGATGTTAAGCGTCACGTTGCAGACGCCCAACTCGAGCAGCTCCTCGAGCGGCAGGTGCGGACTGACGCCGCCCATGCCCTTGATCCCGCGGGGGGTCTGCTTAGGCAGGTCGTGCGCGGCGGCCGCCGACAGGTCGGTTGCGTACTTCCAGTGTGAGCAGAGCCGCCAACCGCCGCCCTCAAGCGGCCGGGCGATCACCCAGCGGGCGGTGGTGCGGTCGTTGGTTTTGTCGACCCGTGGCAACCGCACGTCAAACCGGCCCTCCTTCGCCGGCAGCGCGTGCGCGCGAACGCCCGCGTGCTGCTCCAGCACCGCGCTGCCGTGCGTCAACCGCATATGGTCCGCTAGGGAGATGTGAGGACCAAGCTCTAGCAGCACGTCATCATCGTGCAATACCGATCGAACACCTTCAACGACGACCTGCTCTTCGTCGACCGCGACCCGCTCAATCCGATCTCTCCGACCGAACGAGAGCAGGTTATTGATCCCATCGAAGGCGTAAAACGCGTTGATGACGTGCTCGCGGTCCAGCTTTCGGCGCCGCTCGGCCTCCCGTTCTTCTTGTGACCGGAGCTCCTCCGCGTTCGGCGCGCGGAGGTGGAGCCCGCGAACCTGCAGCGTGACGCCCGGCCGGCGGCCGAAGTCCAGTCGGAGCTGGTTCTGGTCGCGTCCCCACTCGCCCGCCGACAGCGACGCCAGGTCCAGACTGTGGGGCAGCCACCCCTCGGCCAGCGGCAGGCTGCCGGCGGCCACCTCACGGTGGGCGTTCGGCGCCTGGCCGTAGAACACACTGAGCCCGTCAACGCCCGCTGGCGAGAAGTACTCGAACGCCAGCACCGTCTGGTCCGGCGGAGCCGCGCTAGGGTCGAACGGCCGGAGGTAGATGTACGGGTCCTCGCCCCGTGTGGTGAACTCGTAGGTCTCGGCGTCGACCCGGCGGACCTCCAGCTGGTTGGCGGAGTTGAGATTGAGCGTCAACGGCGTGCCCTCGGCCGCCGCGTGCCCCGCCGGCAGAAGGCTACCGATTACCATCGTAGTGATGGCGCAGGCAGAGAAGCGTCGACAGCGTTGATGCATAGCAAACGCGCTCGGAAGGCGGGTGTCGGGAACGCGGCTTCAACCGGCCGCGGTCGAGGTCGATTTCGGTGGGGCGTCGGTCGGCGGTTGCGCTACCCTGCGGGGGCTGCGGACCGCCAGCCACGTCATGATCGGCAGCCCCAGCAGCATCGCGAGCTCGAACCACACCGGGTAGGGCAGCATCCACAGGTTGAACGCCAGCGCGAGCAGCAGCAACCCGGCCACCGTTACTCCGGCCGCCCGGCCGCTGATCGAAGTGCCGGCCAGCGCGCCGAGGTAGATGATCTCCAGCCACATGCCGGCCGCCACGGCCAGCACCCACGAGGGGTAGTTCTCGACGTGGCGGCAGATCGCCTGCTGGAATGCCTCCCCCTCATCAGCCGACGGGAAGTCCTCCGGGAACGGGTGCACCACCGCGCTGAACATCTCAACGGCGATCACGCCCACAAACGCGAGGGCCAACCCGGCGACAACGCCCAACAGGAAGCGGAACATGGCGGCGGCTCAATCCGGTTGGCGGTTGGGTTAGCAGCGGACCCAATCTACCAAACCGGGTCGGCCGATCACAACCAACAGCAGCCGCCCTCAGCGGATCAGTACTCCACGCTCACCAGCACCAGGCCCTGCGGCGGCGCGTTAGGGCCGGCCGCCTTGCGGCTGCGTGCGGCGATCACTTCGGCGACCCACTCGGGCGGCTTGGCGCCGCGGCCGACCTCGACCAGCGTGCCGGCGATCGCGCGGACCATGTTGTAGAGGAAGCCGTCGCCGGTGACGGTGATGTCGATCCGCTCGCCCCGCTGCGTGACGTCCAGTCGGGTGATGGTGCGCACCGTGGTGGCGCGGTCGGAGCCGGCGGTCTCAAAGCTGACGAAGTCGTGCCGGCCCACCAGGCGGTCGCCGCCCGCCTGCATCGCGGCCGCGTCGAGCACCGCCGGCGGGTAGTGCCACACATAGCCGCGGTCCATCAGCGGGCGGATGCGGCTGTTGTGGATCTGGTAGCGGTAGGTCTTGCGGACCGCGTCGTGCGTGGCGTGGAAGTTGGCGGGCGCCGGCTCGGCGCCAACGATCACAATGTCGTCGGGCAGCTTCGCGTTGAGCCCGCGGAGCAGCCGCTCCGGAGGCAGCGGGGAGCTGGTCTCTACGCCGGCCACCTGACCCAGCGCGTGCACGCCGGCGTCGGTGCGGCCGCTGGCCGTCAGGCGGACCTCCTCGCCGGTGATCTCTCGCCAGGCGCGCTCGACCTCGCCCTGCACGGTCCGCCGCGCGGGCTGGACCTGCCAGCCCGCGTAGGCGGCGCCGTCGTAGGCGATGGTGAGTTTGACGCGCGGCATCCGGACTTCGGCTACACGGCCGCGGCGTTCTTCACCATCAGCTCCGCGATCTGCACGGCGTTGGTCGCGGCGCCCTTGCGGAGGTTGTCGCTGACGCACCAGAACGCCAGGCCGTTGTCGCAGGACAGGTCCTCGCGGATGCGGCCGATGAACGTGGCGTCGTCGCCGGCGCAGTCCTTGGGCATCGGGTAGCTGCCGCTGGGCAGGTCGTCGACCACCTTGATGCCCGGCGTGGCGGCGAACAGCTCGCGGGCCTGGTCGACCGTGATCTTCTTCTCGGTCTCGACCAGGATGCTCTCGCTGTGGCAGTTGCTCACCGGCACGCGGACGCAGGTCGGGCAGACCTTGATCGAGTCGTCGCCGAAGATCTTCTGGGTCTCGTAGACCATCTTCATCTCTTCGGAGGTGTAGCCCTCGTGCTTGTGCGATCCGATCTGCGGGATCAGGTTGAACGCGATCGGGTGGGCGAAGGTCTCGTACTCGTAGTCCTCGGCGTCGAGGAACGCGCGGGAGCCGCGTTCCAGGTCGCGCTGACCGGCCACGCCCGCGCCGCTGGTCGCCTGGTAGGTGCTGACGATCACGCGGCGGATCTTGCCGGCGTCGTGCAGCGGCTTCATGGCGAGCACCATCTGCGTGGTGCTGCAGTTGGGGCTGGAGATGATCCCCTGGTGCGCGAGCGCGGCCTCGGGGTTGATCTCGGGGACCACCAGCGGCACCTTCGGGTCCATCCGCCAGTAGCCCGACTCGTCGACCACCACGCAGTTGCGTTCAACGGCCCACGGGCAGAACTCGGCCGCGACCTCGTCCGGGGTGCTGCCGATCGCCAGGTCGATGTCGTTGAACGCGTCCGGCAGCAGCTCCTCGACCGGGTGCTTCTCGCCCTTGAACTCGACCGTCGTGCCGGCGCTCCGGGCCGAGGCCAGGAACTTGATGCGCTGGTACGGGAAGTCCCGTTCAGCAAGCATCTGGCGGATCAGGGTGCCCACGGCGCCGGTGGCGCCAACGATGGCGATGGTCTCGAACACGGGGATCGGGCTCCAGTACGGAACGGACGGATAGGTGGACGACGGACCCATGGGCGGACCACACGGTTCGCGCGAAGCGGCCCCTCGCAGCCCCGCATTATAGCTGCGGGCGCCCACGGCCGCGAGCGGCCGGCAGGGCCTGATTGGGGCGCTCGGCACGCAGTCTGACGGCCCGCTGTCGCAAGCGGCGGCCCGGCGTGGGCCCCTGGCCGGGGACGCTAGGCCGTGGGCTGGGCGGCGGGCGACTTGTCGCCCACCAGGGCCAGCTTGATCCGCCGGGCCAGCGGGTCGCACGCCCAGCGGATGCTTTCGGGGCGGAAGAAGGCCAGGTTGGCGAAGATCATGATCAGCGCGAAGGTCCACATCCCCATCGCCGCGCCGATGAGCAGGTGCATCGCGATCATCGACCCCACCACCCACGGGCGGGCCCAGCGGTTCCAGACCAGGCAGCAGTAGAAGATCTCGAGGAACACCGTGCCGGTGGTCAGCAGGTCAACCAGGTAGAGCAGGTCGAACGACCACGGCCCGAGCGGGATCTTCTGCGACAGCCAGGTCATGTCGAGCGAGCGGTACTCGTAGTTCGCCACCGAGAACCACACTGCGGTGCCGTCCCACCACCGGTCGCCCTGGGCCTTGCCGAGGCCGCCGAACAGGTAGATCACGCACAGGTGCAGCTGGATAAGGCGCGTCGACACGTTGGCCATCACGCTGGGCGCGGCCTCGGCGATCGCGCCCCGGTGCAGCTTCCACAGCCGGTCCACCGAGTACCGCGCGCCGCACGGGCTGAGCATCACGTAGGCGATCATCATGCAGTTGGCCTTCTCCAGGCCGTAGAACCCGCCCGGGGTGACCCGGTTGGCGTAGCTCAGCGCAGCCACCCAGGCCAGCACCGCCATTGTGCGGCTGAACAGGCCAATCGTCAGGCAGAAGAACACGATGAGGCAGGCGATGTGCACCGCCCACCGCAGTGCGTCCGAGCCAATGTAGTCGAAGAAGCTGAACCCCATGCGGAACCGCTGCGTGGCGGGCAGCAGCTCGCCCGTCCAGCCCAGCGTGGGGTGGAAGAAGTCGTACAGGCCGTTGGACCACACCAGGTGCGTGTAGAACAGCATTGCGCCCACAAGAACCCGCAGCAGCGAGACCAGCGCCGGGTCGGTTGGCGTGAACCAGAAGTCGTTCCACTCGCGCCACAGGTCGCGCACGTACTGGGAGGTTCGGTTGATCAGGTTCATTGCGCCGGGCCCCCCTGCGGGAGGAGTTCGGCCGGCGGCTGGAACATGTCTTCCGGCAGCAGCGGCTGGTCGAGCTGGTCGGCCCGCTCCACCACGGTCAGCTCCGAGCGGTACAGCTCCGGGTCGGTCGGGTCCTGGCCGGACAGCACGCCGTCGGGCATCAAGAGGTCGTGCGTGACGCTCTCCAGCTTGATCGATTGGCCGCCGTGCTTACGCAGCAGGTGCCGCGCGTAGCTCCGCATGAAGAGCCGGCGGGTCTCCTCTTCGGTGGGCGCGAGCGGCGCGAAGGTCGACTGGTCGACCAGCATCATGTGCCGGTGGTACCACAGCCGCGGCCACTGCGTGGCGTGGTTTGGATTCGCCCGGTTGGGGAACTCGCCCTCGGCGATCGGCTGGTTCCCCTCGCCGTAAACGGTGTAGCGGTAGACCCGCCCTCCGGGCGGAGGGTCGGGGCTGAAGAACGAGTAGCCGCCGTTGAGGTACAGCGGGTCGGAGTACCAGCGGATCAGCTTCGACTGCGCGATGGTCTCGGTGAGCAGCGAGGTCTTGGGCTGCAGCGACAGCGGCGCCATGAACACCACGAACATGTGCCACGCCAGCCACACCGACAGGCACAACCGCAGCCAGTACGGGAATGGCCACGGCCCGGGCGCGGGCTTCGGCTTGGGGGCCCGCTTCGGCTTGGGCTCGGCCTGGTCGGTCGGCTTGTTCTTGGCCACGGGGCGTCGCTGGCGGGAGGAGGCGTTGGTGTTGCCTGCGTAGCAAATGAAAAAACCCCGCACCGGTCAATGCCGGTGCGGGGTCGTGACTCTTTGGCCGCTTGTCACGCGGGTCCGCTAGCGTCAGTTGGATGCTAGCGTCGGGACAACGGCGTTGAAATCAAGCTGCTGGTCCTCGCCTCCGCGGAGCGTGATGCTCCGCTCGACCACCTTGTGCTTGCCGTCCTGGTCGAACTCGACCCGGACAACATAGTCCTCCCAGGTCTGCCCAGCGGGCAGGCGGGTGGTGGCGAACTCGCGGACCTCGCCGGTCTGGCGGGTGTCGGTGCCGGCCAGCGTCACCTTGGCGTCGGTCGGGACGGTCAGGGTCAGCTTGGTGGTGGTCTCCTGCTTCTCCTCGACCACGGCCGGGGCGGGCGCCTGGGGGGCGGAGAAGCTGAGGCGGACGTCGCCGCCGGCGGTCAGCGTGGTGGTGCGGTTCTCGGTGACGGTCTTGCCGTCACGCTCGAACTCGACCTTTACGCGGTAGGTGTAGCTCTGACCCGAGGCCAGGCCGTTCGACACGTAGTGCCGGTCGGTGCCGGTGCTGGTCGTCTTGGCGCCGTTGACCCACACCACGGCGTCGGCCGGGACGCTCACCCGCAGCGTGCCCTTGCCGCTCTCGCTGGTGACGGGCTTCGCGGCGTAGACGCGCTGAGCACGGCTGGTCGAGCCGTAGGTGCTGTAGCTGCCATAGCTGCTGTAGCTGCCCTGGGTGCTGTAGCTGCCCGAGGAGCCCGACGAGCTGGAGCTGCCGTGGTAGGTGCTGTAGCTGCTGTAGCTGCCCGACGAGCTGGAGCTGCCGTGGCTGCTATAGGAACCGCTGCTGGCGTGGTGGCGAGCGTGGATCCGGGCCGCGAGGCGACGCAGCGGGCCGGGGCCGTGCGAGCCGTAGGACCCGCTGCTGGCGTACGAGCCGCTGCTCGCGTAGGAGCCGCTGCTGCCGTACGAACCGCTGCTGCCGTAAGAGCCGCTGCTGCCCGAGCTTCCGTGGCTCGCCCAAAACGCCCCGGCGTCGGCAGGCATCACCATCACAGCGCCGACGGCAAGCGTCGCCCACAACGAACGAGGCGTTTCAAAAATGTTGCGACTAAGCATTTCCATTTCGCTCCAAAAACTCACCTAGGTGACTCAACAAGATAGGCAATCTGCGGACCTCCGTCCGGTTATAAAGATAGCAACGGAGCATGGCATTGCAAGCAATATGGGCCGATTTCCTCGATTTTGGCGCATGGGTAAAAAGGACCACATAGGGCGTTTATGCAACACTCCGGTTGGCGAAAAGCCAACGCGCCATCGCCAATCGCTAGCCGGCTAGAGTGCGTCGAGGAGCGCGGCCAACCTCCGCGCCCATCGCGGCGTGGCCGCCGCGGGGTTCCAACCGTCAGCGCCCTTGAATCGTGATGCCGTCGAGCGAAAGCTCGCCGATCGCCCCCAGCAGGCCAATCCGCACGATCGCGTCGCGGGCGGCCAGCGGCACGCTTAGCTGCTGGCGGTACTCGGTCCAAGAAAACGTGCCGTGCAGCGGGCCGATGACCTCGTCGGCGATAGCGGCGCGGCGGTCGTCGTAGAAGGTAATGACGAAGTAAGGCCACTGCTGGTGGTTCTCGCCGTAGCGGATCCGGTCCCCCTTGGCCCAGAACGACACATCCAGCTTGCGGACCTTGCGGCCGTCGACCGGCATGCTCTGCAGCGCCCGGCAGCCGCGTCCGGGGTCCTCGTTGCGGAACCGGATGTACCGCTCGCCCTCCTGGGCCTCGGTGTTGTCGCGGACCACCTCGGCCTGGCGGAGGTAGTACCAGGCGTCGGGCGTGTCTTCCTCCTTGCCGCCCAGCAGCTCCTCGAACCCGCCGTTGCGCAGCGTGGGGTTGGTCGGGTCGGGCTGCACGCGCCGCAGCTCCTCGGCGGCGCCGGTCATCGGCACGAAGAAGGTGCCCCGCAGCGGCTGACGCTCCAGCCGCCCGTCGACCTTGGTGAACAGGTACAGGTTCTGGTGGTACCGCGCGCCGACCGGGATCACCATCTTGCCCCCCTCGCGGAGCTGCTCGACCAGCGGCTCGGGCACGTTCTCGGGCGAGCAGGTGACGATGATCCGGTCGAACGGCGCCGCTTCGGGCCAGCCGAGGTAGCCGTCGCCGATGCGGGTGTGCACGTTGCGGTACTTGAGCCGCTTGAGCGTCTTGGCCGCCTTGCGGCCCAGCTCGCCGACGATCTCGATCGAGTACACCTCGCTCGCCAGAGCGCCCAGCACGGCCGCCTGGTAGCCCGACCCGGTGCCGATCTCCAGCACCTTGCTGTCCGGCTGCACGTCGAGCTGCTCGGTCATGTATGCCACGACGAACGGCGGGGAGATGGTCTGCTGCGAACCGATCGGCAACGCCATGTCCAGATGAGCATGCTTGCGGCGGGCGAGCGGCACGAACTCGTGGCGGGGCGTCTCGCGCATGGCGGCGATCACCCGTGGGTCCTCCACGCCGGCGGCAACGATCTCCTCG
The DNA here is from genome assembly GCF_007859765.1 of Posidoniimonas corsicana. Lineage (NCBI taxonomy): Bacteria > Pseudomonadati > Planctomycetota > Planctomycetia > Pirellulales > Lacipirellulaceae > Posidoniimonas > Posidoniimonas corsicana. The sequence goes on from NZ_SIHJ01000002.1 coordinate 61,922, forward strand.
TCGACCATCTGGTTGCGTTGCCGCTCGATCGACTGCCGCGACTGGCCGGCGACCGGGGCCGACGCGCCGTGGAGAACGCACACGCACAACAGCAGGGAGAGGAAAGACTTCATGGCGGACCAGCGGCGGCTGAGGGACAAGCGGCGGGCGGGGCGACCGTGGGCGGGGGCGGCCGGAACCGGTAGAATCGACTACCGAAGCCCCCTCTCCTGATTATGGCACGGCGGCCCGGCCTGTCGAACCACCGGTCGGGCTGCAACGGATACAACGGCTCTGCATGTCCCACGACTCGATTGCTGCCCTCCGCGACGCGTTCCGCCAGCTGATGCCGGTCACCGAACGGTACGCGTACCTGGACCACGCCGCGGTGGCCCCCCTGCCCCGCCCCGCGGCCGAGGCGATCGGACGCTGGCTCACGCAGGCCACCCAGCAGGGCGATGTCGTGTGGCCCGACTGGGCGAAGCAGCTCGAAGCGACCCGCGCGGCTGCGGCCAAGCTGATCTCCGCCAAGCCGGAGGAAGTGGCGCTGGTCCCCAGCACCACGCACGGCATCTCGCTGGTCGCCGAGGGGCTGGACTGGCGGCAGGGCGACAACGTCGTGACGCTGGCCGACGAGTTCCCGTCGAACCTCTACCCGTGGATGCACCAGCAGGACCGCGGCGTCGAGGTGCGCACGGTCGAGACCGACAACGGCCGCGTCGACCTGGACGCGCTGCGCAATGCTGTTGACGACCGCACCCGCGTGGTCTCAGTCAGCTGGGTCGGCTACAAGACCGGCTACCGGCAGCCGATCGACGACATCGCCGAGATCGCCCACGCGGCGGGCGCGTTGTTCTTTGTCGACGCGATCCAAGGGATGGGCGTTGCGCCGCTGGACGTGAGCCGCACGCCGATCGACTTCCTGGCCGCCGACGGGCACAAGTGGATGCTGGGACCCGAGGGCGCCGGCGTGGCGTACTTCCGGCAGGACCGCCTGGACCTGTTGCGCCCGTTCGGCGTCGGCTGGAACAGCGTGACCGGTCGGCACGACTTCAACCACATTGAGCTGAAGCTCCGCGCCGAGGCGGCGCGGTTCGAGGGCGGGTCGGCCAACATGGTCGGCATGATCGGGCTGGGCGCCAGCCTGAAACTGCTGACCGACCGCCCGACCGAGGAGTTCCGGCAATCGATCCTCGCCACGTCCGACTACGCGTGCGAACGGCTACAGGCTATCGGGGCGACCGTGGTGTCGCACCGCGCGGCGGCGCCCAACGGGCACGACCCACGAACCGGCATCGTCGCGTTCGAGCTGCCGGGCCGTGACCCGATGGAGGCCCGCCGCCGCTGCCTGGAGGAGCGCGTGGTGCTGAGCTGCCGCGGCGGCCGACTGCGGATCGCGATCCACGCCTACAACAACCAGAGCGACATCGACCGGCTGATCGACGCGATCGCCCAGCCGTCAACCTGACCCTGCGAAGAAACTCAACCGGTACACAATCCCCCGGCAGAGCCGGCGGCTACGAAACACGCGGGCTGCTTGCGACCACGAACCTCATCGGGCCCGCTACGCCAGTCAGATCACGAAGACTCTCTTCACCTCCCGCTCTACAACGACCATGGCCAGCACTGCCGTCTACACCGGTTCCTTCGACCCGATCACGCTCGGGCACCTGAACGTCATCCAGCGGAGCAGCCGGCTGTTCGACGAGTTTATCGTCGGCATCGGGGTCAACCCGGACAAGACGGCGTTGTTCGACGCCGACGAGCGGGTCGAGCTCATCCGCCGCGTGTGCGACGGCCTGCCGAACGTCACGGTGAAGAGCTTCTCTGGCCTGGCGGTCCGCTTCGTGCGGGACTGCGGCGCCCGCACGATCGTCCGCGGCGTGCGTTCGCTGAGCGACATGGAGGTCGAGTTCACCATGACGCTCGCCAACCGCAAGCTCGACCCCGACATCGAGACCGTCTTCCTGATGGCGGACGACGAGTTCTCGCACGTCAGCAGCTCGCTGATCAAGCAGATCACGCCCCTGGCGAGCGACGAGGAACTCGCCCGCTTCGTCCCGCAGCAGATCATCCCCGACCTGCGCGCCAAGCTGCAGGACTAGATTCGCGGGCGGCTAGCTAACGATCCGCACGAGCTGCAGGAACAGGAACGTGGCGCCCATCACCGCCAGCACGTTCCGCGCGGCGTCAAACCAGGCGGGCGTCGCCAGGCCGGCGTCGGCGGAGCTGGCGGCGGCGATTGATGCGACGGCGGGCGCCGACTCTTCGTCCGAAGCGGACTTCCACTCGCGGAAGTTGTCGCCGGCTTCGCCGCCCGCACTGGCGGCGAACAGGTCCTTGGCGATCGGCCGCTCGGGCCACGGCATGCCGGGCTCGTCATCGGTGGACGCCGCTGCATCGCGCTTCGTGGCGTCGGCGACCAAAGCAGCGTCGCTGTCGAGGTCGCGGGGTCCGTTCAGCTTCTGCCAGCCGCCGGACTCTTGCTGTTGTGCGTCGTCGGCAAGCTGAGCGCTCGCGGCCTTGGCCGGCAGGCGGCCTTCGCCGGGACGGGGCGGGGCGTGCGCAATCAAGGCGGGCGTGGAGGGGATGCCGGCCGGACCGTGACCGGCCCGCGGGCGCCGGCCGATGTCGGGCGCCACGGAGGCGAGGAACGTCTCGACCCGGGGCGCGAAGCTGCCTAGCGTGGTTCCGTTGGCGGCGCCGAAAAGCACACCGGCCAGCTCGCCCCGCTCGTTGAAGATCGGCCCGCCGGAATCGCCCTGCCGCGCCTCGACGCTCAGCTCCACCAGCTCGCGTGGCATGCCGACCTCCGGCGCGTAGAACTCGGTGCACCGGCCGGTCGCCGCACGGTACTCGCCCTGGCCGTAGCCGCAGATCGTGAGCTGGTCGCCCGGGCGGGGCGGGTGCGCGGCAATCGCGACCGGCTGGGCCGGCGGGCGCCAGATGACCAGCGCGGCGAGGTCCCAGTCCTCATCGAGCTTGACGGCGCGGGCCTCGCTGCGGAACCCGTCGGGGAACACCACCTCGATCTTGCCGACCGCGTCCCGCACGACGTGCCAGTTGGTGATCACCAGCCCGTGCTGGTCGCGGCTGTCGATCAGCGACCCGCTGCCGAACGCGGTGGCGCCGTTCTCCTGTACGATGATCCGCGCCACCGCCGGGTGCGGCGCCGCCCACGCGGCCGGCGCGCAGCACATCAGCACCAGCGCGGCGGCGGTGCGGAGTCGGGCGGTCGTGGCGGGCGGTCGGGACACGGCGGTTCGGATCATTCGGCCCCGCTGCTGCGTAGCCCCCGCACGGCGTCGAGCTGCCGCTGGCGGTGGTTCTCGAGGATGAAGTTCAGCAGCCGGGTGCGGGCGGCGAGGCGGCGGAGTTCCTCGCGGCTGTCGTCGACGGGCGCGTGCGCGGCGGGCTTGGGGGCGCGCACGGTCGGCGCCTCCGTGTGTTGCGCGGCGTAGTCCGCAGCCGACGGCTGCGGGACGGGAAGGCCTGACATAGGTTGCTCTCGTGGATCACCCCTGCCGTCGGATGCGCGGCGCATCGCTCGGCGCGGGGGCGACTCGCATCATGCTGCGATAGGACGGCCGCCCTTGAGTTCCTCCGTGCGTCGCGGGAAGTCCTTGCCGGCGTTGTGGTCGTTCTTGAGTTGCTCGATCTCGCGGCGGAAGGCGCGCTCGGCCAGTTTGGTAAGCGTCATCCGTGCGGGGAAACCCGCCAGCGAGACCACCGCGTCGCGGGCCTCGTCCAGCAGGTCGGCGGGGAGGTAGAGCGTGGCCCGGACCTTGGCCGGCTTCGTCTCCGGCTGGCAGTCCTCGGGCCGGTGCAGGCGCGGGGCGTCGGTGGTGTGGGGGCTCTCTCCCATAACGGCTGCCATCGGCGCCGGGGCGGACGTTTCTGCAAACGTCTGACGTTGGGCCTCAGCGCCGCCGCAAAGGTCAGGGTCGCCGCAGCCGGAGCATCCGGCGAACTGGTCGTTCGGCGATCAGCGAGGGACGCCCGACGCGTCTAGCTGCGCGGCTGTCGCCAATTCGCGCGTTTAGCGATTGTGATTGCAAACCCGATCGCTAGGATTGGTTAGATCTTGCCGTGACTCTTCACTAGGCGTCTCGCCCGGACGCCGGCGCCACTGGTCGAAGAACAACCAGCGAATCCATGGAACAGTCCAGCTACGTTCTCAAGCTCTACGTCACCGACATCACGCCCGCGATTCAGCGGGCCATCGAGACCCTGAGGTCGTTCTGCGACGACGAGTTGACCGGGTGCTACGACTTCCAGGTCATCGACATCCGAGAACACCCTCAGCTCGCCGAGAACGAGCGGATCCTGGCCGTGCCGACGCTGATCAAGGAGCTGCCGCCGCCGATCCGGCGCGTCATCGGCGACCTCTCCGACCGCGACCGGGTGCTGTTCGGGCTCGACCTGCAGTCGGGCTGAAGCGACGCCCATCCCCAACTCTTTCCAACACGCACCCGACAACACCTACCGCATGAGCAGCCCGCCCAACGACCCTGCCGGCCCGATCGCCGACTCCGAGCACAACGTCCCGCGGCTGCCGACCGGCATCCCCGGCGTCGACGCGCTGGCGTTTGGGGGCCTGCCGAAGGGCCGCGCGACGCTCATCTGCGGCACCTCGGCCAGCGGCAAGACGGTCTTCTCCGTGCAGTTCCTGGCCTGCGGGATCGCCGAGCACAAAGAGCCGGGCGTGTTCGTCGCGTTCGAGGAGACGCCCCAAGACATCCGCGAGAACATGGCCGGGTTCGACTGGCCAATCCCCGAGTGGGAAGAGCAAGGCGTCTGGAGGTTTGTTGACGCCGGCCTCCGGCCCGACGAAGAAGAGCACCTCGTCGCCGGCGACTTCAACCTGGAGGGGCTGCGCACCCGGATCAAGCACGCGGTCGAGAGCACCGGGGCGAAACGCGTGGCGCTCGACTCGCTCGCCGCTATCTTCACCCGGTTCCCCGACGCGGGCGTCGTGCGCCGTGAGCTCGCCCGGATGACCGCCGGGCTCAAGGAGCTGGGCGTGACCGCGGTGCTGACCACCGAGCTGCTCAACAGCGAGGAGGACACCACGCGGTTTGAGGTCGAGGAGTACGTGGCGGACGCGGTCGTCATGCTGCGGAATCACCCGTCGGTCGCCCGCCGCCGCCGCACGCTAGAGGTGCTCAAGCTCCGCGGCGGCCGGCACAAGACCGGCGAGCACGCGTTCTCGATCACCGGCGAGGGGATCCACGCGATCCCGGTCGGCTCGCTCGCGCTCACGCAGCCATCGACCGACCGCCGCGTCAGCTCCGGGTCGAAGCAGCTCGACGAGATGTGCTCCGGCGGCTTCTTCCAGGACTCGGTGACCATCGTCTCGGGCGCGACCGGCACCGGCAAGACGCTCACCGCTATGCAGTTCCTCAAGGGCGCCGCGGAGAGCGGCGAGCGGGCGTTGTTCCTGGGGTTCGAGGAGAGCCGCCCGCAGCTGGTCCGCAACGCCAAGAGCTGGGGCATCGACCTCGAGAAGATGGAGGACGATGGGCTGCTGCAGATCCACTGCCAGCTGCCCGAGTCGGTCAGCCTGGAGATCCACCAGATCACCATCAAGCAGATGCTGGACGAGTTCCGGCCGCAGCGGCTGGTGGTGGACAGCATCACGGCGATGAAGCGGGTCGCTGACGAGGGGTACTACCGCGACTTCGTGCTCGGCCTGACCTCGTCGATCAAGCAGCGGCAGGTCGCCGGCCTGTACACGTCGACCACCGACGAGCTCTCCGGCGTGTCGACCGTCACCGAGCAGAACATCTCGACCCTGACCGACGCGATCATCTTGCTCCGCTACGTCGAGGAGCCCGACGGCGTAGCCCGCGGCATCACGGTTCTGAAGATGCGCGGCTCGGGCCACGAGAAGTCCGTGCGTCGGTTCGAGATCAGCAGCCGCGGGATGCAGATCATGGAGCCGTTCGATCACCTGAGCGGGATCCTCGGCGGCAGGCGCGCGCAGGCCTAGCGGTTTTGCGCGTCTCGGCATTAAGGGCGCTTCCGTTTGGTCGGTTTTCGGTCGCCGGAAACTGTTACTTGGCGAGAAAGCGTTACTTGCCAAGAAACCCTTTGACCAACACGTTTCGCTACGGCTAACGTGTTACTTGAGCCGCCTAACTTTCAACCAGGCGGCTTGCTCTTCGACGAATCTCTCCAGTCCCTTTTCTACGTTCAGAGGAAGCCTAGTGATGAGACACCTTGTGACTCGTTCTGTCGCCGTGCTGCTGGCGGCGGGCGCCGCCATCACCGCTCAGGCGGCTCACCTCGACAACCCCAACCTGCTCGGCGACCCGAGCTTCGAAGACCCGGCGTCGCTGACCGCGGACGGGCCCCCGTTCGTCGGATCGTACGAGACGTTCTCCCTCGACGGCGACCAGGCCACCGGCGGCGACACCGTGCTGCACGACACCACCATGCCGCGCACCGGATCGGGCGCCGTGGAGATCGCGATCGGCAGCGTCGAGAACAGCTTCGCCGGCCTGTTCCAGGACGCGTCCTTCCCGTCGAGCCTGGCGGGCACCCAGGCGTGGTTCAGCGGCTGGCACAAGCTGCAGGGCAACACCGGCGGCACCGAGGCCCGGATCGAGTGGCGTGACTCGGTGAACGACGTCGAGATCTCGCGCACGCCGAACCTCACGACCTCGCCCGCCGGGAGCGACTACGAGGAGTTCATCGTCTCGGACACGATCCCTGCCGGCGCCGACACCGCTCGGCTCGTCTACGCCATCCAGAGCTTCGGCGGCGTGCAAGACCAGACGATCTTCCTCGACGACGTGAACTTCAACATCTCCGGCTACGTCCCGGAGCCGAGCGCCGCCATGCTGGCCCTGCTAGGCCTGGCCCCGCTCACCCGCCGTCGCCGCTAACAGGCAGCGAACACTACCGCATCGACCGCGAGCCGCGTTGGGCCAAGCCCGACGCGGCTCGCTTCTTTTCCGGCAGGCTGCCGCTCACACCTGCGGACGTTATGTCCGCGTCGACTCGGCACGATGGCGGCGGAAACGCCTTTCACTCCAGCGCCGAGCACTGCCAACGCCACGCGTTGTACTTACGCAGAGCGGGACGAGCGGAAACAGCTTCAAGCGTTCTCAATCACCACTGCCGGAACTGCGCTGTTGCTTGTTCCGGCCTACACTCACGGTGCGGGCCCGGGCTACTCCGCGTCCTCCGGCCCAACCCACATCAGCGGGTTGTGCGCCACCTCCCACAGGTGGCCGTCGGGGTCGGCGAAGTAGCCGCTGTAGCCGCCCCAGAACACCTTCTGGGGTTCCTTGACGAGCGTCGCGCCGGCGGCGACCGCCTGGTCGACTACGGCGTGGACCTCTTGCTCCGACTTCACGTTGTGCGCCAGGGCGAAGCCCTTGAAGCCGCTCCCCTCGGCCGAGACCGTGGCGTCCTCGGCCAGCGCCTCGCGGCCGTACAGGCCGAGCCACGTGCCGCCCAGCGTGAAGAACGCCACCTCCGGCGGCGACTCGAGCTTGGGGAAGCCGAGGCCCTGCTGGTAGAACGCCACCGACCGGGCCAGGTCGCTCACGCCGAGGGTGATCATGCTGATGCGGGGCTGCACGCTGGCGACCTGCGGGTGTGGAGTGTCGGGGAAGCGGCTAGTCGATCTTCTTGATCGAGAGGTTGCGGAATGTTAGCACAGATCCGCCCCAGTTGTACTTGCCGCCGAACCCGACCTGGAGCGGGCGGGCGGGCGTCCAGCCCGGCAGCGCTTTACTTTCTACCACGTGCTGGTCGCCGATCCAGACGTCCACCACTCCGCGGTCGAGGCGCACACGGAACGGCGCCACTTTGTCGGACCACTCCAGCGGCGTCTTGTGCTCGGTGTGCTCCCCGTAGGGCCCCGCGGCGATCCAATCCTCCGAGGGGTTGAGCATCACGCTGAAGGCCGGCTTCTCCGCCTGGCAGATGAACACCCCGGCGTCCCAGAGGTTGTAGGGGCTCTCGCCGTACTCCCACTCGCCGCTCAGCTCCCAGGCCGGGCCGAAGTCGGCATGGCAGACCGCGATCACGCCGTCGGTTGAAGAGACGCCCCGCAGCGCCCGGTTGTCCTCTTCACTTGTCCAGAAGCCCGCCGCCGTTTGCCAACCGGCTAGCGTCGGGTCGGCCTGCAGGGCCACCGCCTGCCCCTCGTCGAACGCCCGCAGCCAGTTGAGCGTTTGCAGCTTCGACCGCAGGCGGAACCGCACGTGCGGGCCGATGTCTTGTTGCTCGGCGAGCTCCTCAAGCCGCTGGATCGCGGTGGCGCGGTTGTCCGGGTCGTCGTCCGAGAGGACTTCCATCAGCTCCGCCGCCTGCGGGGAGGTCCGCACCCGCACCTCCGACACCACCTCGCTGACCGTCACGGGGAAACGGGCGAACGCGTTGAACTCGGGCTCACCGTTGAGCTCGTCGAGCCGGCGTTCGGCGTCCTCCCAGTGCTCGGTGCAGTAGGCGAGCGCCAGGTGCACCGACCGCCACCAGTTGGCGTTGGAGTCTTCGGCGATGTAGCGGTCGCAGACCTCGGCCGCCTCGTCATAGACCCCCTGCCGCTTGAGGATGTCCAGGCCGAGCGTGTTCTGGCTGTCGCGAGCGACTTTCCAGAGCGCCTCGCACAGCATGTACGGGACGTCGGTGTCGTAGCGTTCGGTCTGCTTGCACCGCAGCCCGAACTGGTACATCTGGCCGAAGCTCCCTCCCCAGCGGGGCGTCAAGCCGTACAAGTAGGCGTGGTACGCCGGGTTGTGGTCGATCTGCGCCTCGACCGCGCGGTCGAACCACAACCGCATCTCACTGGGCGGCGACACGTTGTCCGCCATCGTGAGTCCGATCATCTCGGTCGCCGGCTCGGGGCGGTCCGGCGCCGCGATCCAGGCGTCCTCGTAGCAGTCCCGGGCGGCGGCCATCTCCTTTGCGAACACCTTCCAGCCCTCCTCGGATACCGAAGACGCCCAGCCGGTGCCGCGGGCTTTCCAGGCCCGACGCGAGTGGTGCGCGCCGCCGATCATGTTGACGATGAACGGCTGCTGCTCCACGTGCGCACGGGCGGCCTCGTAGAACTGGGCTTCCTCGTCTAGGGTGCAGCCCTTGGCGACCTCCAGGATCGAATCCAACAGTTGCCGCCCCTGCTGGTTGGACAGGTCGTCTTGAAGGATCATCTGCAGGGCCTCCCGCTTGACCGCCTCGGCGAACTCGGCCGCGTCCGCGGAATTGGCCATCTGCTGATTCAGCGTGCGGTGGGCGCGATTGGCCGCCGCGTACCTCCGGTTCGCGGGGTAGCCCCGTTCAACCAGGCCGGCGTAGCTCTGCACCACCAGCTCCTCCGCCTGGGCCTTTGCTTCGTCGTCACTGCCCGCGTCCTGGAGCATCGCGCCCACGCAGTACTGGACCATCGGGTCGTCGCAGCCCAGCGCCAGCACCGCCTGGCCCATCTCCGCCAGCTCGGCCTGCATCTTGAAGCCCTCGTCGCCGCCGAAGTGCCGGGCGACCTCGGAGAGGAACTGCGTGGCTTGCTCGTCCCAGGCGTCGTTGTGCGAGCCGTGCTCCGCGTAGGCGTCGACCAACGTGCGGCGGTTGAACGCCAGCTTGCTGGCGGCGAAGTCGCGCACGGTCGTGGCCCCAGGCTTCAAGGGGATCGGGCCGGTCAGGTCGGGGCGTTTCGCGCCGGGGGGCCCGAACGACTCAACCAGCTCCAGGCCGTCCGCCTCGGGCAGCTTGAACGCGTCCTCGGCAAGGTCGGCGTCAAACCGCCAGTTGTCGAAGATCGCCACGGGCATCGGCATCTCCGCAGAGTCGTCGTCATCGGGCTGCAGCTTCCACTCGAACCTCCGCACGAGGGGCTGGTCGCCCTGCTGCACCCACACAACGACCCGCGAGTCGCCCCGGCCCAGTTGAAGCCGGTCGCACAACACGCGCCCATCGCGCTGCGGCTCGAGCGTCGACAGCTCGATTCCGGCGCCGGCGACGCCCAGCGGGTCGGCGCCCGCCAGGCGGACCGCCACGCTAGCGCCCGCCAGCACGCGGGCCGCGGCGGTCCTGAGCAGCGAGTCGAAGTCACCGCCGGCCTCTTCCTGAACCTGCTGGCCGAACACCGGCATCGTGGCGACCAGCTTTTTGCCATCGCAGATGAACTGCGCGCCGGAATCGCCCTGCGAGGTGACCGACAGCCGGTTGGGTCGGGCGAGGACCACGCGGCGTTCTTCGAGCTCGGCCTCCGGCTGGACCATCCCGTATTGCACGTCGACGGAGAAACTCTTGGCGGCGGTGTAGAAATCGGTCACACGCTGCGCAAGCTGTTGCGCCTCGTCAGCGGCGAACACCGCCGGGCCTCGCGACAGCAGCAAGAGCGCCACCAGCACCGCGGCCGCGGTGCGGCGGGTTTGAAGGATCGCCATAGACGGTTCACTTTCAAGTGATGAAGAGGTTGAGCGAAAAGCAGCCGACCGGCGGCCTTCCGCATCCAGTCTATCACCACCCGATCGGCGGCACAAAGCACTTCGTCGCCGAACGCGCTGCTCCGCCTGCAGGGTCCGCCGGTCGAAGGACGGTTAAGGAGTACTGCCTACTAAACGGCTTGGCCCGGCTGTACGAACTACGCCGCGACTGCAGAACGCGGCGTCCACGGTGGAGGACCACCGTGTGACAGAGGTCGGCCCGAACAAGCGGCTACACTGATTCGGCTTAGGCGTCTCAAGTCTATGTATCGAAACCAGTAACGTTCCAACCGAGAAAGTGCGAAACGTCGTCAGCCGCTGCAATGGCTTGTCCAGTCACGATTCTGTCTGATTCAGCAAGCGCGGATTCGATGACAGGAAGTACGCGTGTCTCGTCAAGCTTCCCGAACCGTCTGGCAAGGTGACCAAGACTGAGAACAGCATTTCCACGCACCTGCGGATGATGATGTCTAGCCAAGCCGAGACAGATATCCTGTGACCACTCTAGGTCAGGATCGGTCAGCGAAACGCGGATTGGGATTAGCGATAGCTCGTCTGGGTCGTCACGATCAATCGCTGCATAAACCTCTTCTTTGGACACGGGGGTAACGTTGCGATATTGCACTTGGAACTCTCTGGGCGGAGTAGTTGAGTCTCGAATACCCTTCGAGGCTCTCACGAACTAAGTATACGAGAGTCGCTGTCGGTCGCTCTGTCCTCACTCCTCCTCTGAGGCGTCACTCCCCACCGCCTGGCGACGGTCGCTCCCCCGCCGCTCCTCAATGTCGCTAGTGCTCCCGCCGGTCCACTGCCATAATGCAGTTCTACACAGCACTTCACCTACGGCGGCACGAGCGGGCGACGCGATGGACACGGATCAACTCAGGCAGTTTCTGCGTGTGGCCGAACGGGGGAACATCACCCACGCCAGCGAGGAGTTGGGCGTCTCGCAGCCGACGCTAAGCCGCTCAATCCAGCGGCTCGAGGAGGAGTTCGGCCAGCCGCTGCTGGAGCGTCGCACGCGTTCGATTGCGCTGACCGACGCGGGCCGGCTGCTGGAGTCCCGCGCCAAGCAGGTGCTGCAAATCCTGGACGACGCCAAGACCCAGATCGCCGACGACGGGCAGAGCGGGCAGCTGCGGATTGCCTCGATCCCGACCGTGGCGCCGTATTTCCTGCCAGACTTCCTGCGGTGCTTCCACAACGACTACCCCGATGCGATGCTGGTTGTGCAGGAAGACACCACCGACAAGCTGGTGCAGCGGTGCAAGGACGGCGAGATCGACTTGGCGGTGCTGGCGCTGCCGATCTCTGCCAAGTACCTCCAGACCGAGCCGCTCTTCAGCGAGCCGCTGCTGTTGGTCACCGCCACCGACCACCCGCTGGCCACGAAGGCCGAGGTGACGCTGGAGGATGTGGAGCCGTGTGCGTTCATCCTGCTCGACGAGGCCCACTGCCTGACGGAGAACGTGGTGTCGTTCTGCCGGCAGCGGTCGATCCAGCCGGTGGCCGTCGAGCGGACCAGCCAACTGACCACGGTTCAGGAGCTGGTGTCGTTGGGGCACGGCGTGTCGATGATCCCGGCCATGGCGCGGCGGCTCGACGAATCGCCCAACCGGGTCTACCGCACGCTGGCCGGCGAGGTCCCCAACCGCACCATCGCGATGCTGTGGAACCCCTACCGGTTCGAGAGCAAGCTGCAGCGGGCGCTCAAGGAACGCCTGCGGTCGTATGCCGCAGAGTTCGAGGCCCGGCTGACCGACGGCCTGCCTTGAGCCGCCTCAGGTGGACCGAAGACTCCACTAGCAAAAGCATCGCCCCCCAGGCCCGGCTGGAAGTCCGTTGGCTGCCGTCCTGAGACGGGGCCGCCGGTTTCCTGCTGAGCCTGAGGGGCTGGATGCTGGTGGGGGCCTGACCGGGTCGTTATCGCAGTGCGGTAGTCTTACCCGCGGTCCCCCTCCGCAGCGTCGATACGCGACGGATTTCGGTTAGCAGCCCTAGCGCCTCGAACTCCGCAGCCACGTCTTCGGCCTCGGCAAGCGTGCCGTAGGTCTCGTGGTAGCGCCAGTCGGGCTCCTTCACGCCCTCGAAAATGGTCGTGGTGAACAGATTGTCGGGATCGACCCAGTCGTTCGTGGAGGGGTCGATGCCGTTCCAGTCCTGGCGGTCGCGGTACTTCAGCGCGTCCTCATAGCTGGCGAACGCGCCGCTGTACCAGTACTTGCCGTTCTCGTACGCGTACTCGACGTACCAGGCGACGTCGGTTCCCGGCTTGGCAATGTACAACTCGTAGTCGTACATGCTGTCCATCGCGTCGGCCAGCGGGATCGAAACGGGGTCGCCGTACACCTCCTCCAGCGAGACCGAGCCGCTCTGCGCGAGGGCGGCAGTGGGGGACAGCAGGGCAACCAGGCCGGCGACGGCGATCAGGATCAACATGGCGAAACTCACTTCGTGCGTGGGGGTGGGGGCGAGCACGCCCTGTGCTCTCGCCCGCTAGTACGCACCACGCCGCGGGCTGTTACGCGCCATCGGAAGATTCTTGGCCATCGCGGAGCGCTTCGAGCCGCTGGCGGAGCTCCTCGATGCAGCGGTTGACCTGCTGTTCGTCGTCCAGGCCGTCGAGGTCGAGATCGGCGGCCGCCAGGGGGCGTCCGATGCGGACCTCGATCGGCGACCCCAGCCGCAGCCGCAGCGTGTGCGGCCGCAGCGCGTAGTAAGCGCCCTCCAGCCAGACCGGCGCCACCGGCACGCCGAGACGCACCATCAGCAGCCCCACGCCGGGCTTCAGCTCCTGGAGCCGGCCGTCGATGGTGCGGGTGCCCTCGGGGAACCAGACTAGGTTTTCGTCGCGCTCGAGCACGGCCGCCGCGGCCGCCAACGCCGAGGCCTTACGCTCGATAGGCACCGTTTTTGCTAACCTATTAAAAAACCGCCGCACCGCGTGCCGCAGCACGGCGCCCCGCCGGCCGGCCCAGCGGGTCTTGTCGAGGGTGGCGTTGTCAAGGGCGGCGAACAGCGCCGCGCCGTCCAGCGAGCTGGTATGGTTGGGGGCGATGACCAATGGCCCCTCGGCCGGCAGCCGGTCGAGGCCACGGACCGTGAACCGGAACAGCAGTCGCATCAGCCGGCGGTTGATCGCGATAAACAGCCGCCGCAACCGCGAACGCACCGGCCCCAGCGGGCGGAGCCAGCGGCGCTGCTCGTCGGTCAGGTGCTGCTCCGGCTGGTCGAAGTAGTCGCTTGCGGAGGCGCCCTGCATCCCGTCCTCTCAAAAACCTGTGGTTCGACCTCAACCCCGAGGATCCATGCTCACGCTAATGCAAATCTCGGACCTTCACTTCGGCCCGCACTACCTGCCGAAGGTGGGCGAGGCGACCCTCCGCGCCGCGCACGACCTGCGGCCCGGCGTGCTGGTGGTGAGCGGTGATTTTACCCAGCGCGCTAAGCCGGTGGAGTACCAGGCGGCCCGCCGGTTCCTGGACGACCTGCCGGCGGCGCCGCAGGTCGTCACGCCCGGCAACCACGACGTGCCGCTTTACCGGGTGTGGGAGCGGCTGACCGAGCCGTACAAGCACTACCGCCACTACATCAGCGAGGAGCTGGACAGCGTGCTGCGGGTGGAGGGCGCGTGTGTGGTGTCGCTCAACTCGGCGGCGCCCTACCACGCGATCACCAACGGCCGGATCCGCAACCACCAGCTCGACTACTGCGCCGAGCAGTTCCAGCGGGCCGGCGACGGCGAGCTACGCGTCGTGGTGGCGCACCACCACTTCGCCCCCGCGCCGGACTACGAGCAGACCGACGTGATGCCGCGGGCCAAGCGGGCGATGGACCGGTTCGAGTCGGTGGGCGTCGACCTGATCATGGGCGGGCACCTGCACCGCGCGTACATCGGCAACTCGCTGGACATCTACCCCGGCTCGCGGCGCCAGCGGGGCGTCATTATCTGCCAGTCGGGCACCACCACGTCGCGGCGGGGCCGCGCCCGCGAGCGCGAGAAGAACTCGTTCAACCTGGTGGAGGTCAGCGACCGCTCGATTACGATTACGCACTGGATGTACTTCTCGGACACCGACGGATTTGAGCCGATCAGCACGCACCGGTTCCCGCGGTGGCCAAACCGCAACCTCTCGGCGTAGCTTACCGCGGAACCACGCTTATCGGGGGACTACCACCTCGATCGCGGCGGGGACCGCCTCGAACTCGAACGGCTGCCCCACGAGCATCTCGCCGTCGGCCAGGAAACGGAGCTCGGGCTGCGCCTCGACCCGCAGCCGGCGGGTCCGCAGGTGCGTGACGCGTTGGTCCTCCAGGTAGTCGCCGAGGAAGAACTCGGCGCTCAGGGCCGCCAGGTCGAGCGGGGTGCCGTCGCGAACCGCGACCACGTCCAGCAGCCCGTCGGTCATGCTGGCGCGGGGCGCGACCCGCAGCCCGCCGGCGGCGAACGCGCCGTTCGCCACGATGATGTTCCAGAGCGGCGTTTCAAGCACGCCGTCGTCGTGCTCCAGGCTGACGTGGTAGGCCTGCAGGTCCGCCATCACCGGCAACGCGCTGCGGAGGTAGCACCACGGGCCCCAGGCCGCCTTCTCCTCGTGCTTCAGGCACTCGATCACTCGGTCGCTGTTTCCGCCGCTCGCCACGCAGGCGTAGTAGCGCTCACTCCCCGCGAACGACGCCCTGGCCAGGTCGATGGTCACGCGCTGGTCGGACCCGAGCGCCGCGTACGCCGACAGCGGGTCGAGCGGCACGCCCAACGCGCGGCACAGGTTGTTCCCGGTGCCCAAGGGCACGAGGCCCAACGGGGGACGGCGGTCGCAACGCATCATGGTGTTGATGACCGAGTTGATGGTGCCGTCCCCGCCGGCGACGACGATGATGCGGGCCTCGGCGCACGCCTCGCGCACCGCCTGCTCACCCTCTTCCGGCGTGTGGGTCTCGACGACCACTAGCTCCTCGCCGAACATCTGCTGGAGCTGCTGCGGCAAAAAGTCCTCGGGGTTCGCGGGACCCGCCGCAGCGTTCCGCAAGACGTAGACCGGCGTTCGGGTGAGCTGTGGCATCGTGCGTGGCACTCGGGGGTCTCAGAAAGAAACGGCTCCCTGCATCAGGACAGGCGGCGCGCCGCCGGTCAAGCTTTCCGCTGTGCAAGCTACGGGACAGGCTACGGGCGGTCCCACACCCGGTGCTTCTTGGACCAGTCGATAAAGTCGCCGAAGCCCCCGTCCACCGCCACAACGCCCTGCCCCGCCTCGGCCGGGACGCCGGCGTCGTCGAGCAGCGACTCGGCGGCCTTGGTGTAGCCGATCACCTTGAGGTGCCCGTGGGCCATCCGCAGCCAGTTGGCGGCCGCCTGCTGCTTGCCGAGCATGGCCGAGTCGTCCGCGGTGGGCGCCACGACAACGCAGTCGAACAGGGCCGACGGGGCGCCGTCGAGGAAGTCGTCGGGCGTGACCTCGCCGCCGCTGCTGTCGGCGAACGGGCCGGCGGCCGGGGCGATGATGGCCAGCGTGGCGCCCTCCTCCTCGACCGCCTTCTGCAGCGACGCCAGCCATTTGGCGTCGACGCCGTCGGTGGTCAGCAGGCCGACCTTCTTGCCCATCAGCGTCTGCGGCGCCTTCTTGTATTGCGATAACGCGGGCGATGGTTCCGAGTCGCGCACCGGGGCGGCGGGCTTGATGTCGTCCGCCATGCCGACCATGCCGAGCTTCTTCGACACGTCCTCGCACAGCCCCTCGTCGATTAGCTTCAGGTGGCCCAGCATCCGCTTGCGGACCTTCAGCTCCTTGCACTTGCCGAGCTCGAACGCCAGGCCGCCGGCGATGTGCTCCTGCTCCACGTCCAGCATCGAGCGGTAGAACTGCCTCGCCTGCGTGTAGTGGTCCGCGAAGCTCTCCGGCCGCGTTCGCATCTTGTCGCCCGCTTCGGGGACGGGTGCGCTGGAGAAGCCGGTCTTGGGGCACTCGCGCGGCGCTCCGTCGTCCAGGGTGTTGGGCTCGTTGGCGACCCGGCCGGTCGGCACGAACGTCTGCATGTGACCGTCGCGTTGGAAGTTGCTGATCGGGCACTTCGGCTGGTTGATCGGGATCTGGTGGAAGTTGGGGCTGCCGAGCCGCGAGAGCTGGGTGTCGAGGTAGCTGAACAACCGGCCCTGCAGCAGCGGGTCGTTCGAGAAGTCGATGCCTGGCACCACGTGCGACGGGCAGAACGCCACCTGCTCGGTCTCGGCGAAGAAGTTGTCCACGTTGCGGTTGAGGACCATCTTGCCGAGCGGGGTGAGCGGCACGAGCTCCTCGGGGACCAGCTTGGTGGGGTCGAGCACGTCGAAGTTGAAGCCCGCGGCCTCCTCCTCGGTGAAGGCCTGCACGCACAGCTCCCACTCCGGGTAGTCGCCCGACTCGATCGCGTTCCACAGGTCGCGGCGGTGGAAGTCGGGGTCGGCGCCGTTGATCACGACCGCCTCGTCCCAGACGAGCGAGAACGTGCCGAGCTTCGGCCGCCAGTGGAACTTGACCAGCGTGACGTCGCCCTGCTCGTTGATCATCCGGAAGGTGTGCACGCCGAACCCCTCCATCATGCGGAACGAGCGGGGGATGGCCCGGTCCGACATGACCCACATCAGCATGTGCATGCTCTCGGGGATCAACGACACGAAGTCCCAGAAGGTGTCGTGCGCGGACTGCGCCTGGGGGAAGTCGCGGTCCGGCGCCGGTTTGACGCTGTGGATCAGGTCCGGGAACTTGATGGCGTCCTGGATGAAGAACACCGGGATGTTGTTGCCGACCAGGTCGTAGTTGCCCTCGCTGGTGTAGAACTTCACCGCGAAGCCGCGCACGTCCCGCGCCGCGTCTGGCGAGCCCGCGCTGCCGGCGACCGTCGAGAACCGCACGAACACCGGCGTCTGCACCGCGGGGTCCTGCAGGAAGTCCGCCTTGGTGAGCTTGGCGTGCGACTCGTAGGCCTGGAAATAGCCGTGGGCGCCGTAGCCCCGGGCGTGGACCACACGTTCCGGGATGCGCTCGTGGTCGAAGTGCGTGATCTTCTCACGCAGCAGGTGGTCCTCCAGCAGCTGCGGCCCGCGGGGTCCGACCGTCAGCGTGTTCTGATCGTCGCTGACCGCCACCCCCTGGTTGGACGTCAGCCTACCCTCGGGCGACGCGGCGTGCTGGTGGAGCTCCCCGCCCTTGCCGAGCGCTTCGTTTTTCTTTGTATCTGACACAGCACATTCCTATCGTTGAGCATTGAAGGCGGCGGGGACGGCCCCGCCGTACGGTGTTCTGATTGAGCGGCAGCCGGCCGACTGATTACCCGGCCAGCTTCTTGGCGATCTCGGCTACGTGCCTGCCCTGGAAGCGGGCGATGGCGAGTTCGTTCTCCGAGGGCTGACGCGAGCCGTCATCTTTGGCCAGCGTCGTGGCGCCGTAGGGCGTTCCGCCGGTGATCTCGCCCATCTCCGAGAGCTCCGGGCAGCTGTAGGGAACCCCAACCACCACCATGCCGTGGTGCAGCAGCGTAGTGTGGAAGCTGGTGATGGTGGTCTCTTGGCCGCCGTGCTGAGTCGCGGTCGAGGCGAACACGCTGCCGACCTTTCCCACCAGCGCGCCCTTCTTCCACAGCCCGCCCGTCGAGTCGAGGAACGTTCGCATCTGGGCGGCCATATTGCCAAAGCGGGTCGGCGTGCCGAACACGACCGCGTCCGCCTCGGCGAGCACGTCGGTGGTGGCCTCGGGCACGTCAGCGAACGCCTTTCGGGCCTCCAAGGCGCCCATTTTTTTGAGCACCTCGTCGGGGAGCGTCTCGGCGACCTGGTAGAGCTCTGCGTCGGCGCCATCAACGCCGCTCGCGCCATCGGCGATTGCCTGGGCGAGCTGGTAGACGTGTCCGTACGTGCTGTAAAAGACGACAGCAACCTTCATGGGGGGCCTGCTGGCAAGAGTGCGCGAGGGAGCGAGCGTAGCGGCCGACCGGAGTCTCCGGCGGCGCACGAGGACTGCTGCTCCGCTACAGCAGGGCCTGTGCCAATTGCTGCGCAATACGAAGCGTGCTGCCGCAAGCATCGCTTCGGTGCCCGAATAGCGACACGGAATCGACGCGGGCTGGCACCGAGCAGCGCACCGCGGCCGATCGCCGACCGCCCAACCCGACCGGCGGCCGACCAGCGAGCAACTCGCCGCGACGTCCTGCTACCAGAGCGCCGTCGGCGAAGGCTCAGGCGCGTCGTCGACCGACAACGCAACGGCCAGTCGGCGCTCAATCTCGGCGCGGATCTGCAGCCGGACCAGCCACCGTCGCAGCACACCAGCGGCGTTGAGCCGGAGCTGGTACTCCTCGAGCACGGCCGCCTCGATGCCGGGGAGGTGCGCATCTCGGATGGCGCGGCCGTAGCGCTCGGGTCCGTCGGCCACGAAACGGTGAGAAGAATCGTCGAGCATTTCGGTGGCCTCGATCGGATGGCGACAACGCCACGAGTGTAGCACGAGCGGCCGCCCCCACCAAAACCGGCCCGCGGCGGCGCGGTTCCGGCGAAAGTTGCGGCCGCGTGCAACCGTCCCCTACAATGCTGAGGCGTCGAACCCTTATCCTCAGCTCCGGAACACCAGGCACCTATGGACCCTCGCGCCGCCTACCTCACCCTCGCCCTTTCTTGCGTCGTTGGTCTCGCCGGCCTGCCGCGTTGCTCCGCCCAGCAGGACGGCCCGTTCTCGGTGTCCATCAAGGTCGACGCCGACCAAACGCAGGACGAGCTGCGGCGGATCTGGCGGTTCTTCGGCGCCGACGAGCCCAACTACGCCTACATGAAGGACGGCCGCAAGCTGCTCGGCCAGCTCGGCGATATGGCGCCGGGCGAGGTGTTCTTCCGCACGCACAACCTGCTCAACACCGGGCCCGCGTACCCGGCGCTCAAGTGGGGCAGCACCAACGCCTACACCGAAGACGCCGATGGCGGCCCGGTCTACGACTGGGAGATCGTCGACCTGATATTCGACACCTACCTCAAGCGGGGCGTGCGGCCGTACGTGCAGCTCGGCTTCATGCCGCAGGCGCTCTCCACCCGGCCCGAACCCTACGCCCACAGCTGGCGCCCCGGCATGCCCTACGAGGAGGTGTACACCGGCTGGGCCTACCCACCCAACGACTACGAGAAGTGGGGCGAGCTGGCCTACCAGTGGGCCCAGCACTGCGTCGACCGCTACGGCCGCGAGGAGGTGGAGTCCTGGTGGTGGGAGACCTGGAACGAGCCCAACATCGGCTACTGGCGGGGCACCCAGGAGGAGTTCAACAAGCTGCACGACTACGCGATCGCCGGCGTGCTCCGCGCGCTGCCGACCGCCCGCATCGGCGGGCCCGACGTGGCCGGCGACGGCGGCGACTTCGCCCGCAACTTCTACCGCCACTGCCTGGAGGGCACGAACCACGCTACCGGCGAGCAGGGCACGCGGCTGGACTTTGTGTCGTTCCACGCCAAGGGCGCGCCCCGCTGGGAGGGCGACCACATCCGCATGGGCATCGCCAACCAGCTGCGGACCATCGACCGCGGCTTCGGCATCGTGGCCGAGTTTCCGCAGCTCCGCGACACGCCGATCGTGATCGGCGAGTCCGACCCGGAGGGCTGCGCCGCCTGCCAGGGCGATCAGTTCAGCTACCGCAACGGCACGATGTACTCCAGCTACACCGCCGCCAGCTTCGCCCGCAAGCACGACTTGGCCGACAAGCACGGGATCAACTTCGCCGGCGCGCTGACCTGGGCGTTCACGTTCGAGGACCAGCCCTACTTCGCCGGCTTCCGCCAGCTGGCCAGCAACGGGCTGGCAATGCCGGTGCTCAACGTGTTCCGCATGATGAGCAAGATGGACGGCCAGCGGGTCACGGCCGAGAGCTCGGGGCAGCTCCCGCTCGAGCGGATCATGCGGCGCGGCGTCCGCCGTGAGCCGGACGTCGGCGCCCTGGCCAGCCGCACGGACAACTCGGTGGCCGTGCTGGTGTGGCACTACCACGACGACGACCTGGCCGGCCCCGACGCGGCGGTTGCGCTGAAGATCGACGGCCTGCCCGACTCGCTCGCCAAGGCCAAGCTGAGCCACTACCGCGTCGACAAGCAGCACAGCAACAGCTACGACGCCTGGCTGCGGATGGGCAAACCGGTCGCCCCCGGCCGCCGGCAGTACGCCGAACTCGAGCAGGCGTCGCGGCTTGCCGAGCTGCACGAGCCACGCGAAGTCGAAGCGTCCGACGGCGCCGCGACCGTCGACTTCGAGCTGCCACGCCAAGGCGTGTCGCTGGTGGTGCTGAGCTGGGACTGAACCACGACGGGCGCTACGCACGCGGGGCTTGGCGTCGGCGTCCCTCCATCAGCCGCGACGCGTTAGCGTGCGGTTCTATCTTTTCGTACACAATTTGTGACGCCCTGGGAGCTACCAGCTGGGCACTCAGGGACCGCGTGCAGTCCGCGACCAACCCACCGGCGCGCCCGCCATGGGCTCTCCCGCACCTGGCGGGCAAGAGGTGGAGCTAGCTCGACAAGTTACTTCCTATCCTTGCTGGCGAGCTCACGGTCGTAGATCTCTCCCGGTTCCACCGGTTCGTGAGACTCCCTCGCCAAAGCGGCCAGCTCCTGCACGGTTTCCGGATGGCTCGCGGCGACGTTGTGCTTCTCTTCGATGTCAGCGGCCAGGTCGTAGAGCTCCCAGCGGTTTTTCCCGGCGCGGTAGGCCTTCCATCTGCCTTTTCGCACGGCGACTTGGTTGCGGTGCTCCCAGTAAAGATACGGATGCTCCTGCTGGCCGGGCTGCCCCATCAATGTCGGCAGGAACGAGAGGCCATCGGTGGGGGGGCAGTTAGCGTCGGTCAGCTCGGCAAGTGTGGGCATCACGTCTTGGAATCCAAGCACGTGGTCCGAAACAGAGCCGGCCTTGATTGTGCCTGGCCAGCAAACAAGGTACGGCACCCGGAGGCCGCCCTCGTACAACGACCCCTTGCCGGCGCGGAAACGTTCCCCGGTCACCGGGTTCAGGTTCGGCCCGAAGAACCCGTGGGGGCGGTCGGGGGTCTTGAAGTAGTCTTGCCCACCGTTGTCCCCGCACAGAAAGATGATCGTGTTGTCGTCAAGCTCGAGCTCCTGAAGCAACGATTTGATCTCTCCGAGCTGGCGGTCGACCATGTGCATGAACGCGGCGTAGACCCGGGCGTCGCGTTCCGTGCTCTGCCCCGCCCTCCACGGCTTGTCGGCAAACAGTTTCCAAGAGGGGTCGTCCTCATCAATTCCCCAGTGCCCGTGCGGCGGCGTCCAGGGAAGGTAGCAGAAGAAGGGGTGGTCTTTGTTGTCGCGGATGAACTTGAGCGACTCACGGCAGATCACCGGCTGGGCATGGGTCTTTCCGGTGTAGGGGTCACCGCCGGTGTTGCCGGCCAGTGGCGCCTCTTCGCTGTTGCGGATGAGGTAGCGTGGGTAGTACGTGTGGGCGTGGACCTGGTCGTAGTAGCCGAAGAAGACATCGAAGCCGTGCTTCTCCGGCACACCCGAGGTGCCCCGCGCACCGATTCCCCACTTCCCGAAACCACCGGTCACGTAGCCTTGTTGTTTGAGCATCGAGGCTAGCGTTGGCTCGTCTGCCCGAATGGGCGAGTAGCCGTTGTTGGTTCGCACCGACGTGTGCCCGCTGTGCAGTCCCGTGAGCAACACACACCGCGTGGGGCCACAGACGGGCGCGCCAGCCAGCGCGTTGGTGAACCGCATACCCTCGCTGGCAAACTGGTCGATGTTGGGAGTGACCAACTCCTGATGTCCCATGTGGCTCGACTCGAAGTACCCCCATTCGTCCAGCATCAAGTAGATGATGTTCGGCTGGCTTCGCTCTCCTTCGGCGGCAGCTGCCGTGGGGAGAGCAACGAGTGTGCAGAGCATTAAGAACAGGTATCGCATGAGGTGACTACCGGGGCGTGGCGGGCTAAGGACGATGGAGGGGACGCTGAAACGTTTCCAACGCTCCGCGGCCGGAGTTCATTCAACTCCCAGCTCTCGGACGTCGCCGTTGACGCGTAGCTTTACGGCTTCAGGGGGGAACATGCCGACGCGGCGGACCGACACGTCGGTGACCTTGCCCTCCACCCAGGCGAAATCGAGTTCGTAGCCCCCCCTCGCGCGCAGGCCTTTGACCGAACCGTCGGCCCACGCCTCCGGCAGGGCCGGCAGCAGTTCGATTTCCCCCGCGTGCGATTGAAGGAGCATCTCGGCTATTCCGGCGGTGGCTCCTAGGTTGCCGTCAATCTGGAAGGGGGGATGCTTGTCGAACAGGTTGTTGTAGGTCGACTTCCTGAGCAGCAGAACGAGATTGCTGCGGGCTTTCTCCGCGTCCTTGAACCGAGCCCAGAAGTTGATGATCCATGCGCGGCTCCAACCCGTGTGGCCGCCGCCCTGGGCCAATCGGGCGTCAATCGTCTTGCGCGCGGCGGAGACCATCTCCGGAGCGTTGTTGAGGTGGTACTGACGCCCCGGGTACAGCGCGAAGAGGTGGGAGATGTGACGGTGCCCGGGGTCTACCTCACCGAAATCCTCAGCCCACTCCATCAGCCGCCCGTCCGATCCGACCTGGGGCAGCGCCAGGTTCTCAAGCTTGGCCCGCACGTCCGCGACAAACGAGTCGTCGATCCCCAGGATTTCGGCCGCTTCCAGGGTGTTGGTGAACACGTCCCAGATGACCTGCTGGTCCATGGAAGGCCCCATCGAGAGGTTCGCCCACTGCTTGTTCTCTGTCCCAGGGACGTAGAACCTGTTCTCGGGCGAGGTGCTCGGCCCAGAAACCAGCTTGCCGGATTCCGGGTCTTCCACGAGCCAGTCGAGGAAGAACAGCGAGGCTTCCTTCAGCACAGGGTACGCGCGCGACCGCAAGAACTCTTTATCTCCGGTAAAGCGGTAGTGCTCCATGAAGTGCTGCGTGCACCAAGCCCCACCAACGACCCACTGCCCGTACTGCACCTTGCCGAACGGAACGGCAAAGTGCCACGCGTCCGATGTGTGCGAAGCGAAAAAGCCCCGGCAGCCGTACAGGTCCTGAGCGGTCTGCTTTCCGGCCGGGACCAAGCGTTCCACGTAATCGAAGAACGGCCGGTGGCACTCCGAGAGGTTGCCCACCTCGGCGGGCCAGTAATTCATCTGCGCGTTGATGTTGATGTGGTAGTCGCTGTTCCAGGGCGCCTCCATGTCCTTGCACCAGATGCCCTGGAGGTTCGCCGGGAGGGCGCCGTCCCGCGACGACGTGATCAGCAGGTACCGGCCGTACTGGAAGTAGAGCGCCTCGAAGTTGGGGTCGCTGGCGGGCCCGCCCTGCCCGTAGGTCTGCAGCCGCTCCAGGGTCGATTCGCTAGAAGGCCTGCCAAGGTTTAGCTCCACGCGACGGAACAGTTCTCGGTGGGACGCGATCGCGTCGTCTCTCACTCTGTCATAACCCTTCGCAACCGCGGCGCGGACGGTCGCCAGGCAGGTCGCGACGCGGTCACGTTCAAGCGGCCTTGCGGTGTCGTTGCGGTTGTAGTCGGTCGCCGCGGCGATGTAGAGGGTCGCCGCATCCGCCGAGTCCACCCGGAGGCTGCCGTCCTCCGTGCGAACGCTCCCGTTCGAGGCGACAACTCTATAGACGGCGGCAAATCTCACGCCCTTGTGTTTGTCGCCGTGCGAAGCCTGGCCCCGCGCGACCAGAGCATCGTCCCCCTGCGGCTCGACCGAGAAGACGCCTTTCCGAGTAGGCGCCGCGGTGAACGACACCGCCCCCGGCTCGCTGGCGGTGATTCGGACCGTGACGACCTGGTCGACCGGACTCGCCATCACCTGGCGTGTGTACTCGACGCCCCCAACGGAAAACCGCGTCGTCGCGACTGCGGTGTCGAGGTTGAGGTCGCGGCGGTACTCGGTCGCCGGTCCCTGGACGCCGAAGTCGAAACTCAACTCGCCCAGCGTCTGGTAGCTGCGCGGCGATATCCTGGGCGCCATGATCGACTGCTGGAGCTGTTGAGCCTCAACAAAGCGGCCTTCGAACAGCAGCGTTCGCACCTGGCTGATGGTCTCGCTGGCGTCGCCGGAAAGCGTGGGGACGGGCGGTCCAGCCCAGATCGATTCTTCGTTGAGCTGAATGATCTCGTTGCTGACGCCGCCGTAGACCATCGCGCCCAGCCGGCCGTTACCGACCGGCAACGACTCTTCCCAGCGGGTCGCCGGCTTTACGTACCAGAGCGACAGGGGCTCCGCGGGCGGTTCGAGCAGGCCGGTCACTTCGGCCGGCTCTTGGTGCTTGAAGCTGATACCCGGAACCGGTTCGTCCGCGGCGGTCTCCGTTGCCGAAGCGATCGCTGCAATACACGCCAGCAGAAAGCGCAGCGGATGGGAGCGTAGTGGATTGAAACGCAGAGGCGGCATCATCGACTGGCGCCTTTCTTGGCTATCTTGACTTGAGCTCTGGGGTGTACCGTGCGACAGATCCCCTAGCATAACATGGCGCGATCGTGCAGTGATCCGCCGTTCCAACCCGCCCGACTGCGGTGATTGGATTGTGGCTTCCGCGCAGGGGGTCGGTTCTCTCAACCTCAGCGGGCCGACAGCCCCCAAGCACACGCAGCGTCGCCCTCCTGCGAGGTTCCGTCCGTTCAAGGCGTGTCGCTGGTGGTGCTGAGCTGGGAATAGCGACCAAAGTGAGGCTGTCGCTAGGGCGCTAGTCAGTAGGCCGTAACAAGCGGAGCGCGGTTACGGCAGACACTCTCGTTGCCGTAACCGCGCTAACGCATGTTACGGCCTACGAACGCAGCGGCTAGCTGAGCGGCTGTGCGAACGATCCCTTAGAGGATTGAGAAACATGAGAAGACCAAGAGCAGGACGACACCCATTATGTGCCACGCAACCATGGCCTGATATCGCCAGCTACCCCTTGGATGCGATGCACGCCACCACGAATCAAACGCGATCCCAGAGCGAAGCCACGTAGGTTGGGCCGATAGGCCCACCGTTTGTTAAGACGCGGCCCGCTAGCGGTGGGCGTTCGCTTCGCTGCCGCCCACCCTACGAGACTGCTACGAAGGTGTAGGCCGTAACAAACGGCAGACGTGCTTCACGCCGCAACTGCGCTAGCGCTTGATACGGCGTACAGCGACGGCTGACCCGACGCACGCGTTAGCGTCCGGTTTCTTCTGCTTCCGGCATCTCCATCGGCTCTGCCCGCAGCCAGATCCACTCGCGCACGGTCGCGTCGAGGTCGATCTCGATCTCGTCGTAGACCGCGCCGCTGGGAAACGGTTGGCCCGGGAAGTTGGGGTCCTCGTCAAGAAGCTGGACCTTGAGGGCCGGTTTCATCGCCGCCGGTACCTGCATCCCGAGCATCACCGGCAGCCCCTTGTAGAGCCCGATGCCCCCGTAGCTCGGCTGGGTCCGCTCGACGATCTGCAGGGGCAGCGTCTCTTTGGCCCGCCACCGGAGGAGGGTGTCGGCCGCTTCGCCGCCCTCAGGATCAATTGCGATTGCATCGCCGGCCGGCGTGGTCGACTCGCCATCCGTTGCGTTGCCAGCGTCGATCGTGCGGTCGCCGACCTGCAGCACCCGCCAGAGCTGCTCGGCGCCCCTCACGAACCGCAGCCGCCAGCGGCTGATGCGGTCGTTGGCGGGCGTGTCCGCCAGCCGCAGCGCCACCTCGTCGGGCCTGCTGGTGTCCCATCTCAGTTCGACGACCGGCTGCGGCGCTGCGCCGGCGGCAAGCACCGCGTGCAGGAAGGCGGAGCGGGCCGACTGCGGCGGGTCGGCCTGCCAGCTCAGGGCGTTCTCTCCCTGGGGGCCGCTGCGGAGCTGCCACGACTCGAAAGCCGGCGTCTGGCTGGTGAGCGTGGCGCCGTCGGTCCCGATGAACGTGGCGGAGACTTGGAGCACGGGGTCTCGCGTTTCCAGACTCGGTCGCGTGAACCACCACTCGTAAGGCCCACGACCACGCGGCTGGAACCGCATGCCGTCCCGCAAACCGACGCCGTCAATTTGGGAAGCACCGCCAATGCCGACGAACGGAGAAGCCGGCGGGTAGCTGCGGTCGGGGTCGTCGATCCAGAGCCGGTATCCCCTCCGCGTCACGTAGTTGTCGCTGTTGCCGTTGAAGTAGCGCCCGCTTCCACGGCCGAAGTCGCGTTTCGGCTTGTAGTATCGCGAGGAGAGCTGCAGCGGCTCCGGGGCGGGCTCCCGTGTCGGCGGCCAGTTCACCCCACCGGCGGACGACCAGCCGCCCGGTATCCAGTCGCGGCCCATCGACCGATCGATCACCGGCTCGCCGTCCAGGTACACGACGAAGCGGAACTCCTCGTCGGGCGAGTCGCCGGCGTGGAGCGTCACCCGGTGGCGCCCCGCAGGGATCGCCACGCGGTCGAAGTCCCTTGGCACGCCGTTCTCAGAGACCTCTCCCACGCCGAGCCGCAGCTCGTAGTCCTGACCGTCGGGCACGTGCACGTTCCACGAGTAGAAGTCGTCCGCCACCCGCGGCATCGCGGCCGAGTTTAGCTTGCCCGCGTCGCCCACCCGCAGGCGACTGGAGAGGGCGAGCAGCTCGTCATGCTCTTGGACCAGTGCCTGGTTCTCTCGGTACGCCGACCCCGCGGCGGCGCCGATCGCCACCACGGCGGTTAGCGTCAGCAGGTTCAGCAGCGAGAATCGGGGCGAGAGCGATCGCCGCGGGTGGGCGTCATTCATCGGCCGCCACCCCCGCCACCCAGCTGGGGTCGAAGCCGGCGGGTGTTTCGCCGCGTTTTAGCTGGTCGAACTCCGCGTTAAGCGACTTGGGGCACAGCACGAACAACCCGCCGGCGTAGGTTGTCACCGGCTGGCCCGCGACCTGCTTCTCCTCGGCGGAGTCGGGGTCGTAGATCTTCAGCAGCGGCAGGATCGTTTCGTGATCGAACGATCGTGGGCCTCGGCTGCTGCTCACTGCCTTCTGGACGACCCATGAGTCGTCAAAGTCATCGACGTCGAAACTCCCCCACGAAGAGGTCCCCGATGATCCGCCGAACGCGTGGAACGCCTCGAGCCGGTCGCCCTTCTTCTGAAAGCTGACGGTCATCAGCTGGTGGATCGCCTCAGGACTCGGAGAGCCCGAGCCCGAACTGGAACCGCCCTGGAAGTAGAGCCCCTCCTCCGCAACCCGGCCGTCGCCACTGAACCGCATCATGCCGTAGTCTGGAGGGAGGTAGCAGCGGAACTGCCAGACGCGTTCGACCCGCGCCGCCACCTCCGGCGGCACTTCGGGCGACTCGATCTCCACGAGATGGACGCGTTCGGAGTCCTCGATCGGCATCCGCCCCACCTCGGCTTCGAGCTGGGTGATCTGTCGCTGCAGTTCGTGGTTGGCCATCGACAGCCGGGCCAGCGCGATCCCGCCAGCAAGCAAGAGGACGATCGCGAACAGTCGAATCACGTATTTCATAGGCGCCGTTACGAGGTGTTGGAGTAGTAGCATCCTATTCGCAATCGGCGCCAGTTTCTTGGGCACGCCGCCGCACTACTGGCTCTGAATCCCCTGGAACGCCGCCGATAAAAGTGTTCCCTCTACCGCCCTCAGTTCGTTGCTGAAAACGGCCACCCCGCGCGTTCTAATGGAGATTGAGCTCGGGTGTTCGCCTGCCGCGGTGGGGTGGCTGGGCCGCTGCGCGCAGTGAGCGGTTGTCCAAGCTGAGCGCTGATCAGGCCCCGGGTTTTGGCCGATCTGGCGCCGCCAAAATCGGACAAAACCCCGCGGGCCTGCTGGGGAGACACCGGCGCAAGAGTTTATTTCAAAAGCACTTACGCACAAACGAGGCAGAAGTATGCGCCGAGTTTTGCCCCCTCCGCTCGTGTTTTTGGACAAAACGAATCGGACAATACCCCAAGGCGGGTCTGGCGTTGGTTACGGCCTACAGTGAGCGACGCGCTGGGGATGGCGATCGCCCCCGGCAATCTTGGTCGGGTAGTCCAGGTTTGCGGGCTGCGCCAGCGGTGGTACGGCAGGTAACCGCCGCCCGGTCGGCGTGCCGAACAACCCATTGGCCCCTCGCTCTGGAGTTGGGCGGATGCATCACCAACCAGCGCGCAGCCGCTAAGGACGACCTGTATGAATTGGCAAACCTGCGCGGTTATGACCGTGGCGGTGGCGATCGCCGCCGGCTCTGCTCACGGGGCGGAGCCGGCGTTCCGCGCGAACGTCCTCCAGACCGCTTGCTACGGAGAGGTCGCTGGCGCCGCGGGTTGTTGCGCATGCGGCAACGACTGCGACTGCTGCCCGAGCTGCGAGTTCACCGCGGGGTACCTGTACATGGCCCGCGAGTATGGCCGCAACTCACCGCTGGTGAGCGCCGCTTCCAGCGGCGACACCCTGATCGGGATGAGTGACTTCGAGGGCGACTTTGAGTCGGGATTTGAAGTCAGCGGCCGATGGTCACGGCTCGAGGCCCGCTACTTGCAGATCTCGAGCGATGCGCAGGACTTGGCGGCGGCCTCGTTTGGCAACCAGGTCACCTTTCAGGGCGACGACTACTTCAGCGACATTGCCGTGGCCTACGACACCGACCTGCACAGCGGCGAGATCAACCTGTACTGCACGGACCCGTGCGCCGTCGTCCGGGTAAAGTCCGGCTTCCGTTACCTGCAGCTGAACGAGGGCATCGCCGGCAGCTTCCCCGGGTTCACCGGCGTGCTCTTCACCGAGACCCGGAACGAGCTGTACGGGCTGCAGCTGGGCGTCGACGCCGACCTGTGGGCCCGCCCCTGCTCGTGCTTCTCTCTGGTCGCGACGAGCAAGGCCGGCGTGTACTTTGCCGACACCCGCCTGGACAGCTTCCCGAACGCCGCCGGCGCGGTCACCCTCGGCTCGACCGCCGACTCTTCGGAACGCGGCGCCTTTGTTGGCGAACTCGGCCTGCTGGCCCGCGTCCGCGTCATGGACTGCCTCACCGTCGACGCGGGCTACAACCTGATGCTGATCACCGGCGTGGCCCTGGCGGGCGATCAAAGCCAAGCCATCGACATGCAGCCGTTCCAGCCCGCTACCTCCAGCATCCAGAACGGCGAGGTGCTGTACCACGGCCTGACGGCGCGCGCGACGCTCAGCTTCTAGACGGCTGGCGGTGCATAGCCCCTGCGGGCCTGGGCTACGAGCCCACTAGGATCACGGGCAGCGTGTTCGGGCTGTTGGCGCCGAACGCGTTGCCGGCGGGTGAGGCGTGCTAGGCGGCCCGCGGCGCGCAGTGCAGTTCCCGCAACGGGGTCAGGCAGTCCTACGGCTTTGGGACCAACTCGCCCAACCCAGAAAGCACGGCGGCGGTCGGTCCCCCGCCGGCCGGGCCGCCCACGGCCCCAACCAAGGCTTCCGCCGGGCGGTGGGCCTATTAGCAGAGTCCCGAGAAAAATGGTAACCTCGTGCGGGCCGATCCCCGCCCACCATGCGGGGGCGGCACGGCCTGAGACGCTCGGTTGTAGCGGCGCTCTGATCTACAGCAAAGCTTCTATTCTGCCTGCGTGGCCGGTCCTCGGGCGGGCCGCCGGCGCTTCCTTTCCAACCCTCCCGATGCCGCGTCGCCCCAGCGCGGAAGACAAGGTCAAGACAGCCAGTCGTCGTGATGAGTGAGATCCAGAAAGCCGGCACGCTCCAAAAACTGCTCAAGCCATGCCACGACGCCACCGTGCGTCGGTGGACCCAACGCCTCGACAAGTGCTTCACGATTAGCGACCTCAAGTCGCTGTTCGAGAAGCGGATCCCGCCTGTGGTGGGCGACTATTTCTTGGGCGGCGCGAGTGACGAGCGGACGCTGCGAGAAAACGAAGCCGCTTTCGAGCGCACCCGCTTCGCACCCAACTACGGGATCCGCTACGACTCGATCGACACCAGCACCACGGTGGCCGGGACCAAGGTCAGCATGCCCATCATCGCCGCGCCGGTGGGCAGCCTCCGCACCGTGTGGCCCCACGGCGAGGCGGTCGCCGCCAAGGCGGTGGGCGAAGCGGGCACGATCTGCACCCTGTCGACGCTGACCGGTACCAGGCTGGAAGAGGTTCGGGCCGCTTCGCCGCACGACTGCTGGTTCCAGCTCTATCTTGTGGGCGGGCAAGAGGTTGCGACCAAAGCGATCGAGCGTGCGAAGAAGGCCGGCTACACGGCGCTGGTGCTGACGATCGACACCCCGGTGGCCGGCCTGAGGTACCGCGACATGCGGAACGGCTCGTCCCAAGCGATCAACGGGGGCCTGCTGCAGAAGATGCGGTTCGCGCCGCAGATGAGCCGGCACCTTTCGTGGCTGACCAGCTACTACCACGACGGCGGGCTGATGGACTTCCCCAACATCGAGTTGCCGGGAGGCGAGCCTATGCCGTACGCGGACATCGGCAATCAGCTGCAGAAGGCCGCCGTCACTTGGGACGATATCCAATGGATCCGCGACGCCTGGCAGGGCCCGATCATCGTCAAGGGCGTGCACACCCTCCACGACGCGCAAAAGGCGGCCGACGTCGGCGCCGCCGCAATCGTGGTGTCGAACCATGGCGGGCGGCAGCTCGACCGGGTGCTGCCCACGCTCGACGCGCTCCGGGAGATCGCACCGCACATGAAGGACCGGAACATCGATGTCCTCATGGACGGTGGAATCCGGTCCGGAGGCGACGTGGCGATCGCAATCGCCAGGGGGGCAAAAGCGGTCCTGATCGGCCGCGCCTACACGTTCGGCCTCGGCACAGCCGGACACGCCGGCGTGAGCAAGGCGTTCAGCATCCTGCGGTCAGAACTCGAGCACACCATGCGCCAACTCGGGTGCGCGAGCCTTGCCGAGCTCGACGAATCGTACCTGCGTGACAGCCGCGTGTAGCGAGGCCACCTGCCGAGACGTAGCGTCCCAGGGCGTGCAACCGACACTGCACTGCGCCAACCGGCCCGCGTTACGGACCGGCGTTGGCGCCCGACGGCGCCGCGATGAGCGTCTGCACCCCGGCGGCTTCGAGCGGCCCGAGGAAGTCCTGGTTGGTCTGGTCATCGGTGACCAGCGTGCCGACCTCTGTCAGCATGCCGAAGAAAGAGACCGAGCGCACGCCGAATTTGCTGTGGTCGGCCAGCAGCACCGACGCGTCCGCCAGGTCCAGCAGCCACCGCTTGAGCGACGCGTGCGCGACGCTCGCCTCGCTCAGCCCGCGGCGCGGGTCGATGGCCTTGCAGGAGAAGAACACCTTGTCGAAGGCGAACTGGCGGAGCGTGCCCTCGGCGATCGGCCCCAGAAGCGACCGTGACTCGGGCGCCAGTTCTCCGCCTGTCAGTGTGGCCGTAATGTGAGTCCGCGCGGCGAGCACCCGGACCGCGTCGAGCGAGTTGGTCACCACCGTCAGTGGGATGTCGGGCAACGCGCTGGCGAGCTCGAGCGCAGTGCTGGAGGAGTCGAGGGCGATGGTCTCGCCCTCTTGAACAAGGGGAACCGCAACCGCGGCAATCGCCCGCTTTTGAGCGGCGTTGGTGGTCCGCCGCACCGCGATCGGCGCATCCTGGCGGTCGTCACGGATGCGGAGGGCCCCGCCGTGGGTGCGGACCAGCAGGCCGGCTTCACCCAAGCGTTCCAGGTCGCGCCGGATGGTCTCCTCGGCGACAGAGAACCGCTCCGCCAGCTTAGCGACACGCACCGAGCCCTGCTTCTCGAGCAGGCCGATGATCTGGTCGTGGCGTTCCTGGGGTAGCGGCGTAGTAGGCGTGGTGGACTGGGTGGCGGCTTCTTGAGTCATGCATCAGCGGCCCGAAGGCGCCTGAAATTTTGCGATATTGTCCGATCAGCGGCTTGACGAGTGGCATTATGAGTGAGATTATGTGGCCTTTCAATCCCTCTCCGGCCCGTTTTGGCAAAACCAGGCGATTTCCCACATGTCAACGACCCTTCCTTCCGTCGACGTCAACGACCTGAAACACGTCAATTACCTCTGGGACGACAGCGTGGCGAGCCAGCTCGATGAGGTCGAGCGTCTGGTTTACCGCTCGAACTGCCTGGGCGCCGATCAGCGGATCACCAACACCGGCGGCGGCAACACTTCGTCGAAGGTGATGGCGGCCGACCCGCTGTCGGGCGACGAGGTCGACGTACTGTGGGTCAAGGGATCCGGCGGCGACCTGCGGACCAGCAAGCGGGGCAACTTCGCATCGCTGTACATGGACAAGCTGCTCGCCCTGCAGCCGCTCTACCGCGACAGCCCCAACCCCGGCCCGAAGACGCCGTCCGAGGACGCGATGGTCGGCTACTTCCCGCACTGTTCGTTCAACCTCAATCCGCGGGCGAGCTCGATCGACACCCCGCTGCACGGCTTCCTGCCGGCGCGGCACGTTGACCACATGCACCCGAACAGCGTTATCGCCATCGCCGCGAGCCGCCGCAGCAAGGAGCTGACCACCGAGGTGTTCGGCGACGAGATCGGCTGGGTCCCGTGGCTGCGTCCCGGCTTCGAGCTGGGTCTGATGATGCAGCGCGAGGCCGAGGCCAACCCGAGCCTTAAGGGCCTGGTGATGAGCCAGCACGGCCTGATCAACTGGGCCGACGACGACAAAGAGTGCTACGAGCTGACGCTGTCGCTCATCGAAAAGGCGGCCCGCTTCATCGAGTCCAAGGACAAGGGCGAGCAGACCTTTGGCGGCCAGAAGTACCAGACCCTCAACGCCGACGCCCGCAAGGACGTGCTGGTCAAGCTGCTGCCGTGGCTGCGGGGCCAGGTCTGCCAGCAGAAGAAGTTCATCGGCACCGTTCAGGGCGACGAGAAGATCCTGCGGTTCGTCAACTCGAACGACGCCCCGCGGCTCGCCGAGCTGGGCACCAGCTGCCCGGACCACTTCCTGCGGACCAAGATCAAGCCGCTGTACGTGGACTGGAACCCGCAGACCGAGGACGTCGACGCGCTCAAGCAGAAGCTGA
The DNA here is from genome assembly GCF_007859765.1 of Posidoniimonas corsicana. Lineage (NCBI taxonomy): Bacteria > Pseudomonadati > Planctomycetota > Planctomycetia > Pirellulales > Lacipirellulaceae > Posidoniimonas > Posidoniimonas corsicana. Next base: position 95,254 of record NZ_SIHJ01000002.1, read on the forward strand.
CCGCCGGCCTGGAGCAGTACCGCAAGGACTACGCCGACTACTACGAGCGGTGCAAGCACGACAACTCGCCCGCCATGCGGGACCCCAACCCGACCGTGATCCTGGTCCCCGGCGTCGGCATGATCGCCTGGGGCAAGAACAAGAGCGAGTCGCGCGTGACCGCCGAGTTCTACAACTGTGCGGTCGAGGTGATGCGTGGCGCCGAGGCGATGGATGAGTACATCGCCCTGCCCCAGCAAGAGGCCTTCGACATCGAGTACTGGCTGCTCGAGGAGGCCAAGCTGCAGCGGATGCCGCCGGAGAAGGACCTGGCCCGCGACATCGTCGTGGTGCTGGGCGCCGGCAACGGGATCGGCAAGGAGGTGGCCCACCGCGTCGCGAAGGAGGGCGCCCACGTCGTGTGTGCCGACCTCAACGCCGAAGCGGCCCAGGCGACCGCCGACGAGCTGACCGACATCTACGGCCAGGGAATCGGCGTCGCCGGCGACGGCATCTCGGCCTGCGGCCCGGCCATCGGCTTGGGCGTGGACATCACCAACCGCGAGTCGATCCGCGAGCTGTACGCCCAGACGCTGCTGGCCTACGGCGGCCTGGACAAGCTGATCGTCACGGCCGGCGTGTTTGTGCCGCCCAGCCGCGACGGCCAGGTGACCGACCAGCAGTGGCAGCTCACGTTCAACGTGAACGTGCAGGGCAGCTACAACGTGGTGGACGAGTGCCGTGGCCTGCTGAAGGAGCAGGGCCTGCCGGCCGCCGTGGTGCTGACCACCAGCGTGAACGGCGTGGTCAGCAAGAAGGGCTCGGTCGCGTACGACACCTCGAAGGCCGCCGCCAACCACCTGGTGCGGGAGCTGGCCATCGAGCTGGCCCCGCTGGCCCGCGTGAACGCCATCGCGCCGGCGACCGTGGTGCAGGGCTCGACCATGTTCCCCCGCGACCGGGTGATCGCTTCGCTCACGAAGTACGAAATCCCGTTTGAGGAGTCTGCCAGCGACGACGAGCTGCGTTCCGCGCTGGCGAACTTTTACGCTCAGCGGACTCTCACCAAACACCCGATCACCCCGGCCGACCAGGCCGAGGCGGCGTACTTCCTGGCGTCGGACCGCTCGGGCAAGACCACGGGCCAGATTATCAACGTCGACGGCGGCCTGCACGAGGCCTTCCAGCGGTAGTCGGCGGACACCCTCGCAGCGCAACGGGCGCACGCTCGCACGCGGCTTCCACCGTCCCCGGAAGCCTTCCCAACCGCGTGCGTCGCGCCCGTTGCGTCCGCGCGGCCGGCTGGCGTGTGCGGAGCGCGGGGAACAAACTGCCCGGGCGACTAGACCCGGCGGTCGAGTCATCACAGAATAGCGGCACTCTTCTCTTACCCCGTTGGTGAATCTATGCAGTCCGCTCACCTGGCCATCGACCTCGGCGCCAGTTCCGGACGCGCGATGCTGGGCCTGCTGGACGGCGAACCGCTGCAGCTCAAACTGGAAGAAGTCCACCGTTTCGAGCACCACGCCTGCACCGTCCCCACCGGCATCGTCTGGAACCTGACCGGCATCTGGCGGCAGATCCTGCACGGGCTGGCGGCCGGCGCTGCGCGGTGCAAGGAGTTGGGCGTCGAGCTGACGAGCATCGGCGTCGACTGCTGGGGCGTTGATTTTGTGCTAGTCGGCGCCGGCGGCGAGGTGCTCGGCCTGCCCCACTGCTACCGCGACGCGCGGAACGAGCCCGCCAGCGACCGCGTCGTGGAGCGGGTTGGCGGCGAGGAGGCGTTGTACGCCCGCACCGGAATCCAGCGGATGCCGTTCAACACAGTGTTCCAGCTCGAGGCGCTCCGCGCCGCCGAGCCGGCGCAACTCGACGCCGCCAGCCGGCTGCTGTTCCTGCCCGACCTGTTCCACTACTGGCTATCAGGAGAGCAGGCCACCGAGCGGACGATCGCTTCGACCGGCGCGCTGCTCGATGTTCAGTCGGGCGAGTGGGACCTCGGCCTGATGGGCCTGCTTGACCTTCCGTCCGGCATCCTCGGACCGATCATCGATCCGGGCACGCAGGTCGGCTCGCTCCGCGACGCGCTGGCCGACGAGACCGGCGCCCCACGGGGGCTGAAGGTGATCGCGCCCGCCTCGCACGACACCGCGTCAGCCATCGCCGCCGCGCCGGTAACCGATGCCGGCGCCCCCTGGGCCTACCTGTCCAGCGGCACCTGGTCGCTGCTCGGCGCCGAGCTGAGTCAGCCGTGTAGCACCGAGGCCGCCTGCCGCGCGCCGTTCACTAACGAGCGTGGCGTCGACGGCACGATCCGATTCCTCAAAAACATCGCCGGCCTGTGGCTCGTGCAGGAGCTGCGTCGCGAGTACACCGACGCCGGTCAGGACTACTCGTTCGCCAAGCTCGTCGAGCTGGCCGAGGCGGCCGAGCCGTTCCGCACACTAATCAACCCGAACGACGCCAGGCTCGCCGCGCCGGGGGCGATGACGCCTCGTGTTGCCGAGCTGGCCGCCGCGGCCGGGCAGCCCGCCCCAGAAACCCCCGGCCAGTTTGTCCGCTGTTGCTTGGAGAGCCTAGCATTGTGCTACGCCCAAACCGCCGACCGGCTGGCGGGCTTCACCGGCAGCCCGATTGAACGGCTGCACGTGGTCGGCGGCGGCACGCAGAACAAGCTGCTCAACGCTATGACCGCCGGCGCCCTCAACTGCCAAGTGCTGACGGGTCCCACCGAGGCCACCGCCATCGGCAACGCTTTGGTGCAGGCCATGGGCTGCGGCGCCATCGCCGACCTGGCCGAGCTCCGCCAGGTGGTCGCCCGCTCCGAGCCGGTCGAAGCCGCGACGCCGATCGGCGCCAAGGATGATTGGCGCCAGGCGCGCGAGCGATTCGAAACCCTTTCAAGCTGAGATCGCTGACTATTTACCCCGTAGCCCCCGGCTCTGCCGGGGGATGGCGTCAGAGCAAAAACATACGAGCAAAGAGATCCCCCGGCAGAGCCGGGGGCTACGAGCAACTCGGCTCGCCAAATCAACTCACACTTTTCGACGACCTACACGAGACCAACCGTGCCCGACCTTGAACAACGCTACAACCTCGCCAAGGAGCAGTTCGCCGAGTGGGGCGTCGACGCCGACGCGGCGCTCCAGCAACTCTCGCAGGTCGCGATCTCGATGCACTGCTGGCAGGGCGACGACGTCACCGGCTTCGAGGGCGCCGACGAGCTGGGCGGCGGCCTGGCCGTCACCGGGTCGTACCCCGGCAAGGCCCGCACGCCCGACGAGCTCCGCGCCGACCTCGACAAGGCCTACGCGCTGATCCCGGGCGACCACCGCCTGAATCTGCACGCCTGCTACGCCGAGCTCGACGGCGCCACGGTCGAACGGGACGAGCTGCAGCCGGAGCACTTCGCCTCGTGGATCGACTGGGCCAAGACCAACAACCACGGACTCGACTTCAACCCTACCTACTTCTCGCACCCCAAGGCGGACGACGGCTTCACGCTGTCGAGCCCCGACGAGGGCGTCCGGAAGTTCTGGATCGACCACGGGATCGCCTGCCGCGAGATCGGCGCGTCGATGGGCGCCGCGCTCGGCTCGCCGTGCGTCACCAACATCTGGATCCCCGATGGCTACAAGGACCTGCCGATCGACCGCCGCGGCCCCCGCGAGCGGCTGGCCGCTTCGCTCGACGCCATCCTCGCGAAGCCCTACGACAAGCAGCACCTGCTGGACGCGGTCGAGTCGAAGCTGTTCGGCATCGGCTCGGAAAGCTACGTGGTCGGCTCGCACGAGTTCTACCTCGGCTACGCGGTGAAGAACCAAACGGTCCTCTGCCTGGACGCCGGCCACTTCCACCCGACCGAACTGCTGGCCGACAAGCTGACCTCGGTGTTCCAGTACGTCGACCAGGTGCTGCTGCACGTCAGCCGCGGCGTCCGCTGGGACAGCGACCATGTGGTGCTGCTGACCGACGAGCTCAACGCCCTCGCCCAGGAGCTGGTCCGCGGCGAGTACCTCGGCCGCACGCACATCGGCCTCGACTTCTTCGACGCCAGCATCAACCGCGTCGCGGCCTGGGTGATCGGCACCCGCGCGACGCTCAAGTCGCTGCTGCGGGCGATGCTGGAGCCGATCGACCGCCTGACCGCCGCCGAGCAGAGCGGCGACCTCACCACCCGGCTGGCGCTGCTCGAGGAGGCCAAGCAGATGCCCTGGGGCGCGGTGTGGGACTACCACTGCGAGCGGTCGGGCGTCCCCGCCAGCGACGCCTGGCTCGCCGAGGTCAAACGCTACGAGTCCGACGTGCTGGCCAAACGCAATTAGTTCAGAGTTGTCGAATATGAACACTCACTGGAGCTGGTCGCCAAGCTTTCGATTCAGCTAGCCAAGGCTTAGCCAGGGTCGTTACATTAGCGTCGACCGAAGTTCTCTGATAACCAATCCCCTCCTCTTCTCCCCTCTTCTAGACACAACGCATGAGCGATTCCGAATCGACGGGCGGCGAGTTTGAACGCGAACCGGCGCCCGAGAGCTCCTTGCTCGGCTTCAAGAGCTTTGTCGGCATGTACGCCGGCGAGCACTGCGCCGGCACCGAGCTGATGCTCGGGCCGCTGTTTGTCGCGGCGGGCGTCAGCGCGTTCGACCTGATCGTGGGCCTGCTGATCGGCAACGCGCTGGCGGTGCTCAGCTGGATGCTGCTGTGCGCCCCGATCGCCACCCGCGCCCGCCTGACACTGTACTACCAGTTGGAGAAGATCTGTGGCCGCCACCTCGTGACGCTGTACAACGTTGCGAACGGCGTGGCGTTCTGCTTCCTGGCGGGCTCGATGATCACGGTCTCCGCGACGGCGCTCGGCGTGTGGTTCAAGTTCCCGATGCCTAGCCTCGGCGACACCTACCCGACCTCGGTCAGCTGGGTGGTGGCCGTGGCGGCGCTCGGCGTGGTGGTCAGTATTGTGGCGGCCGCCGGCTACAGCATGGTGGCCCGCTTCGCCAACATCGCGGCGCCCTGGATGGTGCTGGTGTTCCTGGCGTTCGGCCTGATCGGCCTGCGTGAGTTCATGAACGAAACGGGGACCGAGGTCAACTCGCTCGCGTCGTTCTGGGAGCTCGCCAAGAACGACATCTGGAAGGGCGGCGATCCGATCGGCGACCAGTCCAAGTTCACCTTCTGGCACGTGATGTTCTTCGGCTGGTTCTGCAACATGGCGATGCACGTCGGCATGAGCGACCTGTCGGTGTTCCGTTTCGCCAAAAAGTCGTGGTACGGCCTGGCGACCGCCTCGGGGATGTACGTAGGGCACTTCATGGCCTGGATCAGCGCCTCGATCCTGTACGCCCTGCAGCTGCACCGGAACCCAGAGAACACCGACGTGCTGCCCGGCCCGCTGGCCGACAGCGCCGCCGGCGTGGCGGGCCTGATCTGTGTGATTATCGCCGGCTGGACCACCGCCAACCCGACCATCTACCGCGCCGGCCTGGCGTTCCAGTCGATCATCCCCGGCGCCTCGCGGTTCTGGGTCACGGTCGGCACCGGCCTGATCGTCACGGTGGTCGGCATGTTCCCGGGCGTGGCGATGGGCCTGCTCGGCTTTGTCGCGATCTACGGCCTGATCCTCATGCCGATGGGCGCGGTTATCTTCTGCGACTTCTGGCTGCTGCCGAGGCTCGGCCTGCGGTCCTACTACGCCGAGTACGCCCGCATCCCGTTCAACTGGGCGGCGGGTGCCGCGTGGCTCGGCACGCTCGCCATCTGCGTCGGCCTGGTCAAAGGCCTCCCCGACGTGACGATCGGCGGGGTCCGCGTGTTTGAAATCTACTTCGTCGCGTTGCCCGGCTGGTTCATCGCCTCGGCGATCTACATCGGCCTCAGCAAGGTCCTGCAGCAGTCCCCCGCCGGAGAAGCAGCATGAGAACTATCGCCCGCGTTGTCGGCCTGGTTGCCCTGCTCGGCACCATCGCTCCCCCGGCCGCCTACCTGTCCGGATCGATGAGCCTCGAGAGCATGAAGACCTGGCTGCTGGTGTTCACGGTCGTCTGGTTCATTGTGGCGCCGGTCGCCGACCGCCAGACCAAGCTCGAAAAGATCGTCGAGGAGTCCGGCGGCGAAGTCGTGCCGTAGCCGTCAGGTTCCGAATCGATCCTTCCGCTTGCTGAGCGGCGCTGACCGTTCCTCGCTTCGGCTGCCTACCACAGCTGCTTAGGGTACTTCCCCTCCTCAACGAGTGAACCGATCCGCCGCTGCGCGATCGGCAGGTCCTCCTGGTAGGTCATGCCGCACCACCGCTCGGCGGTCTTGAACACGCGCACGGTCATCAGGCCGTCGTCCATGATCTGCCGCGTGACGGTGGGAATCTCGTACTCCTGCTTCGCCTCGCGGGGGCTGTCGAGGAACGCGTGGAAGCGTTTCTCTAGCTCGCCGAACACCTCGGCCGGGTAGCCCCACAGGTTCATCGACACGGTGGTGTCACCGCTCAGGCGCAGCTCCTCGCCCTCGGCCGCGTGGTACACGGCGTCGTCGCCGGCGCGGGCGATGCTGTGCCGCTCGGTGATGGTCGACAGGGCGCCGTCGGGGGTCACCTCGCACACGCCGCGGCTCACGGTGCCGTGGTCCGAAAGCGTGTTGCGCAGCTGGTAGCCGATCATCGCCCCGGCCATCGGCTGCTGGCCGCCCACGCCCTGCAGGAACCCGCCCATCTCGGCCAGGGCCGACGGGCCGTAGAAGTCGTCGGCGTTGATCACCGCGAACGGCCGGTCGATCAGGTTCTTGGCGCACAGGACCGCGTGCCCGGTGCCCCACGGCTTCTCCCTCTCGACCGGCAGGTGGGCGGCGGGCACGCCGCTCTCGAGCTCCTGGAACGCGAAGTCGATCGGCGCCGCGCCGCGGGCCCGGTCGACGAACTTGTCGCGGAACTGCTGCTCGAACTCCTTGCGGATCACCAGCACCACCCGGCCGAACCCGCCGGCCAGCGCGTCGGCGATGGAGTACTCCATGATCGCCTCGCCGCCGGGCCCAACCGGCGCCAGCTGCTTCAGCCCGCCGTACCGCCGGGCGGCGCCCGCCGCCATGATCAACAGGACCGGTCCGTCTGGGTTGTGTGGCACTTGGGTCTCTCTGGGTTGCGGTTGTTTTTAGTGTCGGAGCCCACATTCTCGCCGCCCCCGCCGCAGCGCCAAGAGCAGCCAGCTTGCGGCCCGGGGCCGAATGAACGAAGATCGCAGAAACCCCGCCGCCCTCCCCTCTCCCCTTCCTCTGCATGCTGGCCCGCGCAACAACCTGGTGGACAATCCTGCGGATCTGCCTGGAGGAGCGTCTGGTCTACCGGGGCGACTTCATCCTCGGCACGCTGATGCGGTTCCTGCCGATCGTCACGCAGATCTTCCTGTGGACGGCCGTGTTCGCGTCGGTCCGGGGCGGCGACATCCGCGGCTACAGCAGCCACGACGTCATCGCGTACTACCTGCTCACCATGGTCAGCCGCGCGTTCAGCAGCATGCCGGGCCTGGCGTCCGGCATCGCCCGGCAGGTCCGCGAGGGCGAGATCAAGAAGTTCATGATCCAGCCGATCGACCTGCTGTCGTTCCTGCTGCTGGCGCGGATCGCCCACAAGCTCGTCTACTACATCGTCGCGGCGATCCCCTTCGCGCTGGTGTTCTGGCTCTGCGGCGACTACTTCCCCCCCTGGCCCGAGCCCACCCAGGCGCTGGCGTTCGTGGCGTCGCTGATCATGGGCTTCTTGCTCGGGTTCTACCTCGAGGCGACCATCGGCATGCTCGGCTTCTGGTTCCTGGAGGTCAGTTCTCTGCTGTTCGTGTACATGCTGTTCAACTTCTTCTTCTCCGGGCACATGTTCCCGCTGGACTTCCTGTACGGGTTCCTGCCGGACTGGCTGGCCAAGGTGGTGATGCTGCAGCCGCTGCAGTTCCTGGCGTACTTCCCGTCGGCCGTGTGGCTCGGCAAGGTGCAGGGCTGGGACCTGGCGCTCGGCCTGATGCTGCAGGCCGCCTGGGTGCTGTTCTTCATCGGGGCCAGCCGCTGGGCCATGAACGCCGGCTACCAGCGGTACAGCGGTTACGGAGGGTAGACGATTGCAGATTGCAGATTGCAGATCGCGGATTAGCAAGCGTACGGCGCCGTTCGGGACGCTCCGCTCGCGCGCCCCGGGAGGCCGCCCGTGACCCGCCAATCCGAAATCCGCAATCCCAGATCCCAGATACTCCTGTACCCCAAGCTGTTCCTGACGTTCGCGCGCAACAGCCTGATCCGGGACATGACGTTCCGCTCCAACTTCCTGATCGAGATGGTCAGCAGCATGACCTGGATGGTCATGAACCTGGGGTTCTACGCGCTGGTGTACGGCCTGCTGGGCGAGAACTCGTCCGGGCCGGCGACCATCGAGGGCTGGACCAAGTACGAGTTCTTCGTGTTCATCGCCACCACGATGTTCGTCAACAGCCTGGTGCAGGCGTTGTTCATGCCCAACGCCCAGGAGCTGAGCGAGCTGGTCCGCACCGGCGGGCTCGACTTCGTGCTGCTCAAGCCGGTCGACGCGCAATTCATGCTGTCGATGCGGAAGATCAGCTGGTCGTCGCTGGGCAACTTCTTTATCGCGTTGATCCTGCTGGCGTACTCGCTGAGCCAGCTCGAGGGCCGGCCGGCCAGCGTGTGGTCGTTCGTGCTCTACCCGGCGTACGTGATCGCCGGCGTGGCGATCCTGTACAGCATCATGATCACGCTGGCCGCCACCAGCATCTGGCTGGGCCGCAACCAGTCGCTGTACGACTTCTGGTTCTACATCACCAACTTCTCCCGCTACCCGATGGAGATCTACCAGGGCCCGGTCGGCGACCCGCTGCAGTTCGTGTTCACCTACATCGTGCCGATCCTGATCGTGATCAACGTCCCCGCCGGGCTGATGGCCAAGCCGCTCGACCCCAAGTACGCGCAGCTCGCCCTCTACGGCGCCGCCGCCACGGCCGTGGCGCTGATCTTCAGCCGCTGGATCTTCCAGCGGGCGCTGTCCAGCTACCGCAGCGCCAGCAGCTGACGCGGGTTGTGCCCGATTTGTTTTGTCCGAAAACACGCGCGGAGCGGACAAAACTCCGGGGGCATTTCCCCCTCTCGTCACATTTCACGCTTGTATTGCAGTGTCTGCCGTGCGAAGGCGGGAATGCGACCCAGGGTTTTGTCCGTTTCTGCGCGCAAGCAAGGCCAATAAGGGACAAAACCCCTTCGCGCGACCGTCGGCACGACCGCGCAGCAGAGAACAGCGGCCCAAGCCGCCATCGCGGCCGCCGACTAAGTTCACGCCAGTGCACCACCCATTGGACCACTCTAGGTGGCCGGTTTCTATGACGAAACGGTGTGATCGTCGTTAACGAGCAAGCGAACGGCGACCGCCCGCGGGCTAGAGCTCGTCATCGCGGGGGAGCGTGAACGGCTCGGAATAGATCGAGTCTTTCTGCAGCAGCGTCCCCCGGCGCAGCGCAGAGGGGATCATTCAGCTGCGTTAGCGAGGGAGCGACCTGTTCCGCGCCGCACGAAGGACACACGACGCGCCCGCCGCACTGGCCCACAGTAAACGGGATAGCCCCGCCGCACCCACAGTGCAGAAAGTGGTGAGTTCCAACACCCATCGTGCCTATGATACCTTGCAGCCGCGTCTGAATTTGAATCGCCGCCCCGAATCAACCCGATGCCTCTGCCCCACCTCCACCTGCTGCCCGGTATGCACGGCACGCCGGAACTGTACCGGCCGTTCACCGACGCGCTGGGCAATGCGCCGCACACCGCCACGCACTACCCGGACGATTGCTCGCCGACCGCCGAGTCGGTCCTGGCGGCCATCGCCGACAGCACACCCACGGACCGGCCGTACGTGCTGCTGGCCGAGTCGTTCTCCGGCATGTTCGCGGCGCTCTACGCGGCCACACGGCCGGACAACCTGGTCGGGCTGGTGCTGGTCAACACATTCCTGAAGCTGCCGATGGGGCCGCTGACATGCGGCGTGACCCAGGTGAAGGTGCGGCCGCCGTGGGTGCTGTCCAGCCTGCTGCTGGTAGACGGCGACTCCAGCCCAGAGCTGCGCGACCTCACCCGCTCGATCGTCGGCCGGCTCGACCCCCGGCTCGTGGCGGGACGCTTCCGCCTGCTCTACCGCACCGACGCCACCCGCCGGGCGGCCCGCATCACCGCGCCGACACTGGTGCTGCACGGCGCCAATGATGTGTTTGTCTGGCCGTACAACTCGCGGCGGATCGAGCGCCACATCCCGGGCAGCCAGCGGGTCAAGCTGCCCGGTCCGCACCTGCTGGTGCAGACCCATCCGCAAGAGTCGCTGCGGACGATTGAGCAGTGGTGGGAGCGTCACGGCATCGTTCAGTCCCCTCCCCCGCAGGGGGAGGGACTCATTGCCGGCGGACCTACTGCTTGAGGGCCTCTTTCACCAGGTCGACCGGCAGCGCGTGCGCGGTGTGGCCGTCGCGGCCGGTGGTGGTGGTCGCCTGGAGCAGCGCGTTGTAGATCGCCTCCTCGGTGGCGTCGGCGGTCGCCTCGAACAGCGGGGTGAGCCGCGACTCCTCGACAACCAGCGTCGCGCGGGTAACGCCGGCCGGGTCGTTCGGGATGCGGACCGACTCGTGGGTGGAGAACGCGACCACGTAGTCGCCGCTGCCGTGCGAGAAGTTGGCGCCCGTGCGGGCCATGCCTACCAGCGCACGGCGGGCGAGCCGCTTGAGCTGCCGCGCCGAGAGCGGCGCGTCGGTCGCGACAATCATCATGCAGGACCCGTACTCGACCGGCGGCTCGGCCGGTTCAAACCGGGCGTGGGCGGGCGGCGGGTCGATGGGATGGCCGGCGATGGTGAGCCGGCCGCCGAAGTTGGTCTGCGTCAACACCCCGACCGTGAACCCTCCCGCGTCGGCCGGCAACACGCGGGACGAGGTGCCGATGCCTCCCTTGTAGCCCATGGTTGTCGTGCCGGCGCCGGCGCCGACGCAGCCCTCGGCGACCGGCCCCCCGCGGGCGGCGTCGAGCGCCTGGGCAAAGTGCCCGGCGGTCAGCGGCCGCGAGCGGATGTCGTTGAGCCAGCCGTCGTTGGTCTCGCCGACGACCGGGTTCACCGACCGCACCGCTTCGTTGCCCGGCGCGGCGAGGGTGCGGTCGACGAGCGCGGCGGCCGCCTCCCACACGTTGAGCGTGTTGGTGAGCAGGAGGGGCGTCTCGAGCTGGCCGAGCTCGTCCACCTGCGTGACGCCCACCAACTTGCCAAAGCCGTTGCCTACCGCCACCGCGGCCGGGACCTTGCTCTGGTAAAGATCGCCCGCGTGGGGAATCACGGCGGTGGCGCCGGTGCGGAGCGAGTCGCCCTGGTTGAGCGTGGCGTGCCCCACCCGCACGCCGGCGACGTCGGTGATCGCGTTGTGCCGGCCCGGCTCGAACCGCCCCGGCGTGACGCCCAGCTCGCGTGCACGGGGGCGTTGCGCGGCCGTAGGTTCAGTGACGAGCAACCCGGCGATGGTAATCAGCACGATTCGTGAGCTAGAGCGGGGCATGCCTCTGCTTGTGGGTTAGTGCTTGCGGAAGATGAAGTACGCGGCGGCAGCGATGCAGAGCGACGCCCACAGGTAGTCCCAGGTCAGCTTGTGCCGCAGGTAGAGGACCGCGAACGGCGCGAACACCGACAGCGCGATCACCTCCTGCAGCACCTTCAGCTTGCCGACGTCCATCACGGTGTAGCCGATCCGGTTGGCCGGCACCTGCAGCAGGTACTCGAACAGCGCGACGCCCCAGCTCGCCAGCGCGACCAGCAGCCACGGCTTGCCGCTCATGCCACGCAGGTGGCCGTACCAGGCGAAGGTCATGAACACGTTGCTGCAGACCAGCAACAGGACGGTGGAGAGGTAGGGCGACACGGCGACGGTGCGGGAGGGGGCGGGGCGAGGACCGCTCCGTTGTAGCGTCGGCGGCCGCCGCCCGCTACTCGCCGATCACGGTCACCACGATCCTCCGCCGGCGGGGGTTCACGTCGCACTCCAGGTGGATGACCTGCTGCCAGGTCCCCAGCACCGGCGCGCCGTGCGCCACCGGAAAGCTGAACGAGTGCCCCAGCCAGGTCGCCTGCAGGTGCGAGTGGGCGTTGCCGTCGTGCCACGCCTGCTCGTGCCCGTAGTCGCGGCCGGGCGGGATGAGGCGGTCGAGCAGCTCGGGCAGGTCGGCCGCCAGGCCGGGCTCGAACTCGATGGCCGCCACCACGCCGGTGCTGCCGACATTGAACACTTGGGCCGTGCCGGTCGTGACGCCCGACGCGGCCACCACCTTGCCGACCCGCTCGGTAAGGTCGTGCATGTCGCGGTGGCCGCTGGTCTCGATGATGAACTCTTCTTGGTGGACCATGCTGCGCCGCTCCTATCCGGCCAAGCCCAGTGTTGCTCGTAGCCCCCGGCTCTGCCGGGGGATCGCGTTGGCGACACGTCGCGCTGAGTAGTCATCCCCCGGCGGAGCCGGGGGCTACGGGTCGCCCGGTTGCTTGCGTTAGCCTCGCCGCGGTCAGGGCCGCGTCAGCACGCTGGTCACGTCGTGCTTCTCGGCGTGCGCGCGGAGCTCACGCGGCAGCGGGAACGACACGCTCTCGGTGCGGATCACCTGCGGCTCGACGGTCGCGCCGTAGCGGTCCGCCAGGAAGTCGAGGCACTCGTTAACCACGGTTTCGGGTGCGCTCGCGCCGGCGGTCACCAGCACGGTCTCGACGCCGTCGAGCCAGGCGGGGTCGATGTCGCCGGCGCCGTCGATCAGGTGGGCGGGCGTGCCGCACTCGACCGAGAGCTCGGCCAGCCGCGCGCTGTTGGAGCTGTTCTGGCTGCCGAGCACCAGCGTCAGGTCCGCCTGGGCGGCCAGCTTGGCGACCGCCTCCTGGCGGTTGGAGGTGGCGTAGCAGATGTCGGACTTCGGCGGCGCGGCGATGTGCGGGAAGCGTTCGCGGAGCCGCTGGATGATGCGGTTGGCGTCGTCGACGCTGAGCGTGGTCTGGGTGAGGTACGCCACCTTGGTCTCGTCGGCCACCTCCAGGCGGTCGACGTCTTCGGGGGTCTCGACCAGCAGGGTCGCCTCGGGCGCCTCGCCCATGGTGCCGATCACCTCGTCGTGCCCCTCGTGGCCGATCAGCAGGATCGTGTACCCCTGCTTGGCGTACTTGATCGCCTCGAGGTGGACCTTGGTGACCAGCGGGCAGGTGGCGTCGATCGCGGTCAGGTTCCGCTCACGGGCGGCCTGGCGGATCTGGGGCGACACGCCGTGCGCCGAGAAAAGCAGCGTCGAGCCCTCGGGCGCGTCGTCCACGTCATCCAGGAAGGTGACGCCGCGGTCGCGGAAGTGGGACACCACGTACCGGTTGTGGACGATCTCGTGGTAGACGTAGATCGGCGGGCCGAAGGAAGCCAGCGCCAGCTCCAGCGATTCGATCGCCATATTCACGCCCGCACAGAATCCACGCGGGCTCGCCAGCAGCACCTTCATACGTCGTCGCACGCCTCGGTCAGCGTCCAGTCGGGGGAGGTCGCGACACACGTGTGCCGCCTGCCCCCATTGTAGGCCGGCGGCGGCAAGCGAGAAACCGGAGGCCGCAGGGCGTTCTAAGACCCTCTACGCCCGGTCGAACGGGTCGGCCGCCGGTCGCGTCGGCGCGGGGAAGCGGCGTTCCAGTTCAGCGAGCTGGTCGTCCAGGTCCTGGGCGAAGTCGCTGTAGGATTCAAGGGGAAGCAGGATCGGCTGGAACCACTCCTGCTCGAGGTCAACGAGCGGGTGGTCCTGCTCTTCGGGGAGGGGCTGGGTAGTCATGACGTCCTCTTGCCTGCTGTTCGCTAGACCATTCCGGCTTCAGTCCGTGGCGTGACTGACAGGGGGGAACCGGTGCGGTCCGTGTTCTTATACGCAGGACAGGGCGCGATGTTTCCGGGTTCGGGGCGGAATTCAGGTTGTTCCGGCGGGCGGGAGAACCGCACCAGAACTTTCCGCGTCCGACGGGAAGATTGCACGCCCGCCACACGAATATCATAGTTGGCGCGCGGAGACCGCCAACTAGAAATCCGGGGGCTGTGGGGCTAGGGCCGGGCGTCGCCGCGTTCCCGCAGGCGGTCGGTGCGTCCGCGCTGGAGCTGCCGTGCCGCGCGGCGCAGCTCGCGTGGGTCGAGCTGGCCGTCGGCGTTGGCGTCGAGCCGCTCGAACCGCCGCTGCAGAGCGCCGGTCGCTTCGGAGGCCTGGATCATGCCGTCGCCGTTGCGGTCCATGGCGGCGACTACCCGCCGCGGGTCCGGCTGCGCCGCACCCGGCTTTGTCGGGGCCGGGCCGTCGGCCTGCCGCCGGGGAGCGCGGTTGTCGGGCGCGTCGGCGCCCATCATCATCGCGTCGTCCATCTGGCCCGCGTCGCTCTTGTCGCGCTGGCGTGACTCCGTCAGCGCGAGCAGCCGGGCCGCGCGGCGGGCCTGGGACTGGAACTCCGCGAGGGTGACATCGCCGCTGTTGTCACGATCGGCGGCGCGGACCAGCCGTTCTAGCTGGTCGCGGTACTGCTCGGGCAGCTCGGCTGGCTCGAGCCGGCCGTCGCCATTTGCGTCGAGCTGCTTGAACAGGTCCTCCATCCGCGGCCCGCTGGCCAGCGCGTCACGCCGGTTGGGCGCCGAGTCGAACCGCTTGGCGTCGTCGCCCTGCTCGGCCGCGATCCGCTTCAGCTCGCGTTGGACGTCCCACCGCTCGCTGCGGGCGATGCGCACGGCGGCCTGCGTCGCCGGGCGGGCGGCCTGGATAAGCTCGCGGTAGATGATGATGTTGTTGTCGTCCTGGTCGACGACCCGGGCCAGCTGGTCGTACGCGTCGGCCAGCTGCGTCGGCGCTTCCGCCTTGGTCAGCATGCCGTCGCGGTTGGCGTCGAGCTTCAGCAGGAGCAGCCGCAGCGCGTCGGCGCCCGGGTTGGAGTCGACAGGCTCATCGACGATCGGCTTGGGGGGCTCGCTGGGGGTGAGTCCGGCGGCGAACTCGGCGGGCGTGAGCCGGCCGTCGCCGTCCTGGTCGGCGCGGCGCAGCAGGCGGTCGAACAGCCGGCGGTGCTCGGCGTCGACCTCCGCTGGATCGAGCACCTGGTCTGAGTTCCCGTCCAGGCGGGCGAAGAGTTGGTCGCTCGCCTGATCGGCCGACGCGGTGAGGGCGGACAGGAGCAGGCACCCGGCCGCCAGGCGTGTGGTTCGTCGCATTGCGGTGCTCATACCAACGACTCGCTTGGTCGATAGACAATTGGTGGAGGCGCGCGAACCGTCGGCCCGCCGCCCTCTTCCATTGTAACCCCCTACGCCGTTGCGGGTTCTGACTGCTAGCGGGCGCCCGCCCGATCCGCCTTCCGCGCTCGCGGCGTTTCCCGTACATTCCCCGGGTTTCCCAGCTCTCCCGGACCCGTCCGCCATGGCCGACTTCAAGACGCACGTCACGTTCAGCAGCGTGCTGGGCTGCGGCTACGCGTTCGCCGGCATGACAGCGGGCGTGGACATGAGCACCTCGCTGGTGGCCGGCGGGCTGTGCGGCGTGTCGGGCATGCTGCCGGACGTGGACAGCGACTCCGGCATCCCCCGCCGCGAGACCATGGGCTTCGCGGCCGCCATCGTGCCGATGCTGATGGTCCACCGCTTCCAGGAGTTCAACCTCACCCACGACCAGATGGTGCTGTCGGCCGCCGGGCTGTACTTCGGCATCCGGTTTGGTCTGTCGAAGCTGATCGGCCGCTTCTCCGTGCACCGCGGCATGTGGCACAGCATCCCCGCGGCGCTGATCTTCGCGGGGCTGGCGTTCCTGATCACCGGCACCAACGACCTGTCGCTCAAGTACTTCAAGGCGTTCGCCGTGTTCCTGGGGACGATGAGCCACCTGGTGCTGGACGAGGTGTACAGCGTCGACACGCGCGGCGTGGTGCCACGGTTCAAGAAGTCGTTTGGCACCGCGGTCAAGTTCTGGGGCAAGAGCCCGTGGGCCAACTTCTCGACCTACGCCAAGCTGATCGCGGTGATGGCCGTGATCTTCGGCGACACCGCCGTCCGCCAACGCTTCCGTGAGAACCACCCCGAGGCGGCCGGCAAGATCCAGGCGCTGCGCGAGGAGGTCCGCGGCTTCGCCCAAGAGCACGTCCCCAGCCTGCCGCAGCAGGGCCAGCAGCCGTGGGGCCAGGCCGCCGCTGAGAAGCTGGGGTGGGGCCAGTCCAACCAGGGCCAGCCCAATCAGGGTCAGGCCGGCTGGGGGGCGGCGCCGCAACAGCCGTCGCAACCGGCGTGGGGGCAGCAGCCCCACCAACCACGCCAGCCCTTCGCGCCGATCACCCCCGCCCAGCCGCAGGGCGGTTTCACGCCCAACAACGGCGGCTACGCCCCACCGCCGCCGCGGTACAACTACCAGTCGCCCACCGCGCAGCAGCCGGGCTACGGCGGCGGGTGGAACCAACGGTAGTCGATAATCGGGTACAGGCAAGTCGCATTCCGACAAGCGCCTCGGGCTAACCGGCCGCGTACGTCGAGCCAGTCCCCGTTTCTCAACGCGCGTGAAGCCGAGGGTCTACGGCCATTGGACACCCCGGGTGAACGCTCCTCTGCGGCGACGGAACTGCACTAGTTCTCCGACGGATGTAATCCGTCGGCTGGTGCGATGGATGCG
The DNA here is from genome assembly GCF_007859765.1 of Posidoniimonas corsicana. Lineage (NCBI taxonomy): Bacteria > Pseudomonadati > Planctomycetota > Planctomycetia > Pirellulales > Lacipirellulaceae > Posidoniimonas > Posidoniimonas corsicana. The sequence goes on from NZ_SIHJ01000002.1 coordinate 111,919, forward strand.
GCTAGGTGGCGTCGGTTTTGAAGCTGACCGATCCTTGCCGCTCGATCGACAGCACGCCGTCCCAGCTCTCTGGCGGGCCGTCGGCGCCGCGGACTACCTCGCGGAGGAACACCGAGCACGGGTCGTCGGGCGGCGTCTGGGAGAGCAGGTCCGCGGCGGCGGTCCAGTCGCCCTGCTCCAGCGCCGCGACCGCGGCGTCGTACGCCTGGCGGTGCGCGGTCGGCAGCGGCGCGGCTGACTCGAGCGTGTACACGCCCACCGCCGAGTCCACGCCCGGCGGGCGGAAACGGCCCAGGCGGCGCAGCGACTCGCCGCCCAGCGGGCCACGGGCCGCGTCGGCGGTGGCCTCGTCGAGCAGGATCGGCACGCCCACCTGCTTGGTCAGGTCCTGCAGCCGCGACGCCAGGTTCACCACCGGCCCGAACACGCCGACCTTGATCTGCTCCAACGCGCCGATGCGGCCGGCGATCGCCTGCCCATGGCCCACGCCGATGCCGACGCGGAAGCCGTACAGCGGGTCGGCCGGGTCCGCCTGCGCGGCGGCGAAGGTCTGGCTGATGGCGGCCGCCGCGCGGCAGGCCAGCAGGGGGCCCTCGTCGTTGTCGCTGGGCCAGCCCCAGAAGCCCAGCGCGGCGTCTCCCTGGAAGTCGGCGATCACGCCCTCGTACTTCAGGATGCTGCGGGTCATGGCGCTCAGCGCGTGGCTCACCTGGTCCAGCAGCGCGTGCAGGTCGCCGGCGGCCTCGACCTTGCGGCTGAAGCCGCGCACGTCGCAGAACAGCACGCTCACCGGCCCGCTGCGGGGGGCGAGCGCGTCGTCCAGCGAGCGGTCGGCTAGCTGCTCGATCACCGCGGGCGAGAAGAACTGCCGCATCTGCCGCCGCTCTTGTTCGAGCGACCGCACCTGCCGCACCGAGCCGAGGAACCGCGCCACCAGCTCGGCGGTGCGCAGCTCGCCGATCAGGTCCTGGGGCGAGCCGACCTCGCGCAGGCCGGCGAACCGCCGCTGCCCGCTGACGTACAGGCACCACCACTCGCCGGGCCCGACCGGGATCGGCGTGCAGAAGGCCCAGTCGAGGTCGTTGTTGAGGGTGAAGTTATCGTCGACCTCGCTGTCGTCGGCCCACAGGTGCACCACGCTCTGCTGGCGGTCGAGAGCCGCGGCGATCAGACGCCGGCTGGGGCGGAACCGGACGACCGACGCGTCGCGGCAGTCCCACCGCATCAGCGAGGCGTCGGCCGTGGGGTCGCCGGTCGGGCCGCCCGCGGGGCTGTCGAACTGCATCACCGCGGCGGCCGCCGCGCCGCGGATGGTGTCCAGCAGCAGGTCGACCACCTGCTCGGCCAGGTGCGCGTCGTCGCGGCTCTGGGCGATCAGCTCCGGCATCTTGCACAGCGCGTGCAGGCAGCTGGCGGGGTTGCTGAACCGCTCGGAGGTGAGCACCTCGTCGCCCAGCACGTGCTCGGCCACGACCGGCTGGCCGTCGTCGGTCGGCTCGCCCGACTCGAAGAAGAAGTTGGTCTCGCCGATGCGGAACTGCTGCCCGGGCGAGAGCGAGAACTCGCTCGAGGGGCGGTCGCCGTGGAAGATTGGGTTGCGGGCGGTGGGCAGCGCCGTGACGACCAGCCGCCCCGCTTCCATCCGCAGCTGGGCGTGCTCGCGCGAGATCAGTCGGTCCCACGGCGTGGCGCAGCCGCTCCGGGGCGCGCGGCCCAGCAGCACCTCCTCGCCCTCGGCGAGCACGAACCGTGACTGCTGGTTCGAGCCGCCGCCGATCGCCACTAGTTCAGCCATGCGATAGCAACACGCCTGCAGAGAGAAGACTCAGGGGGACTCAACAATCAGCGTAACGGGGCCGTCGTTCGTGAGCGAGACCTCCATGTGCGTGCGGAACCGCCCGGTCCCGACCGTCACGCCGTGCGCCCGCACCGCGGCGACGAACTCCTCGTAGAGCCGCTCGGCAAGTTCTGGCGGGGCGGCGTCGACAAAGCTCGGCCGGCGGCCCTTCTTGCAGTCGCCGAACAGCGTGAACTGGCTGACCACCAGCATCTGGCCGCCAACTTCGAGCAGCGAGCGGTTCATCTTGCCATCGTCGTCCTCGAAGATCCGCAGGCCGACCAGCTTGTCGGCCATCCAGCGGACGGCCGCCGCGTCGTCGCCGTGGCCCACGCCCAGCAGCACCATCAGGCCCGCGTCGACGGCGCCGACCGTTTCCCTCTCGACCACCACCGCCGCCGAGCTGACGCGTTGCACTACCGCTTTCAAGTCTTCTGGGCCTGGGCTGAGGGGATAGGGAACCGGCCGCCCGCGGGTTACCATGAGGGGCTTGCCCCTATCCTACCGCACCCGGGTCGCCGCACGAAGCCGATGCCGCCGATTGTCCTGTTAGCGTACTACTGCGTGGCGATCCTGCTTGCCTCGGTGCTGGGCGGGATGCTGCCGGGCTGGCTGCGGCTGACGCACCGCTGGATGGAGTGCGCGGTGAGCCTGGTCGCCGGCGTGATGCTGGGCGTCGCGCTGCTGCACCTGCTGCCGCACGCGCTCGACACGGCCGCCGCCACCGGCAGCGGCCCCAACCGCTTCCTCGGCCCGCTGCAGTGGGCGCTGGTCGGATGGCTGGCGATGTTCTTCGTCGAGCGGTTCTTCTGCTTCCACCACCACGACCTGCCCGACGACGACCACGACCACGACCACGCCGGCCCGATCGCCTGCGAGGAGCACGGCCACGCCCACAGCGACCACTCGCACGACCTGTCGTGGGGCGGCGCCATCTTCGGCCTCACGCTGCACAGCGTGCTGGCGGGCGTGGCGCTGGCGGCCAGCGTGTTCCACAACCAGACCGGCGGCGCGTGGGCCGGGCTGGGCGTGTTCGTCGCGATCGTGCTGCACAAGCCGTTCGACTCGATGACCATCGCGATGCTGATGGCCCGCGGGGGCCGGTCGGCGACCGCGCAGGCGGCGGCGAACGCGGCGTTCGCGCTGGCGGTGCCGCTGGGCGCGGTGCTGTTCTACCTCGGCGCCGTCAACGGGCACGAGGCGGCCAACGCCGCGGCCGGGTCGGCGCTGGCGTTCAGCGCCGGCATGTTCCTGTGCATCTCGATGTCCGACCTGCTCCCCGAGCTGCAGTTCCACCACCACGACCGCTTCAAGCTGTCGGCCGCGCTGCTGCTCGGCCTGGCCGTGGCGTGGGTCGCCTGCCGGTTCGAGCAGCACACGCACGGTCCGGTTGAGCCGGGCGGCGGATTGGGCGCCGCCGCCGTCACTGCAGAGCCGAGCTAGCTACTCGTAGCTCCAGCGGCACTCGTAGATGTTGCCGATCGGCGGGTTGACCGCCGACCAGCCGATCAGCGAGCCGTAGGGGTGGTCGATCTTATAACGCGAGTCGAGGATGGTCGGCGCCTCGCTGCGGTCGGCGGGGTACTGGACAAGGTTGTACGTACGGTACGGGCGATCTTCCGGGAACAGCATCCACATCGACACCAGGTCGGTCGTGAGCCGCGTTGCAAACTGGACGCGGGACCTGTCCTGGGGGACGTCGACCAGCAGCTCCAGCTCAAGGACTACTGGCTCGCCGACCGTCACGTCCTGCAGGTCGAACTCGAATTCGTAGGGCGTTTTCTCTACGCCGCGTTCTGCAAACTTCTTGGTCACCCTGCGGATGGTGACCGCACGCGCGCCGGGCGGCTGCGCGAACTCTACCTGGTCAGACGCCAGCGGCATGAACAGCGTCACGCGGCGGTCCCCCTGGTACGAATCCTTCAAACGCAAGCGGACGCGGTCGTGCAGGTACACCCTGCCCCTCCGATCGGCGTCGCGTTCCAGCGGGCGCCAGCCCCGCAGATCGATGATCCGGCTGTGGCTGAGGACCTCCAGGCCGTCGTAGTCCAACGGCGCGCGCTCAGCGGCGTCGCCCACGGGCAGCGTGTCCCAGTCCGTTTGCGGCCTTTCGGTCACGAGTTCCAGCACGCGACGGATGTCGGGGTCGCCCTGGGCGATGGCGTCGTTGACGGTTGTGAGGGTCTGGGCGCGGTCGTACAGCTGGTAGACCTTGAGCGGGAGGTAGACCAGCAGCAGGGCGGCTACCGCAAGGTACAGGTACGACGGCCAGTCACGCGGGTCCAGCAGCCGCGACCAGACCCGCCTGACCGCCGAACCACGCAGCCTCCGCGCGATCTCTGTCGGCGCCGAGGCGCCCACCCCCGCGGCACGGCGCGGCGTGTCTACGCCGGGCAGCCGCTTGTCGGCGACCGGCGCCCACCCTTGTGATGCGGCAACCGGCTCGGAATCCGGGCCGGCGTGCTCCCGCCACACCTTGTGGGCTACCTCGTAGCCGTGCTGCGCCAGCGCGTTGACCTCTTCGTCGGAGAATCGGTCAAGGTCGGTGCGGATCGACTGCACCTCGGCCTGCACAACCGGGTGCAGGCAAGGTTGCTCGTCCTCGTCAACCATCTCGGTGATCGGCACGAAGACGAACCCGTCCTGCTTGCCAAAGTTCTCCCGCTCCAGCTGCCAGACCCGGTCCCACAGGATGTCCGTCGCCCGCACCGACTGGCCGATGAACCCCAGCGCGGTGTCGCTGAGAATCTGGAACGGCTTGCCCGCGTCGCTGACCACCACCTGCTCCAACTCCTGCCCGTTCTTCTTGAGCCACGAGAACGCGCGGATCCCCAGGTTGTCGAACACGCCGCCGTCGGTGAAGTATTCGGTGGGGAACTCCCCCTCGCGGACGCCCAGGTCGGCGGCCGTTACTTCCACCGGCGGGAACAGGCCGGGGAACGCGGACGACGCGCCCACCACGCGGGGGATGCTCGCCATGCGGGCGGGCACAAACTCGAACCGCACCTCGCCGCCTTCCGGGCGCTGCTGGATGTACAGCCCGTCGCGGTTAAACACGGACAGACCGCCGTTGCTGACGTTGGTCGCCAGCATGTGCAGCATCGGCTGCGCGGGCAGCTCGTACAGGCAGCGGTCGCCGTACAAGCGTTTCTCGTAGCAGTGTTCGAGGATCGCGTTAGGCGTAAGGTTGCGCACTTCAAGACGCGTCAGCTTCGCCAGCAGGCGCAGCGGGTACTGCAGCGGCAAGCGACGCACAATAAAGTTTCGCACGTCCGACTGCACGAACCGCACTACCTCGGCGGCGGCCTCGTCGAACTGCTCGTCGCCCCCGTTGTAGCGGTCCCAATTCAGCACCAGGTGGGCCGCCAGGATGCTGCCGCCCGACACCGACGCGACATCCGTCACGTGCTGCAACTGGCCCGCGTCCCTAAGGAACCGGACCACCCCCAGATGGAACAACGTTGCGCGGTACCCTCCCCCTGATAGCGCTAGGCCCAGCTTAGGCATTGAAATAGTTCCTCAAGCTGCACGAGATTGGTGATCTTTGGAAAGTGAGTCCCCTTTCTGTAGTCTAGTTCAACGCTGCTGGCGATCGAAGAAAACCCGCACCGCGGGCTGGTTGAGGGGTCAGGGCCGCTCCGCTGCCCAGCCGGAAATGAGGTGATCGGCGGCAGGAACCTCTGCGAAAACTCCCCGCCAAAACGTTCGGAACTTCGGTACAATGGATGGTTTCGGATCTGATTGACGGCGATTCCACCGCGAGAGCCCCCTATGACCAAAGCACCGCTGCTCATTCTGCTTCTCAGCCTAGGGACCTACTGCACGGCCGCCACAGCCGACGACGCGGCCTCCAACGACCCCGCCTACTGGGAGTTCGCCCCCACGCCGCCGATGGGCTGGAATAGTTGGGACATCTTCGGCACCACCGTCACCGAGCAGCAGACCAGAGAGCAGGCCGACGCGATGGCCGAGCACCTGCTGCCCGCCGGCTACGACGTGCTGACCGTCGATATCCAGTGGTACGAGCCGAACTCCGTGGGCCACGTGTACCGCCCGGGCGCCGAGCTGACGATGGACAGCCACGGCCGCCTGACGCCGGGCCTGAAGAAGTTCCCCTCCGCGGCCGACGGCAAGGGCTTCAAGCCGCTGGCCGACTACGTGCACTCCAAAGGGCTGCGGTTCGGCATCCACATCATGCGGGGCATCCCCAAGCAGGCGGTCAAGGCGAACACGCCCGTGCTGGGAACGGACGTCCGCGCGCAGGACATCGCCGTGACCAGCTCGACCTGCCCCTGGAACCCCGACATGTACGGCGTCGACGCGACAAAGCCGGGCGGCCAGGCGTACTACGACTCGCTGTTCGCGATGTACGCCGACTGGGGCGTCGACTACGTGAAGGTCGACGACATCTCCCGCCCGTACGACGAGGTGCAGCGCGCCGAGATCGAGGCGATCCGCAAGGCGATCGACAAAACCGGCCGGCCGATCGTGCTGAGCCTCTCGCCCGGCGCGACGCCGGTTGCCGCCGGGCCGCACGTGATGCGGCACGCCAACCTGTGGCGGATCACCGACGACTTCTGGGACCGCTGGGGGCTGCTGCACGCCATGTTCGAACGCGTCGACGCGTGGACGCCCTACCGCCGGCCCGGCGCATGGCCCGACGCCGACATGATCCCCCTGGGCTACGTCGAGTTCGGCCGCCCGACCAAGTTCACCGCCGACGAGCAGCAGACGCTCATGACGCTGTGGAGCATCGCCCGCTCGCCGCTCATCTTCGGCGGCGACATGACCCGCCTGGACGAGCCGACGCTCGCGCTGCTCACCAACGCCGAGGTGCTGAAGGTCAACCAGGCGAGCACGCGCAACCGCCAGGTGTCGCGTGAGAAAAACCTGATCGTCTGGACGGCCGACGCGGAGAACGGACGCGACAAGTACGTGGCCCTGTTCAACGCCCAGAGCAAGGGCGACTCCATCGACTTCGGCGACGCCAACTACACCAGCCCGGTCATCGCCGGCCGTGGCAAGTCGCAGGAGGTGGAGGTGTCGGTCGAGGGGGGCAAGCGGCTGGTGCTGTTCGTTAAGGACGGCGGCGATGGCTTCTCGTACGACCACGCAGCGTGGGTCGAACCCACGCTGCACGGCCCCGACGGCGACCTGCCGCTCACCGACCTCGAGTGGAGCCACGCCTCGGCCGGCTGGGGCGAGACCCGCGTCGACCGCACCTGCGAGGGCCGCCCGCTGCGCGTCAACGGCGAGCCCGCCAAGGGGATCGGCACGCACGCCGAGTCGACCATCATCTACGACCTGCCCGACGGCTACGACCGCTTCACCGCCACCGGCGTGATGACCCACCGCGGGTCGGCCGTGTTCGGCGTGCTGGTCGACAAGGGCGAGAACGGCGTCGCCGACGCCGCGGAGGTCGCCGTGCCGCTCGCCGAGCTCGGCATCACCGGCAAGGCGGCCGTGCGCGACCTGTGGAGCGGCGAGGACCTCGGCGAAGTCGAGGGCGCGTTCAGCCGCTCGCTCCCGCTGCACGCGGCCGGGCTGTACCGGTTGTCGCCGGTTGGGGAATGAACGCCGCGTCGGCCCTAATCAGTTTCGACCGCCGACCGACGCCCTTTCACGGATTGCTTCCACATCCCGCTTGGGAGGGTTGCCGAAGTGCCGTTTGTACTCGCGGCTAAAGTGGGAAGCGTCCTCGTAGCCGACGGAAAACCCCGCCTGGGCGGCGTCCAGGTTCTCGCTCACCATCAGCCGGCGGGCCTCTTGCAGCCGCAGGTTCTTCTGGAACTGCAGCGGGCTCATAGCCGTGACGTTCTTAAACTGCGCGTGGAATCCAGACACACTCATGCTTAGCTGCTTCGCCACCCCCTCCACCCGCAGCGGCTTGTCAAAGTTGTTGCGGATGGTCTCGATCGCCTCGGCGATGCGGTGCGAGTGGCCGCCGAGCTTCGCGAGGTGGCGCAGGCGACCGCTCTGCGCGCCCACCAGCAGCCGGTAGACGATCTCCCGCGTGACGAGCGGAGCGAGAACCGCGTACGCGTCCGGCTGTTCGGTGAGTCGCACCAGCCGCAGCACCGCGTCAAGCAGGTCGCCCCCCAGCGGGCTCACGTCTACGGCCCGCTGCCCGGCGTCCGCTTGCGGTTCGACAAGTCCCGACTCGACAATGACGGAGGTCACCATTGCGGGGTCGAGCACCAGGCGGAAACTGAGGTAGGGTCGCTCGGGCGACGCGTCGACCACCTCGCCGGTGAGCGGGAGCCTCAGCGTCGTGATCAGGTAGTGCGCCGGGTCGTAGCGGAACGCCTCGGCCCCCAGCATGATCTCCTTGCTGCCCTGGGCAATCACGCAGAACGATGGCTCAACCAGCGCGTGCACCCTCTGGCCGGCCTGGCTGCCACGGTTGAAGAACAGGCCGGGCTGCACCTCCAGCCGACCGTCTTCGGCGTGCCGGGCGGCGATCCGGTCCGCCAGTTCTTGGGTATCATCCTGCACCCGGTCGGTGGCGGCGCTTGGTAGATCCTGGTTCATAACTGCATCGTAACGCGGCGAAACGCGGAGTGCACATCTGAAGCCGACGGATAGAGGATCATTATAGTTTCGGCGAGGATCGTTCTACTCCTTCTCCTGGTGTATCGCGTAAGATCCAAGTTGCTGTGCTAACAAGCGATTGTGGCGTTCCTCTGGATCGCTGTATTTTTCTACCACCGGACTGGGTGGTTGCCGCGCGATCTCAGATCACGTCTGACCCACCAAGCCGCCCCACCTGGAACCAGGAGTCAGCCGATGACCCGCCCCGCCCTCTGCCTAGCGTTCTGCATGCTCGCCACCCCGTCGCTCGCCGACTCGGCCGCGGGCGGCGACTGGCCCCAGTGGCAGGGCCCCAACCGCGACGCTGCGTCGGCCGCGACCGGCCTGCTGCAGGAATGGCCCGAGGGCGGACCCAAGCTCGCCTGGCAGGTCGAGGAGCTCGGCGGCGGCGACAGCGCGCCCGCCATCGCCGACGGGCGCCTGTACGGCATGAGCAACCGCGGCGACGAAGAGGTGGTGTGGGCGCTCAACGAGTCCGACGGCAGCCCGCTGTGGGCCAGCCCGCTGGGGCCGGCGTTCGATCAGCGGTTCCCCCAATCGAAAGAAGGCCCCGGCTGCACGCCGACCGTCAACGGCGACCGCCTGTACGTGATTGGCATGGGCGGCACGGTCGCCTGCCTGCGGGCCGCCGACGGCGAGGTGCTGTGGCGGCGGAGCATGACCGAAGAGTTCGGCGGCGTCGTGCCGGCCTGGAGCTACCGCGAGTCGCCGCTGGTCGACGGCGGCCGCGTGATCTGCACGCCCGGCGGCAAGGACGCGACGATCGCCGCGCTCGACAAGCTGACCGGCGAGACGATCTGGACCACGGTCGTCCCCGAGGCCGAGAAACCGGCGGGCGACGGGGACGAGCAGGAGGGCGGGCGGCGTCGCCGGCGCGGTTTCGACCTCGGCCCGCCGTCTGGCGCGGCGTACTCTTCTCCGATCGCGATCGACTTCGACGGCCGGCGGCAGTACCTGCAGTTCACCGGGCTGGCGCTGGTCGGCGTCGATGCGGAGGACGGCCGCCTGCTGTGGCGGTACGACCACCCGGCCAACGCCATGCGGATCAACTGCTCCACGCCTATCTTCCATGATGGCCTGGCGTTCGCCGCTTCGGCCTACGGGACCGGCGGCGGCGCCGTGCGGCTCAGCCCCGACGGCCAGGGCGGCGTCGAGGCCGAGGAGGTCTACTTCTCGTCCAACATGCAGAACCACCACGGCGGGATGCTGGTGATCGACAACGCGCTGTACGGCGCGAACGGCGGCAACGGCGGCGGGTTCTTGGCCTGCCTGGACTTCCCGTCCGGCGAGCTGCTGTGGCGCGACCGCGACGCGCCCAAGGGCGCCCTGCTCTACGCCGACCGGCGGATCTATCTCCGCAGCGAGGACGGCGAGGTGCTGCTGATCGAGCCCAACCGCGACGAGCTGATCACCCATGGCCGGTTCGAGCAGCCGCAGCGCACCGACAAGCCCGCCTGGGCGCACCCGGTGGTCGCCAACGGCCGGCTCTACATCCGCGACCAGGGCCTGCTGCTCTGTTACGACGTCAGCGCGGCGGCGTCGGGCGGTTGATCGCCTGGAGGAAGGGCTGCGACGCGTAGCGGTGGCGCCAGCCGACTGCCTCAGCGGCTACATCGCCGACGATGCCAGCCACCCGACGTAGGCGACGTACAGGCCGAGCAATACGGCGCCCTCCCAGCGGTCGATCGTGAAGCGGGTGAAGAAGATCGGCAGGCAGAGGGCGGCGGCGGCCGTCATCACGGGCAGGTCGAATCGCAGCACCGCCGGCGCGACCGGCACGCCCGCCGGCGACGCCATGCCCGCGACGCCCAGCACGCACAGCAGATTGAACAGGTTGCTGCCGACCACGTTGCCGACCGCGATGTCCCGCTCGCCGCGGAGGCTGGCGACCACCGACGTGACCACCTCGGGCAGCGAGGTGCCGGCCGCCACGATCGTCAAGCCGATCAGCACCTCGCTGACGCCGGCGGCGGTCGCCATCGCGACGGCCGCGTCGACCAGCAGCCGGGCGCCGACGACCAGCATGCCGAGCCCAATAACCGCTGCAGCCGCCGCCTTCAGCATCATCCGGCCCGCGCCGGCCTGATCGGAGTCTTGTTGCGCTAGTGTCAGCGACTCCTGCTTGCCGATGCGTAGCAGCGCGACCGTGTACGCTGCGAACAGCGACGCCAGCAGCAGCCCGTCGGCCCGGCTGATCACGCCGTCGCTGGCCAGCCACCACGCCAGCACCGACGCCACAACCATCACGGGGACGTCCAGCCGCACGAGCTGCGACGAGACCGCCAGCGGTGCGATAAGCGACGCCACACCCAGGATAGCCAGCACGTTGAACGTGTTGCTGCCGACCACGTTGCCCAGCGCCACGTCCGCCTGGCCGGACACCGACGCCTTGACGCTCACCGCCAGCTCCGGGGCGCTGGTGCCGAACGCCACCACCGTCAGCCCGATGACCAACGGTGACAGGCCCACCGCGGCGGCCAGCCGGCTGGCGCCACGCACCAACAGCTCCGCCCCCGCGATCAGCAGCGACAGGCCGCCCAAGAATTGCAGCGTTACCATGCCTCAAATTAGCACGCCGACCGGGCCGGACGAAGAGCCCCGCACATAGATTATTAGACCGCCCGCGGCCCCGGCTCTGCCCACCACCGCGGGGTAGCAGACCAGCCCAAAACGAAACTCGGCGGGGACGAGCCCCGCCGAGTCGAGTCGTTGAGAATCAGTGCGCCAACACGGGACAGGACTCCCGCCGGCGGTTGGGGCTACGCCATCGCAAGCTGAGAGCTAGCGGCGCGGTGCTGACCGCGGACCCACTCCACCACGCGCCAGTCGATCCAGCGGCGGTCGGGGTCGTCGCCGAAGCGGCCGAAGAAGCCGAGGTGACCGCCGCCCTTGGTGACCACCACCTCGATGGCGCTGCTGAGGCTGAACGCCGAGAGCGCGTCGGCCGGGATGACCGGGTCGTCCGCGGCGGCGATGATCTGCGTCGGCAGCTTGATGCGGCCGAGCCGGGGACCGGCGCTGGCGTGGTTGTAGTACTCCTCGACGCTGGCGTAGCCGTGCAGCGGCGCGGTGATCTGCTCGTCGAGCTGCCGGATGTGCCGCGGCACCCGTGACGTGTCCACGTACGGCGGGTCGGGCATCGTCTCTAGGCGGTGGGTGATCTGCTTCCACATCATGCGCGCGAAGTGGCGTGAGTACGCCCTGCCGGCGCCGCGGCTGAACGACTTGTCGACCGCGTGCAGGTCGACCGGGGGGCAGACCGCCATCACGCTGTGCAGCGTGCCGCAGCGTTGTTCGGCCAGCTCGCCGGCCAGGTTCAGCGCGAGCGACCCGCCGAGCGAGTAGCCGATGAGGTGCAGCGGCGAGCGGGGCGCCAGCTCGCTGACATGCTCCACCACGGCGCGGACGTCATCCCAGCTGCCGCAGTGGGCGCCGCCGCGGGCGTAGGGCTCGCCGGCGCCGCAGCCGCGGAGGTCCATGCGGAACGTGCGGACGCCCTCGGCGTTGAGCTTCGCCGCGGCGCGTTCGACGTACGGGCTGGCGTGCGAGCCGCCCAGGCCGTGCACCAGCAGGGCCGAGGGGCTGGCGTCGTTCCAGCCGCGGGGGCAGTCGTCGTGCACCATCAGCCGGTCGCCGTCCTCCAGGTCCACCAGCCGGCGGACCGCCTTGTACGGGCCGGCCTCCCAGGGGAACAGCGCCGCAAACAGGGTCTGGGCGTTGCCGCCCCAGACCAGCGGGTGGGGGCGGAATCGTTGCAGCAATCGCGAAGCAGCTACCAAGGGACGTCTCTTCCTCTGTTGGACCTCTGAAGATGCTAGCTGGAACCAGCCTACGCAATCCGGAGGGGCACGCCAAGCAGCCCAGACCACCAGGTCGGGACCCCGAAAAGAGGGCGGCCTCCGGCGTGCAAACATAACCGCCGGGGCGCGGCCGCGAAGAGAAGATCCGCCCCGAATCCGCCGAATTGTGCCCCGCCAGCGCCGGACCTAGCTGACGCGCGGGCTGTGCGTCGCCGGGCGCCTGAGCCGGCCGGGGAAACGCTGCTAGCTGGGGCGGGGGTGACGCCCCGCTGTGCCGGCGGGAGGGGTCAGTCCTTGCCGTGGTGCTCGACGTGCGGCCAGTAGAGCTGGAAGTCGAAGTCCGGCGAGTTGTCCTCGTCGTGGCAGAGCAGGCAGTTGTTGACCACCTCGCCCAGCTTCTGCCCGTCCTTGTTGCCCTCGTTCTCCACCAGCTCCATGTGCAGCTCCTGGCGGAGGGCCTCGATCTGCTCGTCGGTAGCGTCGATGTCGCCGTTCTCGGCCGCCACGTGGCGGGCGGCCGGGCCGTGGCAGTTCTCGCAGCCGTTGGCGTTCAGGTGCGACGTGGCCTGCAGGCTCACAAAGCCGGAGTTGAACGGCACGTACTTCTGCGGGCTCCAGCCCGTGACGTGGCAGCTCAGGCACTCGGGGTCGAAGTGCCGCGGCGGGTCGAGTTCGACCAGCGTCTTGGTGGCGTGCGAGTGCGGCGTGTTCTCGAAGACCTCCATCGCCTCGGTGTGGCAGTCGCCACAAACGGCCGAGCCGGCAAACTCGTGCCCGCGGGGGTGGGCCACCGCGCGGATGCCCAGGCCCTTGAGGGTCATGGTCTTGAGCTCGTCCTGGTACTCGACGAGCATCTGCTGCATCTGGTCCGAGTCCTCGAACCGGTGGTCCATCGGCACGCTCTGGTAGCGGGCCGCGGCGTTGGGGTCCTTGTACAGGCCGATCGCCACCGCGTACATGCCCTTGTGGCCGACCTCGATGAGCCGCGCCTTGGCGCCCTCGACCTGGCGGGCCTCGATGGTGGGCACGTCCGAGCCCAGGCCGGCGACCACCCAGTTGAACGCGGGGAAGTGCTTGGCCAGCTCGGCGGCCTCGTCCGGGTAGCCGTGCACCAAGAGCACATGCTGGTCGCAGTGCTCCTCCATCATCTTCGGCACGACCTGCTTGATCGCCTCCTCCGGGTCCAGCAGGTCGACGTCGGTGAGCTTGCCGAGCTGGGCGATCTCTTTCTTGCCCAGCACCGACGTGAAGCCGACCTTTAAGCCGCCCCGCTCAATCACCTTGTAGCGGCGGCTGAACGCCGGGTCGAAGCCGAAGATGCCGACGTTCGCGCTGACCATCGGGTTCTGTTCCGGGTCGAAGTTGATCAGCACGCCCAGCAGGTCCATCCGCAGGTCCTTGCTGCCGAACGCCACGCCCTGGTAGTCCATCGCGACCAGCGCCTCGAGCGAGCGGCGGAGCTTGATCTGGGCCTGCTGGCCGAAACGCTTGATCTGGCCGCCGGCGTCCAGCGCAACCGGGTTCCAGCCCTCGGCCTCGAGCCCCTTGAGGAATGTGTGGCGCCGCTTCAGGCCGCCCTTCTGGTTGGTCAGGCCCGCGCAGCCGCACGGCTCCATGTAGCCGTCCTGGGCCCCGGTCAGCACCAGCGTCAGGTCGGGCTTGGTCCAGTCGACAAAGATCGGGCCGTTGGCCTTAATCGGGTCGACTTTGGCGTGCTTGTCGGGCAGCGGGCGTTTCTCGGCGTAGCCGGGCTTGGCGGGGGCTTCGGCGCCGCTGGTGTCGGCGATCACGCTGCCCGCGTAGCAAACCACCGCCAGCAGTGACAGCGACAACAGCACGCGCAAGCGGGCGCCGGCAGAACTTCGAGAAACGTCGGGCATCGCCGGCTCCGAGGGTCGCGTCACGGTGGGTGAGTAGTTCGGGTCGTAGTCCCGGAGGATAGCGGATGCCAGCGGGCCGGGCAAAGCCAACCAATCGGGGCGGTCGGCTCGGCAACCCGCGAAGCAGACGCGGCGATCGGCCGCCCGCTACTTGGTCACGGCGAACCGAACCCGCACCACCACCTCCGGCGATTTGGGGTGCGTGGTCTTGATACGGATGACCCCGTCGTCCCCCTGAGGAGTGTTCAGGTGAATCATCGGCCGGGTCCCCTTAGGGACTTCAACCGTGAAGTAGGTGTGGTAGACGTCGTCGCTGCGGCGGACGGTCTCGCCCAGCTCGACCTCGAGCTCCGGCGGGTCGACCGACAGCACCTCGAACCGCGTGTCCGCGGCGTGCTCTCCCTTGGCCGACAACAGGAGCCGGCTCTTGGCGCCCTCGTCGCTGGGCACCATGCCGAAGTTCAGCACGCCGGCGTTCTCGTTCCACTTGCCGCCGTGCAGGGTGATGTCGCCCACCACGCGGCCGGCGACCGGCACCTCGATCTCGTCGTCCTCGTTCTGGCCCCGCCGCAGCTTGACCCACTCCATCACCGGCCCGACCGGCAGGCCGGCCGACGAGGTGAGCGTCACGCGGCGGCCGTCCACCGCGTTGGGGGTGGGCAGCTCCGACGCGTCGACCGGCTCGATCGAGACGTCGTACAACCCGGCGATCTCCTCCCGCGAAGGCGCCTCGGCGGTGAGGTCGATCTCACCCTCCTTGGTGGTGTAGTAGATAAGAGAAGCCGTGGCCGGCTCGCCCGCCCGGATCTCGCCAAACTCAAACACGCTCGGCTCCAGGCCGGAGGGCTCGATCACCGTCCCCTCGATCACCAGCTCGACCACCGGCCGGGTGGGGTCGTTGGTGTTGACCGGCGCGGTCTGGCGGAACGGGCCGGGCACGCTCTTGGCCACCCACTCCAGCCCGATCTCGGCCTGCCCGCCCGCCGGGATCGACTCGGAGGTGACCTCAAACGCGGTGCACTTGCAGCTCGGCCGGCCGGCGACCAGCCGGAGCGCGGCGGTGCCATCGTTGCGGATCACGAAGTTGTGCCGCATCTTCGAGCCCCGCTGCATGACGCCGAACTCAAACGTCGGGGCGTCGACCACGATCTTGGGCGCGGAGGTGTCGATCCCCGGCCCCGCGATCGGGCCGACGTCGTCCAGGCTGACCGGCGCCGGGGGACCCACGCTGACGTACCCCACCGCGCTGCCGATCACCGCTCCGACTACCAACGAACCGATCGCCACGGGAATTGCTTTCATACCGCAATTCTAGGATCGATCCGCGGGGGGCGTCAAACTACGCGACCCAGCGGGGAAGTGGGACGGCAGCTCCGCCGACCGATATCAACTAGTAGGCCCGGGCGAACACGGCCCGCTTGGTGGTCTCGGCGCCGGTGAACAGGCACTTGCCGGGCTGCGGGTCGTCGTCCAGCGGCACGCAGCGGGGCGTGATCTTGAGGGCCTTGCACTTGGCCTCCATCTCGGGGCCATCGGTGAAGTAAGCGTAGGCCAGCCCGCCGGGCGCCTTGGCGGCGAAGAACTCCTCGAACTGCTTGAGGTCGTCGATCTCGACGGTCGCCTCGTCGCGGAGCTTGGCCGCGCGGTCGAACAGGCCCTGCTGGATCTCCTCCAGGATCGACGCCGCGCTGGCGACAAACGCCTCGGCGCTGACCAGGTCTTGCGGCGGCCCGGACAGGTCGCGGCGGGCCGGCTTGAAGCCGCCTTGGGCGATGTCGCGGGGGCCGATCTCGATCCGGATCGGCACGCCCTTCTTGACCCACTGCCACTTCTTCTCGCCGCCGCGGAGGTCGCGGCTGTCGACCCGCACGCGGATCGGCTCGCCGTCGTACAGCTGGGCCTCCAGCGCGCCCTTCAGGTTCGACACGTACTCCATGACCATGTCCCGCTCCTCGTCGTTGCGGTGCATCGGCAGGATCACCACGTGGGCCGGCGCCAGCTTGGGGGGCAGCACGAGCCCGTCGTCGTCGGAGTGGGTCATGATCAGCCCGCCCACCAGCCGCGTGCTCACGCCCCAGCTGGTGGTCCAGGCGTACTCGCGCTGGCCCTCTTCGCTCTGGAACATGATCTCCTGCGCCTTGGCGAAGTTCTGCCCCAGGAAGTGCGAGGTGCCGGCCTGCAGCGCCTTGCGGTCCTGCATCATGGCCTCGATGGAGTAGGTGGCCACGGCGCCGGGGAACCGCTCGCCAGCGGTCTTCTCGCCCTTGATGACCGGCATCGCCATGTGCTGCTCGGCGAACGCGGCGTACACGTCGAGCATGAGCCGGGTCTCGTCCTCGGCCTGCTCGCGGGCGGCGTGCACCGTGTGGCCCTCCTGCCAGAGGAACTCGGTCGTGCGGAGGAACTTGCGGGTGCGCAGCTCCCACCGCACCACGTTGGCCCACTGGTTGATCAGGATCGGCAGGTCGCGGTAGCTCTGCACCCACCGCGCGAACGTGGCGCCGATGATGGTCTCGCTGGTGGGCCGCACGATGAGCGGCTCGTCGAGCTTCGATTCCGGGTCGGGCCGCAGGCCGCCCTCGCCGTCGGGCACCAGCTTGTGGTGCGTGACCACCGCGCACTCCTTGGCGAAGCCCTCGACGTGCTCGGCCTCCTTCTCCAGGAAGCTCATCGGGATGAACAGCGGGAAGTAGGCGTTCTCGTGCCCGGTGGCCTTGAACATGGCGTCCAGCCGCCGCTGGATGTTCTCCCAGATGGCGTAGCCCCACGGCTTGATCACCATGCAACCACGCACGTCCGAGTCTTCGGCCAGGTCGGCGGCGGTAATGACCTGCTGGTACCACTCCGGGTAGTTTTCCGCCCGGGTGGGCGAGATCGCGTTCTTGGGGCCCTTGGCCATTGCAGTGCCGGGATTGCGGATTGGGGGTTCTGTGGGATCGAGGGGGTGATTCTACGAGATTCGGCCCCCCCGCGGAATCGCATCCCCCGGGGCAACGGCGGGGCAATCTGCTACGATGCGGGATCACCCGTTTCTGCTCCCCCAGCCGAATTCCGCAATCCCGCA
Organism: Posidoniimonas corsicana; assembly: GCF_007859765.1. Lineage (NCBI taxonomy): Bacteria > Pseudomonadati > Planctomycetota > Planctomycetia > Pirellulales > Lacipirellulaceae > Posidoniimonas > Posidoniimonas corsicana. The sequence continues at coordinate 129,091 of NZ_SIHJ01000002.1, forward strand.
TGTCTCGACGCTACGTTTCGCAGCTTGGCCACAACGAACAAGTCCAGCAGGTCTTTATCGCCAGCGACAAGCAGCTGCGGCCCAACCGCAGCGGCAACCTGTACCTGCAGCTCGAGCTGAGCGACAAGTCGGGCAGCATCGCCACTCGGATGTGGAACGCGAACGAGAGCGACTACAAGGCCTTCGAGAACGGCGACTACGTCGTGGTGGGGGGCGCCACGCAGCTGTTCCAGGGCAACATGCAGCTGATCGCCAACAGCATCCGCAAGGCCCGCCCCGACGAGGTCGACGAGTCGGACTTCCTGACGCTGCAGAGCGAGGACATCGACAACATGGCCCGGCGGCTGGCGGAGATCCTCCGCGGCATCCAGAGCCCCGCGCTGGCCGCGATCACCGAGTGCTTCCTGGTGGACGAGGACTTCATGGGCAAGTTCACCCGCGCGCCCGCCGGCATGAAGAACCACCACGCCTACCAGGGCGGCCTGCTGGAGCACGTGCTGAGCCTGTGCGAGCTGGTGCTGCTGGTGGCGCCCCGCTACAAGGGCCTGGACCAGGACAAGCTGCTGCTGGGCGCCTTCCTGCACGACGCCGCCAAGGTGGACGAGCTGGCCTACGAGCGCGACATCTCGTACACCGACGAGGGCCAGATGCTGGGCCACATGGTGATGGCCATGAAGATGATCGACGACAAGGTCCGCGAGGCGGAGCGGCTGACCGGCGACCCCATCGACGCCAACCTGGTGATGGAGATCAAGCACCTGGTGATCAGCCACCACGGCGAGTACGCGTACGGCAGCGCCAAGCTGCCGATGACGCTCGAGGCGGTCGCCCTCAACCTGCTGGACAACCTGGACGCCAAGATGGCCAGCTTCAGCCAGCTGATCAACGACTGCCCCAACAGCGAGAGCAACTGGACACAGTACTACCCCAACCTGGACCGCAAGCTGTGGAAGGGCGTGCGCGAGGGCTAGGCCAGGCACAGCGCCGCCGGCGCGGCGATCGCCTCGACGGCGTCGCCCAGCATCTCGGCGTGGCCGAGCGTCGTGTGGTCGACCGGGAACCAGTCGGGCCGGGGCTGGAAGCGGTGAAGGCCGCCGGCGGCCGAGGCCTGGTGCACCTCGCAGACCGCGTCCGCAATGCCGGCGGCGTCGGTGCGGCCGGCCGATCGGTCGCCGAAGTGCTGGTCGTACGCGTCGGCGATCCGGTCCCGGGTGACCGGGCCCAGCCACTCGAAGCCGCTGGCGATCGCCGGGCGACCGTTGTACAACGCCTCCAGGCACGTGTAGCCGCCGCCGATTACTAGCGTCGCGCGGCGGATGTCGGCCAGCGGGTTGTTGGTCGCCGGACGCACCTCGATCGCGTCGCGGCCGAGCTGTTGGTTCATGTCGCGCGCAGCTTGGCGGATCCGCCGAGCCCGCGACCCGCTCCCAACAATCGAAACTTCCACGCCCGGGATGCGGTTGGCGATTGCCGGCAGCGCCTCGATCAGCGTGAACGCCGACCAAGACTTGTTGCCGCTCATGCGGCCCATCCACAGCAGCCGGTTGGGCTCGGCACCGTTTGGATCGACGCGGCTCGCCCGCATCACCGGCCGCGGCCAGCAGTGCAGCCGCTCGGCCGGGGCGCCGGCGGCGATCGCCTGGTCGTAGATCGGCCGCTCGAGGGCGACCGCCACATCGGCCTCGCACAGGGCGGCGGCCTCGCCGCCGCTCTTCACGTGGTCCTGCAGCACGCAGACGCCCACCGCGCCGGTCGATCGCACGACGGAGGCCGCCAGGTCCCGGGCGGAGCCCCGGCTGCTGTAGACCACCGCGTCCGGGCGGTTGCGGGCGGCCTCGCGGTGGACCACCCAGCTGCTCAGCGGCCCGCCGACGGTGAACAGGCGCCGCACGCCCAGCTGGTCGAAACGCTCGGCGACCATGCCGGCCCCGGCGGCCAGCGTGACGTTATGGCCGGCGGCCAACAGGCCCTCGGCGAGCATCAATAGGTAGGTGGTTCCCCCCGAGATCTGGCAGTCGCGGTTGCAGAGCAGGAATCGCATGTCGCGGGCCTCCGGGGGGAGATCGGTATCGCCGTGGGCCCCAGCGCGATAGCATTGCGAGCGGGGGCCGGGCGTTGCGGACGTTAGCAACATTAGGTTTGCCGCACAACGCCACTCCCAGTACCAGCTAAGAGACCCAACTGCATGCAAGACGAACTCCGCGCCGCCATCCTCGCCTACACCAGCAATCAGGCCTACAAGCCGATGAAGCCCCGCCTGATCGGCGAGCGGCTCGGCCTGTCGCAGGACGACATTGCAATGGTCAAGAAGGTCGTCAAGAAGATGGTCAAGGACGGCGAGCTGGAGTACGGCCCCCGCCACCTGGTGCTGCCGACCGACCCAAAGCACCCGGCCCGCAACTCGCTGGGCGGGGATGACCTGAAGGAGCCCGCGAAGCAGAAGAAGAAGTCGGGCGGCAAGCACGTGGTGGGCGTGTTCCGCCGCGTCAGCTCCGGCGACGGCTACGTCCGCCCCGAGGGCACGCCCGCCAGCGCGGGCAAGGACGCGGACGTCTACATCAACAAGCGGAACACGGGCGACGCCGCCAGCGGCGACACGGTGCGGATCTCGCTCGGCGGCTCGTCGGGCCCGCGTGGCAAGTCAGAGGGCAAGCTGGTGGACGTGGTGTCGCGTTCGACCAGCAAGTTCGTCGGCGCGTACCACGAGAGCGAGGGCCGCGGGCTGGTGAACGTGGACGGCAAGGTGTTCAACTCGCCGATCTTCGTCGGCGACCCCGGCGCCAAGGGCGCGCAGCCGGACGACAAGGTCGTGATCGACATGGTCCGGTTCCCGTCCCACTTCCACGAGGGCGAGGGCGTCATCACGCAGGTGCTCGGCGCGCGGGGCCAGCCGGGCGTCGACACGCTGAGCATCATCTACGAGTTCGGCCTGCCCGGCGAGTTCTCCGAGGAGGTGCTGGCGGAGTCGCGCCGCCAGGCCGAGCTGTTCGACGAGTCGATCCCCGACGACCGCCGCGACATGACCTGCGAGGTGATCGCCACCATCGACCCGCTCACCGCCCGCGACTTCGACGACGCCATCTCGCTCAAGCGGGCCGCCAACGGCCACTGGGAGCTGGGCGTGCACATCGCGGACGTTTCGCACTTTGTCCAAGAGAAGACGCCGCTGGACCGCGAGGCCTACGACCGCGCGACCAGCGTGTACCTGCCGGACCAGGTCATCCCGATGCTGCCGGAGATCATCAGCAACAACCTGGCGAGCCTGCAGCCGGACAAGGTCCGCTACGCGATGACCGCCGTCATCGAGTTCACCGCCGAGGGCGTGCCGATCGGCGCCGAGGTGTTCAAGAGCGCCATCAAGAGCCGCCGCCGGTTTACCTACGAGGAGGTCGACGAGTACCTGGCGGAGAAGTCGCTGGTCAAGCCCAGCAAGAAGCGGAAGCCGCCGAAGCCGACCGGCGTGGTTGAGTCGCTGAAGCCCGAGGTGGACCGGCTGCTGTCGGACATGTTCGAGCTGGCGATGATCCTCCGCAAACGCCGCTTCGAACGCGGGGCGCTGGAGCTCAACATGCCCGAGCTCGAGATCGACCTCGACAAGCAGGGCAAGGTCAGCGGCGCGCACCTGGAGATCAACACCGAGAGCCACCAGATCATCGAGGAGTTCATGCTGGCCGCCAACGAGGCTGTGGCCCGACACCTGGCGGACGCGGGGCTGATCTTCCTCCGCCGTGTGCACGGCGCGCCCGACCCGCGGAAGACGAAGGCCCTGACCGAGTTTGTCCGCAGCCTGGGCTTCACGGTCAGCAACCTGCAGGACCGCTTCGAGCTGCAGACGCTGCTCGAGTCGATCAAGGGCGACCCGCGTGAGCACGCGGTCAACTTCGCCACGCTCCGCTCGATGCAGCGCGCCATCTACAGCCCCGAGGACGAGGGCCACTACGCCCTGGCCAGCGACTGCTACTGCCACTTCACCTCGCCCATCCGCCGCTACCCCGACCTCACCATCCACCGGCTGATCAACGAGCTGAACGCCGGCAAGAAGCCCAAGCAGCAGATCGGCACCTACTTCCAGTGGGGCGACCACTGCTCCGACCGCGAGGGCCGCGCCACGGCCGCCGAGCGCGAGCTCAACAAGGTCAAGCTGCTCAACTTCCTGTCGGACAAGATCGGCATGGAGATGCAGGGCGTGATCACCGGCGTGGAGAGCTTCGGCATCTTTGTCGAGGGCAAGGACCTGCCGGCCGAGGGCTTCGTGCACATCACCGCCCTGGGCGACGACTACTACAAGCACGACCGCGCCAGCCACTCGATCTCGGGGTTCCGCGGCGGCAACAGCTTCCGCCTGGGCGACGAGGTCCGGGTCGCCGTGGCCGCGGTCAATGTCGACGCCCGCGAGCTGGACTTCCGCATGCTGGGCAAAGGCCCGCAGGCCGCGAAGAAGAAAAAGAAGGGCCGCGCCGGCGGCAAGCCGGGCAAGTCTCCCCAGCGGTCGCAGGGCCCCAAAGAGGGCCGCCCCCCCCGCGGCCGGTCCGACAAGACCGGCAAGCACCGCCGGAAGAAGAAGTAACCGCGCCCGCGCGCCCCTACCGATCCGATCACGAACTCGTAGAATACGGCAAAGCCCCCCCGCCCTCCCCCGACGCCCCCCGCCAGCCGGATGAGCACCCCCGACGCCCTCGCCAAGACGCCGCTGTACGACTGGCACGTCGCCAACGGCGGACGCATGGTCGACTTCGCCGGCTGGGCCATGCCCGTGCAGTACGGCTCGATCGTCGACGAGCACCACGCCACCCGCAACGCGGTCGGCCTGTTCGACATCTCGCACATGGGGCGGCTGCTGTTCTCCGGCGCCGACGCCGAGGCGCTGCTCGACTCAATCTCCACCCGGCGGGTTACCGACCTCAAGCCGGGGCAGATCCGCTACTCGCTGATCTGCAACGAGCAGGGCGGCGTGCTGGACGACGTGCTGATCTACCGCATCGAACTCGAGGACGGCGTCCGATCGGGCTCGGGCCGGCTGTCGGGCTTCGGCATGGTGGTCAACGCCAGCAACCGCCCCAAGATCGTCGAGTGGATCAACGGCCGCATCGGCAACCGCGCCGTGGAGCTGGAGGACATCTCGGCCGAGTACGCCATGATCGCCGTGCAGGGGCCCAAGGCGATTGAGCTGCTCGACCCGCTGACCGATCACCCGCTCACGTCGCTCCGCTACTACACCGGAGCCGAGACCAACGTCGACGGCTGCGGCTGCTACATCAGCCGCACCGGCTACACCGGCGAGGACGGCTGCGAGATTGTCGTCCACGCCGACCTGGCCGCCGGACTGTGGGAGAGCCTGCACGCCAAGGCGGAGGAGGTCGACGGAAGCGCCGTCGGCCTGGCGGCCCGCAACACGCTGCGGCTCGAGGCCGGCATGCCGCTGTACGGGCACGAGCTGACCGAAGAGATCAACCCCATCCAGGCCGGGCTCGGCTTCGCCGTGACGCTCAAGGACCGCGACTTCGTCGGGCGCGACGCGCTCACGGCGGCCACGCAGGACAAGGGCCAGCGGGTGCGGGTGGGGCTGCAGCTGGAGGGCCGCCGCGCCCCGCGCGAGGGGTACCCGGTGCTGCAGGAGAACGAGGTCGTGGGCGAGGTGACCAGCGGCACGTTCTCGCCCACGCTCAACAAGCCGATCGCCATGGCCTACGTCAAACCAACCGCCGCGGCGCCGGGCGAGCCGGTCGCCGTCGACGCCCGCGGCACGCACCTCGCGGCGACCGTCGCCCCGCCGGTGTTCTACGAACGCGGCAAGTAGGCCCACCGCGGGCCCGCCGCCGCACGCGACTCATCCCACCCAGGCCCTGAACGAAATGAACCCAGAAGACCTGCGTTTCGCCAAGACACACGAATGGATTTCTGTCGCGGACGGCGTCGCGACGATGGGCATCTCGGCGTTCGCCGTCGAGGCGCTGACCGACCTGGTGTTCATCGAACTCCCCAAGGTCGGCGCGTCCGTCCAGAAGGAGCAGTCCTTCTGCGAGATCGAGTCGGTCAAGGCCGTGAGCGACGTCTACGCGCCGGTATCGGGCGAGGTGATCGAGGTCAACGAGCCGCTGGCCGACCAGCTCGAGCTGTTCAGCGACGACCCGTACGGCGGCGGCTGGATCGCCAAGATCAAGATGTCCGACCCCGCCGAGGCCGACGCCCTGATGGACCACGCCGCCTACCAGAAGCAGTGCGAGGAAGAAGCCGGCTGATTGCGGATCGGGGATTGCAGATTGCGGATTGGACGCGAGAAGCCCTACCCCAGATCAACAATCCGCACGGCGAGTAATCCGCAATCCCGAATCTGCAATCCGCAATGCCCTACACCTACAACACCCCCGAAGACGTCGCTGAGATGCTGGCCGCGATTGGCGTGGAGTCCCTCGAGGAGCTCTACGACATGGTGCCCAGCGACCTGCGGCTCGACCGGCCGCTGGACCTGCCGCCCGCCCTGGGCGAGATGGAGCTGGACCAGCACATGCGGCGGCTGTCGGGCAAGAACGCGTCGACCGCAAACTCGGTCTGCTTCCTGGGCGCCGGGTCGTACGACCACTTCGTGCCGGCGGTGGTGGACGTGGTCGCGTCGCGCAGCGAGTTCTACACCAGCTACACGCCGTACCAGCCCGAGGTGGCGCAGGGCAACCTGCAGGCGATGTTCGAGTACCAGTCGCTCATCGCGCGGATGACCGGCTTGGACATCTCGAACAACAGCCTGTACGACGGCGCCACCGCCGCCGCCGAGGCGGTGCTGATGGCCATCGCCGCCACCCGCCGCACCGGCCGCGTGGTGATGCCCGCCTCGGTGCACCCCGAGTACCGCCAGACGATCGCCACCTACCTCGAGTGCCTGGGCGTGGAGGTCGTGACCGTACCGGCGCCCGGCGGCGCAGTCGACGTCGACGAGCTGCGGGCGGAGCTGACCGACGGGACCGCCGCGGTGCTGCTGCAGCAGCCCAACTTCTTCGGCGCCGTAGAGGAGGCCGAGGCGATCGGCGCCGCCGCCCACGAGGCCGGCGCGCTGTTCATCGTGGCTTTCGACCCGATCAGCCTTGGACTCATGAAGCGTCCCGGGGACTACGGCGCGGATATCGCCGTCGCCGAGGGCCAGTCGCTCGGTTCGCCCATGCAGTACGGCGGTCCCTACCTGGGCGTGATGGCCTGCACCGAGAAGCTGGTCCGCCGCATGCCGGGCCGCATCGTCGGGCAGACCACCGACCGCCGCGGCAAGCGGTGCTTCACGCTCACGCTGCAGACCCGCGAGCAGCACATTCGCCGCGACAAGGCGACCAGCAACGTCTGCAGCAACCAGGGCCTGTTCGCCCTGCGCGCGACGGTCTACCTGTCGCTGCTCGGCCCCCAGGGCCTGAAGGAGACCGCCAACCTCTGCCTGCAGAAGAGCCGCTACCTGGCCGACCAGCTCGCCGGCAGCGACCGGTTCGAGGCGGCCTTCGATCAGCAAACCTTCAAGGAGTTCGTCGTCCGCGACCGCGAGAACAAGGTCGACGAGCTCGTGCAGACCGCCCTCTCCCAGGGGATGCTGGCGGGCGTGCCGCTGGGGCGGTTCTACCCAGAGCTGTCCGACTGCCTGCTGATCGCGGTCACCGAGAAGCGGACGAAGGAAGAGATCGACGCGCTGGTCGGCGTGCTGACCGGCGCGGAGGTCCGCTCGACGCCGGTGGCCGCGGGGTAGCCGTTAGTCGCTTTCCACCTCCTCGAGAACCAACACGCGGCGATGCGTCCCCCGCGCTTCAGCCTCGAGACGCTGCTGGCCGTGATGGGCGGTGCGGCGATGGTCCTCGCAGCGGTGCGTGCGTCGGAGGACGCGATCTTCTTCGCCCTGATCCGCAATTTCGCGATCTGCGTAGCGGCATACGCGGCGGTCTACCTGACGGCTTCGGGGTGGTTCCTGCGGGGGCTCCGCCGTGCGGGTGGGCTCACCTTGCTGCTGCTCGCGACGCTGGTCGGCGGGACAGCGTGGCTGTTGCTGCTGGCCGTCCATCGGCTGGCCTCGCGGGGCCTGATAAGCTGGCCACCGCTATCGCTCGACCTGCTACTCAGCTGGCGCGCCCTGTGGATCGGGTTGCTGCCCGCGCTGCTGGGCGCCGTGCACGGTTGGCGGTCAAGGCGGTCGCGGGGCGTGAGCCTCCGTGAGGACTAGGCGCTCCCCGTGGGTCCCCGCCCCGATTTCTGGTAGATTCTGGGGCGTGGCGGGGCCCTGCCCCGCCGCTTGTCCTGGACCTTATCGGCGTGCTGCACGCCCAATCGAATACCGCGAAAGACTCCCGTGGCCAAGAAGAAAATCGACTTCATGTGCACCGCGTTCCGGGACGGCTTCCAGTCGGCCTACGGCGCGCGGGTGCAGACCCCCGACTTCCTGCCGGCCCTCGAGGCGGCCCGCGACGCGGGGATCAGCTACTTCGAGGCCGGCGGCGGCGCCCGGTTCCAGTCGCTCTACTTCTACTGCCAAGAAGACGCGTTCGACATGATGGACGCGTTCCGCCAGACCGCGGGGCCCGACGCCAACCTGCAGACCCTCGCCCGCGGCGTCAACGTGGTCGGGCTCGAGTCGCAGTCGTCGGACATCATCAAGCTGCATGCCGAGATGTTCAAGAAGCACGGCATGACCACCATCCGCAACTTCGACGCGCTGAACGACGTCAACAACCTGATCTACAGCGGGCAGTGCATCGTCGACGCCGGGCTGAAGCACCAGGTGGTGGTCACCATGATGGAGCTTCCGCCGGGCTGCACCGGCGCGCACGACGCGGAGTTCTACGCCAAGACGCTGCAGGACATCCTCGACGCCCAGATCCCGTTCGACGCGGTCTGCTTCAAGGACGCCTCGGGCACTGCCGTGCCGTCCAAGGTGTATGAGACCATCAAGCAGGCGCGCAAGATGCTGCCCGCCGACGCGTACATCCACTTCCACACGCACGAGACCACCGGCGTGAGCGTGCTGGCCTACCAGGCGGCCATCGACGCCGGCGCCAACGCCATCGACCTTTCGCTGGCGCCCTGCTCCGGCGGCACCTGCCAGCCGGACGTGATCGTCATGTGGCACGCGCTCCGCGGCACCGACTACACGCTGGACGTGGACATCGAGAAGATCCGCGAGGCCGAGGAGGTCTTCAAGGACTGCATGAAGGACTACTTCCTGCCGCCCGAGGCCGTGGCCGTCGAGCCGCTGATACCGTGGAGCCCGATGCCGGGCGGCGCCCTCACCGCCAACACCCAGATGCTCCGCGACAACGGCATCATGGACCGCTACCCGGACATGATCAAGGCGATGTCCGACGTGGTCCGCCGCGGCGGGTACGGCACGTCGGTCACGCCGGTCTCGCAGTTCTACTTCCAGCAGGCGTTCAACAACGTGATGTTCGGCCCCTGGGAGAAGATCGCCGAGCCGTACGGCAAGATGGTGCTCGGCTACTTCGGCAAGACGCCCGTGCCGCCCGACCCGGAGATCGTCGCGCTGGCCAGCAAGCAGCTCGAGCTGGAGCCGACCACCCGCTCCCCCATCGAGATGAACGACGCCGACCCCAACAAGGGCGTGGCGCCGGCCAAGAAGACCCTCGAAGAGAACAACCTTCCGACCACGGACGAGAATATCTTTATCGTCGCGGCGTGCAAGGAGAAGGGCCTCGCGTTCCTGCAGGGCAAGGCCGAGCTCGGCGTGCGGAAGGTGGAGAAGCCGGCGGCGGCGGGTTCGGCGCCGGCAACCGGCGCCAGCGATTTCGTCCTCAAGGTCGACGGCAAGCAGCACAAGGTCAGCGTCAACGGCGGCGCGGTCACGGTCAACGGCAAGAGCTACCAGGTGGAGCTCGCCGACGGCCAGGACGGCCCGGCCGCCACGTCGGCCCCGGCCGGCGCCACGACGCCCGTCAACGCCCAGATGCCCGGCGTGGTGCTCCGCACCCTGGCCAGCGCCGGCGACGCCGTGAAGCAGGGGCAGGCGATCATGGTCCTCGAGGCGATGAAGATGGAGGTCCCGGTCGCCTCGCCGTGCGACGGCCAGATTGCCGAGATCAACGTCAGCCAGGGCGACCAGGTCGCCAACGGCCAGCAGCTAGCGGCGATTGGGTAGCCGATCCCGCCGCTTGCTACAACGGCGAATCTAACCAGCTATCGACCGTCGCGAAGACCTCGCGGACCGGCTCCTCCTCCGCAGTTTCGCCGGTCTCAACGTGAGCGTTGAGTTGCTCTGCCTGGGCCGCACGCTGGCGCTGGGCAGCCAGCAGCAGCAACAGGTCCGGCTCCGCTTCAGTCGAAGATAACGCCCGCTGCGGCCTGACCGGCCCGCCAAGCGACCGCTGCGGGCGCGGCGACGGAGTCAGCACCAGCGGCGCAGCCGGCGCCGGCTGATCGTCAACGACCGCTTCGTCGGCGTCGGCGACCGCTTCAACTACCAGCGGGGCGGCCGCGGTGGCGCCCAGGTTGTCCCGCCAGACGGTGTAGTCGGCGCTGTCGACCCGCCCGTCGCCGTTCCCGTCCGCCTGCAGGCGTGAGCCGGTCTGGCCGTAGCTCGACCGCCACAGCGCGTAGTCGGCCTGGTCCACGACGCCGCTGTTGTCGAAGTCGCCCCAGTCGGCGTTGCTCTCGATGACCTGTGGAGTCACCGAATTCTCAAGCTGGGTTGGGTCGTCGATGCGGCCCATGAACGCGATGGTGTCGGTCACGTTGTCGCGGATCATCAAGTGGAACGGTCGGTTCGCGTAGAAGCCCGTGTCGTAGAAGTTGTGCGTCCAGACCCCGAAGCCCCAGTCGTCCTCGCCGATAAAGAATGTTCGGTGCTCCGCGACCCGCAGGTTGAAGACAGCCTCGACCTTGCCGGTCCGCTGCACGTACGACACAGCGATCGCTCCGCCGCGGTCACAGGCCAACCGGTCTCCTGAGCTGATCTCTGCGGCCGGCAGCCACCCCTGCCCCTCGACGAAAAACGGGTGCAACTCTGTCGTGCGGATCACACGGCGCCCAAGGTGCAGTTCTAGAATCTCTGCCTCGCCGTGGCGGGTTGCTTCAACCACCCTTGGCTCAACGGGCCCCTCGAGCAGGTGCTCGTTCCGAGCAAGCACGGTGTCGCCAACCCGCACCTCCTCGATCGGCGCCGCGCCGTCTGGCGTCAGCACCGACGTGCCGGCGGCAAAACAGAGTGCAAGTTCGACCTCAGTCGCTGCCGCCGCTGTCGTCCCCTGTTCGTTCACCTCAAGCGTCGCTTTGTGGAAGACCTTGCGAATATAAACCTCCTCCGCCTGGCCATTGGCCCCGAACATCGGCGAGAAGTCGGCGGAACCGGGAATGAACGCGGTCGGCATGCCGAGGCCTGCAAGCGCGTGGTTGAAATCGGTTGCGATGTCCGTGCTGAACTTAGGGAGGTTAATCAGGGTCATCCTGCGAGAACGGCCGGCCGAGTTCGTCCAATCGGTGATGCCGACGAACAGCTCCTCGGTCATCATGTTAGAACCGTCTTCTACGAGCGGCATCATGAAGATCGCTGACGCCTCGCCGTCGGACATCGTCATCTCGATCACGTCAAACCCGTCAATCGTCGTGCGATAGACGTCTGGTTGACCGTACATGATCTCTGCGTTAACAACGTCCTTAGGCGTGGTGAAGCTACCCAACTGAGTGAACTCGGGATCGAATGGGTCGTCCCAACTCCCGTTGAAGAACACGGCATTGACGATCACAGCAACAGTTGCAGAAGACAGATCGTCGACCAGGTCTTGGATGCGTCCTCGCGTGACGTCACTCACCCACTCGTTGATGCCGTCCTTGACTTGAGCTGCGTCCGAAAAGTCTGCGCCCTGGATCTGCGCGTCGTAATGCTCGGTGACGACGTCAGAGTAATCACCCATAAGACTCTGACCGCTCCAAATCCCATTCGCTACATCCATCTGAAAATCGAAAGAAGCAGGGGACCCGCCATGCCACCAGTCCGGCGGGTCACCTGGGAAAGGCCAGACAACCGGCGGCGCCGGGTCCTCCCCTGTCCGCTCCGCGAACGACGCCAGCAGCTCGCCAAACGCCGCGTGGATGTCTTCGGAGTCGCCAAAGTGCAGCACCTCTTCCATCTCGGCGGCGGTCTGGCCGCCGGCGCCCGCGTAGGTCATCGCTAGCGCGGTCGAGATGCTCAACGGCGAGAAGAAGAGGTTGCCCTCTTCGTGCTGCATGTGCTGGTAGAGATCGAACGCGAACTGGTTGATCGCCGCGGCGGCGTCGCCGGCCAGCAGGCAGCGTTCTTCCAGCGGCTCGTGCCGCAACGTCCGCTGCCGCTTGTGGGTGCGATCTGCGTGGGTCGATGCCGACATGCCGCCTCCTCCTCTGCCTGGTTCCCGGTGACGAGCCCCGCATTAGTGTGGGACCGCCGGTCACGCCAAACCGCATCCTACTCGCGTCGGCAGGCGGCCGCAACGTTTGCCCCCAGCGCCCGCATGGGGTCGACTGCTGCCAGGCAATCTGCACGCGGCAGGCGGATATCAGTAGAAACCGGCCACCCCGCGCGGTCCAATTGGGGGTGGCTGGTTGCCGCCCACTCAGCCGCTGGGCGCTAGCCCTCGATCAATACTGGTTCGCCTCGTGGGCTAACGCCCAGCGGCTGAGTGGGGTGCGTTGTTGATTATGGCTTGAGGGTTTTGTCCACTATTGTCCCTATTGGCGCACAGAGGTGGACAAAAGTCGGCCGCTGCGACCGAGGAGAAGAACAGCAGACACTGCTATACAAGCGTGAAACGAGCCTGCGGGTTAGTGGTGGGGTCCGACTTTTGTCCCTAAGAATCGATAGCGCCAAAAGGGACAAAAGTCGGGCGTCCGCCTGCTACCGCTGGGGCCACGGTTCGTCGCGGCTCCGCTGGCCGCACACGTTGACCTTCATGCCGAGCGCCTGGGCCATGGCCGCCTTGGCGGCCAGGGTGCGGTCGGCGTCGGCGGCCGAGATGCTGTAGACGCACTGCACGTGGTTGCTCTTGTGCTGGGCCATCAGCTCCTCGCGCGAGACGCCGTACAGCACCGCGTGCATGATGGGCCACTGCGGGGTGGTGGCGTTCCAGCGGCGCTCGGTCTCGTCGCGGGGCAGCTCGACGACGTCGCCCCGGCCGAGGTCCATCGCGAGCGAATCGTCCTCGACGTAGATCCGCGACCACACAATTTCGCCCGGCTTGCTGATGCCGCGTAGCGTGCTGCCGCCGTTTGGGAAGTACATGGCCGGCTGGCGGAAGCCCTCGGCGCCGCCCCAGCCGTCGATGAAGTGGGCGGGCGGCGCGGATCCGCTGATCTCGAACACCCAGACGTAGTCGTCGGTCGTCCCGGACTGGTCGCGGTCGCCCCAGCGGACGTCGTGCAGCGTGTTCTCGACCGGCTGGCCGAGCGCCTGCTGCACGCGGTTGGTCAAGAGGCCGTCGAGGCCCGCGCACTCGTCGACCTCGTTGAAGTGCGTGACCGGCTGGCCGTCGAACAGCACGCGCGAGCCGCAGCGGCTCTTCACGGGGGGCCGCTCGGAGTTGTTGAGCGTGCCCTCCACCAGGTCGCTGGCGGGCAGCAGGTCCTTCATGCCCTGCTGGTACTGGATGCCGATGAGGTCGCAGCCAAAGTCGTCCGCGATCCGCACCGCCGCCACGTACATCTGGCACTGCTTGTGGATCTGCTCGTCGGTCAGGTCGTCCTCGTGGGTGGGGCCGGTGTGGAAGGTCATGCCGCGGTCCTCCATCCACTGGCGGACGGCGCGGGCCTCGTCGTCGGTGACCTGGGTCGACTCGTAGTACAGGGCCGACTGGCTGAGCCGTTCCTTGAACACGCCGGTGGGGTGCAGCAGGTGGTCCGGGATGATCGCGTTGAACATGCCCATGCAGCCCTCGTCGAAGACGCCCATAATCGCCTTCTCGCTCTGGAGCTGCGCGGCGAGCTGCTCGCCGACCGCGCGGGCCTCGGGGTCGAGGGCGAGCGAGTCGGCCGGCGCCACGTGCGACACGTCGTGCCCGCAGGCGCCCGTCTGGAGCCACTGCTGCAGCCGGCTGGTGAAGTACTCGTCGGTGAAGTCGTCCGACCAGAGGGTGGAGTACGCCACGCCCGCCTTGGTGAGCGAGCCGTTGAGGTTCAGCATGCCCACCAGCCCGGGCCAGGTGCCGGACCAGTTGGCGGCGGTGAGGATCGGGCCGCGGTGGCTGATCAGCCCGGCGAGCACGTGGTGGCTGTACTGCCAGACCGCCTCGGCGACGATGAGCGGCGCATCGGGATCGACGTCCTTGAAGATCGCCATGCCCTCCTTTTGGCTGGCGATGAAACCGTGGCCGTCGGGCCCCGGCTGGTGGGCGCGGACCAGCTCGTAGCCGGCCGCGGCGACCGCCTTGGCGAGCGAGGCTTCCATCTCTTGTTGCGCCGGCCAGCACATCTGGTTGGCGGAGAGGCGTTGGTCGCCGCTCACGACGAGCTGAACCTGCTTAGGACCACATTTCATGATGAGTTGCTATCGGGATTTGCCAGGAGTAGGTAGGGAAGAGCCGCCAAGCCCGCAACATAGGGCGCCGTCGGCCAGGTGGGAAGCAGCTACCGGGCGCCGCCAACGAGAGCACGCCCTGAGGAGCGGGTCCCCAGGGCGTGCTGGTGTGGTGCGTCAGCTGGTTGGCCAGGCGTTAGACGGCTTCGACGCTCGGCACCTTGAAACCGTCGCGGCCCTCACGCTTCCAGTACTGCTGACCGGCTTCGCTGTTGACGAGGGTCTCGCTGGCGGGGTCGACCTCGATCCACTCGCCGAGCACCAGGGCGTCGCGGTCGATGTCGACGTCGTTCGCGCGGAGGTGCGTGGCCATGCGGTCGAACGAGTAGCTGAGCAGCTCGTTGTGGGCCAGGCTGCTAGCGATCTCGCCGGCCGAGGCCCGCTCGCCGATCCGGTGAGACACGTTGCCGGCGTGGCACAGCGCGCTAGAGACGTGCCCCTCAGCGATGTCGGCGTTCAGGCGGCTGGCGTCGCCTGCAGAGACGGCCGACAGGAAGTTGCCGAAGTGGTCGCCGGAGCCCTTGAAGTGCTTGACCAGCTTTCCGCTGCGGTCGTAGGCGTAGACGTCGCGGTACGACGCGGGGGCGACCACGTGCCCGCCCTCGCACTGCACGATCACGCCGATCCGCGAGCCGCGGAACTCGTCCATCGAGCGGCCCCACTGCTTCTGCCCCTCCTTGGAGCGGGGCAGGCCGCGGGTCTCGAAGATGAGGGGCGCCGACTCGTACTCGTGCACCACCATCTGCGTGTTGGCGGTGTCGCCGCCGTCCTCGTAGCCCAGCCGGGCGCCCACGCTGAACGTGCGAGGCGCCATGCCGTTCTCACCGAGGAACCAGCGGGCGATGTCCATCTGGTGGATGCCCTGGTTGCCCATGTCGCCGGCGCCGGTGTTGTAGTCCCAGTGCCAGTCGTAGTGCAGCTTCGGCCGGTAGAGGTCCACCTTGTCGGCCGGGCCGCACCACAGGTCGTAGTCGATGGTGCTCGGGATCGAGAGCGGCGCGTCGAGCTTGCCAATCGCGGGGCGCGGCTTGTAGCAGGTGCCCAGCGCGTACTGGATCTTGCCGAGCCCGCCGCCCTGCACAAAGGCGACCGCCTCCTGCAGGCACTTGCTGGAGCGCGACTGCGTGCCGGCCTGCACGATGCGGCGGTTCTTGCGGGCGGCGGCCACCAGCTGGCGGCCCTCCCACACGTTGTTCGAGACCGGCTTCTCGACGTACACGTCCTTGCCCGCCTGAACCGCGGCGATGCCGATCAGCGAGTGCGTGTGGTTCGGCGTGGCGATCGACACGGCGTCGATGTCGTCACGGTCGAGCAGCTCACGGTAGTCGACGTGCTTGTCGAGCGTACGGCCACGCTTCTCCTTGAAGCGGGCGACCGTGCCGTCCAGCACATCCTGGTCGACGTCGCACACCGCCACCAGCTGGTCGCGGAAGCCGTCGATGTGCGACTTACCACGGCCCCGGGCGCCGATCACCGCGATCCGCAAGTCGGACTTGTCACGCGCGGCGCTGGCGGAACTCGGCGCGGTGGCGGCGACGCCAACCGCGGCGGCGGCGGCAAGGAACTCACGACGGCTGGCGGGCGGCAACGGCATGGCGGTAATCCTCGGGGACGAGGGGAGGCAGGTGAGGAGCGTCTGAACGCGGGGAAGCGTTCAGATTACCACACCCGGGGGCGCCGATCCAGCTTGCCGCTACTTGCGCAGAATCGCGTTCATGTTGCGTTTATAGGCCTCTACGCCGGGCTGCCCGTACGGGTTGATGCCGATCAGCCGGCCCTCAACCACCGTGGCCAGCATGAACATCTGCAGCAGCTTACCCATCACGTACTCGTCGAGCTCGGGGCAGATCAGATCGGCGGTCGGGCGGTTGTCCTCCAGGTAGGCCTGGTTGGTGCCCGCGATCGCGGCCGACAGGATGTTCGGCAGCGTCTTGTCGGCCAGCTCGTTGAGCTGGTCCTGGTTGTTGGCGCTCTCGCCGATCGACAGCGGGTCGCGGTCGAAGCCTTCGACGATGATGTTCGTGATCAGCTTGTCGCGTTTGCCCTCCTGGTGCTGCTGCCCCCGGCTGTGCAGGTCGCGGGTGTTGACGATGGTGAGCGGCAGCGCGCCCTTCTCTTCCTTGCCCAGGCTCTCGGCGAGCAGCTGGTCGTACCACAGGCCGAGCGCCTCGAGACGCTTGCCCCAGGTGCTGAGGATGCGGATGTCGCAGCCCTGGTTCTCCTCCAGCAGGTGGCAGACGCCGACGTAGTCGAGCACGACGTTCTCGCCCGGCTTGGCCGACGCGAAGTGCTCGTTCATGTCGGCCGCGCCCTGCAGCAGCTTCTCAATATCCAGCCCCATCACCGCCGCGGGCAGCAGCCCGACCGCCGAGAGCACCGAGAACCGCCCGCCGACGCCGTCGGGCACCTCGTAGACCTCCTGGCAGCCGAGGGCCTTGCTGAGATCGAACAGCTTTCCGCTGGTCCCCGTGACCGGGACAAAGTAGTCGGCCAGCTGCTGGTCGCCGCCGAGCGAATCGCCCAGTTCGCGGATCATGATCCGCGTGGCGGCGGCGGTCTCGAGCGTGCCGCCGCTCTTGCTGATCACCACCACGCCCCACTGGCCGGTGTCGCTGCCCAGCACGTCGAGCAGGCCCTGCGCGGCGTCGTTGTCGACGTTGTTGCCCTCGTAGTAGACCTTGGGCCGGCCGCCGCGCATGGCGGGCGGCACCTCGTTGTAGTAGGGGTGGCAGCAGGCCTCCATCAGCGCCCGGGCGCCCATGTACGAGCCGCCGATCCCCAGCACGACAACACTCGCGCAGCTGTCCGCCAGGCGGTCGGCCGTGGCCTTGAGCCGCGCCAGCTCGCTCTCGGCGCCCTTGTTCTTCAGCTCGGCCAGCAGCCGGTCCGGCAGCAGGTGGAATCCGGCGTCAAGCGGCTGCTTGGCGGCTGGGACCTCCGCGCCGTCGGCCCACAGCTGAGCGTCGGCGAGCACCTCGTCGCGGGCGGCCTGGAGTTTCGGGGCGAGCGCCTCGAGGTCGGCGGCGGACGTGCCGCCAGAGCTGAGGAACGCGCCGGCGGGATTGTAGCGGATGCTGGTCATGGCAGTACGGGTAGCGGGCAGGGAGAGGTGTGGTTGTGGGCCGCCTGAGCGCGTCATGGTCGCCCAGCTTGGCCCCCGTTACAAGAGGGTGCGCGGCCCCTGACGACCCGGCCGGGCACGGTTAGAATCTACGGTTCGTAAATGATCCCCCTCCTTTCAACGCCCCGCCCAACGAACCATGGACACCCACGCCCTGATCAAGCCGCTCCTGCAGAAAAACGACTCCAAGATCGTGATGTACGTGGGTGACGGCCTGGGCGGGCTCCCCCAGCAGCCCGGCGGCAAGACCGAGCTGGAAACCGCCGCCACCCCCAACCTGGACAAGCTGGTCAAGGAGGGCGTGTGCGGCGGCAGCATCCCGGTGGCGCCCGGCATCTCGCCCGGCAGCGGCCCGGGCCACCTGGGGCTGTTCGGGTTCGACCCGGTGACGTACCTGATCGGCCGCGGCGCGCTCGAGGCGACCGGCATCGGCTTCGAGCTCAAGGAGGGCGACGTCGCGATCCGGGCGAACTTCTGCACGCTGGACGCCGACGGAAAGATCGCCGACCGCCGGGCGGGCCGCATCCCCAGCGAAGAGTCGTTCAAGGTCGTCGACAAGCTGGCCGCGGGGATCTCGATCCCCGGCGTCGAGGTGTTTGTGAAGCCGGTCAAGGAGCACCGCTTCGTGGTGGTGTTCCGGGGCGCGGGCCTCGTCGGCAACGTGGCCGACACCGACCCGCAGGCCACCGGCGTGCCGCCGCTGTCCGCCCAGGCGAAGGACGACGCCAGCCGCAAGACCGCCGAGATCTGCGACGAGTTCATCGCCCAGGCCAAGAAGATCCTGGCCGACGAACCCAAGGCCAACTGCTGCACGCTCCGCGGGATCACCGGCAAGCCGAGCATCCCCACCTACGAGGAAGTCTACGGCCTCCGCGCGGCCGCCATCGCCGTGTACCCGATGTACAAGGGCCTGGCCCAGCTGGTGGGGATGGACGTCATCGGCGACGCCCAGACCCTCGACGAGCAGATGGAGGTGCTCAAGGCCAACTGGGACAAGTACGACTTCTTCTTCATCCACTTCAAGTACACCGACTCGACCGGCGAGGACGGCGCCTTTGACGCCAAGGTGAAGCGGACCGAGGAGTACGACGCCGCCGTGCCCAAGATCATGGAGCTGGGCCCGGACGTGGTGATCGCCACCGGCGACCACTCCACCCCCAGCATGCTCGCCAGCCACAGCTGGCACCCGGTGCCGACGCTGCTGTGGGCCAAGAACTGCCGCACCGACCCGTGCGAGTCGTTCGGCGAGTCGCAGTGCCTGACCGGCGGTCTCGGCCAGTTTGAGGCCCGCCACCTGATGACGCTCGCGCTGGCCAACGCCGGGCGGCTGGCGAAGTTCGGGGCATAGTGGCGGTCGCGGCGCCGTTTCTTACGTGCGTCCGTCACTCGCTGGCAGCAGCGCCAATCATCCGGGAGTCTCCGAAACGCACCTGGTGGATCGCTACTCGTATTTGTTCGTGAGTTTCGCGGGTGTGCCGTATTACCAACGTTGCCTGCGGGACCCATCGCATGGTTCCATCCTTGGCGCGCTGCTCACGGTCCTCGGATACGACCAGGCGGATCGATCCTACGCCGTCCGCTTCCGCTTGATTTGGCGCAGTCCACGGTTGAACAAGCTTCGGCAGGTTTTCAGCCATGCTCTTGGCCATGTCGTGGGACATCACATAGTAGTGGGTCACGACCTCAGCAGGGTCTGGTCCGTAGTGATCACGTTGCCCTGCCGCATGATGGACGCGTCGAACTTCGTCGAGAAGAGCAGCGACTTCGTCGTGAACCGGATCGGACTGCCTGATGACCAATACGCCCGGCTTGGCGACAGCCAGCACCCCTCCGTTTCCAACGCCGTCCCATGATTCCGGCGCGGCCTGGCTCTCGATCAGGTCAGCAAGTGTCACCGTCGAATCAAGGTCGCCGCACAGGTCTAGAACATCGTAGACAGCGGTCTTGAGCATGCTCTCGGCTGGCCAACGGCTGCTGATCCACACCTGCCCCGCCACAATGCCCCACGTCAGGTCTCGATCGCGCACCAACTCCTGTAGTGCGTCGAACAGGCGACCTCCGGAGCAGTCGAGAGAAGCAGGCTTAGCAAGATCTATATCGGAGTACCCGTCACACCTAATGTCTATTGCTGCGGCGTCGGCAAGTCCCTTGATCGCTTCGCTCAACGGCGTTTCTCCCATTCGAATACGGACCGGCTGACGCAACCGACGGCGAATCGAATCATGCGCAGGGGGATCGCAAACAAATGTCCGCCCATCCGGGGATCGGAGCACTGAGAAGAGCCCTTGCAACTCCAATTGTGGCCGGGCTGCGTGCGTAACGACCAAGACGTCGCCAAGCCATTGGGCGCGTCCCTCTCCTGAAGAGCCGTACCATTCTTCGGGCCGCACCACCTTCTCGAGCAGGTGCAGGAGTTGCTCCCGGCCGTAGCCCCGGTCGAGAAGGTCTCCGAGGTCGTAGGCACGTGTGATCATGTGGGACGAAATGCCGTCTTCGCTAGTAAAGGTGAGCATGCCGTCTCGGTAGACCCACGCTATGCCCATCGCCCCTAGCCGGTCGAGCAAGAAGTACAGCGGCTCCTCTTGCAGTGACTCGTGGATATGGTCGTCCAGCGGCACACTGTCGTATCGCAGGGCGGACTGGTCGAGTCGAACCTTCAGGTCTAGATTCGCCACGATCCAATCCGCCACCTCTCTGAGCGACTGCCCGTTGAATTCAAGGCTCACCTTCTGAGAAAGCGGCGCCGCCATCAATGCGGCCGGGTCAACCGTCAAACGCGAACCGCGAGCTTCCACGCCTTCGGCTGCCAATGGTTCCGCCTCCATGGTCGGCGGCATGGCCGCGGCGGCCCCGATCAGCACCGCGATGAGGGCTGTTTGAGAGTGTGTCATCATTGGTTCCAGTGCTAGAATGCCGGTTGTACTCCGCCAACCGCGCGTGATCGGAAGTTTCGCCCGGGCAGATTCGGAGTATTCCATCGTAGTCAAAACCGCTGCGTTTCGTTGAGTCCATGCAACTCATCACCCCCATCCGCCTGTCGCTCTCCAACGCGTTCCTCGTCCGCGGCGAGCGGCCCGTGCTGGTGGACGCCGGCAGCCCGGGCGAGGAGCGGAAGATCGCTCGGGCGGTGGCCGCCGCCGGGGTTGAGTTGTCGGACATTGCTTTGATCCTGCTCACGCACGCGCACCGCGACCACGCCGGGTCGGCCAAGGCGGTGCGCGAGCTGACCGGCGCCCCAATCGCGCTGCACCCGGCCGAGGACCGGATGCTCGAGCGGGGCCACATGGGCAAGCTCACGCCGGTGCGGCCCCGTCACGCGTTGTGGGAACCGTTTCTCAACCGCCCATTCCCGGGCTGCCGCCCCGACATCGCGCTGCACGACGGTCAACAACTGAACGAATGGGGCCTGGACGCCACGGTGGTCGAAACGCCGGGGCACTCCAGCGGGTCGGTGTCGGTGGTGCTGCCGTTCGACGACGCGCTGGCCGGCGACCTGCTGATCGGCGGCTTCCTCGGCGGGCTGGTGGAGCCAAACCGCCCCCGCGTGCCGTACTTCGCCGAGGACCTGCCCCAGTTGTACGAGAGCGTGGCCAAGCTGTGCGGCCGCGCGGCGGGCCGGTGGTACCTTGGGCACGGCGGGCCCATTGACTCGTCGCAGATCGCCCCGCGGATCCGCGTCCCGCAGGTCGCGGCGAGCGGCGCGTAGCCCGCGGCGTGTCGTCCGTTACCTCTCCAGCCGCGCGTCGAGCCACACGGCGTGGTCGCCGCGGTCGCCGTAGTCGGCGAAATCGACCAGCAGCGCGACCGCCCGGGCGCCCTCGATGTCGACCGAGATCGGCATGGGGGGATCGCCACTGCGGACGATCGGGCTGTCGTACGCGGATTCGAAACTACCCTGTCGCGCGACCAGCACGTGGAACGTCACACTGCCCTCGGCGCCCGTGTCCTCCACCGCCAGGCTGGCAGCCAGCCGGCGCCAGTCGCCCTCGACCCGGTACACCACGCGCGACGCGCTGTGCATCGTGATCCCTCGCAGGAACCGCCGGCCCGCGGCCTGCAGGGCCTCCCCCTGGCCGCCGGCGTCACGGCCCAGCGGCCAGCCCACGCTCAGGTAGGGCGTGTGCTGGTAGTCGAGCGGCTCGAGGTCGCTGAGGTAGCGGAGGCGGTCGCTATCGTGTTGCAGGTAGCAGAGCTGAACGCCGGTCCGGCCCTCCACCTGCACGCCGCCGGCCAACGTGACAACGCCCTTGGTCCCGGTCCGCTCGACGCTCTCGGCCCTCAGCAGCGTGCCGTCTGGCAGGCCGACGACCCACGGCGTAGCGGGCTGCTCGCGCTGGCCGCCAACGGCAATCGCCGCGACGCGCTCGATCGGCATGTCGATCGCCTCGCCGGCCACGTCGAACTGCACCGCCTGCTTGCCGATGGCCTTGAGCTCCCCGCTGAGCGTGTCGCCCGAGGTGAGCCAGACGCGGTCCCCCTCCTCGCTGTAGCTTGCCGACTCGCGGCGGACGCTCCGCAGCAGCGGCTGCTCGCCGGCGGCCGCCAGCCAGGCCGCCCGCACGCGCTCGCGCGGAACCGAGAGCGTGCGGAACCGCGGGTTCTTGATCTGCCACTCGCCGTCGTGGTAGCTGAGAGCGCCGCCGTCGGCCCAGGCGGGCCCGCACACCACGACCGACCCGTCCGCCAACAACGCTGTGGGTTGGGCCGCCGGCGTGGCTGGCTCGCCCCACCGGACGAGGTCGTCCTGCGGGATGTCGATCTTCTTGTTGTCCGCGAGGAACTCCAGCTTGCCATCCGCCACGCGGACCAGGTGGGCCTCGGTCCGCAGGCCCTCTACGGTAACCAGTTCGCCCAACCGCTCGGCGGCGTGTAATGGGGCTGCCGCAAAAAGCAGTGTTAACGCCACGCCCCACAATCCAACTCGTAGCCCCCGGCTCTGCCGGAGGATGAAGCCGGGGCGGAGGTCTGTCGCCCGTTGCTGGACAACAGGGGCTGGCTGCGGATCTGGTTGGCTCGCGGACAGCAAAAGCATCAATCCCATTCAGCGTTGGAAGATCGGCAGGAGATCGTTGGGAATCTGCAGGATGATGCAGGACATCGAGGTGCTGTAGACCGACCCGATGTTGCTGTCGTCCCAGCGGCCGTCGGGCTGCTGGTGGGCGAGCAGGTCGTCGCGGATGGCGGGGTACCACTGCGCCCACCGCTCGCCGCCCGCCTGCCACATCGCCTGCACGCCGTAGTACTGGCCGTAGTAGAAGTGACCGGACCGGCGGCCGACGCCACGCATGCCCGCATCGCGGCCCGCACGGTGCCGCTCGAGGTAGGCCAGCCCGCGTTCGATCTCCGGCCCCTCGTACACTCCGGCGCTGTACAGCGCCACCACGCCGGCCGCCGAGCGGGGGAACACGCTGCCACGCTGGTTGAGCATGTAGCGGAACCCGCCGTCGGGATTCTGGCACTTGCGGACGTAGTTGGTGCACTTCTCGACCGTGTCGGCGGGCACGTAGATGCCGGCGTTGCGCGCCGCCCGTAGCGCCATGATCTGGCAGATCGTGACCGACAGGTCGGCGTCGTCGGGCCGTGGCTGGTACCGCCAGCCGCCCTCGTCGTTCTGGGTGGTGACAATCAGGTTGACCGCCGCAACCAGCTTGTCGCGCAGGTCGTCGCGGGGCGACATGCCGTACGCCTCGGCCAGGAACAGCGTCGCAAACCCGTGGCCGTACATCGGGCCCTGACTCGTGGCGCCGCCGACCGTGATGAAGCCGCTGGGCTGCGTATTGGACAGCAGGTAGTTCAGGCACCGCTCCAGGTTGCGGGCGTAGGGCCCGCGTTCGGGCGTGCTGCCGTTGGCCAGAAACGCGATACCCGACAGGCCGACCACCGCCACGTTCTGGCCGTAGCCGCCGCCGTACGAGCCGTCGTCGTTCTGCTGGCTGGCCAGGTAGTCCAGGCCGCGTTGGATCGCCTGATCGGCAGGGGCGATAAGCGCAGCGGCGGTCTCCGCGGGGTTCTGACCGTGCGCTGCCGCGGCGGGCAGCGTTAGCGCCGCAGCCAGGAACGCGCGTACGAAGAACGGAGGGGGGTGGGAAGCCAATGTGCTGGAGCGGTCGGGTTCGGTAGGTGAGTGAGCGGGCCGCTGCTGCATTCTACCGCCCCGGCGAGCCGGGCGGCTACCTGCTGGCGCCGCGCTAATCGATGGAGTCGACCACCTCGTCGGGCGGGGGGACCCGCCGCAACTGAACCGCGCGGATGGTCGTTTTCCCCGCGGCCATTGCCTCCGCGACCCGGTGCGCGCCGTCGAAGATCTGGCCGTTGGGATCGAGCAAGATCGGGATACGCTCGTCGGCTTCCTGCATCCGCACAAAATGCGCCGCCACGTTCCGCAGCGTGGCTGGGTGGCTGTCGCGGAACCAGCAGACCACGTCCAGGTGCTTGAGGCTCGCGATCTCGACTTCGACCACCGGGTAGTCTTTGGTCTGCTCCCACAGCCGCGGCGTGTGCCAAACGTGGTACCTATCACCCACCCGCTGCGTGGTCCGGTCGATCCGCTGCGTCATGGCTGACCCCTGCGTTGGCGATCCCGGCGAACCGCCGTGTGGCGCCAAGAGTTTTGTCCCTTTTGGCGCTATCGATCCTTAGGGACAAAAGTCGGGCTCCATCTCGAGCCTCGAATTCGTTTCACGCTTGTATAGCAGCCTCTACGCGTGCCCCACCCACCGAACCTGCCAGACTTTTGTCCCCTGCTGGGACAGAATAGGGACAAAAGTGCCCAACCCGATCGGGCGCTCAACCTGTGCGACTGCGCCGCTAACAAGCGCACCGCCAACCCATAGTTCTACCCGACAAGGTGGCCGGTTTCTGCACAAAAATGCCGCGACCTACCGCCCCCAACGCCGCGTGCCGCCTCCTTCCATGAATGCTACGATACCAGCTCGCTGCGACCCGGGGCGACGGCCGGCCCTTCACCATTCCCCCACTCACCAACGCGCCATGCCCCAGGACCGAGACCCACGCCGCATCCGTGTGACCTGCCCCCACTGCGGCGCATCGGCTTCCGCGCCGGCGGAGTTCGTCGGCCGGAGGGTGAAGTGCGCCGCGGAGGGCTGCCGCCAATCGTTCGAGCTCCGGGCGCCGGCCGACCCACCGCCTGAGCGTCCGCAGCCGTCCCGCCCTCCACGCGGCCCGGGGGGCGAGCCGGCGCCCACCCTGCCCCAGCCTCCAGAGCGAACCTTCTTCCAGGACACGGTAGCCAGCAACCCGGGCGAGGTCCGCTTCAACCCGATCCAGTGGCAGCGTCACCACCCGCTGCCGTTCGTGGCCGCGGTCGCGGCGGCGGTGGTCGCCGTGCTGCTGTGGGTGGGGCTGACCATGGCGGGCCACAGCGGCGGCATCCCCACCAAGGACGGGGGCGAGACCCCGATCTGGCTGTTCGCGCCCGCGTGCCTGGCCACGCTCGCCTTCTTCACCTGGACGCACGCGCGGCGGTTCAAGTCCGGCGACGCCAACCCGGGCGTGGTCGTTGCGTTGAACCCGACGCTCCTTGCCGTGGCGACCGACTTGACGCAGGGCGCCGGCGAGTTTCCGGCCGTGCGGATCCTGCGCATCAACCTCAAGACATCGGCCGGCGAGCCGTTGCGGGTCGGGTCGCGCGTGCCGACGGTCGCCCTGTACGCGCAGCCGCACGACAAGCAGGCCGGCCACTGGAGCGACTTCGCGCCGGTCCCGGTCGAGTACGGCACGTCGAACCCACAAGTGGTTCAGCGGGTGCTGGCGAGCTTCCCCGATGAGCAGTACGACTTCCTCGAGCACGCGCTGTCGCAGATCGAGCAGCCCTTCCAACCCGGCCTGTACGCCCTGTGGTCGACGCCCGGCAAAGCGCCCGGCCGGAAGATCAACAAGCCGGCCGACTTCTAGGGCGCCGGGTCGGCCTGCTTGAGGTCGACCGTGATCGGCCAGCCCACAAACTGCCGCGCGTCGGGCGCGGTGACGTCGGCGCCGCGGGGCCAGCACTCGAACGTGACGGTCTGCGCCGGCTTGTTGAAGCGGACCAGCCCGTAGCCGCCGCCGAACGACGGGGTGTCCGGGTTGGCGTAGGCGTGCATCGTGATCTTGTTGCCGAAGCCGTCCAGGTAGTCGCCGGTCCACGGCAGCGGGCTGTTGGGGTTGTGGGCGCCGCCGGGCCGCTCGTCCTCCGGCTTCCACCAGCGGCTGTAGTAGTTGTTGACGATCGCCGGCACGACGAACGCCCAGGGGCCGTCGCGGAACTCGTCGACGCCGTGCTGCACGACGGTCGCCAGGTGCTGGTCGCCGCCGATGTGCACCGCGCCCGCCTTGCGGATCAGCCGCAGAGCCTGGTTGCGGCCCGCCTGGGGCCAGCCGTTGGAGTCGAGGTCGGCGTGCAGACGGTTGTCCTCCGCGCCGTGGATGTGGGCCGCGCCGCAGAAGCCGGTCTGCGAGAGCACCGCCTTCAACGCGACGCCGTCACGCTGTTCGGCCCACCGGTCGAGGAACCCAAGCTGACGCCCGCCCAGCAGCTCGAGGCCCGGCAGGTCGATCGACGCGGGGTCGTACTCCGGGTTGCGGACGTGGTCGGGGCGCGGGCCCTGCTGCGGGATCTTGCCGGCCGGGCCGGACTTGAACTTGCGGTCCTCGATAATCGCGAAGTCGACGCCGCCCACAATCAGCCGCGTGTAGTACACCCCGATCCCCTGCCCCACCGGCGTCGGGTCGATGGGGTCGGGCAGGTGGGCGGTCTGCTGCCGCTCCACCATCTTCACGTACTCGGGGTGCAGCAGGTAGCCGCCGTCGGCCGCGCCGGGCAGCCTGGCCCGCTTGCCGCCCTCGCCCCACAGGTTGGGCTGTCCGACGTCGTGGTCGTCGGGGATGGTGACGCACGGCCGGTCGCGGAAGACGTCACGGAACTGCAGCCCACAGGCCAACCAGGCGGCCGTGTGCTCGCGGTGATCGTACGACTGGTCGCCGGCGAAGAACAGCACGTCCGGGTCGTGGTGGATCAGGTTGTCGACCATCCGCGCCCGGCCGCCGCGGTCTTTGTTGGAGTTGCACGAGAGCGCCGCCAGCACGATCTGCTCCTTCTCGCTCGGGTCGCGGCGGACCCGCCCCTCGAACTGGGCCGCGTCGCCGTGCCGCAGCCGGTAGGGGACGTCGCGGGTCGCGTCCCAGCCCTCGACGCGGAACGTGGTCGACCAGCCGATGTCGTTCACGTCCTGCCGGGCGACCTCGTGCCACCGCCCGTCGCGGAAGAGTTCGAGCCGCACGGTGCGGCTCTCGTCCGGGTAGAGCGGGTAGAGCTGCGCCGAGAGCTTCAGCACGCCGTCCGCGACCGTGTAGATGCCGAACGCCACAACCTGGTCACGAGGCGCCCGGACGTCGAGGATCTTCGACGCCGGGCGGTTCCACCAGTCGTTGGTGGCGAGCGTATCGATCCGCTCGAACGGCGCCCGCACGGGCGGCTCGCCGTGGTCCGGCTGGCCGCGGGCCGACGGGGGGCTGACAAGCAAAGCGCACATGAGCAGAGTGGCGTAGCGCATCGGGCTGGCTCCTAGGATGGTGGCGTCGCGCGTTTACGATCGTAACGCGGACGCCGCGCCGCCGCCAATCCGTTTACAGCATCGAGTGGATGTCCGACGCCAGCGTGGGGAACACGAACAGCGTCGACTCGAGGTCGCCCGCAGTGGCGCCGGTGTGCATCGCCAGCGCGAACAGGTTGATCACCTCCGCCGCGTCCGGGCCGAGCAGGTGGGCGCCGAGGATCTTGTCGGTCTGCAGGTCAATCAGCACCTTGTACAGGGCGTGGGTCGCGCCGAGCTTCCTCATCGAGCTGAAGCCGGACCAGTTACCCGAGCTGACGCGGCAGTCGACGCCGCGCTCGCTCGCCTCCGCTTCGGTCAGTCCGACCGCGGCCAAACCGGGCGAGGTGAACACCGCGGCGGGGACCACCGGGCGCTCGTTCTGCGCGCTCCCCTCTTCCAGCAGGTTCTGGGCGACAATCCGCGCCGCGTAGTTGGCGGCCGGCGTTAAGGCGGGCAGACCGCTGTCGATGACATCGCCGGCGGCGTACACGTCGGGGTTCGACACGCTCTGGAAGTGGTCGTTGACCTCGATGCCGCGGTCGCCGTACTGAATGCCGCCCGCCTCGAGGAACAGCCCATCCACATTAGGAACCCGCCCCGCCCCGTGCACCACCAGCCCGGCCGCAACCGACGAGAGCTCGCCCTCGGCCGAGGTGTGCACCCGCAGACCGCCGCCGGGCGCCTGTTCGACCCCCATTACGTCGACGCCCGTTTGGACATGAACGCCGATCTCCTCAGAGCGGTCGATCAATCTCTCCACCAGTTCGTGATCGAACCGCTCGAGCGGGCGGCTGTGCTCGAGGATCCGCACACGCGCCCCGGCCCGGGCCGCGACGTGGGCGAATTCGAACGAGATGTACCCGCCGCCGATAAACCCAATCTCCTCGGGCAGCTCGTCGAGCTCCATGAAGGACTCGCTGTCAGTCAGCAGGTCGGCGCCCTCTATGCGTAGCGGCGCGGGTTTGGCGCCGGTGGCGATCAGCACCTTCCCGGCGGTCAGGCGGCGGCCATCGACCTGCAGCGTGGTCGGCCCGGTGAAGCGGGGTGCGCCCTCGAAGATCTGCACCCCCATCTCCAGGAACGAACCCCGCCGGCCCTCGGTGACCGGATCGGTAAACTTGCGCTTGAACCGGATCAAGTCCGACCAATCGACCCGCGCACCGCCCAGGTGGGTCCCCGCGCCGTCCATCTGCCGGGCCCGGTCGACCAGCTCCGCCGCCCGCACCAGCACCTTCTTCGGGTTGCAGCCCCGCAGCGCGCACGTGCCGCCGACCGGTCGCGGGTCGATGACCGCCACGCTCCAGCCGGCCTTCGCGCACTTGGCAACCACGCGGGCGGCGGCCGGGCCGCTGCCCAGCACAATGAGGTCGAAGTAGTCGGGCATGGGGCGCCTCGTGGGTAAGTGATCGAGTCAACCACTGAGGCGGATGGCAGCAACTCCTATGCCGGCCATGAGTGAGGCCGCCCGCAGATGCGCCAAACTGCGCGTGCGGCGTGCTATTACCGCCAGTCGGCTGCTGCTACTCGGGCCACTGGCGGAACACAACGCACACGCCGGTCTGGTCGAGCACCGCGAACTCCCGGGCGCCCCACGGCCGGTCGGTTGGCTCGGGCACGTTCGGGTGAAGCAGGTCGGGCCGGCGGGCGGCGATGTCGGCGTGTACCTCGTCGATCGTGTCGGTCTCGATGGCGACCTCCGGACGGTCCTTCGCCGCGTACTCGGGGCTCTCGACCACGTACGCCTTGGCGCCGTCGCGGGCGACGACCGCCAATGAATCATCCTGGTGCAGCACCTCAAACCCCAGCCCGTCGACGAACAGGTCGAGGCCCTCGGCCATGTGGTTAAAGAAGATCTTAGGGATCAGGCGGAGGAGCATGGGTAACCCTCGTGTGCTGACTCTTCAGGTGAGCGCTGGCGTTTCGATGAGCGGCGTAACCGGTACCACTTGGGGAGGACTTGATTCTACGAGTACTTCAGCAAAGAGAAGTCACGCACCTCGCCCTTCTCCGACGCCTGGTAGACGTGGTTAGCATCGGCATCCAAGCACGAAAGCCACTGGCCGCCGTGTGCATAGGTGTCGATGCACACCCATCCATCGAGAACGAGCGGGACGCCATCTCGCTGCGCGGTGTGACCACAAACCACTCGTTTGCCCGATAGATGCGGTTGCTCAGAGCCCGATAGATGCTTCCAGCGGAGGTAGTCCGAGCTCTGATTCGGAAGCGATACGCCTGGCTCCAAGCTGGCGTGCACGAAGACATCGCGATCCGCTTCGAAGTAATGGGCAGAAGAGAAGAGCAACCGCGAGTGTGACGGCGGGATGGCGTCTGCGTCGCCTCCGTAGGACCGGATCGTCTCGCGACCGCCCACGTCGAGCCAGGCGTTGTACAACCCCCGCCCGGAGATCGCGTCTCGCATCATCTCCTCGTGATTCCCCATGATCACGACGACGTTGTGTTCTTCGCGCAGCTCGCAAACACAATCCACAACGCCATTGGATGACGGCCCGCGATCGACCAGATCCCCCAAGAAGACGAGCGTGTCCTCCGCCGTCAGCCCGATCTGATCAAGCAGCGACTCGAGGGCTCGTTGGCACCCGTGCACGTCGCCAATGGCAAGCAATCGTCCGGACACTAGACGCTGCCCTCGTCGCCAGAACAAACGGCAATGGTAGTCGGGAGCAAGAAGTGCATACCAGACTGCTCCAAACAGAGCACGGGTCGCACGAGGGCGCGCCCCGCCAGTCCGACGAGGATTGCTCGGCCTATCAGTTCACTCACCGCTCTGACACCTACCGCCCACCCGCGGCTTCTTCTTCGGCCAGCCGCTGGAAGTACCGCTCGATCTCCTCGCGGTACTGCGGCAGGAACTCGTCGGACGAGCTCTGCAGCATCTGCTCGCGGAGGCGCTCGGGCAGGTGGCCCCAGACTTCCTTCATCAGCTCCTGGCTGGAGCGACCCTGGGCCTCGGCGGCGGCGCTGGAGCTGAGCCGCAGCGTCGAATCGCCGGCCGCGCTGGCCGCCTGCGACTGGCCGGGCTTTGGCTGGCCCGGCTTCGGCTGCCCGGGCTTGGGCTTCGATTGGGCCTGCTTCGGCTGGCTGCGTTGGCTCTGCTGCGACTCGCTCTGCTGGGGGTTGTTGCACTGACCGCCCTGGCACTGCTTCTCCATCTTGGCGATCAGCTCGTCGAGGTCGCTGACGATCTGCTGCTGCACCTGCTTGGAGCGGGCGTCGATGCGGTCGATCATCTGCGACGCGTGCCCCATGTTCTGCTGCACACGCTCCAACGGGTCCTGCTTGGCCTGACCGATGTCCTCGCCAACGATCGGCCCCGGCGGCCCGTCCTCCAAGCCCTGCTGGATCATCTTGTCCAGCAGCTTCTGGTCCGGCATGAGGCCCGGTGTGGGCTGGCCGAGGGCGGGCTTCTGTTCGACGCCGCCTGCTGACGCCGGTGGGCCGAGCAGGTCGTCGAGCCCCTGCGTCAGCGAGGGGCTGCTGGAGCCGATGGCGGGCCCGGCGATTGAAACGCACGCGGGCAGCACGGCGGCCAGGCCGAAAGCGGCGCCGTAAACCATGGCGGCGGGAACAGCGGCGAGGGGGCTACGCGGCGTCATCGGGCAGTTCTCCTGGATTGGTCTGCCGTTCATTAATACGCTCAATCAGCTCCTGGACAAGATCGCCCAGCCGCTGCTGCCGGTCGGAGAGCTCGTCCGCCTGGCGGCGGGCCTCGGCGGGCGTCAGGCGGTTGTCGGCGGCCTCGCCCTCCAGTTCGCGGGTCTGGGCGTTCACGTCCAGCTGCATCAATCGTAGCATCTTCAGCTCGGCCACATCCACCGGCGAGGGGGGCGGCGGCTGACCCGGCTGGCCCCCCTGCCCTCCGCCCTGCTGCTGTTCCTCCTGCTCCTCCTCGGGGGGCGGGTTCAGTTTAAGGGCGTCGGACACGTGTTTCAGCCGCTGCAGGGCGGAGTACTGCCGCTGCTGCGTCGGGCGGGACACCTCGGGCTTGGCCAGCAGCTCGAGCGCTTGATCCATATCGGCCACGGCGCCGCGGAGCGCAAGCTCGAAAACTTCCCGCTCCTCGACATTGCGGCGGGCGACTTCGACGTCCTCGCGGAGGCCCTGCTGGCCTTCGGCGAGCTGCCGCACGCCGGCCTCGAAGTCCTCGCCGGCGGCGCCCGCCTGGGATTCCTGCTCGGCGCCGACCGTGCCCTCCAGCAGCTTGGTCTGCCGCTCGATGAGCTCCGGCAGCCGGCCCGCCAGGCGGTCGAGCACCCGCAGCGCGTGGATCTGTTTCTGCCGCTCGATCTCCTGCTCGAGCTGCTCCTGCGCCTTCTTCAGCTGCTCCTGCGCGTCGGCCAAGCTCTCGCTGCCGGACTCGCCCTGCCGCGACTGCTCGGCCGACTGCTCCATCTTCTGCGCGCCCTGCTGGGTGCTCTGGCCGGCCTGCTGGGCGCCGAGCCGGTCGAGCTTGCGGCTCATCCGCTCGGTCTGATCGGCCAGCTTCTGCTGCTGACGCTGCTGCCCGGGTTGGTCGGCCTGCTGCTTGAGCTCGTCGAGCTCCTTCTGCAACTCGGCCAGCTTCTCCTGCGCCTCGCGGAGCTGCTCGGCCAGCTCCTTGGGGTCGGACGACGCGCGGTCGCGTAGGGTTTCAAGCATGCTGCGCATGTCGTCGGCGCCGGCCTCTTGCTCGGCGGCCGATCGGCCGAGCTGGCCGTCGCCGAGCTGCCGCTGGGCCTCGTCCAGCTTGCCGCGGGTGGCGTTGTCGCGTGATTCCGCCAAGGCGTCCTGCAGGGCCTGCGCGGCGTCAGACTTCTGCGCGCCGCCCTCCGACTGATCGCCCTGCGACTGGTCGGCCGCCTTCCGCATGGCGTCCTGCAGCTTGCCGAACCGCTTGGCAATCTCTGACTGCGCCGCGCGGAGCTTCTCGCGGGCGGCCGTCCGTTCGGGCGATGGAAGGCTAGCGGCCGCGCGGGCGGCCTCCTTGAGGGTCTCCTCGCGGAGCTCGCGTTGCTCGC
This sequence comes from Posidoniimonas corsicana, assembly GCF_007859765.1. NCBI lineage: Bacteria > Pseudomonadati > Planctomycetota > Planctomycetia > Pirellulales > Lacipirellulaceae > Posidoniimonas > Posidoniimonas corsicana. The sequence goes on from NZ_SIHJ01000002.1 coordinate 161,335, forward strand.
GCTCAAGGTCTGCAAGTTCCTGGGCGAACCGCTGGTAGTCCGACCAGCCGGACATCCGCTCGACCATGCCCTCCAGCGACTCGATGGCGCGGTCCTGCTGGCCGGCGGCGTCGGCCAGCGAACGGTCGACTTCCTTCTCCGCTGCGGCGTTGGGCTGGCCGTCGGCCTGCTCGGCCGCCTGCTGGGCGGAGCGGCGGGCGTCGGCGAGGTCGCGACCGGCGTTAGCAAGGGGCCCGTCAGAAAGCTGCCGGAGCCCATCGCGGAGCGCCTCGAGCTGTTCCCGCAACTCGGGACGATCCTGCTGGTTGCGGGCCAGCTCGTCGAGCAGTTCTTCGGCCCGGGCCGCGGCGCCGCGGCGCTCGTCCGACACGCCCTCGTTGATGCGGAGCTGCTCGAACCCGATTGCCGACAACCGGTCGAGCGTCTGCGGGGTCGTCTGTGGGCTCGACTGCCGGTCGATGGTCAGCTCGCCGGCCGCTGCGCGGGCCTCGCGTTGCTCGGCCAACAGCCGGCTGAGGTCCTGCACCAGCTCGGACTGCATGTCCGCCAGGCGGGAGTCGAACTCCTCGTCGGTGATGATGATAATCCGACGCGGCAGCGGCGTGACGCCTACGCCCGGCCGGTAGTCGGCGGCCTCGACCAGCAGCAGGATCTGGTCGCCGGGCGAGAGCCCCAGCGGCTCGAGCGCCAGCTCGTGCGACAACTCGCGCGAGTCGGCCGGCGAATCCCACGGCAGCGACGCCCGCTCGGGCGGCGACTCGGGTCCGGTGTAGATGATGATCCGCTCCGCCGTGGCTTCGGCGGGTGTCTCGTCGGCAGGCTGCACGGCGCCCGGCTCGTCATCAGTGGACGTGAGCGGTTCGGTTGCTTCGCGCCGCCAGAGCAGCTCCGCCTTGGCGATCGCCAGGTTGTCCTCCGCCAGCACGCTGACCGGCACGACCGCGCGGGCGGTGACGTAGCTCTCCGGCGCCGGCGTGAGCCAGTCGATGGCGGGCGGCGCGTCGGGCTCGATGCGGAGCGATCGCGGCTTCGTCTGCCCCTCCAGCCCTCCGGCGCTCGCGACACGCAGCCGGTAGCTGACGGTGCGTGGGCCGGCGCCATCGGTCTGCGGAAGCCAGGGCGCCGCCAGGCTGAGCGATGTCTCGCCGCTTATGGGCTGCAGCGTGAGCGGCAGCGGCTGTTGCTCGCCCTCACCGACCACAATCAGTTCGCCCGCGGACAACTCCTCTGGCGTGCGCCCATTGAGGCCGAGCGACGACCCTTCTAGCACGCGCCCCTCCTCGCGGAGGCTCTGTGCGGGGAGCCCCGAGTAGGCGGGCGGCGTCGACGTGAGGCGCCAGTCGCTAACCTGCGGCGGGTCGACCACTTCGACCTGCCGCCAGGCCATCGAGTTGTCATCGCCGCCGACCACGCGGTACGCGAAGGCCTGCTGGACGTTCTCGCGTAGTAGGTTTACCTCGCTGCCGGTCGACGGCAACGCCTGCTCCTCCACGCGGGTCGCGCCGCCGACGCGGGTGCGGTACTGCACCTTCAGGTCCGCGGGGAGGCGGGCGTCGTGCTCGTCGAGGATGCGGGCCTCGAACGACTGGCCGCGGGCGATGCGGCCCGGCGCCTCGTCGACCGCCAGGTGGTTCCGGCGTGGCCAGTGCTGGTCGCTCCAGGGCGCCACGAGTCGGGCGGCGGCGGTCTGCAGGCCGGCCGGGTCGGCGACGCCAAACACCACCGCGACCGCCACACATGCCGCGACCCACTGGCCCGCGCGGCGCAGTGGGCGGTGGTCGATCACTTCCTCAAGGGGGAGCTGTTCGACGTCGGCGGTGGTCTCGAAAACGACGGCCCTGCGGAGGTCGGCCGAGCCGGCGGACGGGTCGTCGGTGCGTTGCTGGAGGAACTCGATGGCGCTGGCCAGGCGGCTGCCGAGCGTGGGGCGGTCGGCCTGGATCTGCTGCGCCACGGTCAGCGGCGTCACCCCCCGCCACGCGGCGCCGGAGAGCCACCGCACCGCCGCCGCCGCGACCGCCGCCAGCAGCAGCCCGGCGAACAACCAGCGCATGCCGGGGTCCGAGAGCCGCATCGCGTAGTCCGCCAGCATCAGCACCAACGCCACGCCGAGCGCCACCGCCAGCACGCGCCCCACCGCCGCGCAGACCGCGACCCTGCGGGCACGGTCGGCAATGCGGGCAACGCGTTGCAGCAGTGGGTGGGGCATTTGTTGGTGGCCAGTGGTTGGTAACTAGTGGCTGGTGGCTGGTGGCTAGTGCTTGGCGGCTGGTGTTTGATTACGAAGCGTTGCGGCTCCGCCTTGCTCGAGTTGGACTCCCTCATCCGAATGGGAGAGAGCTTGCCGATGCATTGAACCCTGATTCTCTCCGTCGGTTATAGCATTGCCTTGCGTTTTCGCAGAATCCACTCGGCGCACAGGCAGCCGCAGATGCCGGCGAGCATCCACCAGCGGTTCCACAGCTCGATCGGGGGGAGCGATTCAATCGGCACCCGCTGGGCCTCTGGCAGGTTGGCGAGCAGCTCCTGAGCCTCGTCCAGACGGTAGAACGCCCCGCCGGTACGCTCGGCCGCGGCCCGCATGCCGGCCGCGTTCATTTCAAGCTGGGCAAACTCTCCGGGCGGGTTCACCACCTCGAAGGTCGCGCTGACCGACTCGCTGTCGGCGCCCGCCAGCAGCACGCGGTACCGCCCGGCGGGAAGGTCCTCGAGGTCGGTTTCGAGCACGCCCGGCCGCACCGCGGAGGGGCTCAGCTCGACACGCTGCTGCGGGCCGCTTTCGGGCTGCAGCAGCACGGCGGCCTCGCGAACCCCACCGTCGGGGGTGCGGAGCCGCACGCGGACCGGCTCGCCACGCTCGTACTCGCCCCGTTCGACCGCCAGCTCCCAGCCGCGGTCGTCGCGTTTGAGCCGCCCGTGGGCCAGACGGCGGAGCGTCTGCACCCAATAGCGGGCGAAGTAGACGTCGCCGACGCGTTTGCGCCATAGGTAGCTGCTGTCGAAGCCGTGCATCAGCACCTGACCAGCGCCGAAATACTGGGTCGCGACCAGCGGCAGCGGCCGGCCCTCGGCCGTGGTGCGGCTAGGGTGCACGGCCAGCACCTGCGCGGCGGGCTTGGGCTCGCCCAGGTCGGCGGCCCAGTTGAGGGCCGTGAGCCGCCGCCAGATGGACTGGCTGTCGCGTGGGTTGTCGCCGAGCTGGAACGAGGAGCTCTGCATCCCGAGCGGCGTGGGCCGCAGTAGGTACTGGTCCGGCGGCGTGCGACTGGCCAGCGGCGCCGTATCGAGCCGGGTCGGCGATAGCGATTGGAAGTCTTCGTACCGGCGGTACGCCCACGGCAGGTAGCGCGTGCCGGCCACCATCACCAGCCCGCCGCCGTCCTCGCTGACGAACCCCGCCAGCTCGCTCCAGACCGAGCGTGGCAGCAGCTGCGGGTCGACATCCAGCAGCACGACCACGTCGTACTGGTCGAGGTCGCGGCGGCGGAGGGGGAACCGCTGGATGGCCGTCTGGTCGCTCGTGGCGTACTGCAGGTCCGACTCTTGCAGGTAGGTCTGCAGCGCGACGGTCGTGTCGCGGCCCAGCAGGCTCTTGAGGTAGCGGAACTCGTACATCGGGTAGCCCGCCGCCAGCAGCACCCGCACGTGAGCCTTGCGGACCTGCACGTCGAACGCGACGCGGTTGTTGTCGGCGTCCCGTTCGCCCTCGACCGGCGCTGCCTCGATCACGTAGCGGTAGTCGCCGGGCTCGGTCGGCCGGTGCAGCAGCTGCACCGGCGTGGCCGCGTCGGTGGACGGATTGAGCGTCTGTTCGGCGAGCGGCGTGGACTCGCCCTCCTGACGCAGCGTGAGCCGAACGGGCGTCTTGAGGTCGCCCTTCACGCGCAGGGTGGCGCCGAGCGAGAGGATGTCGTCGACGAACACCACCTCATCGGCCAGCGGGTCGGACAGCACGATGTCGGGCGGGCTCTCTTCGGCGCCAACGCCGATGAAGAACAGCTGCGTGCCGGCCCGGCGGGCGGCGTCGGCGGCGGCCGACAACGACCGCCCGGCGGTGTTGCGGCCGTCGGTCCAGACCACCACCGCCTGCGGCGCGGGGCCGGCCGAACGCTCGACCATGCTCTGCACGGCGTCGCCCAGCCGGGTCATCGCGTCCGGGTCGGCGCGGAGGGTCTCGATGGCGTCGGGCAGCTGGTCGGCGGCGGACGCCAGCGGCTGCTGCGTCGCGCCGAGGGTCAGGGCGTCCATGTCGTACTGCCCGCCCACGCCGCGGACGATCGCCGCGTCGTCCTCCAGGAGCTTCTGCTTGACCTTGTCCAGCCGCGACGGCGCGTCCGCCTGGCTGAGCGAATCCGTGACCGACATGCTCCCCGAGAGGTCGAAGATCCAGCCGAAGCGTGGCCGTCCCGACCGCGTGCCGGCCAACAGCAGCTCGCTAAGCATCACTAGGATCATCGCGATGGTCGCCAGCCGCAGCAGCCCCAGGAGGGAGCGGTACCACGCGCCGGCCGGCGTCCGCTCGCGGGCGTAGCAGTAGATCACCAGCGCAGCCGCCGACGAGATGAGCACCACCGTCAGCCACGGGGCGAACGTCCAGTGCGTCTGCAGCCGCCAGACCGCGTCGGTTTCGACCGGCGCAACCTGAGCGATGAATGCCGGAAGGCGTTGGGTCATGCCGCCGACCTCCCGAACCAGTACGCGAGGAAGGTCTCGAGCAGGACCAGCAACAGCGCGGCCATCAGCAGCCCGCGGTGCACCCCGGTCGCCGGCGCAAGGTCGGCGCTGGCGCCGGTGGCGGCGGCCGGGGTATTGCGCAGCCGCAGTTCGGCCGGCAGCGACGCGGTCGACACCCGCGTCAGGTTACTTTCGCGCGGGTCCGGGTTCACGGCGGCCGCGCCGACCGGGGCGGGCCGGTCGGGCGACTCAACCCGGTACACGCCGGCCCGGTTGGTGCGGTCGTAGGCCCAGGTCGCCTCGCCGCCGCCCGAGTGGACCAGCGTGGATTCTTCCTCGCCGTCGGGGCGGAGGATGGTCAGCTCGCCGCCGGCGGCCCACTCGGGCGCGGCGCCGCTGATCGGCTGGCCGACCGTGACGCTCGGCGGCCCACCCCCGCCGGCGGACGCGAAGCTGAGCAGCTCGCGGACAATCGGGAGGAAGCTCGGCCACGCCGGCATAACGGTCCACGGCTCGCCGGTCGCGGGGTCGACCGACGTGAGCGACCCGTCGGTCGCGACCAGCACCACCCTGCCCCGCCCATGCTCAGAGCTGACGACCAAGGGGTCGCCCGAGGGGGTGGCGAGCGCGGTCTGCGACGAAGTCTGCTCCGGCAAGACTAGTTGGTAGTAGCGTGAGATCGGCGTGGTGATCAGCCCGGCGCGCTCGCGGCCGCGGAAGGGCGCCACGATGGGGTGGGCGTACTCCAGCGGATCGAGCCGGAACTGCGGCGAGGAGACCGGGGCGCCGATCTCGGCCGGCAGCAGGCCGCCGTTGTCCTCTTGCCCCGGCTGGAACAGCACCGGCGTCAGCGACCGCCCGGCGGATTCGGAAGGCCCGAGGAGGTCGTTGTAGCGGTCGGGGTCGACGCGGTCGCCCAGGAAGAACACGGCCCCGCCGCCGCCGCGCACGTAGCTGGCGACCCGGTCCGCCTCGCTGCGTGAGAGCTGGGCCACGTTGCAGAAGAACACGCAGCGGAAGTCGTTAAGGTCGATCGAGGCGAGCTCGGCGTCCGACACCACCTCCGGCTGGATCGCCGCGTCGGCTTGGCCGGAGGGGTTCAACGCCCCTGCGACATACATCGCGGCGCCGCGACGGCCCTCGACGCACAGCACCCGCACGTGCTCGTCGACCTGGCAGGCCAGCCACCGCTGGTTGTCGGCCACCAGCCGGTCCTCCGCCACCCGCACCGAGAGCGTGTGCAGCCCCGGCAGACGGATTGGGTGCGTGAACGAGACGCTCGCCGTTTCGTCCGGGCCGAACCGCGCCGGCGCCGAGGCGACCGTCACGCCATCGACCACCAGGTCGACCAGCGCGTCTGCATCGGCGTCGGCTTCGCCGAATCGGGCCACCCTGGCGCGGATGGCCAGCGGCTGCTGTGTGGTTGGTGTGGCGGACTCGATCGCGATCCCCACCACCGCGGCGTTGCCCGCGTCGGGCTGCCCGACGTCGACAACCGTCAGCACGGCGTCTTCGACGAGCTGCGAATACAGCTTGGCCGCTTCGGCGGAGTCGCTAGCGTCGACGCCATCGGGCGGCGTGTCGCCGGTCAGCGGACCCCAGGTGGTCGCGGTCAGGTCGGTGAAGAAGGTCACCTCGTGCCGGTCGACCTTCGTGGCGGCGGCCTCGGCGTTGGTCAGCAGCTGGCGCACCAGCGTCAGGCCGCGTCCCAGGTCGGCGGTCCCCTCGGTGAGCTTGACTTGCTGCACGGACTGCTTCGCCCGCGAGCTGTCGGACGTTGGCTGGGCGAGCACCGCGCGGGGCGGCGCGGCGAGCGTGCAGACCGAGTACACATCGCCCGGGCGGGACTGGTCGATAAGCCGCTCGGCGAGCCGCTTGGCGTGGGTGATCAGCCGGCCGTCGTCGGTTTCGAGCCCCATCGACAGCGACGCGTCCAGCACCAGCAGCCGGTGAGTCCGTACGCCCGGCCCGACCAGCCCGAGCGAGTCGAGGGTCGGCTTGGCCGCGGCCAGCACCACGAGCAGGATGATCGCGGTGCGGATCGCCAGCAGGATCCACTGCTGCAGCTGCAACCGCCGCGCGTGCCGCTTGATTGCCGCCTGCAGGAACCGCACGGCGGCCCAGCGGGTCTCCTTCCTGACCCGCTTCATCCACAGGTGGATCAGGATCGGCGCAGCCGCCGCCCCGAGCCACCCGAGGATGGCAAGGTTGGCGAAGCCGAAGGCTAGTGGGAGGTGATTCAATGCAATCGCCCCCTCGAAGGACGGTCGATCCTATCGTTGCGCGCAGCCTTAGTCTGCGTGCTTGCAGCAGAAGGTGTCACGCAGAGCCGCAGAGGCGCAGAGTGAGGATAACACTCGTTCTTCTCTGCGACTCTGCGGCTCTGCGTGATCGTCATTGTTGTCGTTGTTAAGTAGGCCCAACCTCACCGCACGCGTTGCTGCCGCGCGGCGAGGAAGCGGTGCAGCACCGCGTCGAGCGGTTGGTCGGTTCTGAGTTGCAGGTAGTCGGCGCCCTGACTGCGGCAGCCGGTGGCGACCGCGGTGGTGAACGCGTCGAACTCGGTCTTGTAGGCCTCGCGCAGGCGGGCCGGGTCGGCCAGGATGTCGCCCGCCTGCTCGAGGCCCTTGAACAGCGTGGGCTGGTCGAACGGGAACTCCAGCTCGGCCGGGTCGAGCACGTGGCACACGATCACGTCGTGCCGGCGGTGGCGGAAGTGCTTCAGCCCGGCCAGCATGCTGTCGACATCGTCGAACAGGTCGCTGAACACAAACACCACCCCGCGGCGGCTGAGCCGCTCGGCCAGGTCGTGGAAGATGGGGCCGGTGGCGGTCTTCTCGCGGGCGTCAACTCGCTCCATCTCGGCCAGCAACTGGTTCAGGGTCGCCGGGCTGCTGCTGGGCCGCATCACCCGCCGCACGCGGTCGTCGAACGTAGCAAGCCCCACCGCGTCCTGCTGGTGCAGCACCAGGTACGCCAGCGCGGCGGCGGCTGTCTGGGCGTACTCAAGCTTGGACATCGGGGCGCCCTCCGAGGGCTTACGCCCCCGGCTCTCGCCTGCGCCGCTCTGGTAGGTCATGCTCTCCGACTGGTCGAGCACGAGGTACGCGATGAGGTTGGTCTCTTCCTCGTACTGCTTGAGGTACACCCGGTCGGTCTTGCCGAACACCTTCCAGTCGACAAACCGCAGGTCGTCGCCGGGCGCGTACTCGCGGTGCTCGGCGAACTCGATGCTGAACCCCTGGAACGGGCTGCGGTGCAGGCCGGCCACGTACCCCTCAACAATATGCTCCGCGCGCAGCCGCAGCCCCTTGAGCTTGGCCAAGACCGCGGGGTCGAGGAAACGTTTTGAGGTGGGGGTAGTGGGCATTCAGTGAAGGAGTTCAGGAAAGTAGCCGGCGAGCTACGCCTCGGCGGGGGATGTGCTGCCCGAGCAAGACCGTCATTCATTGCTTAGGAGACTAGTACTCTGGATCAAAACCCTGCTCGATGACGTATGCTTCCAACTTCTGTTCAAGAGGTTCGATGTACGGTCTCAGAATCGTGTCCACACTTTCACATGCTCGACTCTGAGGACTATCGCTCGCCCAGGAGTTAATGATCTCGTTCCGCTCAACCATGTCGTCAGGTACTTCATCACCGAAGAATGCGCCGAAGGTCTCAAGCACATCAAGTGCTTCGGCGGCTTCCAGATCTGCTAAGGCAAAAACGGTGTCTTCGTAGCGGTCTGCTTGTGAGTTGTAAAAGAAGCTCACCAGCCCACCATTGTCCACTGCGTCGATGAACCCGCGAGTATTTACCCAGACTTGCTGAGGGGCCGAGAGGGAATCGTAGCCTTCGCTCGACCACTTGTCACACACGTCGTACCAATTCATCTGCTCTTCGACTTCCCTACCACTGCAGCCCATAGCGGTCAAATACAATGCCAACAGTACCTGATGCATCCTCATAGCACTCACTTGTGCTGTGTATTTGAACACACCCCGCCGAGGCGTAGCTCGCCGGCTATTACTCGCCTACGCCGCGGCCTCGATCGCTGTCTTCTCCAAGAGCGCCGCCACGACGTCGTCGGCGGTGACCCCGTCGGCTTCGGCGTTGAAGTTGGTGACAATGCGGTGCCGCAGCACCGGGGCGGCGACCGCCTTGAGGTCGTCGGCCTCGACACAGTGGCGGCCGGCCAGGGCGGCGCGGGCCTTGGCGGCGAGCACCAGAAACTGGCTCGCCCGCGGGCCGGCGCCCCAGCTGACGTACTTGTCGACGATCTCCGGCACGCCGCCCTTGCGTACGCGGGTCTGCCGCACCAGGTTGATCGCGTACATCGCCAGGTGGTCGGCGATCGGCATCCGCCGCACCAAGTGGCTCATCGCGGCGATCTGGTCGGCCGACAGCGTGGCCTCGATGCTGGTCTGGAAGTCGGCGGTGGTCTGCTTGACGATCTGCAGCTCCTCGTCCGCTTCCGGGTAGTCGACCTGCACCATGAACATGAAGCGGTCGAGCTGGGCCTCGGGCAGCGGGTACGTGCCCTCTTGTTCGATCGGGTTCTGCGTGGCGAGCACGAAGAACGGGTCGGGCAACGCCCGCCGCTCGCCGCCCACGGTGACCTGCTTCTCCTGCATCGCCTCGAGCAGCGCGGCCTGGGTCTTGGGCGGGGTGCGGTTGATTTCGTCGGCCAGCACGATGTTGGCGAAGATCGGCCCCGGCACGAACTTGAACGCCCGTTCGCCGGTGGCGCGGTCCTCCTGCATCACCTCGGTGCCGGTGATGTCGGCCGGCATCAGGTCGGGCGTGAACTGCACCCGGTTGAAGTCGAGCGACAGCGCGTCAGAGAGCGAGCGGATCAAGAGCGTCTTGGCCAGGCCGGGCACCCCCACCAGCAGGCAGTGGCCGCGGGCGAACAACGCGATCAGCAGCTGGTCGACCACCTCCTGCTGGCCGACGATCACCTTGCCCAGCTCGTTCTTGAGCTTGCGGTAAGACTCGCCGAGCTGATTGATCGCGTCGATGTCGGACTCTGGGAGCATGGGCGCCTCGATTGGCTGGCTGGAGTTCTTGGCGCCGGCCGGCGCCGCGAGGGGTACCGGTATTCTAGTCGTTTGCGTCGGAAGCTGCGCCGGCGGCAGGCGTTACGGCAGAAAACTGCTTGGGCGGGTCGGGCGGGGGCGCCGGCTGCGGACCGTAGACGGTCATCTTCTCGCGTCCGGCGGCCACCAGCAGCCCGTGGGCAGGCGTCAGATTAGCGCCGGCGGCGCCGATTGGGCTAAGGTCGATCGGCGTGCGGGTCGCGGCGCCGGTTTCGGCGTCGCGGGCGTAGATCGCCGAGCGGGTGGGCCAGAAGACCTCGCCACCCGCCAGGCAGCCGCGGCCCATCCCGCGGATGCCAGAGCGGTCGCTGCTGGGCCATTGGTACCGCCGCGCGCCCGTGTTGGTGTCGAGCCCGGTAAGCAACCCGCCCGCGGCAACGAGCGTCTGCCCCCTGACGCCCAGCAACTCGGCGCGGCGGTCGACCAGCTCGGCGGACCACAGGCCTCGGCCAGACGCCTGGTCGATCGCCAGGACATAGGGGCAGTCGACCGGCGCGACGAGCAGCCTGCCGCAGTGGGCGATGCAGGGCGACACCAGCAGCGCGGCGTCAGCCCGGTGGGGCGACTCGCCAAGCTCGTGGCGGGGGTACTCGGCCAGCCAATCGAGCCGGCCGCTCCGCGCGTCCAGCGCGGCGATCGCGCCCATGTTCGTGTTGAAGTAGATCGCGTCGCCCTGCTTGGTCAGCACGTCGGCCGGACGCACGCCCACGGCGTCTTCGGCCGGGGCGCCGCTGCAGACCGGCGTAATCCAGACCTGCTTGCCGGTGGCCACCGAGTAGCACGCCACCGCGACGCGCGGCCGCACCTCGTTGGCGTCCAGCGCGATGAACGCTAGGCCCCCACCGATTAACGGAGGGCCACTGAACCGCCACGGCTCTTCGGGCTCCTCGAACTCGACCACCTGCAGGCCTTCGCTGAGCAACCCGAACCCCAGCACACGGGGGTCGGCCGCGGTGCGCACCACACGCCCCGTGCGACGCGGCTGGTTACGCCCCACGCGTGCGTACAGCACGCCGCGGCTCACCTCCAACGGGCCCAGCGGGGTGACCAGCGCTCCGGCGAGGCCGCGGGCACGCATCAGGTTGAGCACCCGCATGTCCTGCATCTGGTAGACGGCCCCGCCGCCGACCGCCGCCTGGTACAACAGCCCGTCCTTGGTTACGCCGGCCGCTCCGTCGCGGAGCTGCAGCGCGGACAGGGCGCCCGCGTCACGGACCAGCACCCAGGGACCAAACACGACCGGCAACGCCTGCGGGTCCTGGCTGACCTCCGGCTCCACCGTGCGGATAACGCGGCGGCCGCCGACAATCACGACCTCGTTGCGGCGCGTCGCCACCTCGCCTGGCAGCGTGACCGGGGTGAGGGTGTGCGGCTCCGGCCAGATCGGCCCGGCGAGCTCGCCCAGTGGCGCAGCCGCCCCGCTGCGGGTTGCGTCGCCGGCGAAGGTGGGCGCCCCGGCCGGCATGGCGCCGCGTGGCCACTGGTCCGCGGCCTCGATCAGCATTGCAAGTCGGTCGACGAACGGCCCGGTCTGTCCGGCCAGCAGGCCGGTCGCCTCGGGAGCCGCCTGGCGGAGCAGAGCCGCCTCGGCCCGGGCGCGGTCAAGGTCGAGCTCAAGGGTCGAGATCAGCGCGAGCCGCGCTAAGGCGGCGGGGAGCTCGGCTTCGGCGTCTGGGTAGGTTGGCGGGAGCGTCTGCCGCGGCTCGCGCAGCAGCGGGTCGATCTGCTCCCAGTGCGATGGGAGGTCGACGCCGTTCAGCGCGATCCCGATTGGCCGCCCGGCGGGGTCCGTTAGCAGCGGATGCAGGCGGGCGAGGGCCGCCCGCGCGGCGTTGAAGTCGCCCCGCTCGATGGCCAGGTCGGACAATAACAGCGCGGCGGCCGGCGTGCTCGAGCTCACGAAGTACTCGTCGATGACGCGCTGCAGCGGCGCGACGTCGCGATCCCGGCGGCCCTCCTCCAGCAGCCGATCGGCGGCCGGGTCGATGCGGCGGCGGTGCTCCGCGAGGAGCTCGGGTGGCATCCTGGTGAGCCGGGCCTGGCAGGCGTCCCGCAGCCGGACGTAGCGGCCCCCGTCGACGCGGACGAGCTGCCCGTCGGAGTCGTCCATCACGAGCGTGATGGTCTCCAGGGCGTCCTCCCACTGGCCATCTTCGAGCAGCGCGTCGGCCTGTGCGAGCAGCCGCTCGGTCCGGCTGGAGATGGACGGCGCCTCGATCACGGGCTGGGCGGCGCGCGCGGCGCCAGCGCCCAGGACCGCGTGCAGAACGAGCGCCAAAACCGGGGCGAACGCGGCGCAGCGCTGGGCGGGTGGCGGGGGGACGTGCATCGCCCGTGATTATACGGCCTAGCCGCCAAGGTGACAAAGAAGCAGCGGCCCGCGGGCTACAGCCCCGCCGGCGGCCACAGGTGGTAGAGCATCACGTACACCACCACGCCGGTCACCGACACGTACAGCCAGATAGGGAAGGTAATCCGGGCAAGCCTGCGGTGCTTGGTCCGGTACCGACCACTCGCTTCGAGCGACTCGGGCGAGGGTCCGTCGTCGCTGGCGGGCTGGTTGCATCCGAGGGCGCGGTGGCCGAAGTAGATCGTGGCGAGCGCCAGGAACGGCACGGTCACCGCAAGCAGCACGTGCGACAGCAGGATGCCGTAGTACACGTACCTCACCACGCCCTCGGCGGTGAACTTCACGTGCTGCACCTGGTAGTGGTAGTACAGGTAGCAGACGAGGAACGCCGAGGAGACCGCGAACGCCAGCAGCATCACCCGCTTGTGCGCGACTTCCTTCCGCTGCTTGATGAGCACGTAGCCTAGCACCAGCAGCACAGCGGCCAACGAGTTGAGCGCCGCGTTGACGTGCACAATCGGGCTGGCGGCGGCGAGGAGCAGGTGGGTGATCACGAAACAAAGTCTCCCTTGGCGCGCGACCCCGCAACCCGCCAGCAGAGGCCCAGCATCACCACGGCGAACAGCACGCTCACCAGCCAGCAGCGCCACAGCGGGATGGTGGTCTTGCTCAGGGTGACCAGGTAGTGATTCAGTCCGGCAACGCCGTAAGTCAAAGGATTGATCGCCACGATCCAGCCGAGCAGCCCCTCCTCTCCCTGGGGGAAGAACGCGCCCGACAGCAGCCACATCGGGAACAGGAACACGCTCATGATGGCGTGGTACGCCTGGCTGGAATTCATCCGCCACGCGATGAGGAAGCCCAGCGAAGTCAGCGCGATGCTCATCACCGCCATCAGCAGCGTCGCGAGGAGCGCCTGCGCCGGCGTGGGCGCGACGTCCGGGCAAGTGATCCAGCCGAGGATCATGAACAGGATCGCCTGGATCATCGCGATCGCCGAGCCGCCGAGCACCTTGCCCAGCACCATCGCCATCCGCGGCACGGGCGCCACGAGCACGCCCTGCAAGAACCCCTCGTTGCGGTCCTCGATGATCGAGATCGTGGCGAAGATGGCGGTGAACAGCAGGATCATCGCCAGCGTGCCGGGGTAGAAGTGCACGTACCCCAGGTTGCTGGACCGCAGCCCCTCGCTGAACAGCAGCCAGAAGATGATGGGCTGCAGGAACGCACCGATCACGCGGTTGCGCTGCCGGAAGAACCGCACCAGCTCGCGGTGCGAGAGCGCGAACACGACCGGGATGGCGGGGGCGGTGGCTGAACTCATGGCAATGCTCTTAGGTTCTGAGAACGCTACTCGCCGCTGATGCACACTGGCTAGCGTCAATCATCGCTGATCAGCGTTGCCTCATCGTAAGCAACGATCGTCCTTGTCTAGTGCTTGCGTTTCTTGCTTGACGCCTCGTCGGCTGGCGCGGACTCGCTTCCAAAGAACCTGTGCCCGGTACGGTCGATAAACACGTCCTCGAGCGTTGGCTTGCCGATGGTAAGCTCGCGGATGCGGTCGCCGAAGGCATCGAACAGCTTGGGCGCCCAGGCCGCTCCATCGGGCTGCTCGAGCCGGACGGCGTGGTTCACCACGCTGGCGGGCGTGGCAAAACGCTCGGTGATGGCCGCCGCCAGCTCGTCGGGGTTGTCGCTGCGGAGCGTGATCGAGTCGCCGCCCACCTGCGACTTGAGCGCGTCGGGCGTGTCGAGCGCGGCGACCTGGCCCTCGTGGACGATGGCGATCCGGTCGGCGCGGTCGGCCTCTTCCAGCAGGTGGGTCGTGGTCAGCACCGTGACGCCCTCCGCGTCGCGGGCCTGGGCGAGGTATCGCCAGAGGTCGCTGCGGGCGGCGGGGTCCAGACCGGTGGAGGGCTCGTCCAGCAGCAGCAGCCGGGGGCTGTGCAGCATGCCCTGGGCTAGCTCGACACGACGGCGGAGCCCACCCGACAGGTCGGCGACTTTGTCGTTGGTGCGATCGCGGACGCCGAGCTGGTCTAGCATCTCCTCGCAGCGGCGGGCGAGCGTCAGGCCGCTGAGGCCGTACAGCAGCCCGTGGCACCGGAGGTTCTCGATCACCGACAGGTGCTTGTCGAGGCTGGGCGCCTGGAACACCACGCCGAGCGAGGCGCGGACGCGGTCGCCCTCGGTGCGGAGGTCGTGCCCAAATACGCTGACCGTGCCCTGCTGCATCGGCGCCAGGGTGGAGAGCAGGCGGAAGAGCGTCGTCTTGCCGCTGCCGTTGGGGCCGAGCACGGCGAACAGCTCACCCGGCGCCACGTCGAGCGAAAGGCCGCGGAGCGCCTCGCGGTCGCCGTAACGGTACCGGAGGTCGGCGACGTGGACCGCGGGCGATTGGCTATCCATAACAGGCGGGGTTCTGCGGACGCGGCGGCGTGTAGAAGGTGTGCAACGCGTCCCTTCGGATCGATGGTCAGTCGCAACCCTGTGGGGTTACGATCCGAACAGGCACAGCACGACCATCCAAGCCGGCAAGTAGAGCAAACTGGCCCGCAGCAGCAGCCGGGCGGAGCGGTCGTTGCGGCGGACGAGGAACGCGGCCGCCGCCGCCACAAACGCCAGCGTGAACAGCGAAGCCAACACCGCGTAGGTCTGGGCCGAGTAGTCGGTGCGGATCGCGGGGAGCAGCGCCGCCGGCAGCAAGAGCGCGCCGCCGGCCACAGCGAGCGCGCCGGCGCGGGCGCCGGTCGGCTCGACTACGGTGTCCATCTTGTAGCCGGCCGCGGCGTAGTCGTCCTTGCAGAGCCAGGCGATCGCCATGAAGTGCGGGTACTGCCAGAGGAACAGCACCAGGAACAGGCCGAGCGCTGTGGCGTCCAGGGCGCCGCCTCCGGCGGTCCAGCCCATCACGATCGGCAGCGCGCCGCTAATGGCGCCAACAAACGTGTTCAGGGGCGTGCGGGTCTTGAGCGGCGTGTAGACGGCGACGTAGAGGAACCAGCTCGCCAGGCCGAGTAGTGCGGTGGTCCAGTTGACGCCGAGCACCAGCAGCGTGAAGCCGATCGACACGGTCGCGACGCCGAACACGGCGGCCTCGGCCGGCGCCATCCGCCCGGCCGGTAGCGGGCGGTCGGCGGTGCGGGTCATCTTGGCGTCGAGCCGACGCTCGAGGTACATGTTCAGCGAGTTGGCGCTGGCCGCCAGCAGCCCGGCGCCCAGCAGCGTCGCGCCGACTACCAGCGGCGACCACTGGGCGTGGGTCGCGAGGTACATGCCGGCCACCGCGGTCACGAGCTCGAGGATCGTGATGCGGGGCTTGGCCAGCTCCACAAAGTCACGCAGCCGCGACGGTGAAGTGACCTGTGACCGGGGGATCGCCAAGGTGGTTGCGCCGGTGCTCATGCGCCGTGACTCGGATTGCGGAGTTGATCAGTCCACCGCTACGGCGGACGTCGGTGAGGGGGAGGCTGTTGAGCGGATGGCGATCGCCGCGGCGGCCGCCGCCAGCCCCAGAATGAGCGAGCCGACGGCGCTATGCGCGGTCGCGATGTGGGTCTGCGCCCAGCCGTCCGCGACAACTGCTCCCATGGTATCCGGCAGCCACGCCGAGGCCCAGCCTGGGCGTCCGTACTTGAGAAGCCAGGTCGCCACGCCCAGCGAAAGCTGCACGACCACCGCCAGGGTCATCACAGCGGTCAGCCGACGAACCGCACGGGGGCAACCCTCGCCCTGCCAGGCCCGGACCGCCGACGCCACGACATGCCCCGAAACCACGGCCGCCATCACAAGGTGCAGTTTGACGATCGCCGCGAACGCCCACGGGTCCACCGTCACCGGGACGTGCCGCAACTGGGCGCCGAGCACCAGCTGCAGGTAGGCAAACAGGGCCGTGGCCGCGAGCAGACCGCCCGGGGTGCGACGATTTGTCGCACCCTCATTTGACTCATTGCCGATCAAGAACCACGCCCGCGAGGTGACCGCCAGCAGCACGCAGGCCAGCGCGAAAAACAGCGGACCGGTGCAGCCGTGCAGCATCGCGAGCTGCCGCTCGTTCAAGATCACCCGCATCCCGCCCAGCACGCCTTGCGCGATGACGAGCACGAGAGCGCCGACGGTCAGCCACCGCAGCCAGCGGCGGCTATCGCTGCGCCAAACGGCGACCAGGAGCCCAATCGTAAGCAGCCCAACCAGCGAACCAAGCAGGCGATGACCGTGCTCGACCAGCAGGTCCCATGGGCCGAACATCCAGGTCTGCCACGGGTAGGCGAACATGTTGTAGCCGTAGGTGGTGGGCCAGTCGGGCACCGCCATGCCGGCGTCGGTGGAGGTGACCAGACCGCCGACCCACAACAGTGGGAACGTGCAGCAGCAGAGCGCAACCGCCCACCGCCGCGGCCAGGGCGACTCCTGCTGTCTGGGGCTGTCGTTGGCGTCAGTCATGAATCCCGCCTGTCAGACTCTGCACGTACGCAACGAGCCGCCAGATCTCCTCATCGGTCAACGCGCCAACGCCGCCCGGGTCGGTCGCGCCCACGGCCGGCATTGGCGTGCCCGCCACGCCCTGCGAGATAATCCGGAACAGGTCGGCGCGCGATCTCACGCCGCGCAGCGCCCCGGGCGCTAGCCGCCGCGGGTCGGCGACGCGGGGCGGCAGCAGTGCGTCCTGGAACTGCTCGCGGTGGCCGATCTCGGCGTTGAGTTCCGCCAGCTGCTTCTCCAGCAGGCCGCGCCGTGCCGGCGCGGTGCCCGCCATCCTGCTAGTGAGCGTCTCGCGTGACGCGGCAAGCCGATCTGTCTGCGCGATGAATTCGTGCGTCCGCTTGTCCCAGTCGCTGAAGTCCACCACGTTGACGCCGCCGGCGCCGTTCTGTCCGTGGCACTTCACGCAGTTGGCGCGGCGGGCGTCGTGGAAGAGCTGCCGGCCGGCTTCAACCTCTGCGGCGCTCGGTGGGTCGGCGCCCGCCAACGACTCGTCGACCGGCACGATCGAATCCGGCGCGTCACGCCAGCGGCGCGCGATGCGGGGCAGCACCTCGTCAAGCACCAACTCCCTGGTTTCCTCTTCGCTCCAGTCCAGGCGGGTTTCGTCGCTCGCCTCGCCGGTTACGGGGTCGAAATCGAACTCCTCTCCGACATGCCGCACCAGCGACCGCTCGAGCTCGCCACGGATCGCGAGGTACTTGATGTACTGGACCAGCGCGCCGATCTCTTCGGGCGGCAGCAATTCGAAGGAGGGCATCGCGGTGCCGGGCAGTCCGAAGCGGAGCGTCGCGGCGAGGTCGGCGTCGGTCGGGGGGACTCCGCGGTAGGTCGACTTGAACTTGAATACTCCGGCGCGGTAGTCGCGTGGGTAGGGGGACTCGTACAACGCGGCCGGGCCGCGGCCGTCGCCGCTCAACCCGTGGCAGACCGCGCAGTGCCGGCGGTACAGGCCGAGCGTGTGTCCGGGTCGGTTGGAGGCCACACGGCCCGCCGCCTGCTGCAGTTGCGAAAGGTCGAGCAGATCCGCCAGCTGATCGGGAACCCGGGGTTCGCTTGGCGAGCCGAACACCTCGTGCAGAACATTGGACACCTGCTGCGCGTGGGTCGGCACGACCTGCTGCTCGGCAAGGACAAGCTTGTCTGCCGTAAATCGGTCGGCGTCACCGCAGCCCGCCCCGAGCGCGCAACAAGCCACCAAGGACATCAGCAGTCTGGGGAATCGGGTTGCGGGAGTCACGGGTGGCGGGGGCAGCCGGGAAGGATACGTACAGGCGCCAAGGTACTCTATCCCGTTGGCGTCAGTCGACCAGCAGCCCTGCCGGCACGGACACGTCGCCCAGGTCGAGCGTCTGGCCGGCGGTGATCGTCAGCTCCGCCCTGCCCCGCCGGTCGGTCGCGCCGGTCGGCAGCGGCACGTTCTTCAAGTAGCCGGTCTCGTGCCAGAACTGGATCTCGTGCTCGCCGGCGGGCATCACCGGGATCTCGAACCGCCCGTCCTTGTCCGACACGGCCATGTAGGGGTCGTCGCGGACCAGCAGGTACCCGCGCATGAAGGGGTGGATGTTGCAGGCCACCGGCAGCGGCTTGCTCTCGGCCTCGTCGAGCCGTTTAGAGATCTTCCCCTCGGCCGGGATCAGTTGGTTGAACGGGGCGTTGCGGACGAGGTCGAACTTGGTGTTGTGCCCGGTTGGGTCCTGGTTGGTGATCCGTAGGGTCTGCCCCGTGCGGACCAGCGTCACGTGCGGGGTGAACACGCAATTCTTGTTGGCCAGCTCGACCGACTTGCGGAGCGCCTCGGGGTCGCCGGGCGGGAGCGGGATCTTCTCGCCCCGTGGGGGACGCAGCCACACGACCGCATTGGCCAGGCCGCCGGCGTCGCTCACCACAACCGACTGCTGCTGCGGCTTGCAGTTGATGCAAAACTCGTCCGCGGTGACCTTGGGCGCCGACGGGACCGGCGGCTTGCCATCCACCACAAACCGCCCCCGCAGCACACCGAAGCCCGACGCCTGGGCGATGCAGGGCGACACGAGCAACAAGGCCATCGCAGCCGCGCCGCCGGCCATCCGCCTGGAGTGATATCTGACCATCCCGCCTAGTTTAACAGTTCACCGAATCGGCCGCAGGGGGCGCTGCGGCCAGCGTTTTGACCTTCTGGTTTGCTTCGGCGTGCGGCGATCGGAAATAATCAGCTGCCGGGTCACCGATAGACCCCTACGCGTGCAGCGGTTCCTTCACCGCGATCGGTTCCATCCCTGCAATGCTCACTCTACCGGGGAGGCCTTGTGTCCCCGGCCCTACTGGAGGAAACGGTATGAGCGTCTCGCTGCAACAGGTCTCTCCTCAACCAACCGCCGCGCCAAGGCCCTCGGCCGCAATGCCTGCGGCGACAGCCTCAACCACTCCGACGCCTCGGCTGGTCCCGCGGGCGCGTCCGTTTGCCGACTTCGGCAGTCGGCGCCAGAACGTCACCGTAGCGCGGCCCGGCACGCTGTGGCGGCTGGGCGACTGGATCGCCTGCCACCGACAGCCCGGCGACTCGCGTGACGCAACCTGGCTGGCCTGTGTTGCGGCCAACCCGCACTGCTTCAAGACCTACGCGGTGATCTCGCTGGCTAGGCCCTCGTTCTTCCTGCCGGCGGGCGAGGTGGTGTTCGAGGCGACCGTCAACCCGACGCAGATCCCGGAGTCGCCGCCGCAGGGCGTGATGCTCCGCCACATGGAGGCGCTGGACGCCCACCCGGAGGCGACCTTCTACTACCTGGAGCCGGTCTTCACGCGCGAGCCGACCCTCCGCCTGTACCCGGCGTGCGAACTCCGCGACGAGGCCGCGGGCGACCGCGCCGACGCGTTCATGCTGGCGCGCAACTACGGCGGGCTGTTCCGCGCCCGCAGCTGGGCCCGGTGCCAGCGTCGTCGCTTGGCGGACGCCGCGGCGTGGGCCGCCGACCGCCTGGAGGACGCGTTGCTCGAGTTCACCGCACGGGCGTTCCCGCAGCCGATGAGCCTGCGGAGGCTCGAGCAGCGTTACGAGGTAGCGCGACGCACCGGCCAGCTGGACGAAGCCGAGAAGTTGGAGAAGGCCATCCGGCAGATCCGCTGGCACGTGACCATCGACCCGATCCTGTGCTTCGGCCTGCCCGCGGAACCCGACCGCCTGAAATTCGAGGCCCACTGGTACATCGGCGCCGACGGGAAGACCTACGTGCACTACTGAGACGGCCGCTAGCGGCTTAGCGGGGCGGTAAGCTACAACATGCGCGTCCGGTTTAGGGTGCGTGTATGCCGCTGCTCTGGTTCGTGTTGATCTACCTCGCCGTTTCGATGGCGATTGGGCTGGCCGCCGCGCGGCGGGTTCACAGCACAACGGACTATACGGTCGCCGGCCGCTCGCTCCCGCTACCCATGGTGGTGGCCACCACGTTCGCGACTTGGTTTGGGTCGGAAACGGTGCTCGGCATCCCCGCCACGTTCATCTCCAGCGGGCTGGGCGGCACGGTTGAGGACCCCTGGGGCGCCGGGCTGTGCCTGGTGCTGGTCGGCCTGTTCTTCGCGCGCCGGCTGTACCGCATGTCGCTGCTCACGGTGGGCGACTTCTACCGTCAGCGGTATGGGAAGACCGTCGAGGTTGTCTGCTCAACCGCCAGCATCGTCTCCTACTTGGGCTGGGTCGCGGCGCAGGTCACCGCGCTCGGGCTGGTGTTCTCGCTGCTGACGGAGGGGCAGATCACCGAAACCCAGGGCGCACTGATCGGCATGGGCGTGGTGCTGTTGTACACCGTCTTCGGCGGGATGTGGTCGGTGGCGCTTACCGACGCCGTCCAGATGACCGTGATCGTGGTCGGCCTGGCGCTGATCGCGGTGACGGCCGGTCGGATGGCCGGCGGCCCGGCCGCCGTGGTCGTGCACGCCGCGGACGCGGGCCTGCTCAGGTTCCTGCCGGCGCCGACATTCCACGACATCTCGTTCTTTATCGGAGCGGGCGTGACGATCATGCTTGGCTCGATCCCTCAGCAGGACGTGTTCCAACGGGTGATGTCGGCCCGAGACGAGTCGACCGCCGCTATCGGGCCCGTCGTGGGCGGCGTTGCGTACATGGCGTTCTCGCTGGTCCCGATGTTCATCGTGGCGTGTGCGCTCGTGCTGGGGTCCGGCGCCGCGGCGGGCGACCCGGAAGCGGTGCTAACCTCGCTCGTGCTGGAGCGGATGCCCCGCTTCGCTCAGGTGATGTTTTTCGGGGCGCTGCTGTCGGCGATCATGTCTACCGCGTCGGCCACCATCTTGGCGCCTTCAACCATTTTCGTGCAGAACATCCTGAAACACGCCCTGCCGGGCATGACCGATCGAGTTGAGCTCCGCCTGATGCGTGCGACCGTGCTGGTGTTTTCGTTGGGGGTGCTGGCGTACGCTCTCGCCATGCAGGGGGCGACTATCTACGAGCTGGTATCGAGCAGCTACCAGGTGCCGCTCGTCGGCGCGTTCGTCCCGCTTGCCGCCGGCCTCTACTGGCGGCGGGCAAACAACTGCGGAGCGGTGGCGTCCATCGTGCTCGGGATTGGAGTCTGGGTGCTTTTCTTCTCGACGCCGCTGGGGGGGCGGTTCCCGTCCCAGCTCGCGGGGCTGATCATGGCCACCGTGGGCATGCTGGTTGGCAGTATCGCCGGGAGCCGAACCGAGCAGCCCCACGGGCTGTCCCGTTAGCGAACAGGGATTACCAGAAGAAAACTCAGCTACCGAGGTGTGACCAATGCCCGATTCACTCGCCCACGTCCGATCCGGTTACGACCGCTGGGCCGCCGTCTATGACAGCGACGCCAACCCACTCCCGCCGTTGGAGGAGCCGCTGGTCCGCACCTCGGTTGGCGACGCCAGAGGCCTCCGCGTCTTGGACCTTGGGTGCGGCACCGGCCGCCACGCGCTCTGGCTGGCCGCCGCCGGGGCCAATGTGACGGCCGTCGACTTCTCCAGCGGCATGCTGGACGCCGCCCGCGTGAAGCCGGGCGCCGAGCGGGTGGAGTTCGTCCAGCTCGACCTGCACGAACCGCTACCCTATGCCGAAGCCTTCGACCTGCTGGTGAGCGGCCTGGTGCTCGAGCACGTCAGCGACCTGCCGCGGCTCTTCTCCGCGGCGTACGCCACGCTCAAGCCGGGCGGCCGGGCGGTGCTCTCCGCGATGCACCCGGCGATGTTCCTCCGCGGCTCTCAGGCCCGGTTCACCGATCCCGATACGGGCGAGGTCGTCCCGGTCGGCAGCCTGCCGCACTCCATCAGCGAGTTCGTGATGGCCGCCCTGGGCGGCGGCTTCCAGATCAGCGGCCTGACCGAGTCGGCGCCCGACGCCGACTTCGCAGCCAGGTTCCCGCGGGCGGAAAAGTACGTGGGTTATCCGATGGTCGTGGTGATGTCGCTCGAGCGGCCGCCTAGCCCCTGACTTGGAGACGAGCCCGAGCGGGCGCCAACGTGCTCCTACCCTAACGGTGAATCGTGGCTGGACACGGGCGACGAGTCTGCTGCCTGCCCTGCGGGTTCGGGCTCTATGGAGTTGGTCGCGGCCGTCACGCGACCAACCTCGATACCTAAGGCCAGCACCACCGCCTGCACGCCAAACTCGACCATCAACGACCGGTGCAAAGAGTTGCCGGCAAGCTCGGCTACCGCGTAGCCAACCGCAACGCCAACGGCGGTGTGCAGAATGCACCGCAACGCTCCGGGGATCGGCAGCTGTCGGATCGCCACGACGAGAATCGCGATCACGCCAGGCGCCACCACGCCAACCCACTGGGTCACCGCCAAGGGGCTGCCGTTCTGTTGCGTCGCGCGGCCAATGAGCCCGGCCATTAAAGCGACCGCGGTCATCCAGAACAACAGGTGCTTGATCGAGTACCCGAGTGTTAACCCCGCGTGGTCGGATTCACGGCTGACCTGACGCCACGCGGGGGTCCTCGCCAGCAACCACAGCACCACCAGCGGGAACAGCCCCTGGAGCAGGTTGCGGCAGGTGTAGTCCAAGAACGTGAACTCGAAGAAGAATCCAATCTGCTGGCGGATCCACGAAGCGCACAGCAGGATCACCGGCGGCGCGAGCCAAGAGACCACGCCGTGTCGGCGCCGGAACGCGAGCCACACGCCGACCAGGCAAATCTGCCCCACCGCAAAGCCGCTGATGATATTCAATGCAAACGGGAATTGGCCGCCACGCCAACCGGATCCGAACAGCAATGCAACGGTCAGATCAAGCAGCAGGACTACGATGAGCGTCGCCAACGGCGTGTCCTTTCGGTTGGCTGCGACGTTCTAGTGAAGCATTACGCCGACGTTGAGCAAAACGCTTTGCCAGTCCTTAAACCAGACCTGTAAGCGGCCCTTCGCCGCAGTAGTCGGGGTTGCCGAAGGTCTCGACCCGGGAGCCAAACTGCTGCGCCAGCCACAGCAGCAGGCGGTTGTGATGCACCCCGCCCATGTGCAGCGTCCGTCCGCCGGCGGTCCCCAGGCCGCCGCCGATCAGCACAAACGGCGTGTCGACGTGGGTGTGGCTGTTGCCCTTTCCCAGCTCGTTGGTCCACACGATCACCGTGTTTTCGAGCAGCGAACCGTCGCCGCCCGGCTCAGGCGTCTCGGATAACCGCTTTGCCAGGTGCGCGATCTCGCCGCAGTACCAGGCGTTGATGCGGGTCAGCTTGTCGACGGCCTCGGCGTTCTTGTCGGGCTCGTGGGATAGCTCGTGGTGCCCTTCGTCCACGCCGATCCACCGCAGGCGGAGCCCGCCGACCGAGTGGGTGTACTGCAGGGTGGCGACCCGCGAGAAGTCGGCCAGCATGCCGCTCACCAGCAGCTCGATCTGCATGCGGCTGATCTTGGGGACATCGTCGTTCTGTTCGCTGACATCGGGCTCCAGCTCGGGGGCGGCGTGCTGCGGGCCGGCGGCGCTGTCGGACATCAGGGTCCGCTCCATGCTCCGCACCAGCTCGGCGTGCTCCGATAAGAGCCGGCGGTCGGCGTCGCTGACCATCGATTCGACCCGCTTGAAGTCCTCCTGGATGTCGTCCAGCACGCTCTTCACCAGTTCGCTGTCGCGTCGGCTCCCGTAGAGCTTGGCGAACATCTGGTACGGGTTGCTGATCGGCGCGATCGGCTTGTTGGGGCCGGCGTAGACCATCCGGGTCCAGGTGTCGGCGCGGTCGGGCACGTGCACGCCGAACTCCAGTGAGCCGAACCGCGTCCGCGTGGCGGCATCGGACTGCAACACGCTCTTGATCTCCTGGTCGACGGAGCGGCCGCTCGACCAACCGGCCGGCGTGTGCCCGCCGCCCTGCACGTTGCCCGGCATCAGCTCGGCGCCGGTCAGCAGGCAGCCGATGCCCCGCATGTGGTCGTCGCCGTCGCCCTTGACGCTGTTGTTGACCCCCTGCAGCGTGAGCACCTGGTCCTTGAACGGCTCGAGCGGCTTGAGGCTCTCGGGCAGCGTGAAGGACTCCGCGTTGGCGTCGGGCCAGAAGGTGCTCGGGATCACCCCGTTGGGGCTGAACACCACCACGAGCCGCTTCTTCCGCAGCCCCGCGCCCGGCGCGTCGGCGGCCAGGCTGGGCAGGTTGAGCACGAACGGCAGCGCGGCGGGCGTGACGCCCAGCGTCCTGAGGAATCGTCTCCGTGAGGTCGGGTACATAGCCGCGTTCCTTTGGTTGTCGGGGGCCCGCTTAGTTGGCGTCGTGCGTCGCGATGATGGCGGCCATCTCGGCGGCCAGGCTCCGAATACTAAAGTCGCCGGACTTGAAGATCTCCATGAGCTGGTCGGGCGTGTCGGCGCCGTAGGCCATCACGGGCTGCTTCGACAGGTGCTCGAACAGCTGAATGACAAACGCCCGCTGCACGTCGCGGCTGTCGGCCAGGAAGTGGGCCAGCTCGCGGGCGTGGCGGAACTCGTGCTCGTGGCCCTCAGTCGTAACGTAGCCGCCGGATGGGTCGATCGGCTTGCCGTGCTCCGCTTCTCGAAGCCGGCCTACCGCGTCGAACTGCTCGAGGCTGAAGCCGAGGTCGTTGATCATCACGTGGCAGTGCTGGCACTCGGGGGGACTGGTCTGCAGCGCGACCCGCTCGCGGGTAGTCATCCCCGGATGCAGGTCGGGCGCGGTCGGCGCCACGGCCACGGGCGGCGGGCGGAGCGCCCGCCCCAGGATGTGCCGGGCCAGGAATACCCCGCGGTGTATCGGCGAGGTCTCGCGGAAGTACGAGTGGTTTGCGACCACAAACGGGTGGGTCACGACGCCCGCCCGGTGCTCGGGCTCGAACGAAACCTGCTGAAACCCGTCATCGCCGGGCGGCTCGGCGCCCAGGAACGACGCCAGTCGGTCGTTGAGGTAGATCTGGTTCGACAGGAACAGCTGGCGGAAGTCGCTGGCTTCGCTACGCAGCACGTCGGTCACGAAAAGCTCGAGCGAGGTGCGCAGGTCGTCCGCCACATGCTCGTCGAAGCCGGCGAACACGTCCGGGTCGCGGCGGATCGGCTCGGGCAGGTTCATCTCCAGCCAGTTGCGGAAGAACTGCACCAGCTTCGCCTCGGAGCGGGGGTCCCCGAGCATCCAGTGCGCCTGCTCCAGCGCCTGCGCCAGGGAGTGGATCTCGCCTTTGCGGGCAAGCAAGCTGAGCGTCTCATCGGGCGTCGAGTCCCACAACGAAAGCGCAAGCCGTGACGCCACCCGCCAGTCCGACTCGGGCCCCGCGGCGCCGAGCTCTGGGTACAAAAAGTACGGCGACTTCAGCGTAGTGAGCAGCGACAGCTTGGCGGCCTGCCGCCAGCGGGCGTCCGTGTCGAAGTAAGCGTCCACGCAGCGGCGGCGCTGCTCGTCGGTGAGCGGCCGGCGGAACGCGCGGTCGGCGAAGTCCAGGCAGAAGGTCCGCACCAACGCCCGGTCGTGCTGCGGATCGCCAGAGAGCTTGAGCCGCCCGGGCAGCTCCTCGATCAGCTTGTCGGCCGCTTCCAGGGCGAGGCGCGTCGTCGCCTCCTCCCACTGCGCCGACACGTTGGCGCCGCGCACGAACCCCTCGCTCTGGTCGTCGGCCGGCAGCGCTGTGTCGAGGATCAGCAGCTCGGGCTGGTCATGCGGCGTCAGCATCTGTGTCGGGATGAGCTGCTCCACGCCGGTAGGGGTCTTCCACCGCAGGCGGACGTAGACGTCCTCCTCAAACACCCGGGTGACCTCCAGCCGCACGTGGTAGACACGCCCCTCGACCAGGTTGATGCGGGCGCGGCCACCGTCGGCGTCGCCGCTCTTGACGCGGCCGTCGATGAGCGGCTCGTCGCGGTCGTTCAGATGGAGCGTGAAACCCGCGTTGGTCTGGACGATGAACTCGTAGGGCCCCGTTTCCGGCGCCCGCACACCGCCGCGCCACAGCATCACAACCGAGTGCTTCCTGGCGCGGGGGATCGGGTCGAGGCTCTTGTCCTCGGGCGGGAAGAGGAACTCCTTGCTGAACAGGCCGGAATCGATCAGCGCAAAATCGACCCGGGCGTCAACCCGCTCGGCCTTGCGACGATCGCCATTGGGTCGGTGCCCCTCGAAGAACTCAGCGGTGAGACCGCGGCTGCCGTCCTCCTTTCCGCGCCATGAAAACGACTGCGCGAGATCGATCAGCGTCTGCCGGTGCTGCCGCGCCGTGAGCCGCGACAACGCCACCCGCGGCGGTCGCAGCCGGGCCTGAGCGATCGGCGAGTAGAACGTATCGTAGACGTAGCGGGCGGCCGCCTCGGCCTCAGCGCCGGTGCAGAGCTCCGGCTCGCCTTCGGGCATGGTGTCGGAGATCACCTCCGAGAGCCGCGACACCGGCAGGTCCCCGGCGAGGGGGATCTCGTAAATGTCCGTTCCCTGCCCCTTGTCGCCGTGGCAGGCAGCGCACCGCTCGGCGTAGATCGCCGCGCCATCGGGAGGAGTGGCCCCCACGCCGCACGCGAGCTGCGTGACGAGCAACGCCGCGAGTACGATCACGGCTCCGCCGGGACTGGATGCTGGCAAACGCATAGGCAGGATCGGGGCGGCCCGTCGGGCCGCAGGCAGGAGGGTTCCCCCTATTGTGGCGGATCGGGCGACCGGTGTCGCCCTAGTTTTGCAAGAATTTGACCTGCCGCGGTGCCCCGTCCGAGACCGGTTCTGTGACCTATGCTTGCCGAGATTCACCGCCCCTACCCTGGACGCCCCGATGCCGACCGCCAACCCGTATCAAGAGTTGTTCGCCAACTGGCCCGATTCGCTGCCGCGCCGCGGGATTGTCATCAATCAGCTGAACGACACCGTCAGCTTCAAGGGGTTTATGATCAAGGGCAGCCTGCTGCTGCTCGAGCGTCAAACGCCTGACGCGATGGGCGGCCGGTTTGTGCTGCTGGAGTTCGAGACCATCGCCGCGATGAAGCTGACCGACCCGCTCAAGACGGAGAACTTCGCCCCGGTTGGGTTCGAGGGCCGTCTGGCGCTAGCCTAAACCACGCTTTTCAACCGCGTCGCGAACGGCTAGAACGCTTGGGGTACCCCACTCCCCCACCGGGCCGCCGCCATGCGTAACCTGATCGCCGCCGCTCTACTGCTGACCGCCGCCTGCTCCGCCTGTGCCCAAGACTGGCGTCAGTGGCGCGGCCCCACCGGCGACAACCACGCGGCGGCCGGCGCCACAGCGCCGGTCGAGTGGTCCGAGGACGCGGGCCTGGCCTGGCTGACGCCGATCCCCGGCAGGGGGCACAGCTCGCCCACCATCGTCGGCGACCGCATCTACCTAACCACGGCCGACGAACAGGAGCAGACGCAGTCGCTGCTGATCGTCGACAAGGCGACCGGCAGGCTGATCCGCCAGGAGGTCGCGCACCGCGACGGCCTGCCCGCCCGCATCCACGGCAACAACACCCACGCCAGCCCGACCGTGGCGAGCGACGGCGAGCGCGTGTTCGCACTGTTCTACCAGAAGTCCGGCGCGAGGGTCACCGCCTTCGACCTGTCCGGCCAGCGGCTGTGGCAGCGTAAGGTCTGCGGGTTCGACCCGCAGATGTACCAGTTTGGCTTCGGGTCCTCGCCCCGCCTGGTTGACGGCAAGCTGATCATCAGCGCCGAGTACGACGGCCCCGACGCGGGCGTGTACGCCATCGACCCGGCCGACGGAGGCGAGATCTGGAAGGCGCCGCGCCGGCCTGGCATCAGCTTCTCAACCCCGATCGACGCACAGCTCGCCGGCCGCCGGCAGCTGATGCTGAGCGGCGACGGACTGATTGTTTCCTACGACCCGGCCACCGGCGAGAAGCTCTGGTCGCAGATCGCTAGCACGGTCGCCACCTGCGGCACCATGGTGTGGGACGCCGAGAACCAACTCGCGTTCGCGAGCGGCGGCTACCCCGACTCTTTCACGCTCGCCATCCGAGCCGACGGCGAGCACCAGGTGGTGTGGGACAACAGCGTCAAGTGCTACGAGCAGTCGCTGCTGTTCGCTAACGGGTACGTGTACGGCGTTTCGGACCGTGGGGTAGCCTACTGCTGGCGTTCGATCGACGGCGAGGAGATGTGGCGCCAGCGGCTGGGCGGCGGCTACAGCGCGTCCCCGGTGCTGGTCGGCGACGCCATCTACGTCAGCAGCGAGCAAGGCACGACCTTCGTCTTCCGCGCGACCCACGAGGGCTACCAGCAGCTCGCCGAAAACCAGCTTGGGACCGACTGCTTCCCCACCACCACCCCCTCGGGCGGCCGCCTGTACCACCGCTACGGCAACGGCCAGGGCGCCCAGCGGCAGGAGTACCTGGCGGCGATTGGGGAGTAACTCCGGAGTTCCGCAACCGCCCTGCGGCGCCCTCTCGGACGCCGATTCTCTGGACCGGCGAACCAGCACGACCGCTGCATGCGCAAGTTGCTTGCGGCGGCGGGTCTCCGTACTTAGTATCAAGGGGTGCTTCTCCTACCACGTCGCACGCCGCGCCCTCTGTGCGCCTCCACTCCACCGCCTGCGGCCGACACCAACGCTACCCTGATTGCCCCCTATGACTACCTCGCGACTCTGCCGCGCCTTGCTGCTCGCGGCGTTCGTCCCGTTGTTGAACTACGCCCGGCCTGCCGAGGCTCAAACCAGCGCGGCGCAGCCCAACATCGTGCTGATCATGGTGGACGATGCGGGCTACAACGAGTACGGGTTCGCCAACGACTTGTTTGGCCAAAGCCGGATCTCTGACACGCCGAACATCAACGCGCTCGCCGCCGGCGGCGCCATCTTTTCACAGGGCTACGTATCGGCGCCCCTCTGCAGCCCCTCCCGCGCGGCGATGCTGACCGGTCAGTACGCCAACCGGTTCGGATGGGAGAACAACCCCAGCAACGACACCAGCAGCCCGCAGGGCCTAACCGCCAGCCAGCTCACGATGGGGCACCACCTTCAGTCGCTTGGCTACACGACCGGCGTGGTGGGCAAGTGGCACCTCGGCTACCAGGACGACCTCAACCGACCTCAGGACATGGGCTTCGACGAGTTCTACGGTCTGCTCGGAGGGGGACGCGACTACTGGCCTTGGCCGGGCGCCTCGGACCGCTCTCGGATGAGGCGCGGCGACGAGGACATCGAACACCTGTGGGGCGCCGAGGGGGATTCTTCTCTGTACGACCCGTCTAGGGGGCGTTACCTGACGGACGCGTTCGGCGAAGAGAGCGCCGATTTCATCAACCGGAACGCCTCGACCGGGCAGCCCTTCTTCCTCTACACGGCGATCACGGCCCCCCACACGCCGATCCAGGTCAAGCAGTCGGACCTCGACCACTTCGACGGGATTATCGACGACCCCGACCGCAAGAAGATCGCAGCGCTCAACTACTCCGCCGACCGCGCGGTGGGGATGATCATGGACGCCCTGGAAGCCAACGGCGTTGAGGATAACACGGTCGTTGTATTCCTCAACGACAACGGCGCGCCGGCATTCGACATCGGGCAGACCAACAGCCCCTTCTTTGGCACCAAGGGGCAGATGTTCGACGGCGGCATACGCGTGCCGTTCTTGATGAAGGCGCCGGGGACCGAGGCCCAGGTTTACGACCAGCCCATCACCACCCGCGACCTGCTCCCAACGTTCTACGCGATGGGGGGGGGCGATCCGAGCCAGCTCGATGTCGACGGCGTGGACCTCACCCCGCACCTCAACGGCGTCGACGAGTCCAACCCCCACGAGGTCCTGTTCTGGCGTGGCACCGACGGCCGATTTGCCGTGAGGAAAGGCGACTGGAAGCTCGTGCGGCCAACGGACCACCCGTTCGCACGACTCAACAACATGGTGTGGGACCCCTCGGAACGGACCTACTTCAATGGCAACGCCAACAACGGCATGTACCAGCACGTCGTCGACGACCTGAACCGCGAGCTCACACACTGGGAGGCCACGCTGGAACGACCGAAGTGGGACGACCTCGGCGACCTCGACTTCAACACCGAGGACCACTTCGTCTTCCGCAACGACCCCGCCGCTGCGGACTGGAGCACAGCGGGCGGGTGGAGCTTCGGAGGGAGCGGCGAGGCCGCGACCCTGATGCCGCAGGACGCGTACGCCAACGCGGTCCTCGAGTTCACCACCAACGACTCAGGCGACTACACGTCGACGAACAATATGCGTCGCGCTACCCGACGCGAGTTCATGCTCAATCAGGTGCGTTTCACCGGCGAGTTCGCGGGCGCCGGCGATCACCAGGCGACCATCAACCGCAGCCTGGACATCGGCATGGTGTTCGTCAACAACCTCAGCGGCGAAGGCCCCAAGATCCGCATCGACGCGACCTCGACGGGCGGCAACAACTTTGACTTCGTCTTCGACCAGATCGCCTACCTGCTGCACGACCTCGAGATCACCGGCGACGGCACCCAGCTTCCCCGCCTCACGGGCGCCACGACCGACTACGATTTGCCCACCCGCATCACCAAGACCGGCGCCAGCACCGTTGTGCTGGAAGGACTGATCGATGTTGGGACCGGAGTGACCGTCAACGGGGGCGCCATCATCGTCGACGCCGCCAACGCCGAGCTCACCACCGCTGGCGACATCACGCTCACGCCCGCCGGCTCGCTCGAGCTCCGCAACGGTCGCGTGCGGGCCGACAGGCTCAACACGGCCGGCGCGTCGTTCGCGATGACGGGCGGCGTGCTCTCGGCCGACCTCGTCAACGGAGACCTCGCGGTCTCGGGTGGCGTGCTCGCACCTGGCGAGTCGATCGGCGACACCGTCGTCAGCGGCGGGCTGCTGCTGGACTCCGGCGCAACGCTTGAGATCGAGATCTCCGCCGCCGGGGGGCAGCTCTCCCACGACAGGCTCTCGGTCACCAACACGGCGGACCTCCGCGGCGCCCTGCAGGTAGTCGCCATCGACGGCTTCACCGCCGCGGCAGGCCAGGTCTTCCAACTCGCCTTCGCCGATACGATCGTCGACGGCGGCCTGCAGCTCACCGGCGACGCCGGCGGACTGGAGCTGGTCCACATCAGTGGCGTCTTCGACACGCTCGCCCTGCTCGACACCAACGCCCTGCCGGGCGACTTCAACGGCGACGGCGCTGTCGACGCCGCCGACTACACCGTCTGGCGCGACAACCTGGGCGCGGTCGGGGCCCCCGGCCTCCCCGGCGACGGCGACGACGGCTCCGGCTTCGGCGTCCGCGACGGCGTCGTCGACGAGCACGACCTCGCATTCTGGCGGACCTGGTACGGGCTCGACTACCAGGCAGTCAGCGGCGGTCAGTTTGCTTCGGTCCCCGAGCCGTCGGCCGGAATGCTGCTGCTCGTTTCCATCGGGTTTCTTCGCCGGCGGAAGGCTGCTTTGGTACGATAAAAGTAAAGCCACAAATCCCACTAAGGTGGTTGGCTTCCGGATCTCCCCTTGCAACAGTTCGCCCCGCAGAGTCGATCTCATGCCACGGCTGCACCGTCTGATCTCTCTGTCAATTAGTCTCCTGTCTATCGGATTGTGTGTCACCAGCGCTCATGCGATCACTCGCGGACAGCGGAATTCCTTTGAAGATGGGCTTGCCCATGGTTGGGAATCACCAACCGGGTCGGCATCCGTACAGTCCGGCGACGGGGACGGTCACCCGCTCGATCAGTACATCGCGTACACATCCACTGGCAACGACGACCTTTCAGGCCACCTTCTCTTTCGAAACTCAACTGAGTGGGTCGGGGACTATTCCCTCGGAGGGGGGCCGCTGCTAATCTCGCCCCAGTACACAGGACCAGCCGAGGTTGACCTCTACCTAACAATCTCCAACGGTGACACAACCTACGCAGTATCTTGGTTCTTCGGCCCAGCCCTCACACCTGGCGAATGGGAGTCGGGCGAGATGTATTTCCCTCTCGGCGACATTGGCATAGACTCGATTGTGAACCTTTCGGGAAACGCAACCTTTCAAGAAGTGATGTCGGGCGTTACTGAGACTCGGTTAATTGCAAGTCCCGCCCTCCCCGTGATTGGCGCTGACGGTCCAGTTGGCAGCCCCATCCCAGGGACTCTCAAGATCAGCAATCTCTCGTTTGCTGCAATGCCGGAACCCATGTCCGCTACACTTCTCTGTGTGGCGATTGGCGCAGCTGCGGCACACCGTCGCCGCGGCTAGGGGCCCCCTTGCTCCCCCGCTATAATCGGCCTTATGGCCGAGTCCGCTTCCCCCGCCGTGCTCAACATTGCCGCGTACAAGTTCACGCGGATCGACTCCCTCAAGGAGCTGCGGCACAGCCTGCGCCGGTTCTGCCAGCGGCAGAAGCTCCGCGGCACCATCCTGCTCGCGCCGGAGGGGATCAACCTGTTTGTGGCCGGCGAGGAGCCGGCCGTGGGAAAGCTGCTCGAGCGGCTCGAGTCCCACCCCGAGATCGGCCCGCTGGAGGTCAAACGCAGCTCCACCGCCTACCAGCCGTTCAACCGCATGCTGGTCAAGGTGAAGCAGGAGATCATCGCGTTCGGCGTCGACGGCGTAGAGCCCGGCGGGGAGGACTGCCACAAGATCTCGCCCGCCGAACTCAAGCAGTGGCTGGACGAGGGCCGCGACTTCACGCTGCTCGACACCCGCAACGACTACGAGGTGAAGCTCGGCGCGTTCGAGCACGCCGAGGTCCCCCACATCGACCACTTCCGCGAGTTCCCGGCGGCCGTGGACCGGTTCCCTGACCACTGGCGCGAGAAGCCGCTGGTGATGTACTGCACCGGCGGCATCCGCTGCGAGAAGGCCGGCCCGCTGTTGACGCGCCGCGGCTTCCGCAATGTGTTGCAGCTGGACGGCGGCATCCTCAAGTACTTCGAGGAGGTCGGCCAGGCGCACTACCGCGGCGACTGCTTTGTGTTCGACCAGCGGGTGGCGGTTGACGCCGCGCTCCGCGAGACCGGCGCCGCCCAGTGCTACGCCTGCCAGGCGATCCTCACGGAGGAGGAGCAGCGTTCGCCCCACTACGTGAAGAGCGAGAGCTGCCCCCACTGCTACCGGCCGGCCGACGAGGAGCTCGCCGCGCGGCTCGCCCAGCGGCAGGCCGACCTGCAGGCGGCCGCCACGCCGCTGCCCGGCAGCCTGCCCTACGACAACCTGCGGCCGATCTACGTGCCCGCCCGCTGCGACGGCATGCCGCTGCCGCGGTTCCTCGCCGCGGTCGCCCAGGCGGGCGCGCTCGAGTGGTGGACCGCGGAGGTCAACGCCGGCCGCCTGCAGTACGCCGGCCGCACGGTGGACGCCAGCCGCCGGGTCGAGGCCGGCCAGCGGTACGACCACCTGCAGCCCAACCTGGTCGAGCCCGACGTGGACGCCGGCGTCCGCATCCTCCACGAGGACGAGGCGATCGTCGTGGTCGACAAGCCGGCGCCGCTGCCGATGCACCCCTGTGGGCGGTTCAACCGCAACACGCTCTCGTTCCTGCTCGGTCAGGTGTACCAGCCGCAACAGCTGCGGAACGCCCACCGCCTGGACAGCAACACCCAGGGCGTGGCGGTGCTGACCCGCACGCGGCGGATGGCCCAGCGGCTGCAGCCACAGTTCAGCCAAGGGCTCGTCGAGAAACGCTACTTGGCCCGCGTGCACGGCTCGCCCGCCAAGGACCGGTTCGGCTGCACGGCGGCAATCTCCAAGGAAACGGCCGCCGCCGGCATCAAGCTACTCGACGCCGACGGCGCCGCCAGCGAAACCCGCTTCCGCGTCATCCAGCGGTTCGCCGACGGCACGACGCTCCTGGACGTCCGCCCGCTGACCGGCCGCACCAACCAGATCCGCCTGCACCTGTGGTCGCTCGGCCTGCCAATCGTCGGCGACCCGACCTACCGCACCGGCGGCCGCGTCACCAAGCAGCAGGCGCTCGACACCGACGACCCGCCGATGTGCCTGCAGTCGGCCGCCATCCGCTTCACGCACCCGGCGACCGAGCAGCCGGTCGAGTTCACCGCCGAACCGCCCGAGTGGGCCAGCCCCGACTGGCGCCCCGACCCCAATTCACTGCCGCTCGGCGGCCGCGTGAGCAGCTAACGCCGATAGCCGATTACCAACAGCTACCCGCCACCAACTAAACACCACACCCCACTTGCAACCCACCAACCTAGAACGCACCGACGACGGCCTGCGGATCACCTGGTCCGACGGCCAGGTCCGCCAGTACACCGCCGGCGAACTCCGCAAGGCCTGCCCGTGCGCGACCTGCCGCGAGAAGCACGGCGCGCCCGCGCCGCCGGCCAACATGCTGCCGGTGCTCTCGCCCGAGGAGGCCCGCCCGCTGTCAATCCAGGGCATGCGCTCGGCCGGCGGCTACGCGTACGCGATCAAGTTCTCCGACGGCCACGGCAGCGGCCTCTACCAGTTCGACCTGCTGCGCGAGCTGGGCGAAGCGGTCGACGCGTAACTTCGGCCCGAGAGGTTCACACCTCCCCAGTGCCGACTCGTAGCCCCCGGCTCTGCCGGGGGACGGCCCGTCCGTTGGTGCGCAATCCCCCGGCGGAGCCGGGGGCTACGGGCAACTTGGTTTGCCTGCGGCACTAGCGAAGCCGCCTTCAGCAGACGGCCGTCACCCGTCGGCGGCCTTCCCCTTTCGCCTTTCCTCTTTCCCCTTTCGCACCGACTTTTGTCCCTTCTGGCGCTATCGATCCTTAGGGACAAAAGTCGACTCACACCGCTAGCCGGAAGACTCGTTTCACGCTTGTACAGCAGTGTCCGGCGCGTCCTGCGTGGTCGACTCAGCGGCGACTTTTGTCCCCTCGGCGCCCGGCATAGGGACAGAAGTCCCGCCGGCCGCTTCGCCCGCCAGGGTCGCGAACAGCAGGTCGAGCCCCGGCTGCAGCCGGTCCTGCGTCAGCGGGCAGATCACCTCCCGCTGCACCAGTTGCCGGGCCTTGGCGTGGGCGTCGGTCACCGCCCGCAGAAACTCCCCGTCACGTCGTTTGTCCTTGCCGCTTTGCCCGCGGCGTTCCTGGCGGTCCAGCATCCAGGCCGCGGCCCGCCAGTGCGTCCCCGACGCGCGGCGCATCGCCTCGAGCGGGTTCAGGTCGGCGGCCAGCTGGGCCCGCCGCATCCGCTCGTCGAAGTCTGGCTCGCAGTCCCGCAGCCGGCGGATGGTCTTCACGCTGCAGCCGACGTACATCGCCACCTTGGGCAGCGACATGCCGGCCGAAACCAACGCGCAAACCTCCCGCTGCTTCTGATCGTCTAGGCTCTTTGGTCGCCCCATCGCCATCGCTCACCCCCCTGTGTAGAACCCGCGCAACACCCCTCAGAACCCTTGATTCTACGGGTCCGGGTGGCCTGGTTTCTACCAAAAAAACAGGGGGATTCTGCCGGCCAGTCACCGCCTCCCTCAGCCCTAAGAGAACGCCCTGCGCGAGCCGGCGGCACGCGCAGGGCGTGGGCATTCTGGGGATTCAGAAAGCGGTGAGGTATCAAGCCGCGCGACGGCGGCGGGCCGCTGCGACCGCGCCCACCAGGGCCAGCCACGCCGTGGCTGGCTCGGGCACGACCTGGAAGACGTCGTTGGCCCCGCCGGTGGTCATCCACGTGAATGGGATGTCCAGCGAGTAGCCGTCGACCTGGCTGGGATCGAGCTTGGGGACGAACGGCTGCGAGACCACCGCGGTCATCTCGAACGAACCGCCGACAACGCCGTCGAACAACCCAGCCCCGGTCCCGGCGATCGGCGTGAAGTCCGCGACAAACTCCGCGGTGAACTCGGTTGCGCTGACGGGCGTCAGGGTCACGACGCCCTGGTAGTTCAGCGAGATCTGGCTGCCATCGCCCGGTGCGGTGCTGGAGAAGGTAACCGGAACCGAGTTGCTGAAATCGGCCACCAACGGGGGGCCGGGGTCGGTAATCATCACGCCCCCCACGTCCGCCGAGGTCAGTTCGTACGGCAGGCTCTCGCCCCGAAAGTTAATCATTCCTGTCGCGTTGAACGGCGCGAAATCGGTCGGCACGGCCGACAAGAAATCGGCGGTCCCAGCGCCGTCGATCGACACCGGCAGCGGCGTCTGGGCGGAGGCCGAGGCGGCGGCAATCAGCGCCGACATCAGCGGGAAACAGATCCAGTGTTTCATGAGGTCTTCCTGTGGTGTGGTGAGACTTCCGCCTAGGATGCGGGCAAGCGTATCCGATGCCGGCCTCGCGTCAATCATCTGTGCAGAAAGTTAACCAAACCCGCGGTGGCGTTGCTCAGCCCCAGACGCCTTCCCTCCCCCTGCACACGCCTGCAAGGAATGCCCCCGCCGTGTCCGCTGCGTGCTATGGCTGCCTGGGGCGACTAAGCTGCTCACCCCCAACCTTGCCCATGAAGTCTGTTCCCATGCCGTGGTTTGGGCGGATCCGCTTTTCGACCAGGACCCTGCTGCTGCTTACGCCGGCGGTGGCGCTGGCGGTGGCGCTGGCGGTGGTGCTGGTGCAGGCGTGGCCCAGCCATGGCGAGTGGCTCGGCCCCGCGGTGCTGGCGGGATCATTCCTGCTAACAACAGCGCTGGGCGCCGCCGTATGGATCGCGCCGCGGCGCCAACGGTGGGCCCGCCGGGCGCTGATCGGAGCACTGGCGGTGCTGCTATCGATTGGGCTGCTGTACCTGTCGTTCGGGCCGGCGTGCTGGGCGATGGCGTTCTATCACCCTCCTCCGCCAGCGGCCGCCAGGCTGTTCCATCACGTGTACGGCCCCATCGCCACCAACGTGGTGTTCGCCCCGCCGCGGCTCAGGGAGGCATGCGTCGCGTACCTCGGCTGGTGGATGCCCGCCGGCGCCGACTTCTGGGAGGTCGACCGCGGGATCGGCTTCAACGTTCCTGGGTGGTCCTACACGATCATCAGCTACTAGGCGGCCGACGATCACCGTTGCGCGCGCCCCGTGCGTTCTGCGCTTTGCGTCGGTTTCCCTTGCAAACGCGAAACGCTTTGCAACGGGCCGGTCGTCCGGGTTACAACGCATAGCCCTCCCCTGCCCTCCCGGAGTTGCTATGCCGATAACCGCTCATTGTCCCGCCACGCTGAAACGGTGTGTTGCGTTCATGATTCTGCTCGTGTCGGCCGGTGGAGCGTTCCCCACCGCGGTCATCGCCACGGAGGTTGTCGACGCCGCGCCGGCCAATGGCTACCGCGGCATCTGGTACAGCGTTGGCCGCACCGGCGATGAGTACCGCTACAAGTACTCCGGCGGCCTGGGCACGTACTGCGCCAAGCACGCCCCATTCGCCGTGCACCGGGCGGAGGTCGGCAAGACGTTCTTTGTGTACGGCGGGGCGGCGAGCGGGACCACCGACCGGCTGGTGCACATGGTGGGCTGCTACGACCACCAGACGGGCCTCGTCGCGCGGCCGCGGCTGCTGCTCGACAAGCAGACCGGCGACGCGCACGACAACCCGGTCCTGTCGGTCGACGACGAAGGCCACCTATGGGTGTTCTCCACCTCGCACGGGCGCGGCCGACCGTCGTTTATCCACAAGAGCGTCGAGCCGCACGCCATCGACCGGTTCGAGCGGATCGACGCCGTTTACGGTGGGGCCGGCGGCGAGACCCCGCTCGACAACTTCTCCTACGTGCAGGCCTGGCGGCGCCCGGCGGGCGGCTTCGCCGCGTTCTTCACGCACTACCAGGACCCGGCCGACCGAACCAGCATGTTCATGACCAGCGAGGACGGCCGCCGCTGGTCGGCGTGGACCCGACTGGCGGCGATCGAGAAGGGGCACTACCAGATCTCCGCGGCCCGGGACGGGCTGCTCGCGGCGGCCTTCAACTACCACCCGCGGAGCGGCGGCCTCGACAGCCGCACCAACCTCTACTACCTGCAGACGCCCGACTCGGGCCACAGCTGGCAGACAGCCGATGGCCAGCCGGTCGACACGCCCGTCACCTCGCCCAACTCGCCCTGCCTGGTGCACGACTTCGCAAGCGAGGGCCGGAACGTCTACCTGAAGGATATCCGGCTGGACGGCGCCGGCCGGCCGCTGATCCTGGTGGTCACCAGCGGGGGGCACGCGCCCGGGCCCACCAACGACCCGCGCACCTGGGAGCTGTTCCGCTGGACCGGCGACGCCTGGCGGCGGAGCGTGGTGGCGCGGTCGGACAACAACTACGACATGGGCTCGCTCTACCTGGAAGACGGCCGCCTGCGGGTGATTGCCCCGACGCTGCCCGGGCCGCAGGCGTACAACCCGGGCGGTGAGATCGCCATGCACGTCAGCACCGACGGCGGCCAGGCGTGGCGGCTCGAGCGGCGCCTTACCGATGGGTCGGAGCACAACCACGGCTACGTGCGGCGGCCGGTGGACGCGGCGGCCGACTTCTACGCCCTGTGGGCCGACGGTCACGGACGCCAGCCGTCGGAGTCGCGGCTCTACTTCTGCACGCAGGCGGGCGAGGTGTTCCGGCTGCCGACAACCATGGATAGCGCTTGGGCCCGCCCACAACCGGTGACGGCCCCGCCCGCTGACGCGCGCCCATAGCGACGAGGCCGGCCATGCGCCGCAAGAGTTGCCCCGCCGCCGGTCGGTTCGGTATGCTCGCACCAGCGGCGCCCCGCCGTCACCGCTCTGTTTTCTACGAAGGGACGCGCCATGTCGATGTACGCGATGATCGAGCTAGACGAGTCGGGCCACCAGCCCCTCCCCCCGGAGTTCGACCCGGACAACCAGGGCTTTGTCTACGGGCAGAACCTGGGGCAGTGCCGCGGTATCGACGAGCTCAACGCGATCTGCGAGGCGGCGGGCGTCGAGCCGATCGAGAACTTCCTGGCCGAAGACCTCGACGAAGAGGAGATGGAGGAGTTTGGCCTCGACCCTGACGAGATCGACGAGAAGTGGTCGCCGCTGGAAGACGGCGTGGCGACACTCAAGGCGCTGATCGCCGAGTTGGAGAAGCGGCCCGCCGACTCCCTCATCGGCGAGCACCCGGCCGAAGCGATCCTGTGGGACCTGCGGGTCAGCCTGTCGATCCCCCACAACGCACCGCCGGACCAGCTATTCCGCTACGTCGTGGGGTAGCCGTGGCAAGACTCGCTTGTGCGGGTCGAATACCTGCTAACCACCTAGCGGAGCCGACCATGGCCGCCGCGGAGCAACGGACAGGACCGACGAGGAGAGAGCGATGAGCGGAGCCTCCCCTGAAAAGTCCAACGGATTCAACCCCACCTGGCTCGCTGCAGGCGTCGCGATCGGCGCGGGGTTGGGGGCGGCGATGGGCAACATCGCCATTGGGGTAGCGTTGGGAGTGGCGATCGGCGCCGGGATGGCCACCGCCTCTACGAAACAAAACTGACGCCGCCTGCGCCCGCCTAGCGGCGGGAGCGTTCTCGCCGGCGGCGGTCGTCGCGTGTCGGCTCGGCGTCGCTTGGCTGGGCCAGGCCGTCGAGCGCCGCGCGGATGCTCTCGGCCGTGCCGGGCGACATCTGCAGCACGCGCACCACCGGCTGCGACTTCTGGGCGGCCGTGTCCCGCTCGTCGACAAGCTCGCTGATCTGCTGGAAGAGCTGGTCGTTGCACGAGACCAGCAGCGTGTTGGCGGCCTCGTCGACGGCCAGCGTAAGCTGGATGCCGAGCGGCCGCAGGCCGGGTGACTGCGACTGCGTGGCGGACACCGACGCCCGCCGCTGGTCGCCCCGCCGGTCGTCGCGGCGGGCGGCGCGGGCCTCCGCGGCCGGGTCCACCATGAAGTCCTTGTACAGCTCGCGGATGATCTGCGCGACATCGTTGGCGTCGGCGTGCTCGACCTGGATCGAGCGGGGCACGCGGTCGCGGAGCGACTCGGGCAGCTCGGTCGTGTCGAGGAACTTGAGGAACCGCTCCGCCCGCGCGACGCGTTCCTCTGGCCCGCTCACAAAGAGCGAGTTGGTGCGGGCGTCGGGCACGATCCGCATGGTCTGGGTCTCGGAGCTGGAGAAGCCGTAGTCGGGGCCCGAGCCGACGATGACGTCGGAGTAGGCGTCGCCGCGGAGCAGCTCGACCAGCGTCTGGGCGGTAGTCTCCGCCGGGGCGGCGCGGAGGAAGAACACGGTCCACC
The DNA here is from genome assembly GCF_007859765.1 of Posidoniimonas corsicana. NCBI lineage: Bacteria > Pseudomonadati > Planctomycetota > Planctomycetia > Pirellulales > Lacipirellulaceae > Posidoniimonas > Posidoniimonas corsicana. Next base: position 201,393 of record NZ_SIHJ01000002.1, read on the forward strand.
GCTTGCGGGCGGGCATCTGGCGGACGAGCTCGCGGATGGTGTTCTCGACCTGGTCGAGCGCGACGCCGTCGTTGGAGTACATCAGCAGCTCGTCGCCGCGGACCTCGATGGTGACCCGCTCGCCATTCGCGTCAGGGTTCTCGCTGGCCTGCTGATCGGCGGCGGGCGCGGCAGGGCTCGCGGCCGGCTGCTTCGCAACGGCGAACACAACCCGCCCCTGCGCGTCCGTCTCGTAGGCTATCGACTTGATCGTCGCCGAGGCGCCGTGTTCGGAGCGCCGCTTGGCCGTGTCGACCGGCGCGCGGCGGAGGTCGTCGCTCGCGTGCGACTGTTCGCCATTGCCGCCGCCGGGGGCCACCACGCGGATCTGATTGTCGAACTCGTCGTCGGCCTCGAGCAGCTCCTTCACCACCCGGGCGACCCGCTCGGCCTCGCCGCTGCCGGACAGCGGCAGGCGGCGGAAGCGGCTGCTGTCGCCGCCGAGGGCAAGCCCCTCGCCCTCCTGGAACGAGGTCAACGCCTTCCTCATCTCCGCCACCTGCGCGGACGAGCCGCGCACGATCAGCGAGCGGTTCCGGAAGTTGGGCGTGATCACCGGGCGGTCGTCCCGGTCCTCGTTGTCGAACAGCTGCGCCAGCAGCTCGCTCATCATCTGCGGGTCGGACTGCGAGAGCGGGATCACCTCGACGCCGGCGCCCATGCCGCCCGAGTCGATGGTGGTGATCAGCTGCTCGATCTCGGCGTGCTCGGCCGGCGTGGCGAGCACGTGGATGCTGTTGTTGCGGCCGTCCTCGTTGATCACCACGCCCGGGATGACCGAGTCGACGGTCTCCGCGACGTCGTCCTCGTCGGCGTTCTCGACGGTGTAGACGCGGAGCTCGGGCGTGTTGCTGGTGAAGGCGGACGCGCGGCCGTCGGGCGAGGGGACGTCGATCGTTTCGAGGATGCTCTCGACGAGTTTGATCGCGGCGGGGGTCGCCGTGACCAGCAGGCTGTTGGTGTGCCGGAGCGCCGACACCTTCATGTTCATCGCCATCTCCTGCACGAGCGGCGTCGGCGAGGCGGGCTGGTTGCCCTGATCGACGCCGCCGCGGTCGTCACGGCCGCGGCCCCGCCGCTGCTGCTGCCACTGTGCGCGGCGCTGCATGGCGGCCTGGAACGGGTTGGTGCCGAGCCCGAACAGGTTCTGGATCTGGCGTTCGGCGTCCGACGCCGCCACGTTGTTCAGCGCGAACGAGCGGAAGATCAGCTCGTCGTCCGCCGGGGGCGGCTCGGCCGAGGCCAGCAGCTCCACCGCCTCGCGGAGACTCTTGCCGAAGCCCTGCAGCACCATCGCGCCCGACGAGTCGAGCGGCGCCGCCATGCCGCGTGGGCCGAGCAGCTGCAGCATCTGCTCCGCCACCTCCTGCGGCTGGAAGCCCTTCACCGGCACGACGATCCGCAGCAGCTCGTTGTCGCCGTACTCGGACAGCGTGGACGCCGGCACGGTCGGGATCAGGTTCGCGAGCACAGGGTTGTCGGTCTTCATCGCCACCAGGAACTGGTCGCGCCGCAGCAGCACGTAGCCGCGCGGTAGCAGGTAGCCGTTCAGCACATCCAGCGCCCCCGGCACCGTGTGCCGCTGATCGTCAATGTAGCTGAAGGTGCCGGGCGGCACGTCGGTCAGGTCGAGCGACAGGCCCGCGTTCTCGGCCATCCACTCCAGCACGGTCGGCCACTCGGCGCCCGAGAAGCTGAACTGGATCGGCGCGCCCGGCGCCGCCGTTGCCGCCGGCGGTTCGGCGGCGCCGGCGTCTGGCGTCGCCGCGGGGTTGTTGGCCCAGGCGGGCGTTGCGGTGAGGAGGGTCGTTAGCAGGAGGTTACGCCACCGATGAGAATCGCGATCCATGGATCTACCTGTGGGATTAGCCGCTGCGAGTTGGTTAGTGCGATCCGGGGAGGATCGCGGCTCTCAGCGAGGGCGCCGGCAGAGGCGGCGGGCGGGAATCAAAAACAGCGCCAAAGGCCAGCGCCGCGTTTTCGGTCCCCACCACTGTAGCAGCCCTGCAGGCCCGTGACCAATCGACTTACTGATTGATGCGCTGGCCCGTGAGAGCACTGCGCGTTAATCATGAGAAAGCGCCGTTGAAGCAACATCTGGAACGGGCAGCAGCATTAGTGGTCTCAATCGCACCGCGTTGGCCGCGCGACGCGTGACGGATTAGGCGATCATCGCCTAGACAACACCTCGGCGCAAAGCTTCGCCCCAGTTGATACAACCCCGAGCCGGGCGGCAGGTGTCGTGCTGCTGGTAGGTTTCTGCCGGTAAGCCGTTCCCTGCCAGATCAGCTAGCCCAGTCCCGCCAGACTGTGGGATCGGCGCCGCAGCATGCGCGTTCGCCCGATGGCGTCTGGTAGGTGGCGAACAACCCATCGTCCGTGCGGAGGCCACCGCGTCGGCGCCAATTTCGGCGACTGCTTGCTCTAGCCCCCACCCGCGTCCAGATTCTGCCCGACGTGGCGTGTTAAGCAAGAAGCGGCCGCGACCGACGTTAGCACGCCGGCCGCGGCCGCTGTTGTGAGAAGAAGGTACTCGTCCTCTAAGCGAGTTGCCCCAAGCCGCAGGCCTAGCAAGGCAGAACTTGTGGCGCGGCGGTGTGCACGCCGACCGCGGGCGGCCCGAGGTCCGGAGACGGGCCGGCGATCAACGCCCCGACAAACATCAGGACGGCGCCCGCTACGTTAATCAGAAACGGCTTGGCCGCCTTGTTCCAGTGCATGATGACAAACACCAGCGCGGCAAACGGGATGAACAGGCTCAGCAGCCCCCAGACGATGCTCTCCTGGAAGGCCACGACCAGCACCCAGATGCCGCCCACGATGGCCACAATCGCCCCCACGCCCATCAGTAACGAACCGATCACACCCATCAGAAACTCCTTCGTGTAAGGGTTAGTGACGCCGGCCCCACGGACGCGGCGTTCAGTGCGCCTCCCGTCCTCCGCGAACGCGACGACGCGGGTCGGCGAAGGTATCCCAACGCCCCATGACGGGCGTTGTGTTGGTCTGACCGCGTATTCGTCGCAGGGTTGTCAATCTTGCCCCGGCTCGGGGACATCCCGCTCGCTGATGGCTGCCGCGATCCGCGACACGGCATTGAACCTGTTTGACACTCCGAAGTCGAACTCCAGCTCCGGCAGCATGGTCGGGGTAGCGCCCAGGCGGATGTAGCGGATCGCTTCCTTGTGCACCGCGGCGCCGAGCAGCTCTTGCTGCTCGTTGTAAACGGCCAACGAGATCCAGTAGTCGACCTCGCTGTACTGCACAACCGCGGCGTGGACCTTCGCCCGCAAACGGCTGTCGGCGTCGAGGGTCAGCCGGCACTTGCCGAGGCTGACCAGGCTGAACCTGGCGCCGCCCTGCACCACCGGCGACGATTGCATCGACAGCGAGAACTCTTTGTCGAGCTCCACATCGAACATGCCCGGCATCGCCCGCGGCGGTCCGGTGTCCTTAGCGGGCGCGCCGTGCACGGCGTTGCCGCCTACCGCGAGACCCGCCGCTGCGAGTAGCGTTCGTCGATTCACTGCGCGACCTCCAATCAAGGATACGAACCGCGGCGCGCCCGTTGCTGCGACTCTGACGGGCGTCAGGACCGCTGCGTCCGTTCAGCCTGCTGCGCTCGCGAGGCCAGCACGCTGATCGGCACAAACCACACGGCGACCATCAGGTACGTGACGGTCTGGTTCCACGGCGTCCCTTCCGTTAGCCGGTCGAGGACGACGATCGCCGTGGCGAACAACAACGATAGCGCAAGGATCCAGACAACGGTGTGCTTAAGCTGCATTACCGGGGACTCCTAAATGAGAAGAGAGGAGCACGTGCCGCGGAAGCCAATCAGAGAAGACGCCCCCATTCTACCACCCGTCCGGGCGGGCGCCAGCGCGCGTTTCTACCGGGTCGAGGCGGGCCGCTACGCCCGCTCAGCCCGGAGCACGGCCCGCAGCTGCTGGTCCCGGGCGAGGTCCCCCGGCGTCTGGCCGCTCTTGTTGGTCGCCTGGGGGTCGGCGCCGTGGGCGAGGAGCAGCTCTGCCAGCCGGATCGCGGCGTCGGTCTTGCCGGCGGTGGCCGGCGCTCCGGAGCTGACGGCGGTGCGGTGCAGCGGCGTGGCGCGGCTCCGTTTATCAGCGGCGTTCACGTCCGCGCCATGGGTGATGAGTTCCTCCGCGGCAGCCGGCGACCGGAACCGGACCGCGCGGTGCAGCGGCGTCACGCCGTTCTTGTCGGCCTCGTTCACCGGAACGCCGGCGCCGATCAGCAGCCTGATGGCCTCCCGCTGCGCGGAAGGGTCGGGATCATACGCGGAGCTCGCCGCGAGCAGCCCGCCGGCGGCATCGTGCCCGGCGGCGATCAGCCGCTTTAGGTCGGCGATCCGGAGCTCAAACGCGGCCTCTTGCAGCTCGTTCATGGGATGCCGCCTAGGGGTGCCGCGGAGGGAGCACTAGCCCTGAGGCTGCTCTTCGCCTGCTGACTCGTCGGCAGTTGACCCGTCGGCTGCGGGTTGTTCGCTTGCCGGCTCGCTGGCTGCAGGCTCGTCGCTCGAAGCCTCTTCGCCTGTCGGCTCGCCGGTTGTCGCCTCTTCGCCTGTCGGCTCATCGGTTGTCGCCTCTTCGCCTGTCGGCTCATCGGTTGTCGCCTCTTCGCCTGTCGGCTCATCGGTTGTCGCCTCTTCGCCTGTCGGCTCATCGGAGGCAGCGGGCTGGTCGGCGGGCGGAGCGCCGAGGCCGCCGAAGTTGGGCATCCCGGGGATGGCCGAACCCGCGGTGCCGAGGGGGCTGGCGTCCGACTCGCCGCCGTCGTCTTCGTCGGCGTCCTTCTGCTTGATCACGTCGTCGCGACTGAGGTGGATCTTCTTGAAGACGTCGTTCGAGATCACGTAGTACCAGTCACCGAAGCGGGCGTTCAGGTCCGAGACCTTCTGCTTGCCCTCGGCGACCTTGTCGGCGTACTCGTCCAGCTTGCGCTGGTTGCGTTGCTCGATCTCCTTCCGCTCTGCGGTCAGCTCCTCGGTCGACGCGTCCGGCTCGGCGTCGGCTTCCTCACCGCCGTCGTCGTTGCCCTCGCTTTCCTCGGAGGGCTCTTCGGGCTGCTGCTCGACGTCGCCCTCGGCGTCGTCGGTCGGGTCGCCGGACTCCTCCTGGGCCTCCGCTTCCTGGACGGTCTCGGGGAGCTCGGGCAGGTCCTCCAGCTCGGGCTTGGCGATGGCGTCCTCGTTGAAGCGGGCCATGACGAACAGGTAGCGGTTGACGGCCTCACGCTCGGCGTCGCCCTCGGCGGGGGCCGCGCCGGTTTCGACCTGGGGGTTGCCGAAGCGGAGCACGTACTCGACGCCGTCCTTCATGGTGCAGATCACCTCGCCCGAGCTGGCCAGCAGGTCGGACGCGCCGGACTGCGTGCCCACGGGGGCGAAGCCGCGCTGGATGAGGCTCAGCAGCGCCTCGTTGTCGCGCATGAAATCTTCGCCGGCCTTGAGGTCCTTCGACAGGCCGGCGGGCTTCTTCGCGACGTCGACGATCCGCAGGTCGTCCAGCGCGTTCTTGAGGTCGCCCAGCTTGTCGGCGTTCAGTTCCTGGTCCTCGCCAAGGGTGAACTCCTCGAACACGCCGCGGCGGGGGTTGGTGGCCTGCTTGAGGGTGACCGGCGCCCACTTCGAGTCGCTGTCGTCGTAGCGGAGGGTCATGTCGGTGCGGTAGTCGGTCTCGACGCCCAGGCCCCCCTGCTGGCTCAGGTACATCTCGGCCGAGTAGTCGTTGATCTCAACCTGGGCGATGTCCCAGGGGCTGATCTTGAGCAGGTCGTCCTCGATCCAGTCCTCGAACGTGGTGGAGAAGTCCTCCGGGTTGATCTTCACCACGTAGACAAAGTCCTGGTTGGCGCGGCGGACGAAGTGGTTGCCGTCCGAGTCCTTGACCTCGTGGCCGATGATCAGGTCGACCAGCGGGCCGTCCTCCTCGCCGGTCACGGTGACCCGGGTCCCCACGCCGGTCTGGCCGGCGTCCAGCTTGGGCGACTCGGGGTCCACCACGCCGTACGTGGCGTGCTCGGCCGGGTTACCGGTCACGACCCGCAGGATCTCGCGGTCCAGCACGCCGGTGCGGGCCTCGGCCATCTGGGTCTGCGCGTCGGCGGGGTAGCCACCCTTGGACGGGATAGTCCACAAGTTGCCATCGCGGGCGACTTCAAACTTGCTGAGGCTGGCGGCGTCCTCGTCGAAGCGGGTGATCTTCATCCGGTCCGCCTTGTCGACATCGAAGGCCTTGGTGAGCTGACGCCCGACCTCGTCGTCGGCGTTGAACTCGGCCGACTTGGGCACGCTCAGGTAGGCCGCAAGGCAGGCCGCCGCGGCGACGGCCAGGAAGGTGACGGTCTTGCTCGATTCGTTCATGGCTTCTTCAGTGGTTCGTCAGCGGCCGCTTTGGCGGTCAATCAGGTTCGAACTTCTGTGAACTGTGGTGGCTGTGTCGCCCGCGGGCGCCGGTGGGATTTGCGTCAGGCGGCCGTGGGGCCCTCTTTCTTGCCTTCCTTGCTCCCGTAACGCAGGCGGCTCTGGGCCACGCCCTCCTTCTCCTGCTGCCGGCGGTGGAAGAACACCCAGGCGGCCAGCAGGATCGGCAGGATGGGCGGCACCAGCACGGCGGCCATCTTGTAGGATCCCTGCACGCCGCGGATCTTGGCCGCCAGCTCGCGCTCGTTCTGGCGGACCTGCGTGTCGCGTTCGTCCTCCAGCCGCTTGATCTTGACGTCGCGTTTGCGGGACTCGCGGATGCGGGTCTCCTCGAGCAGCAGCTGCTTCTCGATCGGCGAGAGGTCCGTGCGGGACTCGATGGTCGCGATCGCCTTCTCGAAGCTCCGCCCGGCCTCCTCGATCTGGGCCTTCGCGTCGGCCTGGAACTTCTCTTGTTGCTTCTGCGAGGCCGCGCGGTAGTCGGCGGTCTGCTGCTCGATCTGCTCCAGCGTCCGGTAGTTCTTGGCCCGCTTCCGCAGCTCGATGAAGCGGTCGTCGCCGGCGAGCGAGTCGAGCGCGTTGAGCACGAACGCCACGTTCTGGATCCGCCACTTCACGACCATGTCGTCCTCACCGGCGCGACGCAGGTCGAAGAACTGGTCGGACAGGCAGTCGATGTCGGCCACCACCACCGCGTTGAACTTGACCGGCTCCTTCATTTCTTTCTTCTCGTCGGCCGCGTCTGACTCGGCGGTCAGCTCCTCCTGGGCCTTGGCCAGCTCCTCGTCGCTGACGCTCTCCTCGAGCTGCAGGTCCTCGTCCTCGGCCACGGTGCCGCGGACGTGGGCGGCCAGGATGTACGACTTGCCGGTCGGGCGGTGGGCGGGGGTCAGGTCGCCGCTCATCAGGATCGGCCCCGGCGAGGACGCCGGCACCACGCCGGTCTGGTCACCGGTGACCGCCAGGTTGGTGAAAGTGACGTCCTCGCGGCCCATGTTGCTGAGGCCGCCGGCGTAGAAGAACAGCAGCTGGTTCAGCCCGGAGCTGATCGGGTCATCGGTGCTGAACGGGTGCAGCGCGCCGTTGTTGCCATCGATGAACACCCACTGGGGGTTCCAGTACGCGCCGAACACCGGGTAGGGGTTGTACCCCTGCCAAACCAGCTCGGCGCCGTTGAGCCGCACGCCGAGTACGTCCCACAACTGGTTGATGTCGCCCTTGGGCTCGGGCTGCCCGCCGCCGAACATCGCCATCGGACCGCCGGCCTGCTTGGGCTGCGCGGTGCCGGGCACGCCGGCGATCATGCCGGGCAGCGGGTCCTCGAAGATCGCCACCGGCTGGCCGGAGCGGACGAACTCGACGAAGTTGACCATCGCTTCCGGGCTCAGCGAGCTGGGCTGCACGGCCAGCAGCACGTCGACCTTCTCGGTGATCGGGTTGGCCGGGTCGATCTCGACCAGGTCGTACTGCTTCTTGAGCTCGGTGATGATGAGGGCCTCCTCGGTGGGGCCCTGCATGGTGAAGCCGCCCATCAGGGGCGCGTCGGTCTTCAGCACGCCGACCTTCTTGCGTTCCTGCTGCGCGACGGTCGCGATCGAGCGGACCAGCTCGTACTCCACCGGCACGCCGCGGTCGAAGAACGGCACAACCACCTTGTCCAGGCCGCTGGTGATCGCGGCGCCCATGAAGATCTCCTCCTGGGACTGCGCGCCCTGCACGGTGCTGATCACCTCGCGGGGCTCGATGCCGTAGGCCTGCTCGGCCACGGTGGCCTCCTCGCTGTAGACCTCGATCTGGTTGATGTTGGCCTGGACCTTGCCGCCGGAGATCGACTCGAGCTCCTGCAGCGTGCTCAGCAGCTCGCGTTTCTGTTTGGCGTACTCCGCGGGCACGGTGGGGCTGACGAACACGTCGACCTTGACCGGTTTGACCTCATCGTCGCGGCCGAGCTCACGCACCAGCGTGCGGCTGCTATCCGCCAGCGAGTTGATCTCGCCCTCGGTGGCGTCGAAGCGGAACAGGTTGTTGTTGGACAGGAAGATGTTGACGGCGCCGACGGTCACCAGCAGCGCGAGCGTGCGGAGGAAGAAGTGCGACCCGAGCGACTCGCCCTGCTCGCTGCCGGCCCAGTGGCGGCGGCCGATCAGCACCATGCAGAGGTACAACGCGACCAGCGCGATGCTGACGAAGTACACGATGCCGCTGAGCGTCACGACGCCGCGGGAGAAGTCCGCGAACTGCTCGGCCGCGCTCCATTGGCGGATCGCCTGCACGACCGTGCGGTTGGAGATGAACGCGTCCGCCTGCCCGGCCAGCGCCAGCGGTAGGTTGAACAGCATGCCCAGGATAAAGCCGACTGTCAGGTTGCTGGTCAGGAACGACGCCACCATGCCGATGCCCAGCATCGCGACGCCCACCAAGAAGTACCCCAGGTAGGTGCACAGGAACTGCCCCACGTCCGGCGAGCCGAGGCCGTAGGAGAACACCAGGAAGATGGAGAACATCGAGAACAGCAGCGCGACCAGGAAGATCGCCACGCCCGCCTTGAACTTGCCAAGCACCACGTCGAAGTCGCTGGCGGGCAGCGTCAGCAGCAGCTCGTCGGTGCCCTGCCGCCGCTCCTCCGCCCAGATGCTCATCGTGATCGCCGGGATGAAGATGATCAGGATGAACGGCATCCACTCGCTGAGCTGGTCGAGGTTCGCCAGGTTGTTGCTGAAGAACGCCGGTGGCCAGAACGCGGCCACCGAGCTCAGCACCACGAACACGCCGATAAAGACGTAGCCCGTCGGGTTCGAGAAGTAGCTGATGAAGTCGCGTTTGAAGATCGCTTTGATAACGGTCGGGTTCATGGCTTGGTAGCTGTTAGCTGTTGGCTATTGGCTGTTAGCGGCAGACGGAGGCGCTGTCAGGAGCTCCGAGCATCGGCTCGGGGAGCCGATCCCTACACCCCGGCGCTCGCCCCGGTGAGCTGGTGGAAGCGCTCGTCCATCGAGGCGCCCTGCTGCGTCATCTCCGCTGGCGCGCCGTCGAACACGACCCGGCCCTCGTCGATGAAAACCACGCGGTTGCACATGGCGTCGACCTCCTGCAGGATGTGCGTGCTCAGCAGGATGGTCTTGGTCTCGCCCAGCTTGCGGATCAGGCTCCGCACGTCGCGGATCTGGTTGGGGTCCAGGCCGGAGGTCGGCTCGTCGAGGATCAGCACGTCCGGCTCGTGCAGCAACGCCTGCGCCATGCCGACCCGCTGCTTGTAGCCCTTGGAGAGCTTGCCCACCGGCTTGCCGAGCACCGCCTGCAGGTTGCACAGCTCGATCACCTCCTCGGTCCGCTGCCGCAGCCGGTCGGAGGGCATCTGGCGGGCCTCGCCGATGAACTTGAGCAGACCGCGGGGGGTCATCTCGTGCCACAGCGGGCCGTTCTCGGGCAGGTAGCCCAGCCGCCGCGAAGCGGTCAGCCGGTCGGTCGCGACGTCGTGCCCGGCGATGCGGGCCGAGCCGGCGGACGGCGCCAGGTAGCCGGTCAGCAGCTTCATGGTGGTGCTCTTGCCGGCGCCGTTGGGCCCCAGGAAGGCGGCCACCTCGCCGCGGTTGATCGTGAACGACACGTCGCGTGTCGCGGCGAAATCGCCGTAGAACTTAGACAGGCCAACGGCCTCGATCATCGGCTCGGCGGCCGAGCCGTTTTGCTCGCTCGTGCTCATCGACGGGCAGCTCCCTGTGGAGGTCTCGGTCGGTCTCGTGTGTGGGCGGGGGCGCAACGAGCCGCCCGGGGCACACGCCGTCAGAGGACGGGCGGCCAGCGGAATGCTCACTACGCCTGTGGCCGGGCAGGACGCCCGGCCGAACCGCTGGGGGCTTCCCGGCGGTAGAAGCCGGGGCGGGCAGCCCCCAGTAAGCCCAGCAGCCTAATCGGTCTGGGCCCGAATTGTCTATACCGCCCTACTCTTACAGGCTTCTTTGGCTACGCACGGGCCGCCGGGAGGGTTCGGGGCAGCGGGTATCGGGCTTGGGGCGCCGGGATTCAGAAGAAGAGGAGCGTGAGAGCGCGCCTCTCCGAGACCCGAGACCCGACCCCTACAACGGCTCGTCCAGCCGCGAGGCGATCTGCCCCTGCTCCAGCCGCAGCAGGATCCGCCGCCGCCAGGCCGGGTCGGTCTCCGGAAAATCAGTCCGCAGGTGCACGCCCCGCGACTCGGTCCGCTGGCGGGCGGCGTGGATCATCAGCTCCGCCACGACCAGCATGTTCTGCAGCTCCCAGCCGGCCGGGTCGATCAGCTGGCGGGGCAGCACGTACCGCCGCCAGCTCTCGAGGTTGCCGTCGGCCTCGTCCAGCCCACCCTGGTCCCGCCACACGCTGGCCCGCCGCCACATGAGCGCCTTGAGCGAATTGCGTATGTCCTGCAGGTCCAGGAGCTCCGCCTTCGGCTCGACAGCCGGGTTCTCGAGCGGGATGGCGCGGAAGCTGTCGTCCTCGCCGAGCGCGGCGTCGCACGCGGCGCGGCCGGCCCGCGCGCCGTACACCAGCCCCTCCAGCAGGCTGTTGGACGCCAGCCGGTTGGCGCCGTGCAGGCCGCTGCTGGTCGCCTCGCCCGCGGCCCACAGCCGCGGCAGGCTGGACGCGCCGTGCTCGTCCACCACCACGCCGCCCAGCATGTAGTGCGCGCCGGGCCGCACCGGGATGCGGTCCTTGGTGATGTCGATGCCGAACTCCAAGCAGGTCTTGGCGATGCCCGGGAACCGTTGCTTGACGAACGCGGCGTCCAGGTGGCTGAGGTCGAGGTACACGTTCGGGTGCTTGGTTTTCTCCATCTGCGCGACGATCGCCTGGCTCACCACGTCGCGGGGGGCGAGCTCGGCGCGCTGGTCGTACTCGGGCATGAAGCGGCGGCCCTCGGAGTCGAGCAGCACCGCGCCCTCGCCGCGCATCGCCTCGGTTACCAGGCTGCGGCTGCTGCCGGCGATGTACAGCACCGTGGGGTGGAACTGCATGAACTCCATATCGGCCAGCTCGGCGCCGGCCCGAAACGCGATCGCGTGGCCGTCGCCGGTGGCCACCGGCGGATTGGTGGTCTCGCGGAAGATCTGCCCCGCTCCGCCGGTGCAGAGGATGGTCTGCTTGGCCCAGATGAAGGTCTTGCCGTGGTAGGGGTTCCACACCAGCGCGCCGCGGCACTCCTCCGGACCGTCAGGGCCGGGGTGGGTGAGCAGGTCGATGGTGAACGTGTTCTGCCACACCTGGGCGCCCATCACCTGCTTGGCGTGGGTCCACATGGCGCGCATGATCTCGCGGCCGGTCGAGTCGCCCAGCGCATGCACAATCCGGTTGTGGCTGTGCCCCCCCTCGCGGCCGAGCAGCAGGTCGCCGTCGGGCGCGGTGTCGAACCGCGCCCCCCACTCGATGAGCTGACGGATGTGCGCGGGCGCCTCGCGGACCACCATCTCGACCACCCCGCGGTCGCACAGGTTGGCGCCGGCGGTGAGCGTGTCCTCGACGTGGTTCGAGAAATCGTCGGTGGCGTCCAGCACGCCGGCGATGCCGCCCTGCGCGTAGGTGCTGTTGGACTCCCGCTCGACGTCCTTCGTGACTATAAGCACCGACAGGTCCGCCGGCGCCTGCATGGCCGCCCGCAGCCCGGCGATGCCGCCGCCGATCACCAGCACATCGACAAAGTGGTGCGGGATCTTCTTGGGGTGGAACGGGACAAGGTACCGCGGGATCGGCTGGGGCATGGTCGGATTGCGATGAGGGGGAACGCAGCGTGGGACTACTAGTTGACCATAGTAGCACTCCCTCCCCTAGCCCAGGGCGGTCGCCGTGTGAAGCTGGGCGTGCGGCCGCGGCACTTCAGCGCCCTTTCACGCCCAGCGCCCAGGACCTACATTCGGTGACTCGATGCATCGCCGCTGGGCAGCCTGCTGGAGCCACTCCAATGTCGAAACCCAAACTAGTCTTCCTAGCGCTCGCGGCCGTAGCGGCATTGGGTTTGCTAACCGTTGGCTCCTGCGTCGCCCTCATCTACTCTGGCTTCACCAACGCCGACGCGGCGGTGTCGCCCCGGATCGATGCTCTGTTCGCCGCGATCGAGGCCGACACGCTAGCCAGCACCTACGATTCAGCGACAACGCAAGAGCTGCGTGACGCGTCGACTAGGGAGCAGTACGTTGCTGTAGGCAAAATGATCAAGAATCGACTTGGACGGCTGGAATCAAAGTCGTTGCGCAGCGTTAACTACCGATACGACAATGGCGCCGCGTACTACGATGTGACGTACAGCGCAACGTTCGAAAACGGAGCCGGAGATGTCGTGGCCAAGATGAAGAAGTCAGACGGCGAGTGGAAGTTTGTCACCTTCAGGGTGAACTCACCTTTGCTGCAGCAGGGCCAAGCGATGACCGCCTGCCCCAATTGCAGCAACCCCTTCCCCGCCAACGCCAGCTTCTGTCCATCATGTGGCTTCGCATTGAGCCAAGCGGAGAACAGCCCGCTGGGCGAATAACGCCATCTGGCGAGCGCACAGGCGACTCTGGCGCCCTACGGGGGCTTCGAGAACTGCGGTCTAGCGATACGTTTTGAAGAGCTGCTAGACTCGCGTGTTCCCCCACGGCTCACACCCCCAGAGACTCGCCGCCACCAACTCTTCGCAGCCGAATGGACAATCACATAGACCTGCCACGAAAGCTCGACTACCTCATCGACGCTTCTCGGAGGTTCGGCATCCACCAGTCTGATGCCCAGGTCGACGCATTCTTAGCGGACGCAACGCCCGCACAAATGGAGGAGCTTGCGGGCATTGCCGAGCGTCTGCGATGTGGTGGCCATCTGAGCGAACTCATGAGCTATCTCGACCAGCGCCCGATTGATGAGTACGCGGAGTCGGCACAGCTCTACTTCCTCCTCGGAGTGCTTGATACGGCGGGATTGAAGTTCGAACCTCCCGACTGGAACAGCGTCGAATCGCATGTCCGCTCGCTGCAGCGTTTCGGCAGCTTCCGGCTTGCTTCCGAGCGTATGCACGCAGCACAGTTTCTGGCTGAAATGGGACAGGCAGCGGCGCCCGCGATTCCGTTGCTTGGAGCAGCTTGCTCAGATGAGGATGAACGAGTTCAGGTCTGGGCCCATTTCCCGCTCGCTAGGCTCGTCGGCGACGATGAGTCACACTCCCGCGCAATCCGCCAGATACTCTCCAAACACGGCCAGGTAGACGAGTTCGGTGACTTGGACGAGATCGGCGAAGAGGCATCCGAAGCTCTGGAGCAGTTGCAAGGCAGCGTGGACGGCCGTTCCGACGATCGAGGGGAGCAATGAGGATGGAGGTAACGAGCGCAAAGCGACATCGGCGCGTGTTAACTTCCATTGCCGTAACCGTGCAGCGAGTCACACAGCCTACGGCGCCGCTACTCCACGCCCCCGCTCACGCCCTGGTTGTACCGCTGCAGCCGCTCGCGCCACTTCAGCGGCGCGGGGGCGTTGCGGGCGCCGGCGTTGTTGCGGAGCTCGTCGACCGTGCGGTCGGTTTGGCTGGCCGGGCTGCCGGGCAACCTTCCTAGCCCACGCAGCGCGTCGTCGAGCTCGGCCTGGGCCTTGGAACTGTTCGGCCGCCGGGCGGCCTGCTTCCGCTGGTTCCAGCGCTGGACGAACCGCCGCAGCTGGTCCTCGTTCCAGCCGAGCTTGTCGAGCAGGTCCGGGTCGACCTCGTCCTTCTTGAGCTGGTCGGCCAGCCGCTCCAGCACCAGGTCGGTCTTCTGCCGGGCGTAGTCGAGGTTGGCCTTGTCGCCGCCGACGTCGCCCCCCTCGGTCGGGCCGGTCGACGGGGCGCCGCTGGCGCCGATGTCCGACTGGTCGCCGTCGGTTCCCTCCTGCTGCGACTGGCCTGGTGCGCCGCGGCCGGGCTGACTGGCGTCGGAGGGCTGCTGCTGGTTGTTGTCGGCGGGCCGGGGCCGAGGCTGGCCCTCCTGCTGCGGCGTTGCCTGTACTGGCGAACGCCCCCCTTCCGCCTGGTCCTGCGACTCGCCGGCTTGATCGCCGCCGGCCTTGTCGCCTTGGCCCTGCTGCTGGGTCGAGCCCTCGCCCGAGTCGCGGCCCCGCTCGCCGGTCTGCTGGTCGGCGACCTGGTCTGTGCCGCCGCGCTCTCCCGCCTCGCCCTGGCCCTGCTCGGAAGCGCGGCCGGCGCCCTCGTCGGACGCGGTGTTCTGCCCAGCGCTGCCGGTTCCCTCCTGGTCGCCGCGTTGGCCTCCCCCCTCAGCGCCGGCGCCGGACTTCTCGCCGCCCTGGTCGCCTTGCTCGTCCATCTCGGTCTTGTTCTTGTCGGACGCGGGCGACTGCGCCTCCTCGTTGTTCTGCTTGTCGGGGGCCGGGCTGTCCTTGAACTTCTCGGTGGGGGCGCGGTCGTTCTCGATGGTAGGCGACCCCTTGGGCTTGCCGGCCGACCCAGGGGTCGACTGATCGCCTCGCGGCGACTGCTGCTTGCCGCCCGGCGCCTCGCTCGATTCGGCTCCGCCCTGGTCTTCCTGGGGCTTGTTGTTCAGGTCGCCGCCCATGGTGTCGGCGCCAGCGCCGTCCGAACGGTCTGCACTCTCGCCGTTGTCGGCGGGGTGGTCCTGCGGCGCGGCGTCACGGGGCTTGCCCTGCTGACCTTCCTGCTGCATGTGCTCGAGCATCCGCTCGAAGGCCTCGCCGTCGTCGGCGCCGGAATCATCGATCGGCTGCTCCTGCGGGGTGGGCGTGCCGCCGCCCGAGGCGTTGTCTTCCGGCTTGACGTGCGACCCGCCCTGTTTGCCGGACTCGTTGCCGCCGGCGCCCCGTTGGCGGTTCTGCTGGCCGCTGTTGCGGCGGCTGTCGTTCTGCCCGCCGGAAGACTGGCCGTTGTTCTCGCCGGACGACTGCTCGTTGCCGCTATCCTGCCCCTGCTGTGGGTTCTCCGAGTTGGGCGCGGCGCCGCGATCCTGGGTCTGCAGGCCATCGCCCCCTTCGTTGGAACCCTGCTCCTGCTGCTCGTTGCCCTCCTCGCCCTCGGGCTGCTGCTGGCTGCCGGTCTCGCTCGGCTTATTGGAGTCGCCCTGCTGCTGGTTCGAATCGCCCTGGCCCTGCTGGTTCTCGGCGTCCTGCTCTTCCCCGCCCTGGCCGCGCTGCAGCTCGCCCTGCTGGCGGTCGCCCTCGGTCGGCTGCTGATTCTGGTCCTGCGGCTGGCCCTCCCCGCCTTCGCCGTTTTGTCCATCGGGCGATTGGCCTTCTTCGCTGGGATCGCCCTCGTCTGCCTCGCCGCCGTTCTCGCCGGGCTGGCGCTGGTCCTGACTGTCCTGCCCGGCGTCGCCGGTGTCGCCCGCGTCGGCCATTTCCTCTCGCCGGCGGTCGCCACGAGCGTCGGGCGATGCGATGCGGAAGGTCTGCCGACGGGTCACCACGGTCTGCGGCTCCGGCTGACGGTTGTCGGAGGCCTCGAGCCAGTACTCCACCACATCGCCGGCACGCAAACCGTGGTCGGTGGGGGTGAAGGCGTACTGGGCCTCGTACTTGCCGCGGAACGTGCGCGTGAGCAGCCGTTTGTGCAGCACCCGGCGGCCGTCCCGCTCGGCGAACACCCGCACGTCGGACAGGCCGAAGTCGGGGTCGCGGGCCGTGCCGCGGATGTCGACGGTGTCGTTCTGCCGGATCGTGAGCTCGGGCTCTTCCGGGGCGGTCAGCTCGGCCTCCGGGGGGTAGTCCGGGTACACCTCGATCGCGTGCTTGGCCGGCTTGGCGTTGGTGAGGCCGCCGGCAGTCTTGAGCCGCAGCACGTAGCCGCCGTGCTTTGGGGTTTGGCGGTCGTCGCGGAGCGCGAGGTCGAATCTGACCGTGGCGGAGTCGCCTTCAACCTCCATCTGCAGGTCGCGACTGCCGTCGGCGTCGAAGTCAACGTAGGCGCTCTCGAGCGTGGTGTTCGCCTGGGCGTGCAGCGTGACGCGGGTCCCCTCGATGGCGCGGAGGTCGCCCGACTTCTCCTGCGTGTAGTCCAACAGGCCCGTGTAGGCAGGAAAGCGGTAGTCGACCGAGCCCACCACAATGGCCGGAGCGGGCAGCACGTTGACAACAAACGTGGGGGTGCGGCCGTCGCCGGCCTCGACGCGGTACCGCACACGGCCCGACAGTCCGGCCCGCTTGCCGGGCTCGGCGAGGGTCGGCAGCGACAGCGTGAAGCGGTTGACGCCCTCATCGAACGTCAGCGGCTGGCGGTCGTCCAGCCGCTGGCCGTCGTCCGAGGTGAGCACCACGTCGACCTGCTCGCCATCGGCGAGCCCGTCGACACGGGCCTCGATGTCCAGCGTCTGGCCCTCGACCAGCGTCGTGTCGCCGGGGGTGACGTCGGTGATGCGGACGCGGCTCGGCGGGGCGATCTTGGCCCACGGTGCGACAATCCGCGCGGCGGTGGTGAACGGGTCCTTGGTCGACGCCAGCGTGTACACGGCGACCGCCGCCAGCAGGCCGACCATCACGGCCGCCATGCGGACCACGCGCGAGCGGTCGACGACCGCCTCTTCCGGCGCGCGAGAGATCCCCTCGGCGGCCTGCTGCTCCAGGGTGGCCAGCACCGCGGGCGGGAGCGGCCGACCGCTGCCGCGGAGCGTGAGCAGGTTGATCAGGCTGTTCTTGAGCGACGGGGCGCTCTCCTCGATCGACTTGGCCGTGTAAAGCGGGTTGATGCGTCCGGTGACCAGCGGCCACAGCAGCGTCTTGGCATACCAGCCGGTGGCCAGCATCGCGGCGGCGAACAGCACGTATCGGAACGCGTCCGAGAAGCCCCGCTGGGTGAGCCAGTGCTCGGCCACCGCCGCGGTCAGCAGGAACACCAGCCAGCCGACCGCTAGCCCCATCATCGCGTAGGCGATCTCGGTCGCCTGAACGGCCCGCCCGGTCCGCCGGATATGGTCGGTGACGTAGCGGTCGTACTCCACTACCTGCGGCCCCTCGTCGGCCGAGCGGATTGCCTGCAGGATAGAGGAGCGTTCGAGAGCGGCGGGGAGCTTGGGCATGCGGAGGGGGCTGGGAGTCGCGGGCTTTCTTCGATTATACCGCCTGACGGCCGGCGGCCACGCGGCGGGCGGCCGCGGGGCTCAGCCCGGCGAGCGCGGCGCCGAGGGGTTGTGCCGCCTCGGCTGCTGGTGCGGGCCGGACGCGGGTCAATCTGGCCCACAGCCGCCCGGCCCCCTACCATGGGGCCCTGCCGGGAGTCCCCCGGGTCGGTTCAGTCCCCGCCGCTTCCCTATTCGCCCTTGAACGAGCAATTCTTCCACGACCTGGTCAGCGGCCGTCGGCGCGGCCCCGTTGCGGCGGCGTTGCGGGCCGGGCTGTGGGGCGCCCAGTGGCCCTACCGCGCGGTAGTGGCCGCCCGCAACCGGAGGTACGACCACTCTTCCGACGCGGTGACGAGGGCATCGGTTCCCGTGATCAGCATCGGCAACCTAACGGTCGGCGGCACCGGCAAGACGCCTATGGTCAAGTGGGTCGCCCGTCGGCTCCGCGAGCAGCACGTCCGGGTGGCGATCCTGAGCCGCGGCTACGGCGCCGAAGAAGGCGGCCTGAACGACGAGGCGATCGAGCTCGAGGAGTCGCTGCCCGATGTGCCGCACGTGCAGGACCCAGACCGGGTCGCGTCGGCGGCAATCGCGATCGAGGAGCTGGAGTCGCAGCTGCTCCTGCTGGACGACGCCTTCCAGCACCGCCGGCTGGGCCGCGACCTGGACATCGTGCTGCTGGACGCCACCTGCCCGTTCGGGCATGGACACCTCCTCCCACGAGGCCTGCTGCGGGAGCCGGTCGGGTCGCTCCGGCGCGCAGACGTGGTCTGCCTGACGCGGGCCGACATGGCTAGCGAGCCCGACCGCGAGGCGATCAGGCGGCGGGTAGCACAGGCCGCGCCGGAAGCACTGTGGTGCGAAGCCGCCCACGCGCCGCAGCGGCTCATAAACGCCGCCGGCGCCCAGGCAGAACTGGCCGCGGCGTCCGGCAGACGTGTCGCTGCGTTCTGCGGGATTGGAAACCCAGCCGCGTTCCGTCGCACGGTAGAAGAACTAGGCGGCGAGGTGGTCGCCTGGCGCGAGTTTCCCGACCATCACCGCTACACGCGTGAAGATATTGAGAAGATCACCGCCGACGCCGAGCCGGCGGAGTTGGTGCTCTGCACCCACAAGGACCTGGCGAAGGTGCAATCGGAAGAACTCGGTCAGCGGCCGCTGTGGGCGGTCGAGATCGAGATGCGACTGCTCCTAGGGGAAGAACCGCTGTCCGCGCTGATTAACGAAATCGCGGCGCGAGCCCTAGAAGCCGGTGAACGGGGAGAGAGCTGCTAGCACGCCGTCAGCGCAGCCTGATCCCGTATAGATCGGGCAGTAGCCAGCGCAACGCTCACCGGATTAAAGCTATCGCTAGTGGAGCAGACCCACCAGGATCTCGTTCTCTAGCCGCTCGTCCTCGAGCACACCGAGCGCCGCGTGCTGAGCCAGCTGCTTGGAGTAGTAGGTGGCGCATCGCCCCGCTAGCGTAACGTGTTTGTCATCAACGCTAACCCTCAGACCCTGGATCCGATCACCCAGCCGGCGTTCGATGCGGCTCTGAATCCGCGACGCGAGGCAAGGCATGGGGGCCGCGAAGCTGTCGGCTTCGGTTGCGTAAGACGAAACGCGGCGCTGGTTCGATAGGGGCGGCAAATCTAAACCCTCCGTAGATAGGGACGTCCCGCCAAAGACATATTCATGGTTGTTTCGCCAGCTGCACTCGTCGCGCTTCAGCGAGCGCGGTCCAATCGAGTGTCACGGGTCAATCAACCGCAGCAGGATCCGTCTGTCCAACCGCAAAACCGGCGCCAATTGTGGGGAGAGCAAGCATCCGGTGGGTGTTCCGTCAGGAAACATTGGCGCCACGCGTCCCTTGCGGCCGGGTAGTCTACTCTTCCGACTCGGCAGGTGTCAAATCGTTAGCGCACTATTAATCCTGCTTTTGGCAAATCTTTCCTGACCGGCGCAGGTACTGGACCACCTCATCTGCTAGTGAAGTAATATCCTTTTCCGCGGTCGCCAGCCGCAGCTCCGGAGCGACCGGCGCCTCGTAGGGGTCATCGATGCCGGTAAAGCCCTTGATCTCGCCCGCCCGGGCCTTCTTGTACAACCCTTTGGGGTCGCGGCTCTCGCACACCTCGAGTGGGGTGTCGACAAACACTTCGATAAAATCCCCCTCCGGCAGGCTGGCTCGCACCGCGTCCCGGTCGGCTTGGTAGGGGCTGACAAACGCCGTCAGGGTTGCGACGCCGGCGTCGGCGAACAAACCGGCCACCGCGCCGATCCGGCGGATATTCTCCTCACGGTCCTGCTTGCCAAACCCGAGGCCGAACCGCTGGGCGAACTCGTCGCCGTAGCGTTCGGAGAGCATCTTCGGCGCCGCGTTGAGGCCGTGCCGCACGTTGTCGCCGTCCAGCAGGTACGTCCGCACGCCCTTGGCGAACAGCAGCTGGTCCACCGCCCCGGCGATGGTGCTCTTGCCCGACCCGCTCAGGCCGGTGAACCACAGCACAAAGCCGCGGTGACCGGACTGCTGCTCGCGCAGCTCGCGGGTCACGGCGTGCTGGTGCCACACTACTTGCGGGTCGGTCGGGTCGGGCATAGGGCTGGTCGGGGCGGAGGGTGTTCTCCCCCACGGTCGTGGGGGCGGCAGTGCGATACTATACGCCTCAACACCCGCATCATCCAGGAACCCCACGCCAGGAGCCCGCCAGCATGGGACACGCCATGAAAGCCCAAGACGCCCTCCGCGCCACCGCCGCCACCAGCAAGATGGTGGTCACCAAGTACTGCGAGGACCTGTCCGACCAGGAGCTGCTGACCCGCCCGGCCGCTGGCTGCAACCACCTGGCCTGGCAGCTGGGGCACCTGATCTCGTCGGAGCACCAGCTGCTGGAGTCCGTGTGCCCCGGCGCCGCGCCGGAACTGCCCGATGGCTTCGCCGAACGGCACAGCAAGGAGGCCACCGCCAGCGACGACGCCAGCCAGTTCTGCGGCACGGCCGAGTACCTCGAGCTGCTGAGCAGGGTGCAGGACGCGACCGTCGCGGCGCTCGACAAGCTCAGCGACGCCGACCTCGACCAGCCCGGCCCGGAGCACATGCGGCCGATGTTCTCCACCGTAGGCGACATCTTCGTGCTGATCGCCACCCACCCGATGATGCACGCCGGGCAGTTTGTGCCGGTACGCCGGGCGCTGGGCAAGCCGATCGTGATCTAGCGGCGGTCGGTAGAGGCCCTACACGAAAAAAGCAGCACGGCCCCAACGGCCGTGCTGCTTTGGCAAAACGCTTTGCTAGGCCCGCTGCTAGTTCAGCCAGAAGCTGAAGTACAGGTACATGCCGCCCACGCACAGCAGAATCAGGCCGGCCAGCAGCTTGTTGCCCCAGTCCCAGCTGCCGGAGATCTCGTCCTCGGCCAGCTCGTGGATCGAGCCGTAGGTCAGGCCACGGGTCTTCTCTTCGGCTGGCGGCGCGGTGATCAGCGAGACCCCGATCATCACCAAGATGCTGATCAGCATCAGCACACCCGTGGCGTACAGGAAGTTGAAGTCGCCGATCGCGGCCAGCAGTGCCGGGTCGTGGATCTTGCCCTCGCCGGCGCCGTACATCGCCTGCACGGTCAGCTTAAACATGCCAAGCACGAAGCCGATGGCCAGGGCCGCCGTGGCGCCGGCGGCGTTCATCCGCGGCCAGAACAAGCCCAGCAGGAACACCGCGGTGATCGGCGGCGCCAGGTAGCCCTGCACGCTCTGCAGGTACTGGTACAGCCCGCCGCCGGCGATCGCCTTCATGACCGGGATCCAGATGATGCCGGCGCCCACCACCACGGTGGTCGCCACGCGGCCGACCGTCAGCAGGTGGCTCTGCGACATGCCGGGGCGGATCTTCTCGTAGACGTCCACCGTGAACAGCGCGGCGCTGGAGTTGAACAGCGACGCCAGCGAGCTCATCAGCGCCGACAGCAGGCACGCCACGATCAGGCCGCGGATGCCCGGTGGCAGGAGCTGCGACACCAGCGACGGGAACACCTGGTCGCCGTCGATATCAAAGACGTATTCGCCCGCTTCGTTCTTCACCAGCTTGCGGGGGATGAAGAAGCCGGGAGTGGCTCCCTCGGCCTCGGCCAGGTTGGCGTCGCGGAGCAACACGTTGGCGTCGGCTACCGACTTGGCGCGTTCCTCCGGCGACGAATCCTGCGCGAAGGTGGCCGCCAGGGCCGGGTCTTCCATGCCGCGGTTAAACTCCTTGTCGAGAGTCCAGCCGATCATGCCCGGGATCAGGAAGATCAGCACCGGCCACACCTTCAGCAGGCCGCCGAACAAGGCGCCACGCCGGGCGGTGGCGAGGTCCTTGGCGGCCAGCGTCCGCTGCACGATGTACTGGTCGGTACACCAGTACCAGATGCCGATAATCGGCGACGCGATCAGCACGCCGAGCCACGGGAAGTCGGGGTCGGACAGCGGACGCCACAGCGCAAACTGCACGGCGTTCTCACCGGCCTCGTTGACCAGCTCGCCCCAGCCCGCCGTCACGCCGGCGTCGCCGCCAAGGCGGCCGAGGCCGATGTACGTGATCACAAACGAGCCGAACAGGATGATCACCGCCTGCGGCGTGGCGGTCGCCATGATGGCCCGCATGCCGCCGAACACCGTGTACAAGCCGGTCAGGATGACGGTCGAGAAGGCGCCGATCCAGAACGCGTCGAGGTACACAAAGCCGAGGTCGAGGTTGATCTCCGGCAGCAGCGCCTTGAACACGATGGCGCCGGCGTACACGGTGACGCTCACCTTGGTGAAGATGTACGCCACCAGCGAAACCAGCGACAGCAGCAGACGCGTCGTGGCGTTGAAGCGTTTCTCGAGGAACTCTGGGATCGTCTGCACGCCCGACTTGTAATAAAACGGCACGAAGATGCCCGCAAGCAGGATCAGCACCCACGCGTGCAGCTCCCAGTGGGCCATCGCCATGCCGGTCGCGGCGCCCTGCCCCGCCAGGCCGACGATGTGCTCCGAGCCGATGTTCGACGTGAAGATCGACGCCCCGATCACCACCCAGCCGGCGTTACGGCCCGCCAGGAAGAAGTCGTCGGTGTCCTGCTGGTTCCGCCCGTACCACCAGGCCACAAACCCGATGATGGCGAAGTAAACGCCGATGACGCCCCAGTCGAGCGGCTCCATCGCGGCGAGCGTAATCCAGTTCAGGTTCGTCAGCATTGCTTAAGGGGCCCAGAGGCCCTGTTGGAGAAGAGAAAGAGAAAAAGTCCGCCCGTCGGATTTCACATTCTGATTTAGCTTTCCGACAAAGTCTACCCCGCGGCGAGCATAATCTTGGTCAAAGCCCGACCACCCGCGGGTGGCCAGATACTAAGCCCCGGCCCGACCGAACACAAGCAGATCGGACGGCCGTTGGTCGCAGACGCACGGCCCATCGGAACGCGCCTGAGAAGACATGCCGGTCAGAGGGTCTGCGACCACGTCCCGAGCGATCGCTCTTTTCACTCACGCAGGCGAAAACGAATCTGCGCTAGTAATGCACGCCGTTTCGTCCCCGTCCATCAGCTGCCATGAGTGTTCCCTCTACGACCGCCCAAACGCCGGAACTGCACTGCGTTGGTTCCGGCCTACAACCTACGGGTTGGCGACGTTTAGTTTCTTGTTCAGTGGCGGTAGCGGTACGTGCCCCTCACGGTAGAGGACGTTGTACGCGCTGAACGGGATCAGGTGGCCGGAGGGCAGCACAAAGTGGACGCAGCTCTTCATCAGCTGCCGCACGTCGAAGTTGTACGCGTCCATGAACGAGGTGGTGGTGATGCGGAACATGTCGGCCGGGGTGAGCCGTTCGGTCATCGCCCGCTCGAAGAACTCCGCTGCTACGCGCTGTCCCCCAACCTGTCCTAACTGGATCAGGTCGTGATCACCGGCCCCCCCAAGCTCCACCGGCCCACAACCGCAGCCTTCGCCGCAGGTCAGCCGGCTCATCACCTGCTCGATCAGCTGCTTCGCCCGCGGGCGGGTGAAGGTGATGCCGCCGGACAGCAGGTCAAGGTTGCGGTCGATATCCACGAACCTTGCGAGCGGCGTGACCTGCTGGCCGTCGCGGTAGCCGTACGCGAGCGTGTGCGCGTTGGGGTGCGCGCACGGCAGCGGCGTGAAGTCGTCGGCACGCCAGACATCGCCGCACTGATCCTCCAGCGCGCGCAACACATCGGGGAACGTGACGCGGTCCTCCAGGTCCTCCGGCAAGAAGTGTCGCCCGGTGTAGCAGGCGGGCTGAAAGCTCACACCAGAGACCGTGGGCCGCTGCATGCCGTAGCGGACGATCGGACCTACTTGATCCACGTTCACGCCCGCCTGCAGCGTGGCGACCAGGATCACGTTCAGCCCGACGGCGGCGCACGCTTCGACCGCCTGGTGCTTGATGTCCAGCAGGGACGAGCCCCCAGCAGACGGATCCCGCAGCGACGCGTAGTTCGACTCCTCCAGGCCATCAAACTGCAGGTAGACCTCCACCCGGTGTCGCTGCTCCGCCAGCCGCTCGGCGAACGCGCGGTCCCGCGCCAGCCGCAGGCCGTTGGTGTTGATCATCACGTAGTCGATCGGCTGGCTGCACGCGTAGTCGTAGATATCAAAGAAGTGAGGGTGGATCGTCGGCTCGCCGCCGGAGAGCTGCAGGATCTCCGGCCGGCCCTCGGCGGCCACCAGGTGGTCGATCGCCGCGCGGCACTCGTCGACCGTCAGGTGCTTGCCGCCGGGCCCGCTCGACGCGAAGCAGATGGGGCACTCCAGGTTGCAGGTGGAGGTGATCTCCAGCAGCCCCAGGCAGGTGTGCTGCTCGTGCTCGGTGCACAGGCCGCAGTCGTAGGGGCAGCCGCGGTCGGGTTCGACGGCCATCACGTGCGGCTGCCGCGCCGGGGTGTGGTAGCCCGGCTTGTCGAACCAGCGGCTGTCGGAGCAGACAAAGTCCTCCCGGTCGCCATGCTCCGGGCAGCGTTTGCGGAAGTACACCCGGCCCCGCCGATCAATAATCTTCGCCGGAACAAGCCGGAGGCACTCCGGGCAGAGGCTCTGCGTGGCGCCAAGGAACGTGTAGTCGCGGAACGGGAGCGTCATTTCATGTCCTTTCGCCAAAGCAGGCGTCTACCGAGTCGCCAAGCCACGATTCCGGCGGCTGCCAACCCACACAATGCGGCAAGCGGGTAAATCACCCATCCGCCCTCGCCAAACAACGGCCGCAGCCACTCCGGCCCGTTCAGCGCCGCGGCGACGCCGCCAAGACAAACCGACACGCAGCAGATCACGAACGATACCCCCACGGCGCCGGCGACCAGCAGGAACGTCAGAAACTGCCAGAGCAAACCGACCTGCCTCACCGGAGGCTTCGACCGCGGGGACTCGTACGGGTTCTCGTTGTGCTCAGCCACTGCGAGTCACCCGCTCCCCACCCGCGACGATTCCGTCAACGTCATCGATCCCTGCTCCACTTCACCCATTTGCGGTAGAGCACCCGCGCAACCAAGACTGCTACGACAATGCCAACCAGCACGGAAAAACCGACCATCAGCCACAGGCCCGTATCTGTGAGGCGCCGGTTAGTGCCTGGCCCGTAAAACCCGAGGTAGAGCCCTCCGTAGCAGATGGTGTTAAAGCAGATCCGCGTGGACACCACGGCAACAACAGCCGCGACTACCCCCACGACGCACCTGCCAATCAGCCCGAACCGGTAGATTGGCGGCACACTCGCCCGCGGCGACTCGTACGGGTTGGGTTCTTGCTCGTCCACGCTGCAGGGGACTCCCTCGCGACATCGTCGATCAGGGCGTGTGTGCGGCAATCTACAACGGAGATTCTAACAAATCAGAGCTGCCGACGTTCATCGCCTTCGCCAGACTGCTCGAGCAGCAAAGTAGGCGGCGAGGAAACCGCTGATGACCGCCGGCCCAGCGGCAATCAATGCGACCAGGTAGTTGGCGTTGCCGGGACTGCTTGTCATCGCGATTGGAACCTAAGCAACCGGGATACAGGTCACGCAGAACGCAACTACCCCCGCTGCAATCGAGAGTGGCAACGCCACCCAAACGCCAAGCCGTCGCGCGGCCCGTTGTGCGGGCGTGGGCTTGGACTGGGGCGATTTGTACGGGTTGTCATTCCGTCGGCTCACAATTGCTCAGATTCCCTATCAACCGGCCGCCGGGCGGCGGACCACACCGCGAAGCCGGCCACCGCCCCAACCACCCCGCCGAATACCCACGCCGCCCACATCAAGACTTCGCCCTGAGTCGTTAAGGGCGCCGCTTCGCCCTGATAGCCAACGCCAAAACCAACAAAGCCGATCGGAAAGCACGTGCAGCAGAACGCCGCCCCGGCCGCCACAATCACCAGCGGGACCGCGGCCACGAGGCTCATACGCCGCGCCACCCGGTGCACGGGCGATGGCTCGCTTTGCGGCGGCTCATATGGGTTGCCTTGGTGATCGACTGTCACTCGTCGAAGCCTCGCTACTTCAACCGCCAAATCGCGCGGCCAACCAACACGGCGACGCCGATCCCCAACAACCACGGCAGCGCGATCAGCGGGTAGGCCAACCACGACCACGGCGACGATTCGTACGACACGCCGTAGGCCATCCCGTACGCCACGAACGCCGTTGGGTAGCAGGCCCCGCAGAAGGCGATGAGCGCGGCGACCAGGCTCAGCGGCGCCGCAAACCAGGCCCCAAGCCGACGCGCGGTCCGCTGCGCCGGCGACGGGTCTGCGCGGGGCGACTCGTACGGGTTGCTCCGTTGCTCGCGCGTCGACTCGTCGTCTGGTCTCATCGCCGGACCTCGCAGTGAGTCATCGGATTCATTGCCTTCAACGGCGTCGCGAGTTCTCTACCCGATCTCTAGCGATCGCTCTGTTTGCGTCGCCAGCGACAAGCGGCCACCCCGACTGCAATCCACGCCCCAATGATCGCCGTCGCAACGCTCACAGTAGACCAGGATCCCTCCGTATTATCCATCACAGTAGCGACCAGCTGCCAAGAGGCTAACAACGCGGCTGGGATCGCAACGCACAACGCCAAGGCTTGCCAGGATGGTCCCTCCGGCGGCAGCAACTCGCCTCGATCTTGAATCTCGTTCGAGGGAACCGGAAGTTCCCCAGCTACCCCGGGAGCGGGCGACGATGTAGCGTCTGGCGCCCGCTCGTCCTCGGAGCTAATTGCCCTGCGCCAGCGATGCCGGACCCACCGGCTACCAACCACCAAGGTGACCAACACCGTCCCCAGCCCTCCGCCGATTAGCACCAGCGGCGCAGCAGACGAGGAATTGGAGCAGGCCATGCCAACCGCCACTACGACCGACACAAACAACCCAAGTGCGGCGCCGCCAAGAATGACGGCGGTTACGATCGCAGACCCAAAAAGCATCGCTACCTTCTGGCCACGCGATGTCGGAATGCCGCGGCGCCGCCGCTCATGAAAAACTCGCAGTGACCGCACTGCAACTGGAACGGCCAGCACGGTAGCGGCGATGCCAGCGCCACGTGAGTGCCACCATGCCCCAGCAACCACCACCGCCATCCCCAGCACTAGCAGCCAATCGAACGCCGCCAGGTCGTCCTCTGCATCTTCCTGACTGGCTGGAGACTGGTACGGGTTGTCGCTTGAATCCGACACGCGTTTCACTGGGGCAGCGACTGAAAGATGTGTGGCCCACTCCGCTCCCATTCGCGCGCTCGTCGAGCGTTGCGTAGCCGATTCAGTCGTAGATCGGGCAGAACGTGTTGAAGAGGTCCTCGCAGAACGCGCCGGGGTCGTTGAAGCGGCGGTTCTCGTTGAGCGCCGTGATCCGCTGCATCTGGTCGGCGGACAGCTCGAAGTCGAACAACGCGATGTTCTCCTCCAGGCGGTCGAGGCTCGAAGTCTTGGGGATCACGGCCGTGCCGCGCTGCACGCCCCACCGCAGCAGCACCTGGGCCGGGGTCTTGCTGTGCCGGGCGGCGATCTCCTTGACCGTGCCGTGGGTCAGCAGCGACTCGTCCTCCGCGGCCCTGCCCGACGACACGTACGACGGCGCGCCCAGCGGGCTGAACCCGGTGACCGTGACGTCCCGCTCGCGGGCGAAGCGGACCAGCCGCTCCTGGGTCAGCAGCGGGTGCAGCTCGACCTGCAGCACGTCGGGCCGCACGCGGGCGTAGTTCAGCAGGTCGTGCAGCATGGCCGTGCCGTAGTTGCAGACGCCGATGTGCTTGGCGAGCCCGGCGTCGACCAGCTCCTCCATCGCCCGCCAGGTCTCGTGCAGGGGCGTGGGGTCGAACTCCATGGCCGGCTCGTCGGCGTTGGGCTCGAAGAACCAGCCGGGCGGGTACCGCTTCTCGAACGGCACGAACCGCAGCGAGATCGGGAAGTGGATCAAGTACAGGTCAAGGTAGTCGAGCCGCAGGTCGGAGAGCGTGCGCTCGATCGCCGGCCGCACGTTCTGCGGCGCGTGGTAGGTGTTCCACAGCTTGGAGGTGACCCACAGGTCTTCCCGCCGGCACAGGCCGTCGGTGACGGCCTGCTCGAGCGCGGCGCCCGCCGCGGGCTCGTTGCCGTAGTCGCACGCGCTGTCGAAGTGGCGGTAACCGAGCTCGATCGCCCGGCGGGCAATCGGGCCGACCTTCTCGTTCTCAAGCTTCCAGAGCCCGAGCCCCAGGGACGGAAGCTCGCCGCCGCTTGCCGTGGTGAAGGTTTCAACCGCCATGACTCGTTCCGTGTGGTTGTAGTGCGAGGGAGCGTCGCTGCTGCTATTAGACCAGATCGGCGGCCGGGCACCACTGCTCCGAGGCCGACACCTAGGCAAGAGTCCGACGCTGCCGCCACGCGCTGAGGCATCGCAGGCCAGTAGCCCCCGGCCCTGCCGGGGGATGAACCTGTCGCTGCGATTGGCTGCAAAGCAATCCCCCGGCAGAGCCGGGGGCTACGGGTCGAAGCGCGGGCGAACGCAATTGGCAGTACCCGACTACGTGTACCGCACGCCTTGGTGCTCTTCTTCGAAGAAGGCCGGCAACAGGCCGTCGACGCGCAGCAGGCCCGCGCGGGTCAGCTCGATGCGGTCGCCCTCGACGGAGAGCCAGTCGTTCTCGGCGAACTCCTTCCAGGCGGGCGCCCACATCTGCAGGATCTCGGCGTCGAACTTGTCGCGGAAGTAGCCCGCGTCGAGCCAGCCCTTCTTGAGCTGCAGGATCATCTCGCGGATGAGCGCCTGGTGGGGCGTGATGCGGAGCGCGCGGTTGAGTGGCATCTTCCCCTCCTCGAGCGCGCCGCAGTAGTCCTCCCACTCCGGCTGGTTCTGGTAATGCACGCCCGACACGTGGCCGAAGCTGGCGATGCCGGTGGCCAACAGGTCGGAGCCGCGCCACAGGTTGTCGCGGTAGCTGAACTTCACGTCCGGCGACTTCACCATGGTGTACGCGCTGGACACGCTGTAGCCCTGCTCGGCGAACTGGTCGAACGCCCAGTCCACCCACTCGCGCTTGAGCGGCCAGTCGGCGACCGGCGTTTCGATCTGGCCGCCGAGGATGTCCTTGGAGTAGACCGTGTTGAACGGCAGCTCCATCTGGTAGATCGTGACGCTGTCCGGCGCCATGTCGAGCGCCTTCTTCACCGCGTCACGCCAGGTCTCCCAGGTCTCGCCGACCATGCCGGCGATGAGGTCGATGTTGACGCTGTCGAAGCCAGCGGCCTGGATCCAGGGGTAGACCTTGTAGACCTCGGCCGACAGGTGCGCACGGCCGTTGGCCTCGAGGATCTCGTCGGTGAAGTGCTCGACGCCCAGGCTCAGCCGCGTGACGCCGATCTCACGGAGCGTGCCGACCTTGGCCTCGCTGAGGGTGCCGGGCTCGCACTCGAAGGTGACCTCCTCGGCCAGCGACCAGTCGATGTTCGCCCGCAGCCGGTCGACCAGCCGGTGGAGCTGCCGGCTGGACAGGTACGACGGCGTGCCGCCGCCGAAGTAGACGAACCGGAACGGCCGCCCACCCATCACGGGCTGCTGGCTGACCAGCTCGATCTCGCGCGACAGCGCGGCCAGGTACCGCTCGATGTTCTCAGCGTTCTTGTCGGTGAACACCTTGAAGTAGCAGAACTTGCACCGCTTGCGGCAGAACGGGATGTGCAGGTAGAGCCCCAGCGGCACGTCGGCCGGCGGCGCGGCCATCGCCTGCTCGATCTCAGCCAGGTGGTCGGTCGACCACTGCGAGAACGGCGGGTAGTTGCTGATGAAGTAGCTGCCGACGTCGGTTTTGGTGGATTCTGGCATAGGTCCATTCTAACGGCAGAGCGATGTGCGTGTTACCTGCCCGGGGGCCGCAATCACCAACGAGCGGCGCCGGCCGTACTCCCCTGCCCGACAACGGAGGGGTAATAGATCGCCTGACGGCGAACGCTAGCGGTTTTTATTGCTTCTTCCCGAAGCAGTACAGCCGGCCGTCGTCGTTGGTGATCAGCAGTCGGCCGTCGACCGCGGCGGCGCCGGACAGGAACTTGCCGCCGGCGTTGTACTGCCAGGTCTCCTCCCCGTTGGCCAGGTCCAGCAGCAGCAGGCGGCCGCGGCTGGTGCCGATCACCACCCGGTCGCCGACGATGATGGGCGAGGCCTCGACGCGGCTGCGGGTGGGGGTCTCCCACAGGGGTTCGCCGGTGGCCGGGTTGAGGGCGAACACGGTCTTGGCCTCATTGGCGAACACGATCGCCTGCTCGGAGGCCGCCGCCGCGGTGCGGATGCCGGACGCGCGGCGGGGGTTGTTGAACTGCCAGGCCTCGGCGAGCCGCCCCTTGGCGTTCACGGCCAGGAAGGCGCCCCCCTCGGTCCCGAAGAACGACCGCCCGCCCGACGCGGCTGCGGAGTTGCCGGTCTGCGAACCGATGTCAACGCTGCTGACCTCCTTGCCGGTCGACGCGTCGATGGCGTGAAGCTTGGCGTCGCAGCCGGCCAGCAGGATGCGTCCCTCGGCGATGGTCGGCGAGCACCGCAGCGGCGCGTCGATCGTGAACCGCCACCGCTCCTCGCCCGACTCCATGTCGAAGGCGACCAGCAGCCCGCCCTCGGTGGTGACCAGCGCCAGGCCCCCGGCGATGGTGGGGCCGGCGTTCACCTCGTTCTCTGCGTCGGCGGTCCACAGCTCGCCGCCGTCCTTGGTCGACAGGCACCGGACGATGCCGTCCAGGTCCGCAACCACCACCCGCTCGCCCTCGACCGCGGCGGCGGCGATGAAGATCGCGTCCTCGAACTCTTGTGACCAGAGCTTCGACCCGTCGGCCAGCTTCACGGCGTAGAACGTGCCGCCGGCGTCGCCCAGGTAGGCCACCCCACCGGCGGTGACGGGCGTCACCTCCAGCGCGTTGCCGGCCTTAAACTCCCACAGCAGCTCCGGCTCGGCCGGCAGCTTGGTGGCGGCCACGCCGGCGCCGGCGGCGTCGCCGCGTTCGAAGGGCCAGTCTCCGGCGACCGCGGAAACCGCGGCCAGCGTCAGCGCGGCACTGCAGAGCCAGGACAGGCGGAAGGTGCGGGCGGCGGTCATGTTGAATGGCCTGGGTCGGGGGGTGATCAGTACGCGGCTTCGTAGAGCCGGCGGAAGTCGTCGGCGGTCATCTCGACCGGGTTGAAGTTGCCGGTCCACTGCGTGGCGGCCTGGGTGGCGAGCTCGGGCAGCTTCTCGCGGTCGACGCCGAGCTCCGACAGCGTCGGCTTGAGCCCGGCCTCTTCCAGCAGGCTGAACAGGAACGCCTCGAGCTCAAGCTCGCCCGACGCGTAGAGCGGCGCCTCTTCCGGGGTGATCTCCCCGCCGAGCGACTGGTAGGCCGCCCGCGCCGAGTCGGACTCGGCGGCGTTGTGCGACACCACGTGCGGCAGCATCATGCCGACCGCCTGGCCGTGCACGATGCCGTAGGCGGCGGTGAGCGGGTTGGCCAGCGCGTGCGCGGCGCCCAGCATCGAGTTCTCAATGGCAAAACCAGCGAAGCAGGCGCCCTGCTGCATCAGGCCGCGGGCGGCGAGGTCGGCCGGGTCAGAGAGCACGCGGGGGAACCCCTGCGACAGGAGCCGCCACGCCTCGCGGCTGAACGCGAGCGACAGCTGGTTGCGTTTCTTGGTGACCAGGGTCTCGATGGTGTGCGCGATGGCGTCGATGCCCGTCAGCGCGGTGACGCTGGCCGGCTGGGTGAGCGTGAGCTCGGGGTCGAGCAACGCCAGGCGGAACGCGGCCCGCTTGTCGCCACAGGCCATCTTGGCGTGGGTCTGCGCGTCGGAGATCAGCGCGAACGACTGGGCCTCGCTGCCGGTGCCGGAAGTGGTCGGCACGGCGACCATCGGCAGCATGTCGGCGGTCGCCTTGCCGACGCCCCAGTACCGCTGCATGGGCGGTCCGCAGGAGTGGACGAAGTTGATCCCCTTCGCGCAGTCCATGCTGCTGCCGCCGCCGATCGCTACGATCACGTCGGGCCGGTAATCCTCTGCGACCGCCACGCCGGCCTCGACGTTGTCGGTGGTGGGGTTCTCCTGCACGCCGTCAAAGACGAGCGTTTCGAGCCCGGCCGCCAGCAGATGATTCACGCCGCGCTGCGTGTGCCCCGCCTGGATGATGCCGGGGTCGGAAACCACCATCGCCCGCTTCAGCCCCAGCCCGGCGACCAGTTCGCCCAGCTCCTTGATGCGGCCGGCGCCGAAGACAATCCGTGTCGGGCAGTGGAAGTCGAAGGGGAGCATGCGGGCGTAGGGAGGTATTTGGGGAGAGGTTAGTCGCGATGCCTTAGCGCAGCGGAGGCGGGCCGTTAAGTCCCCTCCCCCACTGGGGGAGGGTTAGGGTGGGGGCGCCCCGAAACACGGTCAACCAACACTCTAGCAATCGCTTCAAGCACCGCGTCGGTGTCGTCCGTTACGTCGGTGTTCCAGTAGCGAAGCACCTGATACCCGCGGGACTCCAGATACTGAGTACGACGCTGGTCGCGTTGTCGTTCGGCTTCGGTGTTGTGCCCTCCACCGTCGAGCTCGACAACGACCTGGCGCTCGCTGCACTCGAAGTCGACTACAAACGGCCCAACCGCGAACTGGCGCCGGAACCGGCAGTCACAGAGCTGCCGCTTTCGCAGCCTGCTCCAAAGCTGTCGTTCAGCCTCGGTTTGGTTGCTCCGCAGCGCTCGGGCGAATGCGCGTTGGTCGTTGGATTGGTACATCGGCTAAGCCAACCCTGGTTCACCCCCACCCCGGCCCTCCCCCAAAGGGGGAGGGAGTAGACCGCTCGCCCCGCTGCGCGGGACGTCGCGGCCAACTACCAACCACAACCAGCACCGCCCTACCCTACCTGCACCGCGCGGTTGCGGTACAGGAACTCGATCAGGTTCCCCTCGTGCGGCTGCAGCCAGTCGACTTGGGGGGTGGGGATCGGGCCGAGGTTCAGGCGGTCGATGTCGGTGCAGTCGATCAGGTCGGCGCGGAACGACTCGTCGTTGGTGATCGCGGTGCCGATCAGCGTCGTGCCGATGGCGTCTAGCATCTTCTCCTGCGGGCACTCGACCACGCTGACCGCCGGGAACATATACTCCTTGTTGGCGGCGGGCGCGTCGGGGCTGTCGCAGTGCAGCACCACCGGGCGGAGGTACGCGACCGGGTCCTTCTCCACCAGGCGGTCACCGTAGGCCTCGGTCATGTGCGTGGTTTGCGGGTCGTTGATGTCGGCCTCGATCGCTCCCCAGATGGCTGGCGCCGCGCCGGGGATGGTGAACGCGGCGAGCTGCGACTGCGGGTCGTCGGGCGGCAGCACCTCGACCGGGCCGAGCCGCTCCGCCAGCGCCTGGGCGATTTCACGCGTGTGCCGCGAGGCGTAGATGCTGCTGCAGTTGATGCAGCTGCGGCCGCCATTCTTCAGCACGCTGTCGACCATCAGGTCGATGTGCTGCTCCCACTGGTCGACGCAGTCGTCGCCGAAGAGGATCTTGCTGTAGCCCGGGCCGTGCGGCTGCACGCGGGGGTTCCCCTCGTACTGCGCGATGGTCTGGGGGCCGCCGAAGATCATGCTGCGGCGGCAGCTGGCCAGGATGGCGCCGCCGATCTCGGCGCCGGCGCCGGGGTACAAACAGAACGCCTCCCTGGGAATGCCGGCCTGGACCATAGCGGAGTAAACCCGGTACGGCGTCCAGGGTTCCGAAGATCCCGGCTTCAGCACCAGGCCCATCTGCAGCGCGATCACCGGCAGCCACAGCGTGTGCACGCCCGGCGAGTTGCTCGGCAGCACGGCGCCCAGCGCGTCGCACTGCGCGGCGTAGCTGACGGTCACCCCGCGGCCCTCCTCGCCGTAGCCGCGGGCCAGGATGTTCAGGTCCAGGCCGCGGGTCAGGCAGTCCAGGATCCGCTCCATGTTCTTCAGCACGAACGCGTTCTTCGTGACGTTCGCCTCGCACATGCTGACCGGCATGCCGGTGGTGGCGGACTGCTGCTGCACAAAGTCGGCGGGCGTCTGCTGCGAGTCGCCCACGGCCAGCGTGCCCGACTCAAACAGCTCGCCCGCCTCGGCGCACCTGGCGATCAGCTCGGCCGGCGACATCGCCTGCAGCGCCCGGCGGGCGTGCTTGGCCTTCTTGGCGTCTCGGCGGACGATGCCGGAGCCGACCGTGTGGACCTTGGCGATCGGCTCGCCGGTGTAGAAGTGCGAGACCTGGTCAACGTCGAGAGACTCGTAGGGCTCGCCCCAACGGATAGCTGGCAGCTCGATCATCTGGGAACCGGTAAGAGGCGGGAGAACAGTGAGGGCCGCCCCTGCGCTGGGGCGCAGCCACATTCTACCGGCATCCTAGGCGGGGCGAAACACTCCGCCAAGCTGGCCGCGGCCGCCCGACGCCTACCGTACGCCAGCTTACCGAAGTGTGCTGCCGATCATGGTGCGGGCCTGCTGCTCGGACTGGTCGCCCGGCTTGGCGTGGATCACCAAGAAGTAGTTGTACTGCGACGACGGCGTCGGCAGCTGGAAGTAGTCCTGGAAGCTGACGCCTTCGCGGCGGGTCTTCATCAGGAACCGCACCCCCGATACGCTCTTGCGGCCGATGGTCATCCGCGTGGTGTTGCGGCTCAGGTCGGACACCTCCGGGAGCCCCTCGTAGAACTCGGCCATGTGGTCCGCCAGGAAGTTGAGCGTGGTGCCCTTCGCCTTGCGGTGGATGGTGATCTGGCAGGTCCTGCCCTTGAGCATCCACGAAGCGGACGTCGGGGCGCCCTCGCTTGCGCTGTTGAGCACCGTGAAGCCCGTCGGATAGCTAAACGAGAAGTTGTCCACGTGCAGACGCTGAGCGGGCTGCAGCTCGACCTTCACTGGGACCGACCGCCCGTTCACCTGGATATTGCTGCTCACGCCCTCGACCAGCACGTGCTTCGTGCGGCCGATGGTCAGCTCCACCTCCGACGGCGCGGCCTCGTAGCCACTCGCCTGGGCGCTCGGCGCACACGCGGTAGTCAGGCTGATACAAAGCATCTGGAGCAGGCGTCGCCGCATCGGTGTCCCTTTCAATTCTCGGCCCGGGTGGTCAACGCAAAGCTAGCCCGCCGACGGAAAGTCGCATGACCAAACTGGGTGTTTGCCGATCAACGCAACCGGGCCTCGGCCGGAACAGCCGGCGCCGCCGGTTTGGTTGTTAACACCCGCAGGTGCTACGATGCGGGCTGCCCCCTACCGCCGCGAGGCCTCGGAGCTATGCAGAACGGGTTTTCACTTAAGTGGCTGCTGTTGGGCGTTACTTATGCGGCGCTGGCAGCGGCCGCCTGCAGCCAGCAGGGCAAGCTCTGGGAGCAGTTCCTGTGGCTGCTCACCGGACTGGTCACAGCCTACGCGGTGCTGGCGGCTTGTCTGCTGGCGGGCCGCGCACGGGCGATGGCGCTCGGGTTCTCGCTGTTCGCGTTGTCTTACGGCGCGGCTTTGTGGTGGTTCCCGGCGATGTCGCCGGTCACGTTTGTGGCCTACGCGCGGGGCTTCGACGACCCGGCCGGCCAGGACATGACCGAGCGGGCCCAGTCACGCCGACTGAGCATGGCGTACGAGCTGCGGATCGCCCTGCAGGCGGCGAACGAAGAGTACCGCGAGCGGGCAAAGCGTCAGTCCGAAGCGCTCAAGCTGCGCGAGGACTTCTACGCGCGGCTCGAGGCGCTAGAGGGCTCGGCCAACGCGATCGGCATCGCCGGCATAGGGCTGCTGGGGCTGGTGCTCGCCGCGCGGCTCACAGCAACGGGCAGCCCCACGCGGCCCACGGAGGAGGAGTCGCGTCACCCGCTGGACGACGCCGAGCCGGAGTCAGACTGACGTCGACTACCGCTCGCCGATTGGCACCACGGTCCGCTCCAGCGGCCCGGTGTACACCTGACGCGGGCGGCAGATCTTCTTGCCGGGGCTCTGCCGCATCTCCAGCCAGTGGGCGATCCAGCCCGGCAGGCGGCCGATGGCGAACATCACGGTGAACATCTCGACCGGGATGCCGATAGCGCGGTAGATGACGCCGGAGTAGAAGTCGACGTTGGGGTAGAGCTTGCGCTCTATGAAGTACTCGTCGGACAGCGCGGTGTCGGCCAGCTGCTTGGCGACGTCGAACATCGGGTCCTCGATGCCGCGCTTGGCCAGCAGCTTCTCGCAGCTCGCCTTGATGATGCGGGCGCGGGGGTCGAAGTTCTTGTAGACGCGGTGGCCGAAGCCCATCAGGCGGAAGTTGTTGGCCTTGTCCTTCGCCATGTCGACGTACTTCTTGACGTCGCCCCCGTCGGCCACGATGCGGTCCAGCATCGCGACGCAGGCCTCGTTGGCGCCGCCGTGCAGCGGGCCCCACAGGGCGCAGATGCCGGCCGAGATGCTGGCGAACAGGTTGGCGTCGGAGCTGCCTACCATCCGGACGGTGCTGGTGCTGCAGTTCTGCTCGTGGTCGGCGTGCACGATCAACAGCAGGTTGAGCGCCTCGACGAAGTCGGGGTCGATCTCGTACGGCTCGCTGGGAACCGAGAACATCATCTGCAGGAAGTTCTCGCAGTACGACAGCGAGTTGTCCGGGTAGACGAACGGCTGGCCGATCGACTTCTTGTGCGAGTAGGCCGCGATGGTCGGGATCTTGGCCAGCAGCCGGTGGATGGTGGTGTCGACCACCTGCGGGTCGGTCAGGCTGACGAGGTCCTGGTAGAACGTGGAGAGCGCGCCGACCACCGAGCTGAGGATGGCCATCGGGTGCGCGTCGCGCGGGAAGCCGTCGTAGAAGATCCGCAGGTCCTCGTGCAGCAGCGAGTGCCGACGCAGCGAGTTGCGGAAGTCTTCCAGCTGCGCGACGGTCGGCAGCTCGCCGTAGATCAGCAGGTACGCGACCTCGACGAAGTCGCACTTGGCGGCCAGGTCCTCGATCGGGTAGCCCCGGTACCGCAGGATGCCCTGCTCGCCGTCCAGGAAGGTGATGTCGCTGGTCGTTGAGCCGGTGTTGACGTAGCCCTCGTCCAGAGTGACCAGCCCCGTCTGCTTCCGCAGCGCAGAGATGTCGAGCGCCTCTTCGCCCTCGGTCCCTCGGATCAGGGGCAGGTCAATCTCTTGTTCGCTGACGGTCAGCCGACCTACCTCACCCATCGACAACTCCTTCGCTGTGTCGCCTTATTTGTCGCTCTAGTATCTGCTCCGCGCCCGCGGCGGCCGCCAGGGCCGACGCCGCGGAGCGGGTAGTGTAACCCGTTTGGTGGCTGATCAGCAATCGTCCAGACCGCCGCCCCGCGCCGCATTCCGCCTGTCTACGACGTCTGCGCAAGGGTTTTCGCACGGCTGTGGGGGTTGCTCCGGCCCGCTGAAGAGACGCCACACACCGGCGGCGGGGCCGGGCCTCAACGGCGCGCCCGGGGCATCGCTGCCCAGCGGACGCGCCGTATCGTGGCCAAGTGGCAAAGCCGCCTAATCGTTGCTCCCGGCCGGCGGCCCGGCGGCGCCCGCCGACTCAGAATGAGGCGGATTCTCCAGCCGGGGCGCCGGTTGCGCCGATTAGCTCCGTCCGCAACGCGTCTTACGCCGCCCGCCGAGCACGAGGCGCCACGCCCAACCGGCCGCGGGACACGTAGGCAACCGTGCGGCAGTACACGCACGGCAGCTCCACCCGCATGCCGCAGCCGGGGCAACGCAGGTAGACCGGCTGGCCCCCGTCAGGGTCGCCGTCGGCTACGCCTGACCGGCGGACGCCGGTCGCAACCGCGTCGACCGCCCACCGGCTCACGCCCACCTGCCTGGCGATCGCCCGCCGCGACAGGCGGCCCTCGCCAAGCAGATCCTCAATCTCCGAAACCACGGGATAAGGCAGCATCTCCCCCCCTGCTGTGAAAGTCCCACTCGGACAAACCAACCACCGCCCACAACCGCTACCCCTCATCGCGTCCCTCGTCGCGTTCTTCGAGCCCCGGCCCATCGGCGCCCAACAGGCGATGCCACGGCTGCGCTGACAATCTGCGGAGCGCGGCGGCCGGCGCCGCAGTAGTCACAACTGATAGGCAACGCACCGCCACGCCGGTCATTCAGCACAGCCCAAACACTGAACTAACGTTCACCAACCAGGCGCCAGCCTAACATTTACGGCGGCCGATTTCTAGCAACAAACCCAAGAAATAAAGCCACTTTTGTGCGGCAGGAGCGAGGCTTTGCAGTCTGCAAGCTGGGCGGGGAGGAGACGGTGACAGTGAGGGGGCTTTGCGGGATGTGGAGGCTTTAACGGCGCCCGCGGCGCACCTCACCCGCTGCTGGCCCGCTTGTCGATGAACGACCAACAGTATGGATTGCCAGCGATTGCCGCATGGAGGCTGCGCGACCCATCCCTACGGAGCCGCCCGTGTCGTACCACATCCTGCAATCGATTCTCGGCGCCGCGTTCTTGGCGGTGTGGTCGTTCATTGCAGTCACGATGCTGCGCGACAAACTGTCGGAGGCCCGCCGCAAGCGGCTCTCGAGCCAGCCGACCGCGCCGCCCGCCCCTAAGTACAGCAAGCGTCGCCGGCGGCGGCGCGACCGCGACCAGGCGGTCGCCGGGGCGTAGCGGGTGGAGAACTCGCGCCGCGCTACAGCTGGGCGTGGGTCGAGCCCTGTGAGTCGAGGCGTTCGAGCGCCTCGTTGAACATCCGGTAGAGCTGTGGCTCGAGCTGCTCGAGCTCGATCAGGTCGTCGGCCGCCAGGAACTGGCCGGCCGCCTCGCGGGCCTGGTCCCAGTACTCCATGCCGACAAACGCAACGGTCAGTCCGGCGGCCGCAAAGCGACGCACGTAGGGGTCGGAATCGCCGGCCATGTCGTACAGGCGGAGGCAGACGTCGCGCGCCTCCTCGTAGCGGCCCTGCCCCAGATACAAACGCGCCAGCCCCTGGTCGGCCATCATCTCGTGGCGGACGTCGAGGTCTTCGGAGAAGTAGGTCTTCACTGCTTTCCAGGCCGCCTCGGTGTCGACCTGCTTGGCGAAGTAGAGCTGGCTGAGCACGTCGTCGCGTTCTTCGATCAGCGTGCGCTCGCTGGACAACAGCGGCGCGGGCTGGGTCGCCATGCCGACCAGTCCGCCGGCCATCAGCAGCGCGGCCACCACCGCCACGCGACGCCCCCAGGGCGAGCGGCCCAGCGACAGCGCGCTGGCCTGCTTCATCAGCTGGTCCAGCTCCTGGGTCGCGGCGTGCCCGTCGCGGAGCACGCTCAGGTCCACCGCGGTCCAGTGCTCGGGCCCGTCGGCCCAGCCCTCGTCGGCGGCCTGCCGCGCCAGCTCGCGCAGGTCGGCCAGCAGGTCGGCCGGCGTTTG
Organism: Posidoniimonas corsicana; assembly: GCF_007859765.1. Lineage (NCBI taxonomy): Bacteria > Pseudomonadati > Planctomycetota > Planctomycetia > Pirellulales > Lacipirellulaceae > Posidoniimonas > Posidoniimonas corsicana. The sequence continues at coordinate 240,683 of NZ_SIHJ01000002.1, forward strand.
GTAGCGGTGGCCCGGCTCCTTGGCCATCAGCTTCTCGACCACCTGCGACAGCCGGACAGGCATGTCGGGCTCGGTGTCGGCCAGCGGCGTGGCGCGGTTGTTGAGGTGCTGCACCGCCACGGCGAGCGGCGTTTCGCCGCGGAAGGGCGCCTCGCCCGACAGCAAGTGGTACGCCGTGACGCCTAACGAGTAGAGGTCGCTCCGCGCGTCGACCGGGCGGCCCTCGATCTGCTCGGGGCTCATGTACAGCGGCGTGCCCATCGTGACGCCCACCTGGGTGAGCTGCTGTTCGGTCGGCGTCGAGACGCGCGCCAGGCCGAAGTCGGCGACCTTCAGCTCGCCGCTCTGGGTCAGCATCAGGTTCTCGGGCTTGATGTCGCGGTGCACGACGCCCACCTCCTGGGCGCGGTGCAGCGCGGCGGCGCTCTGCCGCAGGATGTCCAGCACCACGCCGGGCTGCAGCCGGCCCTGCTGCTGGACCAGCTCGCCCAGGTTCTTGCCGGATACGTATTCCTGCGCAATGAAGTGGGCGTCGCCGGAGCGGCCCACCTCGTACACCTGCACGATGTTGGCGTGCACCAGCTTGGCGGCCGAGCGGGCCTCGTGCTGGAACCGGCTGACGTACGTGGCGTCCGACGCCAGGTCCGACTTGAGGATCTTCAGCGCGATCTGCCGCCCCAGCGACTGCTGCTCCGCCAGGTATACGTCGGCCATCGCGCCGCGGCCGAGCCGCCGCAGCACCAGGTAGTCGCCGATCTGCTGGCCGGTGTAGTCTTGCAAAGAACGGCGGGCGGGGGATGGGAGGGGCGACGGGCCAGAGTCCGCGGCTGCTTCTACGCGGTTTCAGCCGCGGAGGTTCACGCTCTGGAGCACCCGCGACGCGGCTTCCGACTTATTCAGTACATAATAATGGATGCCGGGCACGCCCTGATCCAGCAATTCAACCGTCTGCCGGGTGGCGATTTCTACACCGGCCTCAAACTGGGAGTCGGGGTCCTCGCCGGCCGCCTCGAGGCGATCGACCAGCTCCGCGGGCAGCCGTGCGCCGCACAAGGCGGTGATCCGCTTGATCTGGGCCGTGTTGGTGATCGGCAGCAGCCCGGGCACGATGGGGGCCTCGATGCCGGCCCGCCGGCAGTCGTCGCGGAAGCGGAAGAAGTCCTGGTTGTCGTAGAACAGCTGGGTGATGACGGCGTCGGCCCCGGCGTCGACCTTCCGCTTGAGGTTCTCCAGGTCCGCCTCGCGGCTGGGGGCCTCCTGGTGGACCTCCGGGTAGCCGGCCACCGCGATGCCCAGCGTGGGGAACTCGCCGCGGATCATCGCCACCAGCTCGTTGGCGTACGCGAAGCCGCCGGCGGTCTGGCGGAACTGCTCCTCCCCCTTGGGCGGGTCGCCCCTCAGGGCCACAACATTCTGGACTCCCGCCGCAACCGCGTCCGATAAGTAGGAGCGGAGCTGGTCGGCCGTGCTCCCGACACAGGTGAGGTGCGTGGCCACCGGCACGTCGAAGTCCTGGTGGACCCGCGAGACGATCTGCAGCGTCTTGTCCTGGGTCGATCCGCCGGCCCCGTAGGTGCACGTGACGAAGCTCGGCCGGAACTCCATCAACCGCGCGACGTGCTTCAGCAGGGCGGCGTCGCCCTGGTCGGTCTTAGGAGGGAAGAGCTCGAAGGAGAGCGCAACTCTGTCGGGTCCGTAGGCCGCGGCGATGGTCATCGTCTGCTAAGCATCCTCGTTGTGAGTGGCGGCGCCGGGCGGGGCGCCGGTGGGCGTCCGCGGATTATATCAGTCGCCTGGCCCCTCAGGCAGTGGAGGCGTCGCAACCCCGACAACCGGCGGAGCAGGCGCCAACCCGCCCCCGATTGGCGCCCCGACCACGCCGCGCGGGCGCGTCGGGCGTTGTAGCCTGTCGGTAGACGACAGACCCAGGAGGCCCGACGAACACGTGTCTACCACGATCCTGATCACCGGACTCGCGCTGGGCGCCCTGCAGCTTATCGCTGGGGTCGCTATCGGGCGATGGACCGCTACGCCCCGCCGCGCGCTCCGCGCCGCCGGCGAGGACCGCCGCCGCGCCAGGCGTCTGGCCGGCGAGCTGCAGACGCTCACGGCCGACCTGTCCGCGCAGGCGCGGGCCCAGGGCGAGCAGCTCTCCCGCGTCGACGAGCGTCTGCAGTCCGAGGCCGCGTCGCTGGACGCCGACTCCGCCGAGCACCCGCTGACGTCGCTGGTGAGCGGCGTGGTCCGCGAGATGCTGCGGGCCAACCAGTCGCTGCAGGAGCGGCTGGCCTCCGCCGAGCTGGAGCTCGAGGCCCGCACCGCCGAGGTCGCCGAGCACCTGCAGACCGCCATGACGGACCCGCTCACCGGTTTGCCAAACCGCCGCGCGCTGGACGACCACCTCAACGTCCGCGCCGACGCGTGGCGGAAGCACCAAACGCCGTTCTCGGTGGTGATGGTGGACGTCGACCACTTCAAGCAATTCAACGACACCCACGGGCACGCGGCGGGGGACCAGGCGCTGCGGTCCATCGGCGCCGCCCTGCGCGGGGCGCTTCGTCACCACGACGTTGTCGCGCGGTACGGCGGCGAGGAGTTCGCCGTGGTGCTGCCGCACACCGACCTGTCGACCGCGCACGCCGCGGTCCGCAAGACGATCGACGCGGTCCGCTCGACCGTGGTCGAGGTGCACGGCGAGACCATCCCCGTGACCGCCAGCGTCGGCCTCGCCAGCGTCCGACCGTCGGAGCGGCTCGAGTCGCTCATGCGGCGCGCCGACCAGGCCCTGTACGCCGCCAAGCAGGCCGGCCGTGATCGGGCCTGGCTGCACGACGGGCACGACCTATCCCCCCTGGAGCACCGCGTCGGGTCGACGGAGAGTCCCCCCGGGCCGGGCGGCGGGCTCCGCGGGATCAGCCCCGACCTCCAGCAGGCGTGCTCGGCCCTGTCCAGCAGCATGACAGCCCTGCTGGAACCCGAGACGGGGACCCACGCCCCCTAGCCTCAGGGTCCTTCCCATCCGACCCGAATCGATTACGCTTACAGTCGACCGGCGGCAGGGAACCCGTGTTTTTTACCCCCCAACCGCCCGGCCTGCGAGAGTTGGATCGCAGCACGTTGCTTCCCCGCGGGGAAGGTACTTAGCCTAGGCGGCTATCAACTTCCGAAACTGAGAGGGATCGTTATGAGTCGTGCTGAAGCCGCAGAGCCCAACGTGGAGCGCGTCAACTGGACCGAGGTCACCCCAGAAACCCTCTACGCGAAGCTGACGACCGTCGCTCGCAACCTCTGGTGGAGCTGGCACCCGGAAGTCGTCTCGCTGTTCCGAGACCTCGACCCCGTCCGCTGGCGCCAGCTCGATCACAACCCGATCGCGCTCTTGTCGGAGATGACCCCGCAGCAGGTCGCCGACCGCGCGAACGAGATGGTCCTCTACACCCGCATCAACCAGGCCCACCGCCGGTTGAAGGAGTACCTGTCGGACACCACGCACACCTGGGGCGCCCGCCACGCCGGCGTGCTGGGCGCCAAGCCGGTGGCCTACTTCTCCGCCGAGTTCGGCATCCACGAGTGCGTGCCGATCTACTCCGGCGGCCTGGGCGTGCTGTCCGGCGACCACATCAAGAGCGCCAGCGGGCTGGGCGTGCCGCTGGTGGCCATCGGCCTGTTCTACGACCAGGGCTACTTCCGCCAGCACCTCGACGGCGACGGCTACCAGCAAGAAGAGTACGTCGACACCCGCGTTGAGAACCTGCCGATGGAGCAGGCGGTCGGCGAGGACGGCGAGCACATCACCGTCAAGATCGACACCCGCGACGGCGCCCTCCTGGCCAAGGTCTGGCTGATGCGGGTCGGCCGCATCAACCTGTACCTGCTCGACTGCGACGTCGAGGGCAACAGCCCCCAGGACCGCCAGCTCACCTCCCGCCTGTACGGCGGCGACCAGCGGACCCGCATCCGCCAGGAGATGGTCCTCGGCGTTGGCGGCGTGAAGGCGCTGCGGGCGTTGGGCATCGACGCCGGCGTGTACCACCTGAACGAGGGCCACAGCGCGTTCGCGCCGCTGGAGGTGATCCGCGGCGTCATGGAGCACGACGGCCTGTCCTTCGACGACGCGCTGCGTGAGGTGGCCCAGATGACCACCTTCACCACGCACACGCCGGTCCCCGCCGGCCACGACCGCTTCGACGCGGCCCTGATCGAGGAGCACCTCGGCCCGCTCCGCGACTCGCTCGGCATCTCGCACGAGCAGCTGATGGGCCTCGGCCGGGTCGAGCCGCAGAACGAGCAAGAGACCTTCTGCATGACCGTTATCGGCCTGAAGCTCTCGCGCAAGGCCAACGCGGTCAGCTCGCTGCACGGCAAGGTGTCGCGCCGCATGTGGGCCCACCTCTGGCCCTGGCGGGTGGAGGAAGAAGTCCCCATCGGCCACATCACCAACGGCGTGCACATGGCGAGCTGGCTGGCCCAGCCGATGCGTCAGCTGTACGACAAGATCCTGCCGGCCGACTGGGGCTTCCACCAGGGCGACACCCAGGCCTGGCAGAACATCTACAACGTCGACCGCGGCGAGCTGTGGGAGACCCACAACGCCCTCAAGAGCCGGCTGCTGGAGTTCGTCCGCCGCCGCCTCAGCCGCCAGTGCCGCCGCCGCAACGAGGACGAGTCCCGCGTCGACGCCGCCCGCACCGCGCTGGACCCCAGCGCGCTGACCATCGGTTTCGCGCGGCGGTTCGCCACCTACAAGCGGGCGGACCTGTTCCTGCGGCAGCTCGACGCGATCTCCGAGCTGATCAACGACGCCAACCGCCCGGTGCAGTTCATCTTCTCAGGCAAGGCCCACCCGGCCGACGAGGGGGGCAAGAGCTTCATCAAGCGGATCGCCAACCTGCGGAACGACCCGCGCTTCGCCGGCCGCATCGTGTTTGTCGAGGACTACGACATCAACGTCGCACGCCACCTGGTGCAGGGCGTTGACGTCTGGCTCAACAACCCCCGCCGTCCGCTGGAGGCCTCCGGCACCAGCGGCATGAAGGCCGTGCTCAACGGCGGCCTGAACTGCTCCATCCTGGACGGCTGGTGGGCCGAGGCCTACAACGGCCAGAACGGCTTCGCCATCGGCAAGGGCACGCAGCACGTCGACGACCACATCACCGACGAGCGTGACGCCGAGGACCTGTTCGCAGTCCTCCGCGACGAGGTGATCCCGCTCTACTACGACCGCGACACCGACGGCCTGCCCCACGCCTGGCTGGAGTTCATGATCGACTCCATCGTGACCCTCGCCGCCCGGTTCAGCGCCCACCGCATGGTGATCGACTACGTGCGTCACAGCTACGTGCCGGCCGCCGGCGGCCTGTCGAGTGACATGTCCGTGCGGTAACGCCGCCGCGACAACCTAGAAACCCGCAACGCCCCGCCCGGCCCCGCCGAGCGGGGCGTTGCTCTTGCGCGGCCGCCCAGCCCCCTGCCGTGAGCTAGCAGCTGCTCCCCGCTAAAGAAAAATCTTGACGCAATGATCTTGCCGGTTTGTCCTACCGATCATATACATCGATTAACCGCGTGGGGCATGGACTACCGGCCCGCTTGACAGCGGGCCCCCCCGGCGGGAATGTCGTACAGGAGTTGCGACAATGGCTGCTAAGCCCGTGAAGAATGCTGTGAAGGCTGCCCCGTCCCCCAAGTCGAAGCCGGCCACGCCGAGCAAGACCCCGGCCAAGAAGGGCAAGTAGCCCCCGCTCAGGCATTCTGAGACAAGCCAACAGCAACAGGCGCCGCGGGCCTCCCGTGGCGCCTGTTTTTTTGTTGGACCCGCATCCCGCGGGAAACGGGCGTGACCGGCGACCTACCCACACCAGCCCCCTCCCCCGGCCCCCCGCGTCGCGTTATGCAACAACTTACCCCCCGGCTCGCGGCCGCGCTGGCGGCGGCGCTCGCCACGCCGGTAGTCGGGGCGGCGGCGTTCGCGTCGCTGCTGTGGCTGGTGCACCTCTGGGACCTGCCGGCGTGGGTGGTGTTCGCCGCCACGGCGGTGGTGACGCTGCTCGGCGCCGCGGCCGCCGGCAGGGCCGCGTTCAACTGGTCGCGGGGCGCGGCGCGGTACCGGCTCCGCCACCTGCTGGTCGTCACGACGCTGCTGGCCGTGCTGTTCGGGACCATCGGTCGCACGCTGCTGCGGCAGTCGATGGCCGTGCACGACCTCTACCAGTCGGGCGTGTACGTGGAGGACCTTGTGTCCGACGACGACGACTGGCTGAAGCAGCGGCTCGGCTTCGACCCGTTCGAGGTCACCCGGCTCGAGGTGCGCGGCCCCGGCGGGGTCGACGCCATCCTCCGGCACGCCGACAGCCTGCGTCATCTCGAGAGCGTCGCCTTCTACCGCCGCGCGGGCGACTCGGCGCTCGCCCGGGTCGCCGAGCTCAACGGGCTGCCCAACCTGACGCAGGCGGCGGTCTACTCGCCGGCCGTGACCGACGAGGGCATCGCCCGCCTGGGCGAGTGGAACAACCTGACGCACCTGTTCATCAACGGCCCGCGGATCACCGACCGCGGCCTGGAGCACATCGGGCGGATGCACCACCTCGAGTCGCTGGTGGTGATGTCCGAGCGGAACCTGCCCCCGCTGCCCATCACCGACGCCGGCCTGGCGTCGATCGCCGAACTGCCGCGGCTGTCGAGGCTGTGGATCTTGAACACGCCGGTCACAGCGGACGGGCTGCTGCAGCTCAGCGGCCTCCCCCGGCTCAAGTGGCTGCACGCGCCCGCCAACGGCCTCACGACCGAGGAGCACCGCCGGCTCTGCCTGGCGATGCCCAACTGCCTGGTGAGCACCGACGAGCGCCGGCTCTGCCTCCCCGAGCAGGTGGCCCGGCTGGTCGTCGTCGAAGGGGACCCCGAGGGCACGCCGAACGGCGCCGTCAACGACGCCGGCACGATCGCGGCGGTGCTGGACCTGCTGGAGCAGTGGGCCGCCGACCAGCAGATCGCCTGGGAGGAGTACGACCCCGCCGCGGGCGAGCCCCCGGGGCTGTGGCTGCGGTTCATCGGACCCGAGTCGCAGATCATCCAGTGCGGGCTGTGCGACGGCCACTTCTACCGGCCCTGGCTGTCGCGCAAGGGCGCCATCAGCGACGCCGAGCAGGAGAAGCTGCGAACCCTGCTGCCGTAGACACTTCGTACGGCGCCGGCGGGCTTCGTCGGCCGCGGGGGCTGGCGCCAAGGGCAGAACATGGCATCAATAGTAAGGTCCCGCCGCCACCGAACCCGCTCCCAATCGCATGAAGATCACCTCGCCCGACTCCCCTGCCCTCGAGCAGCTCTGCGCCGAGCTCGCCGCCCGGGCCGACGAGACCGACGCCAGCGGCCGCTTCCCCGCCGAGCAGATCCGCCTGTGCGGCGAGGCCGGCGTGTACGAGTGGTTCCTGGCGCCGGAGTGGGGCGGCCAGGCGTGGACCGACGCCGACATCGTCCGCGGCTACCTGGCGCTCAGCCGGGCCTGCCTGAGCACGACCTTCGCCATCACCCAGCGGACCGGCGCGTGCCGCCGGATCGCCGGCAGCGACAACCAGCAGCTCAAGGAGCGGCTGCTGCCGGAGCTGGCCACCAGCCGGTCGTTTGCGACCGTCGGCATCAGCCACCTCACCACCAGCGGCCGGCACCTGGCCAAGCCGATGCTGTCCGCGCGGCCGGCCGACGGCGGTTGGCGGCTGACCGGCCGGGCGCCGTGGGTCACCGGCGGTGTGGCGGCCGACTGGGTGGTGCTGGGCGCGTCGGTGGTGGACGGCGAGACGGCGACCGGCGAGGAACTGCTGATCGCCGTCCCCCGCGACGCGGCCGGCCTGACCGTGGGCGACCCCTTCGCGCTGGTGGGCGTCACGGCCAGCTCGACCGGGCCGGTGCTGCTAGAGGAGGTCTTCGTGCCGCGCGAGCAGCTGATCAACGGCCCCGCCGAGAAGGTGATGTCGATCGGCCGCGGCGGCAACACCGGCGGTTACGAGACCTCGACCCTGGCGCTCGGCCTGGCGTCGGCGGCGTTGGGCTACCTCGGCGAGGAGGCGTCCAAACGCCCCGACCTGAGCGAGGCCCACCTGCGGCTCGACTCCGAACGCGAAGGCCTGCGCGAGGACCTGCTGGCCACCGCCGCGGGCCAGCCCGCCTGCAGCAACGAGTCGCTCCGCACGCGGGCCAACAGCCTCGTGCTGCGGGCGACGCAGGCCGCGCTGTCCGCGGCCAAGGGACGCGGCTATGTGGCCGGCCACCCGGTGGGCCGCTGGTGCCGCGAGGCGCTGTTCTTCATGGTCTGGAGCTGCCCGGCGCCGGTCGCCAACGCCAATCTGTGCGAGCTGGCGGGCATCGCCGAGTAGGCGCCGGAGCGGGCCGTAGCTACGGCATGATCAGCGGGCGGAATGGCCTGAGTGTGGGCAGCCAGCCCGAGCGCCGGCTGCGGCGTGACTCGGTCCGCCTGAGCGATTCGGGCGCGACGCCCGGCGGGAGCTTGCCCAGGCGGTGGAGCTCGTTGAGCAGCACCCGCATGTTCTTGCGGTTGGACCGCCACGCGACGTCGGCCAGGTCGCCGACTACCGGCACCGCGCCGACCAGGAAGTCGACGCCTGAGTTGGCCAGCATTGTGAGCAGCACGCGTTTGCGGGCGCCCAGCCGGTGGGCCTCCCACATGTAGTAGGCGGTGATGCCGGTGCTGAGGGCGTCGCCGCCGACAGGGATCAGGCCGAGCACCACATCCCAACCGAAGCGGATGTCGGTGCCGGGGATGCGGAGCGCGTCGTCAAACAGGCGGCTGATCCGCTCCAGCCGCGCGAGCGTGCGGCGCGCCTCGTGGTGCGGCGGCTCGCTGGGATCGGCCGTGAAGCGGTGCTCGGTGGTGGGCGGTTTCATCTGACTTCGCGGTTTGCATTGAATGTAATCCCCAGCGGCGGGCCGGAGGCCGCCGCTGGGGATCGAGAGAATCATAGGGGTGTAATTGGCATCGGCCTACTGGTCGCCGCTGATGATCCCACCGCTTGGCGCCGAGCCGACGCCAGGTCCGCTGGCGGTGCCGATGCCGCTGCCGCTGGCGGGGCTCGACGGCCCGGCGGCGCCGCCGGCGCCTGCGGGCCCACCGGCCGGCGCCCCGCCCGGCTGCATCGCGGCGTTGGGGTACGGCACGGCGCCACGCGGCACGCCCGCGGAGAAGCGGTTCAGGTTCCGCTGCAGCTGCTGGAAACGGGCGGCCTGCTGCGGGTTGAACTGCTGCCCGCTGCGGAGCATCCGCTGGGCCGACTGGTACTCGTTGCGGAGCTGACGGGCGAGCTGGCTCTGGTTCTGCAGGCGGAGCTGACGCAGCTCGGCCATGTCCTGCGGCGTCAGGTCGCTACGCCGGGCGGCCAGCTCCTGCATCCGCTGGAGCTGCTGACCGTCGAGCGATTGGTAGTCATCGCCTACCAGCTCGCGGAGCTGCTGGAGGCTGGTCTCGTTGACCCGCTCGCCGGGGTTGGGGCCCAGCTCGCGGAGCATGTCGAGCCGCATCTGCTGGCGGTTGTTCAGCTCGCCACGCTCGGACATCTGCTCTAGCTGCTGGAGGCTGCGTTGGTAGTCGCCCTCGCTGCCGAAGCGGCGGCCGATAAGCTGGCGGAGGCGGACCCGCTCGTCGGCGCCGAGCTCGTCGCCGCCGCGGCGGCGGGCGAACAACTCGTCCAGCTCGGTCTGCTCGTCGGGGTTCAGCTCGCCGAGTCGGTCGAACTGACCAAACTCCAGCTGCGAGAGCTCGTCGAGCCGCTGCTGCTGGGCATTGGTCAAGCCGTTGCGGTCCTGCATCCGCATCAGCCGGTCGAGCTCGTTCTGCTGCACCGACGTCAGCGCGCCGCCGTAGAAGCCGCCGCTGCCAAAATAGTAGTCATAGTCGTTGTCGGCCGGCTGCTGGACCCCGCCGCCACCGAGCAGCTCGGACAGGCTGGCGGTGTCGGTCGGCTTGTCTTCGTCGGAGCCCCGGTCGCGCTGGTCCATGATCGCGTCGGCGAGGGAACCGCTCTGCTCGGCGGCTGTGTCCTGGCTCTCCGCTTTGCGCTCGGCCTCCTGCTTCTCGGAGTACTCTTCGGCCAGTTCCTTGATGTCGTCTTTCCGCTCCTCGCTGCCGGTCCGCTCGGTGAGCGTCAGCTGCTGCGACTCGCCCTCCCGCAGCACCGTGATCGGCACCGAGTCGCCCTTGGTGCGTTTCTCGATCGCATCACGCAGCAGCTCGAGGAATTTGTCGTACGGCTGGGTCTTCTTGCCGGCAACCTCGGTCAGGATGTCGCCGCGTTTCACGCCGGCCTCCGCCGCGGGTCCGGTCACGTCCACCTTCTGGACGATGGCGCCGGTGGGCCGCGCGTCGGCGATCGACATCCCCAGCACGTGGGTCAGCGGCGGCCCGGTGTATTCCTGGTCCTCCGGCGTCTCGTCGGCCTGATCACTTTGCGTTGGGGCGTCATCGGTAGCGGGCTGGCCCGGCTGTTGGGAAAAAACGCTGTTCACCAGGACGGCGCAGCTGATTAGTGCGGCGAGGAGCGCCGCGTTGAGCACTTCGCTCCACTCGCGCTGCCTGGATGTGATCCTGTGGACGCTCATCGTATCCCCCGCTTGGGTTGGAGTCGCGGACGGCCGCGCCGCGTGGCGTCGACCGTCCGGGTTGTTGACTAGCGTCACGGAGGAAAAGCAAAGCACGTGCCGGCCATCCGATTGAGGACGCAACAAAGCGGTGCGGCGCCAATAGAACCCGCGAACAGACGCGCAAGCTGCCACGACAATGAGCCGGGCAGAACCGTACTGGCCGAGCAGCGACCAGCGGTCGGATAGCGACAACGCGTGCCGATCAGACTCCGCCCGACGCGTTGCCCGGCGTAGCAGAGTAGCGCCGCGTGGCCGCCGCTTCGTTGTGGAAAACGGCCACCTGGCGTGATCTAATCCAGAGTGTATTCATCTGTACCCACTCGCCGCAGCCCAGTTGGCGTGTGAGGGCTGTCTGCTGCGCGGTTGGCAATCGCGACGCACCGCTGGGGTTCTGTCCGATTCTGTCCCACGCGGTAGCCACAATCGGACAAAACTCCCCGGCCGCTTCCCCGCGGTAACCCAGCAAACCCTGCAATAGAAGCGTAAGAGAGGAAAGCGAGGGGGAAATGCCCCCTTAGTTTTGTCCCCTTCGCTCGTGTTTTTGGACAAAACAAGTGGGACAGCGCACTCACCACGGAGATCAGAATACTCAGGGAGCGGCGCAGCGGGCGGTGGCGGGCTACGGCAGACCGAGGCGTTCGCTCCCTACAGCTTTGGCAGCGGCGGCGCCGGCTTGCGGGGGGGCAGGTTGCGTGGCTCGGGGCGGGGGCGGTTGGCGGCCTGGGCCATCCGCTCGCGGCGGGCGGCGACATCGCGGAACGCTTCGCTCCACTCCCAGCCGAGCGGCGTGGAGAGTTCGCGCTCGGCCAGCAGCGCCCACGGCGTGCCGGCGTGGTCCTGCGCGACGCCGGCGAGCAGCTCGGTCGCCTTGGCGGCCTCCTTGGCGAGCACGCTTCCGGTCGAGATGTTGTCCGACGGCTGGATGATCCAGGTGTCCGAGTCCTCCTGCTCAAACTTCATGCCCTGCTTCGCCTGGGCGAGCATGGCGTTGTAGCCCTCGGTGCGGACCTTGGCGGCCAGGGCGCGTCCGTAGGCCAGGTCGAAGCCGGCCTGCCAGCGGAGCTCTTCCTCCTTGCGGCGGTCGCGCTCGCCGGCGGCCAGCGTCTGGGTGAGCTGATCGAGCCGCGGTTCGAGCTTGGCCGCGTCGCGCTGCGCGAGCGACAACGCCTGGGCGAACTCGGCGTCGTCGACTTTCTCGAACACCTGCCGCACCTGGTCCATCGGCATGGTCCAGGTCATGGCGGCGGCGCGGACCAGCGCGCCGCGGTTGGACTTGCGGACCAGGTTCTGCCGGTACTCGGCCACGGTGACGTAGTCGGGCCGGTAGCGGCGCATGATCCGGGGGTCGAAGAAGTCCGTCAGGTAGGCGCTCATCACGGCCGTGTCGCGGCGGCGGACGGTGCGTCCCACCGTGCGGTTGGGGTGCACGGTGAAGTACATGCCGCCGGTCTGGTACGCCAGCCGGGTGAGCCCGAACGGGCCGAAGCCGGAGTCGAGGTTGGCCCGCGGGTCGCCGTTGTCGCCGCCGAGGAAGCCGAGCTTGATCCGCTCGGGCATCAGCGACTCGGGGCCCTGGTCGACCGGCACGTCGATGGGCGTCTGGTCGAAGCGGTCGGCGTCGGGGTGGACGTACTTGACGAACGCCTGCTCGCGGCCAAACGGCGCGGGCACACCGACCACGTACACCGGCATCTGGTACTTAGTGCAGACGGTGACCGCGTCGTCCAGCCGGTTGACGTCGTCGCCGGCCTCGTCGGTGAACACAACGATCATCACGTTGCGGCGGGGCCGCTTCAGCCGGTGGTGGCGGAGCTGCTGCGCGATTGTGCCGACCGCCGTGAACACGTTCTCGACGCCGCCGTCGTCCTCGGTGACCGACCGCACGGCCGACTTGATCTCGGCGAGGTCGTCGGTGGGGTCGGGCGTGAGCGGGCTGACGGTCTGGCCGAACTGCGCGACATAGGTCAGCAGCGGCTTCTCCTCGTGCTGCTCGAAGGCCGCGGCGCCGTTCTCGCGGATCACGCCGAGCTCTTCGTACACGCGGTCGAACCGGCGGGCGATTTGCTCACGCTGCGTCCGCAGGCTGCCCGACTGGTCGAACAGCCAGACGACGAGCGTCGGCTCGTTGTCGAGCGAGGCGAGGATCTCGGTGGTGATGCGGTCGACGGCGCCCACGGCGCCGGTCGCGCCGACGCTGCCCACGCCCTGCACCATGAGGGCCTCGTCGATCTTGGGCCCCTGCAGGATCGGCTGCTCGACCTCGAAGGCCTGGATCTCGCCGAAGGTCGAGAGCGGCTCGACCGGCATCACGATCTCAGACTCCAGCGCCTCGACCAGGGCGGACGCCTCGGCGTTGGCGGCGCCGGCGTCGGCCAGGGCGCCGATCTGGTCCTGCAGCTCGTCGGAGAAGCGGAACTCTTCGGGAGGGGTCTCTTCCTCGAAGTCGACCGGCGTGGAGCTCAGGATCAGGCGGTCGTCGACCGGCAGCGAGAAGACCGCCAGCGTGAAGACCACCAGCAGCAGCAGGTGCACACCGAGGCTGATCGCCCAGGCGCCGGTCTCGGCGTCGACGGGGACGTCCTCCGAGCCGGTCACAGCAGACAGCCAGCCGCGCACCTTCTGTACCATGGGTCCCCTTCCACCCTGTGGCCGTTCACCGCATGGGAACGGCGCGCCGCAACCTGTTCCAGCGGCCCGCGGGCGCGGGCCGTCGCAGCGCCTATTGCCATTGTCGGTAATCGATTGGATTTGTGCAACTTATTGCCGGCATTGAGCTTGCGGGGATTTGCTGCCATTCCTAGCTGCCAGCCCGTATAATTGAAACCGACGCCCAAACCCGACGCCATTCACCCGCTTCTCCTGCAGGACGCCATGCTTGCTGCTCGTCTCTCGTTGCTCGCCGCCCTCGCCCTGACCCTGCTGGCCGCCCCGCCGGCCGACGCCCAACGCCGCCGCGCAGCGGAGGTCCAGAACGACAAGCTCACCACGCGGGACGGCGTCGATCTGCACTACACCTACTACCCCTCGAACGCGGGCAAGGCCGCGGTTCCGGTGGTCATCATCCACGACTTGAAGGAGACGCGGCAAACCTACAGTGACCTGGCCAAGGAGCTCTGGCAGGACGGCAACAGCCCCTACGCGGTGGTCACGGTTGACCTCCGCGGGCACGGCGAGAGCGTCAACCAGACCTACCGTGGCCGCACCCGCGAGATCTCCGCCGCCAAACTACGCGGCGACGACTACGTGGCGATGGTCGCCCGCGACATGGAGGCCGTGCGAAAGTTCCTGGTGACAGAGAACGACGCCGGCCGGCTGAACCTCAACGCGCTCAGCGTGGTGGGCGTCGGGCTGGGAGCAGCGGTCGGCATGAACTGGACCGCCACCGATTGGGCGGCGCCGCCGCTGGCGACCGTCAAACAGGGTCAGGACGTGAAGTCGCTGCTGATGGTCTCACCGCGGTGGAAGGAGAACCTGCCGGTCGCCAGGGCGGTTCAGCAGCCCGGCCTGCGTAAAGATGTGGCCGTGCTGATGATGTACGGCTCTGAGAACCGCCGCGTCAATGCGGATGTCGAGCGGATCGAGAAGCAGCTCGCCCGCGACCGGCCGACCCCCGACACGCCCGGCGAGAAGTTCCCCAGCCTGATGAAGGTGGGCGTCGAGACCGAGCTGCAAGGCGCCAAGTGGCTCAAGCAGGCCGGCCCGAAAGGCGTGAGCCTCGTTACCGGCTACCTTCAGAAGCACTCGGTGGACCCCGACCACCCGTGGAGCGAACGCCGCCGGTTCGACTGATCGCGGCCTCAATAGAAGCAGCCGAGCCGGGGGCGCCCGGCTCGGCTGTTTCGCGTTCACATGCTTAGCCGCTCTACCGCGGCAGCTTTAGCTCCAGGCCCAGCGGCAGCAGTTCGGGGTGCGTGAGCTGCTGCCGGTTGAGTTCGTAGATTTCGCTCGACCGGGACGCGTCGCCCAGGTACCGCTCCGCCAGCCGCGGCAGGCTGTCGCCGTCGGCCACAATATGGGACTTCGACTGTCCGCCCTCCTCCGCCCAGGGGCTGGGGGGCGTCAGCGGCGCGAGCGCCGCCGCCGGCTCGGTCTGCCAGTCGGTCGCTAGGGGCGAAGACGCCGGCGTTTCCCAGTCATCCGCTGGAGGCGGGCCCAGCATCGTCGGCTGCGCCGCCGTCGATTGCGAGACCTCTCGCACCGGCGCCGTGACGGCCGGCGGCCAGTCGGCAGGCGGCTGAGCCGCGGGCGCCGCCGCTCGCGACGGCTCGCCCCAGCCGTCCGACCAACCGGCCGGCGGGTTCAGTGCGGGCGGTTCCGGCGGCGCCGGGCTCCGGCTTGGTTCGGGCGACGCAACGGGCGTCTGCCAAGCGGTCGCAGGGGCGGCCTGGACGGGCGCATTGAGCGGGCGTAGCGGCGCCATCTCCTCCTCGAACGACGACGGCGTTAACGCCGGGTCGGGCGCCCGGGCAGCCCAGCCGCCAACCTGCTCCGGTGGCGCCCCCCAGCCTGACGGCGGCGCCGCGGGCGGCGCAGGCTCAGCGTGGGCCGTCTGGAACCCTGCGGGCGGGTTCGACATCTCGAGCGGCGGGAGGAAGTCCGCCCGGTGCCGGTCGAACGGCGCGGGCTGTAGCTCGCCGTAGCCGGAGGAAGATTCGGGCCGCCAGCTGTCGACCAGGCGTTCCGCGAGGTCGGGGGGGCCGAACGTCTTGGCGGCGATGAAGCCGCCGGCTAGCAGGAGAAGCGCTAGCACCGTCTTGGAGATACTCGTCACGGTGGTCCTCGATCCTTGGGCGACTCCGGCGGCGTCTGATGCAGACGCTCAGCGCGCGGGCTATCGCTTGAAGGGAAGTCTCATCCGTGAGCTCTTGCGCGGCCACGCTCCGATGCGGCCACACTGCGTTGTGTTTGCATCGGCGAAGCACGCGAGCGGATCCGACCACAATCCCGAAGAATCTCGCCCAAGTTCGGGCGCCACTGGCAAACCCTGCGGCCTGGGAAAGGCAGGCGGCCGCTCGGGCGCCTGCGCGGCATGCACCACCAGCGTGCGGCGGCGGAGCGGCGAGGGCCGCGCACAGAAAACCGCCCGCTCGCAACTGGCGAGCGGGCGGCATGGGCTGACTTTGCTAGCTGCGTCGCCGGCACACCGCCAGTGCGGCGCCCGCGGCGGCGCCGAGCAGGCCGAGCGTGCCCGGCTCGGGAACCGGCACGTTGATGCCGGTCAGGGTCGTCTCGAAGAACTGGCCGCTGATGACGTTCTGCGCGACGATCCGCGCCGTGCCGATGGGTGCGAACTCAGTGGCGTCCGTCAGCACCGACATGAAGTAGCTTTCCTCCGGCGCGATCAGATCAAGCGGGTCGAAGGCAAACTGCAGGCTGTTGTTATCAAAGCTCCGCAGCGCCGCCGACGGCCCGACGTCTCCGAGGCCATCGGTGCGGTACTCGACATCCGTCAACACGTTGCCGTAGCCCGAAATGAACAGCGCGCGGACCTCCATATCGGGCGCGAACGGCGCGCCGACAAGATCCCTCAGACGCGGGGCGAAGATCAACGTGCCGGTGTCATTCGATTCCACCACGCGGTCCTGCAGGTTGCCCGACAGCAGCACCTCGCCAAAGTTGCCGAGGATCTCAAACGGCACGAGCGGGTCGTCCTGCACGCCGCCCGCCAGCCGTGGGTCGGCGGCGGACGTGGTCCCGGTCAGGAAGTTGACCCCGCCGGCGGCCAGCGGCGCGGCGCCGGCGTGCGCCGCCAGCGTCAGCAACGTCAGGGTGACGCCGGCCACGGCTAGCACTCGTGGGGGCGCGGTTGCAGCAGTCTTCATGGAGCACCTCGTTCTCGTCAGAGTTCCTGTTCCGCCCGCCGCGACGCGGCGTCGTGGTCGGGTCTCTGACAATCAACAGAACGAGTCGCGTGCCGCCACCTGGCGCAGGAATCCACCCGCTGGAGTTCTCACAGAAACCGCCGGCGCCGCAGATAACGTCAGAAAGTGTCCCGGAGGACCCTGTGCAGCGACTCCTCGAAGGCGACCAGAACCACCCGCTGCAGCCGGCTGTCGCCGGCAAGAAACGCTTCAAGCGACTGCCGAGCAACCGCGGCGGCGCCTCGCCAGGGGTAGCCGTACACCCCACAGCTGATCGCGGGAAACGCGATGCTGACGAGGCCGTGGCCACGGGCCGTGGCGAGTGAGTTCTGATAGCAGCTTGCCAGCAGATCTGGCTCGCCCGACGCGCCGCCACGCCAGACAGGGCCAACCGTGTGGATCACATGCCGGGCGGGCAGGTCGAAGCCCGGTGTGATGCGGCATTCGCCGGTCGGGCAGCGGACGCCTGGAGCGACCTCCGGAACCTGCCGGCAGGCCTCCAGCAGTCGCGGTCCCGCCGCCTGGTGGATGGCGCCATCCACCCCACCGCCGCCCAGCATCCACTCGTTGGCCGCATTGACGACCACGTCGACGTGGAGCGTCGTGATATCGCCCTGAAGGATCTCGACACGCTGCATCGGAAAACCTTGGCGCCAACAGCCGCGGGGCTTCGCTCACCGGCTAGCCCGCGGGGTAATCCTTGGCGAGTTGCGCCGCCCGTTCTTCGTCAACGCACAACCGGCGGATCGCGACCGCGCGACCGCTGTCGGGATTCACCTCGACAACCGCCCCGTTGAGGCGGACATCGCCGGTCGCGACATCGAACGGCGAGGGGAGCCCGGTGAGCGTGGTCTCAAGCACGCGATCCACCCGGCGGCCGATGATGCTCTCGTGCGGGCCGGTCATGCCGACATCGCACTGAAACGCCGTGCCGCCCGGCAGCACCTGCTCGTCTGACGTGGCGACGTGCGTGTGGGTGCCCAGCACGGCGCTCACGCGACCGTCCAGGTAGCGTCCCATGACCTGCATCTCGCTGGTTGCCTCGGCGTGGAAGTCGACCAACCGCACCTTGACGTCCGAGGGCATCTGGGCGAGCGCGTCGTCCACGGCCCGCCAGGGCGTGTCGACCGGCTTCATGAACAGCTGGCCCAGCGCACAGCAAACGCCGACCGAGACGCCGCTCTTCGTCCTCACCACCGCCCATCGCCTGCCGATCGCCTCGGCGGGCAGGTTTACCGGACGGACGATGTTGTCCCGCGCTTCGAGGATCTTGTAGATCTGCTTGCGGCGGTACAGGTGGTCGCCCAAAGTGATCGCGTCCACGCCCGCGCCGATGATGTCCTTGTACAGCTCCGGCGTCAGGCCCGACCCGCCGGCCGCGTTCTCGGCGTTGGCGATCACCAGGTCGATCCGCTCCTCAGCCACCAGACCGCGCACCGCCTGCGAAACAATCGCCCGGCCGGGCTCGCCTACGATGTCGCCGATGAAGAGGAGGTTCATGTCAATTGCGGACTGCAAATCTCGGATTGCGGATTCGCTGCGGCTCGGCCCAAAGCCAATCCGCAATCTGCAATCCTCGATGCGCGATCACTTGGCTGTTTCAGAAAAGCGGCTCTCGCGGATCATTGTGACGCGGATCTCGCCGGGGTAGGTGAGCTGCTGCTCGAACGCGGCGGCGATGTCGCGGCAGATCTTGGCGGCAGACTCGTCGGTCGTCTGCTTGGTGTTGGCGATCACCCGGACCTCGCGGCCCGCCTGGATCGCGAACGCCTGGTGAACGCCCTCGAACCCGGTGGCGATGGTCTCGAGCTCCTGCATCCGCTTGATGTAGCGGTCCAGGGTCTCGCGGCGGGCGCCGGGGCGGGACGCGCTGCAGGCGTCCGCCGCTGCGCAGATCACCGTGTACGGCATGTCGGCGCGGATGTCGTCGTGGTGGCCCAGCGCGGCGTGTACCACCACCTCGTTCTCGCCGTACCGCTTGAGCAGGTCGGCGCCGATCTTGGGGTGTCCCCCCTCGGTGTCGTGGTCGGCGGCCTTGCCGATGTCGTGCAGCAGGCCGGCGCGGCGGGCCAGGTCGCCGTCCAGGCCCATCTCCTCGGCGATCAGCCCGGAGATAAACGCCACCTCAATCGAGTGCCGCAGCACGTTCTGGCTGTAGCTGGTGCGGTACCGCAGACGCCCCAGCAGGTTGATCACCTTGGGGTGCAGGCCGGGGACGTCGACCTCCTGCATCGCCTCCTCGCCATACACCTTGAGCTTGCCCTCGATCTCCTTCTCGGTCTCCGCGACCACCTCCTCGATGCGGCTGGGGTGGATGCGTCCGTCGGTGATAAGATTCGCCAGGGAGATCCTCGCGATCTCGCGGCGGACCGGGTCGAACGCGCTGACAATCACCACGCCCGGCGTGTCGTCGATGATCACGTCGACGCCGGTGGCCTTCTCGAACGAGCGGATGTTGCGGCCCTCGCGGCCGATGATGCGGCCCTTCATGTCGTCGTTGGGGATGTCGACCGTGTTGGTCGTGGCCTCGGCCGTGTGCGCTGCGGCGAAGCGCTGGATGCAGGTGATCAGCAGCTCCTTCGCCTTGGCGTCGCAGGCCTGCTCGATCGCCTTCTGCTGCTTGACGATCAGGGCCCCCTGCTCGTGCGCCAGCTCCTTGTCGAGCCGATCGAGCAGTTCGGTGCGGGCGTCGTCGGCGTTCAGGCCGCTCAGCCGGTGCAGCGTCTGACGCTCGACGTCCAGCAGGTCGTCCAGCTCCTTCTGCCGGCGGTTGACGTCCTCCATCTTCTCGGCCAGCCGGCGCTGGTTGCTCTCGACCATCTTCTCCTGCTTGCCGAGCTGGTCGTCCCGCTGCTGCAGCGCGTCCTCGCGTTTGTCGAGCTGACGGTCGCGTTCGTGCAGTTCGTTGCGGAGCTTGTTTGCCTCCTCCTCAACGCGGGACTTCTCCTTGAGGGCGATCTCCTTGGCCTCGATCTCGGCCTCCTTGCGTCGGCCGGCGGCCTCGATCTCGGCCCGGTCGATGATCTGGCGGGCCTCCTTGTCGGCGTCGCGGCGGCGGAGGTGGTTGATCAGCTGCAGCAGGCCGAAGCCCATCACGGCGCCGAGCAGAGCGGCGCCCACCACCCACCCGACCTGCGTGGCGGTCAGCGCGAGTGGGAGCAGAGCGGGCTGCGTGGCGGAAGAGTATATCGTGAGGTCCATGTTTGCTTGTCTGATTGAGCGGTGGCCAGGGGCTCCGCGTGGGGCTGGCTAGGACGCCGGCGCGTGCGGCCGGCCAGGCAGAGAGTGAGGCCGGCGCATGCCGGTCCGCCAGAGAAGAGGCCCCCGTCGATCCCGATTCCGGGCCAAGTGGCCACGGCTGGATCAACGGCAGGTGCTACGCCGCCCGGAGGCGCCCTGATAGACGATCGTCGGCGAGCGTCGCCCCGCCGAGGGGCGGCGCCGCTTTGGTCTGGTCTTGCCGCGCTGACCACTGGCGGCGCGACGCGTTCACGGCGGCCGGCGACTGACCGGGCGCCCGTGGGCGCCCGCCTTCCGCCGGCGAGCCATCAGGGAGAATCCGAGAGTTCCAAACCGGGGCCGAGTCGCGGAGGCGGAAACCGCCCGGACGCGGGGCCACTGGTCTGGTTGTTCCGAGCGGACAAAACCCCGCGTTCACGCCGGACGACGCCGACGGGGCCAGCATCAGCCGGAACACCGCCGCGAGGCACAGCCGGCCAAGCGACCGGAACACCGGCCCGCCGGGGGCGTTGGGGATCGTCGAAACACCCGGATGTGTCAACGTAGGAGCCTATTCTGCAAGCAAACTCTCTGCTCGGCGGCTGTACGACCACCGGCCCGCAACAGATATAATCTCTGAATAAGGTGGATATGAATCCGCAACGCGTCGCGGGCGGCGGACACGTCAAAGCCTGCCATTTGAATCGTGGCAATGTACCCAAATCAAAGCTCAGCCGCAAGATACGTCGTTTTCCGGTCGGCTGCGCGACCCGCCGCCGCAGCCGCCTCTTGCCCCCGCCAACCCGGCAGACGGGGCTAGCGTGTCGCCTTTCCTCGCCGCTCAGGTCGCCGACGACTGGCCGCCCGCCGCGTGGCGCGACACGCACGTGCTGGCCGCCGTATCGGGCGGCGCGGATAGCGTCGCGATGCTGCGGGCGTTGCACTTCTTGAAGCAACAATCTGGTGGCCGCGGCCAGCTGATGGTCGCCCACTTCGACCACCGCCTCCGGGGCGGCGCGTCCACCGCCGACGCCGAATGGGTTGGCCGCCTCGCCGACTCGCTCAACCTCCCGTTCCACCTCGGCGAGGCCGCGGGGCAGTCGCTCGCCAGCGAGCAGCAGGCACGCGACGCCCGCTACCGGTGGCTCACCGACACCGCCCACCAGGTCGGCACCCGCTACGTCGCGACCGGCCACACCGCCGACGACCAGACCGAAACCATCCTGCACCGCCTGCTCCGTGGGTCCGGATTGGCCGGGCTGGCCGGCATCCCCAGCAGCCGACCGCTGAGCGAGGTCTGCGAGGTCGTCCGCCCGCTGCTCTCCGTCTCTCGTGCCCAGGTCGAATCCTTCCTGGGCGACCTCGGACAAGACTTCTGCACTGACGCCACCAACGAACACGCGGACTTCACCCGCAACCGCCTGCGGAACGAGGTGTTGCCGCTGCTCCGGGAGCAGTTTGGCCCCTCGGTCGACGACGCCATCCGCCGTGCCGGGGAGCAGGCGTCCGAGGCCCAGGCCATCGTGAGGTCACTGGCCGAAGACCTGGCGCTCGCGGCCGCGGAAGTCACGCGCGTCAACCGAATCGAACTCCAGCCCAGCCCATTCCACTGCCAGCCGCCGCTGATCGCCCGCGAGGCGTGCAAGCTCGCGTGGCGGGCGGCCGGTTGGCCGGAGCAGGCAATGGGCGCCGACGAGTGGCGGCGCCTGCTCGCGTTGCTCTCCACGCCCGACGCCGCGGCGATCCAGCTGCCGGGCGGAGTCGACGCCCGCTGGGTCGGCGACCGGGTCGAGCTGCGTCGCACTTAAGGCTGACTGGTCTTGGACGCAGGCGCCAGCGACTGGCTCGCCTTGAGCACCTGCAGCGCAGCGTCCTCGGCGGCGCGGATGTCGCCGTCGTTGGCGGTGATCGCCACCACCATATTGTTCGTCGGAATGAACGCGACAAACGCGTACCACATGGTGTTCGAGCCGTTGTGCCAGCGGCAGGCCGGCACGCCGTCGGCCTCAGCCCGCGCCACCCAGCCGCACGCGTAGTCGTCCAGCGCCGGCTCGTGCAGCCTCCGGTACGTTTCGGCCGACAGCAGCTTGCCGCCCCCCTGCTCGCCCCGCAGGTGCTCGTTGGCGTAGCAGCACAGCTCGTCGAGCGTCATGCACGCGGTGCCGGCGGGTCCCATGATCGGCGTGTTGTCGGCGTCATCCCCCATGGCGACTTTGAATCCCAGCCGGGTGACGTGCCCGCGCGGCTGGTCGTAGCCCTTGGCCGGGCTCTTGGGCGGCCCGAAACCCGCTTGGTCCAGCTTAAGCGGCGCGAACACCTCCTGCCGCACCAGGTCTTCCCAGGGCTTGCCGGTCGCTTGTTCGGCCATCACACCAGCGATTGTGTAGCCGACGTTGCTGTACGCGAACGCCTCGCCCGGCGGCGTCAGCGGTGGCTTGGCAATGACGCCCAGCACCGCCTCGCGCCGGGCGTCCACGCGGGGCTGGCCCTCCGCCGGGTTCTTGAGCTTAACCAGCATCGGAAAGTTGGCCGGGGCCCCGGCGGTGTGCGTCAGGAGCTGCGTGAGCGTCACGCCGCGCCAGTCGTCGTGGATTGGCTGTCCGGCCAGCGCGTCGCCGATGGTCGTGTCCCAGTCCAGCTTGCCGGCCTCGACCAGCCGGCCGATCAGGGTCGAAGTAATCGACTTGGTGATCGAGCCCAGGTGCCAGCGGTCGGAGGTGGTCACGAGGACGCCGCTACCCTGCTTCCGCTCGCCATCGGCCGCCTGATCCACCACTTTCCCATCAACCATCACCATGGCTGCCAGGCCGACCAGCTTCTTCTCTTCCCTCAGCCGTTTCACCAACGGCGCCAGCCCAGCTTCGGCCACGGCTGCCGATTCGTCCTCCATTGCGCCGGCCGCCGCTGTCATCGATAGCACCGCCACGCCCGCGCAGAGGAGCTTGGTCAGTGCGGGTCTAAGCTGCACCCGCTTCATTGCCCAAGTTAAGCGATCAGCCGCGGAGTTTTGTCCCCTTAACGCATACTTCATCCTTAGGGACAAAAGTCGCCTCCCTTCCGAGGACTTTGATTCGCAAACACCTTCAGGCCAGAGACTTGCGACCAATTCACCATTCCTTAACAGGCTACTTTTGTCCATTTCGGACGCAAACAGGGGACAAAACTCTGGCCGGTCGCACGGATCAGCGGTGGCCCTAGCCCCAAGCGGAGCAGCTAGCGAGCGAACAGCTTCGGCCCGCAACGCTCCATTAGACCCCATCGGGTGGCTGGTTCCCACTGCTTTCTGGCACGCCGGTGGTTGCTAGTAACGGCCGAAGGCGTCTTGACCCCGCGGCCTGACGGGACCTAGTATCCGCCGCCTCTCTCTCGGGCGAGGGGAACCACCGACGCTGCGCGGCCGTACCGATCGACTGGAGACCACTACGATTTTCCGCCGGACCTTCCGACTCTGCTGGGGCTGCGTAAAGTGGGGCGCTGGGATTGCGCTCGTGCTGGCGGTCGCGGTCGGTGGGTACCTGTACTTCAAGCTCGACGAAGAGATCACCCACTTCGCGCAGCAGTACCTCGCCGCGCAGTACGCCGACCTGGACGTGCGGGTCGAGGCCGCCCGCTACGTGCCGGGCAGCGGGGTCATGATCACCGGCATCCGGGTGGCCGAGCCGCAGGTGGGCGCCCCGGCCCGGCCGCTGCTCACAGTGCCCGAGCTGCGTCTGGTCGGCTCGATCGACGTCGAGGCCCTGACCACCCGCAAGCCGAAGATCGAGCGGATCGAGGCGATCCGGCCCGAGCTGCACGCCGTGCGTCTGGCCGACGGCCGCTGGAACCTCGAGCGGCTCCGCCCCACTGCCGAATCCGACGGACCGGCCGGCGTGCCGCTGCACATCCACGGCGCCACGGTCGTGGTGTCCGACGCCGCCAAGCCGGACGCCGAGCCGATCACGCTCCGCAACGTCGACCTCAAGCTGACCACCGGCCCCGCCGCCCCCGGCGCCGCGCCCGGAGTCGAGCGTGTGAAGATCGAGGGGCAGGCGCAGGACACGCTCGCCCAGCTCATCAAGGTCAACGGCGCCGCCGACACCGACGGTGGGCGGCTCGACGTCACGATCGACGTGTCGCAGCTCGGCCTCACCACCGGGCGGCTGATGGCCGCGCCGGGGCTGTCGCCGCTGCTGCTGGCCGGCGCGACGGTCGAAGCCATGGTCGACGCCCGCACCACCATCAAGCGGCTCTCGCCCGCCGGCCCGCTCGACTGGAAGTGCGACTTCAAAGTCAGCAAGGGCACGCTCGCGCACCCGCTGATCCCCAAGCAGATGACCGAGGTCGAGCTCCGGGGAGACTGCGACCCGGCCGGCGTCCGCATCGAGCAGGCCAACGCCAAGAACGGCGGCGCCGAGCTGAACGGCGCGCTCAACATGCTGGGCTGGGGCCCCCAGGCCCGCGCAGCCGGCTGGCTGCGGGCGCTGAAGCTGGAGCTCAACTCGGACCTCTACCGTTCGCTCCCCGACTCGCTCAAGCGTTCCTGGGACCGTTTCGACCCGACCGGCGAGGTCGACGCGCTGGCGTACTTCTGGACCTCGCCCGGCCGCATCTGGTCGGACGTGAAGCTCGACGGACGGAACCTGACCTTCGAGGACAAGAAGAAATTCCCGTTCCGGCTAACGTCGGGGACCGGCTCGCTCCGGTTTGTCGACAAGCAGGCGAAGGAGCAGTCGCGGCTGACGGTGTCGATCAGCGCCGAGGCGGACGGACGGCCGGTGCAGATCGGCGGCGAATTCCAAGGCCTCCCCCAGCCGCCCGAGCGGCGGGGCGAGTGCCCGGTAGGCTACCTGAAGGTGACCGGCACGTCGCTGCGGGTCAGCCCGCGCCTGCTAGCAGCGCTCCCCGACAACGCCCGCGGCGTGGTGCAGTCGCTCCGCCCGGCCGGCGAGTTCGGCGTCACCTGGACGATGCGGCGGGACTCGCTGCAGGAGCCCGAGCCGACCTTCGCCACCGACCTGGTGATCCACGACGGCGCCATCCGCTACGACAAGTTCCCCTACCCCATCCGCCGCCTGACCGGCACGGTGCAGCAGCGCGACAAGCGGTGGACGTTCTCCGACCTACGCGCCCGCGGCGACGGCGGGGTCACGACCCTCACCGCCGCCGGCACGTTCGACGCGGCGGCCACACCGCCGCGGCTGGACCTGCAGATCAACGGCGGCGGCGTCCCGCTAGACGAAACGCTCCGCGCCGCCCTGCCCCCCCCCCAGCAGCAGGCGTGGGCCGCGCTGCGCCCTAGCGGGCGGGTGTCGTTCGAGTCGCGGGTCGGCTACTCGGCCGGCGACCCGGCCCCGCAGATCAACCTCACCGCCCGGCCGGTAGGCGACACCGTTTCCCTGATGCCGACGTTCTTCGAGTACGGGCTCGAGGCGCTGCAGGGGGAGTTCGAGATCACCGACGGCGAGGTCCGCTTTGTTCAGGCCCGCGCCCGACACGGCCCCACCCGGCTGATGTCCGACGGGCACTACCAGCGTGACGAGCAGAACGGCTGGCGGTTCGACCTGGTGAACCTCAACGTCGAGCGGCTGGCCATCAACTCCGACTTCCGCGCTGCGGCGCCGCTCGAGCTCAAAAAGGTAATCGACTGCCTCGAGCCCCAGGGCGGCGTCGGCGTGCACCGGGGGCGGCTCACCTTCGCGCACAATGGCGACCCCGCACGGCCGGTGCAGGCCAACTGGGACCTGTTCGTCGACTGCCTGCAGCTGGACGTTAACGTCGGCGCGCGGGTGGACGACGTCAACGGCACCGTGCGCGTGGTGGGGGACAGCGTCGCCGGCCGCTCGTTCGGCGAGCTGCAGCTCGACAGCCTGCTGTGGAACGGCATGCAGCTGACCAACGTCACCGGACCACTGTACTGCGACCGCAGCATCTGCCGCCTGGGCCGCGGGGTCGCGGACCTGCAGCGCGGCCAGCCCCGGCCCATCACCGCCCAGGCCTACGGCGGCGTCGTGACGATGGACGGGCACGCCGTGCACGGCGCCCTCGCCAAGTACGGCATGGGCGTCACGCTCAAGGCGATCGACCTCGAGCGGCTCAGCAACGACTACCTGCACAACACCGCTGGCATGACCGGCAAAGTCGATGGCCAGGTCACCCTGCAGGGCACCGGCAACAAGATCTACGGGCTGACCGGCAGCGGCCACCTCGAGGCGACCGACGCCGACCTCTACGAGCTGCCGCTGCTGGTGTCGATGCTCAAAGTGCTCCGCAACCGCCCGGTCGACTCCACCGCGTTCAACACCGTGACCACCGACTTCACGATGCGGGGCGAGCACATCCAGTTCCAGAAGCTGGACCTGGAGGGCGACGCCATCAGCCTGTACGGCCGCGGCGAGGCGAGCCTCGACCGCCGCCTGAACCTGGTTTTCCACACGATGGTCGGACGCAACGGTTTTGCGGCGCCGGTGCTCCGCACGCTGGCCGGCCAGGCAAGCGAGCAACTGCTCAAGATCAAGGTGACCGGCCTGATGGAGGAAGCGGTCGTAACGCCTGAGACGCTGCCCCTTGTGAGCAACGTGATCCAGCAGCTGCAGCAAGACTTCAGCCCCCAGCCGCTCACCCGCCCCGCCCAGCTGCCCGGCTCGGCCGCCCAGAGAAGGTAGACCCCACCGAAGAATTCTCACCGAATGCGCACCCTGGAAACGTAGAGTAGAGAGCCGGCCGCTCGCCCCACTGGGCAGCCACCGCCCGGCCCACCGCTAACAGCCAATCGCTCCGGAGGACACGTTCCATGAGCATCGGACCGTTAGGAGGCGTCATCGGCAGCGCAGCCGGGGCGCCACTCTCGCAGACCAAGGGATCGGAGACCGAACGCGCCGCCCGCGAGGGCGCCGCGCAGGACAACCGGGTGGCGTCCGAGAAGCACGCCGACGCGGCGTCCGGCATTGGCACCACCGAAGAGGACCAGGGTGCCGAAGACCGCGACGCCGACGGCCGCCGACTGTGGGAAGACCCCGCCGACGACGACGGCGAGCAGGACGAGCACCCGACCGAAGAGCAGCCCGAAACCCCGCCGCAGCCAACCGACAAGCGGGTGAAAGACCCCAAGGGCGAAGCGGGGAGTCGGTTGGATCTGTTAGGGTAGGCCACGCGTACTACTCTGACGCGGCAGCGAGGACTTGCGCCAGCGCCACTTTCTCGTAGCCATCGTCGCCAGACTGTGGAGACTGTGCGGCAGGTCGTCAACTCTGTGGCGAGCCTGGCTACGGCCGCGGGTTCGGCCACGAAGCGGGGCTCGCCGGGGTGCCGCTGGGGGGGTAGGTCGGCGCCGCGGGCTGCTGGGGCCAGCCGCCAGCGGGGGCGCCGCCCGGGTTGGAATTGGGCCAGCCGCCCGCGGCCCCGGCGACCGGCCACTGCTGACCCGCCTGCGGCTGCGGTTGACCGGGCTGCGAAGCATGCTGCTGGGTCGGCCAGATCGGCTGCTGTTGCTGCGGGGGCATCGTCGGCGCCTGCGTCCCGCCGCCGTTCTGCAGGCCCTGCTCGATCCGCTGGATCACCGGGGCAATGACGTCGTGCACCTCGGGCGGGACCACCGACTCGGTCTTGTCCAGAGCCACGGCGATCGTGCGGCCCGACTTGGTCGACAGGATCCACTCCTTCTGCCCCTGCGGCAGCAGGGTCACGGCGAAGAAAGTGATCCCCACGCACCACAGGGCACCGCGGGCGGCGCCGATCAGCGCGCCCATCTGGTGGTCGAAGCCCTCCATCTTGACCTTGTCGATCGCGCCACGGACGACCCGGAAGCCCATCCAGATCACGAACGATGTGCCGATGTAGATCACCAGCATCGCGATGAACTTGTTCCACGGCGCCGAGTCGCCGAACATCGGCGCCATCTGGTCCGCGAACTTGAGCGCCACGAAGTAGCTGGCGATCAGCGACCCCAGGTAAGCGAGCTGCCAGGCCATGCCCTTGGAGTAGCCGTGCAGCGTCAGGCCAGCCATCACGGCGATCATCAGGAAGTCGTACGGCTGCATCGGCGGAGCGGGTCGTGGCGGGTGCGGGCGGTAGGGGTTGGGCGGGGAAGTATACCCGTCGGGCGCCGGGCGGCGAATATCAACCAGGCCCGGCGGCCGCGGCGGGTGCTGGCGCCGCATGCGAAACCGGCGTTGTGCGACCGACCCGCAGAAGCTACCCTCGCGCGAGAACACCCGCCAGACGGACCAACCCGAACCACGGAGCGGTCGGCGGCGTAACTAGGGCGGGTCCGCGTTGCGGCGGCGCCACGCGGCGCTTGTGATTCGTGTTGCCCCGCCGCCACGCGACCGCGTAAGATCGGAATACCCTGAAAAGTGAGCGTGCCCGCGCTGACTGGCCTTTTGACGAAACCCATGGACGGACCGACGCCAACGCGTCGATCCCCCTTGTACGCTCGTCGAAGGGTCACGCGTCCGCGTGACCGCCGCATGGAGGGGACGCCGCGTAACAGGCCCTGCCGACAGGAGTCGGCGATTGAGGGCCGGGACACGGCGAAAGTGGTTGATGGATCTGCCACGCGACGCACCGCGGGGCCGCCCACTGGGTCGGCCGGTGCATCAGAGCGGTTTGTATTCAGTCACACCACGCACAACCTTCGTTAGACTCGCCCCGCAGAACCAACCCGCGGGGCAGCGGCACATCGGGGAGCAAGAGACATGCAGATTCACGGCGCCACCCACGTTCACGGACCCCAGGGCCTGGCCGGCCCGCACTCCAACCGCCCCTCGCAGGGCGCGTCGGCGCCGCGGCCGCAGACGGTCGACCAGCTGGATATCTCGCCCGAGGCGGCGGCCGCTTCCGGCGCCGGCGAGGTCCGTACCGACCTGGTCAACAGCCTAAAGAGCCAGATCGCCTCCGGCGCCTACGAGACGCCCGAGAAGCTCGACGCCGCCCTCGACCGCCTGCTGGACCAGATCGGCTAGGCCCCGAAAGCGGGGGGCCGCCCGGCGGGCCCGACGCCTTCGGTTGTTCAAACCTTGCCGCCCATCTAGACTGTAAGTGTCGCCCCTTTCGGGCAGTTTGCAGTCCCGCGGCCGCTACCCTGCCGCCGCGCACCCCAGACAGGCAGCATGGCAGAGGACCTCTCACAAGACTTTTCGCTGGGCGAAGTGCAGGTCGCCTCCTCCCCGCAGGAGCGGTTCGAGGAGTACCTGCAGAGCAAGGGCCAGCGGATCACGCAGCAGCGTCGGGCGCTGGTGGAGTGCGTGTTCGAGAAGCACGAGCACTTCGACGCCGACGAGCTGCTGGAGATGGTCGCGCGCCACGCCGAGGGCGCGTCGGTCAGCCGGGCCACCGTCTACCGCACGCTGGACGAGCTGGTCAAAGCCGGCCTGCTCCGCAAGATGGACCTGGGCGGCCGCGCAGTCTACGAGCACGACTACGGCTACCCCCAGCACGACCACCTCTACTGCCAGCAGTGCCACAAGCTGATCGAGTTCCGCAGCGAGGAGCTCATGGAGATCCGTGACGCCGTGGCCGCCAAGCACAGCTTCCGCGTCACCGGCCACCGGCTGATTGTGTCGGGCGTGTGCGAGGAGTGCAGCCAGAAGCGGCACCGCCGGCACTCGCCGCTCGACCTCATCTGAGCGGGCCCGCGCCGATGGAGACCGTCCTCATCACCGGCGCCAGCTCCGGCATCGGCCGAGAGCTCGCCAAGCTGTTCGCCGCCGACGGTGCCCGGCTGGTGCTGGTCGCCCGCCGCGAGCAGCGGCTGCACGAGCTGGCCAACGAGCTGCGCCGCGACCACAAGACCGACTCGATCGTGATCGCCAAGGACCTGGCCGACCCGGCCGCGCCGCGCGCGCTGTTCGACCACCTGGCCGCCGAGCAGGTCGAGGTAGACGTGCTGGTCAACAACGCCGGCTTCGGCGCCCTCGGCCGGTTCATCTGGCTGCCCCCCGACCGGCAGACCGCCATGGCCCAGCTGAACGTGGTGACGCTGACCGAGCTGACCCGGCTGTTCATGCAGGGCATGGCCAACCGGAACCGGGGCGGCGTGCTGAACGTGGCGTCGACCGCCTCGTTCCAACCCGGCCCCTACATGGCCGTGTACTACGCCAGCAAGGCGTACGTGCGGTTCCTCAGCGAGGCCCTGGCCCACGAGTTCCGCACCACCGACATCACGGTCAGCTGCCTGTGCCCCGGCCCCACCGAGACCGAGTTCGGCGCCGACTCGGGCATGGAGTCGACCGCGCTGTTCTGGTCGACCATGACCGCCGAGCGCGTCGCCGCGATCGGCTATCACGGCTTCCGCCGCGGCAAGCGGGTTATCGTGCCGGGCCTGCTGAACAAGATCGGCGCGTACGCCGTCCGGTTCACGCCCCCCCTCCTCGTGCGGACGCTGATCGGCAAGATCCAGCACCCCAAGGACTAGGCGCCGTTCGCTGCGGCGTCCCTCGTTAGCGCCGCCGCAGACGCAGCCGGCCCGCCGCCCCCGCAGCCCTACACCCTCAGCTCGTCGCCGCCGGCGGCCTGCTCGCCCAGCCGCGCGAGAACCGGCTCGACCACCTCGGCCAGGAACTCGTCGACCTGCTCCGGCGCGCGGCCCACCAGGCCCGACGCGTCGACCGCGGCGTCGACGTCCACGCCGGCGAAGGCCGGGTCCTTCCGCAGCCGGTCCAGCAAGTCGTTGTCGCCGCCCTCCTGCTTCACCACCGCGGCGGCCGCCTGGCTGTGCTGGCGGATCACCTCGTGCAGGTCCTGGCGGTCGCCGCCGGCGCGGACGGCCTCCATCAGCAGGTTCTCGGTGGCCATGAACGGCAGCTCGGCCGCCAGGTTCCGCTCGATCACCTTCGGGTACACCACCAGCCCGCTGGCCACGTTGTGGTAGATCGACAGCACCGCGTCGATCCCCAAGAACGCCTGCGGCAGCGACAGCCGGCGGTTGGCCGAGTCGTCGAGCGTGCGCTCCATCCACTGCGTGGCGTGCGTGTCGGCGCCGTTGGCGGTGAGGCTCATCACGTAGCGGGCCAGGCCGCAGATCCGCTCACTCCGCATCGGGTTCCGCTTGTAGGCCATCGCCGAGCTGCCAATCTGGTGCTTCTCGAACGGCTCCTCCAGCTCCTTGCGGTTGGCCAGCAGGCGGATGTCGGTGGCCGCCTTGTGGCAGCTGCCGGCCAGCCCGCCCAGCGTGCTCAGCACGTGCGTGTCGACGCCCCGCGGGTAGGTCTGCCCGGTGACCGCGTAGGTCTGGTCGAAGCCCATCTTCTGCGAGACCAGCGTTTCCAGCTCGCGCACCTTGGTGTGGTCGCCGTCAAACAACTCCAGGAAGCTGGCCTGCGTGCCGGTGGTGCCCTTGGTGCTGCGGGCGCGGAGGGTCGCCAGGCGGTGCTCCACCTCCTCCAGGTCGAGGATCAGGTCGTAGCACCACAGCGTGGCCCGCTTGCCAACCGTGGTCGGCTGGGCCGGCTGCATGTGGGTGAAGCCGAGGGTCGGCAACGCGCGGTGCTCGCGGGCGAAGTCGTCCAGCGCCCGGATCACGGCCACCAGCCGGTCGCGCACCAGTTCCAGCGACTCACGGATCAGGATCAGGTCGGTATTGTCGACCACGAAGTTGCTGGTCGCGCCGAGGTGGATGATCGCCTTGGCGCCGGGGCACTGGTCGCCGTACGCGTGCACGTGGGCCATGACGTCGTGCCGCAGCTTCTTCTCATAGGCGGCGGCGTTGTCGAAGTCGATCTGGTCGACGTTCGCCCGCAGCTCGTTGAGCTGCTCCTCGCTGATGGGCAAACCGAGCTCGGCCTCGGCCTCGGCCAGCGCGACCCACAGCCGCCGCCAGGTGCTGAACTTCTTCTGCGCGCCCCACAGGGCGGCCATCTTGCGCGAGGCGTAGCGGGTGATCAGGGGGTTGTCGTAGTACTCGGACATTGGGTTGGCTATGGGCTGTTGGCTGCCGGCTGTTGGCTATGGGAATGCGGTTACATGTTCGTCAAATCGTCCTCGCCGCGGCTGCCGACGATCGCGTCGAGCGCGGCGCCGATCGCGCTGGCCTGCTCGGACGTGTGGTCCTTCCGCAGGTAGATGCGGCACGCGCGGTGGGCCAGCGGCAGCTGCTTGAACAGCTGGTCGTCGGTCAGCGGGTACACCTTGCCGGTAGCCGGGCTGTACTGGAAGTTCTGCCCGGCGGTGGCCGCCAGCGCGTCGGGCCGGTAGATGTGCCGCGGCAGGTCGATCTGCATCGGCAGGTCGCGCATCTCGCCGGGCAGCTTGCCGCGGAGCACCTGCTCCAGCACGTTCTCGTCGGCGAACACGCTGGTCTGCTCGCTCTCGCCCTCGCGCACGGTCTGGTTGCGGTCCTCGACGCAGACCCAGTCGACCTGCCGCTCCAGCAGCCGGTCCCACCGCTGGCCCAGCGAGCGGGTGGCTGGGTCGTCGAACTTGCTCCACCGCGACACGTCGATCAGCAGCGACCACTCGGTGAACCCGCGGTAGTCCTCCAGGTGCTCCAGCGGGTTGCCGGGGAACAGCAGCTCGCGGCTGTCGCGGAACAGGCCCTCGAGCGTCTTGTCGATCGCCCGCACGGTGCGGTGGAAGTAGACCGCGCGGAACAGCTCGCTCTTGGTCTGCACGAACTTCAAGAGCGCGTTCATCCCCTTCTGGTGGATGGTCAGCCCGCGGTCGCTGAAGAAGCTGTACCGCAGCAGCCGGTCAAGGTCGTACGCCCGCGAGCTGTAGCCGGACATGTACGCGTCGCGGAGCACAAAGTCCATGTTGTCCACGGTGTACAGGCCGCAGAACAGGCTCCGCAGCAGGATCAGCCAGCGGGGGTGCTGGTCGGCGTCGTGCGTTTTGGGCCGCATGATCAGCGTGGCCACCTGCGCCGGGTCGAGCGACTCGCCGTCGGCCATCCGGGTGTTGGGGCACTCCCGCACGCCGCGGAGCAGCTCGCCCAGCTCGTGCTCGATGATGTGCGCGCCCAGCACCTCGTGGTTCAGGCCGTAGTGCGGCTTCAGGAAGTGCGCGTCGAAGAAATGCCCGAACGGCCCGTGGCCGACGTCGTGCAGCAGGGCCGCCATGCGGGCCAGGCACTCAACATAGCCGCGGCTGGGCACGTCGCCGTGGCAGACCTCGTGCAGGCTGGGGTACAGCGCATCGACCGTGCGGCTGGCCATGTGCATGGCGCCCACCACGTGCTGAAACCGCGTGTGCTCGGCCGAGGGGTACACCCACCAGGCGGTCTGCAGCTGGTGGATCTGCCGCAGCCGCTGCAGCCAGGGGTTGTCCAGCAGCGTCCGCTCCGACACCTCGCCGGGCGGCACAATCGACGTGAACGGGATGTACCCGTGCACCGGGCAGTGCAGCAGGCTCTCGCGGGTGAAGTCCTTCATCCGAGGTATTTTGAAGGGGGAAGGCGGACGGCGGAAGGGGGAAGGGGGAGCGGTTGGCGGCGCCTAGCGGCCGGTTGGAAGTTGGAGATTGGAAGTTGGCGGCCGACGGCAACCCGAGCGCCCCCCCAGCCGACGGATTACATCCGGCGGAGACCCCGGGGTTGGGTCGGTCCGCCAGGAGAGCGTACACCGGGGCATCCGACGGATGTAATCCGTCGGCTAGGGGGAAGTTGTAGTGCCGCGTCCCGCTACGCTTGCCGTCCGCCCAAAGTAAACCCTGGCCGATCGCGTCCGCAACGCGCCGACCACGGTCCACAGTGCGCCGGCGAGAGAGCCCAGCACAGCGACTGCGACGCTGTAGGCCCACAACGCTGGGTCGAATTCTCCCGGAACGCCGCTCACCCAGACGCCGCCGATGCCGATCCCGGCCCACACCTCGGCCACGATCACTGCCACAGCGGAGAGCACCACCAGCGTGAGGAGCATCGCGCCGACCGCCGAGAATAACGACGCCATCGCCGCGGCGATCGGGCTGCGCTGGGCCACGCCTGCCAACACAATCAGCACCATTGCCAGCGGTCCGAGGTGCACCACCAGAAACCCGGTGGACCCCCCGTAGTCGGCTAGGTTGCGGAGCAGGTTGGCGGCTACCACCATCGCGAACAGGCTCAGGCAGCCGATCGCCAGCTTTACGCTGCCCGGCATGCGGCCATCGGCCGCAACCTGCGCGTTGTCAGCGGCCGCCTCCGGCGAGGCGTACGGGTTTCCTGAGTCATCCGGCATGAGCCGCACTCTACCTGCGTGCGTTCGCCCCGCCGCCCGCCTGGGTTTTGTCCGAATCGTTTTGTCCAAAAACACGAGCGAAGGGGACAAAACTCTGGGCGCATTTTCACCTTGCTGTTGAGTTCACGCTGCTACAGCAGGGTTTCCTTATCGTGTCCGGGAAAGTCGCCGGGGGGTTTTGTCCGATTCGCGGTGGCGCAACGCGACCAAACGGACAAAACCCGATGGCCTCGAGTGAGTCTCCGCGACCGCGCAGCAGCGAACCGAGGCGGCCGCCGCCATTCAAGCGGGCCGCTCGGTGAATTGCACCTAGCTGCACCCCCTCATTGGACCACGGCGGGTGGCCGGTTTCTACGACGAACTGGCGAGGAACCTGCCCTCAGTAGCGGCGGGAACCGCGGGCGGACTCGGTGGAGGACCACCGAGCGACGATCTTGCGGCCGGGAAACGGGAACGAGTTGCAAACAGGGACTGGGGCAACGCAGTGTCGCGTCGTGCCTGCCCTTCTTTGCAATATGGTATCGGGCTCGTCGCAACTACCACTCGCCGGGGCACTGGCGGCAGCGAAGCACCAGCGGGCGGCGGCTCGCCACTTTAATCTTCGTTGATCCGCACGCCGGGCAGACCCGGTCGAAGTACCTGCGAGCCGAGAGGCGTCCGAGCGACACAAACGCGGCCCAGTAGCTGGCAGACACGGCGGCGCCAACAACCAAGAACGAAAGGAAGTCGAAGTTCCGCAGCCGCGAGAAGACCACCGGCGTTTGCCCCACGGCAGAGATCGTTCGGACCAACTCATCCAACGCCAACCAAGCAAGCAGCGCAAGGCCAAGCGCGGTCAACCCGCCGAAGGCGGCCGTGAGGAGACGTGCGTTGCCCCACGCCAGCCGCTTGCCGAGGGCGATTCCGTAGACCGCAATCCCATTGGCCGCCAGCAGGATCACCAGCAGCCAGGCGACCTCCCCCTCGGTCGCCAGGATCCGGAGCGTCGTGAGCGCGAACACCGCGGCCCCCGCCGACAAGCACCACAGCGCCAGCCGCACGCTAGTCGGCATGACGCCGTCCCACGCTGGCAGCGGCCGGGTGGAAGGCGCATCCTCTGACCTCGGCGCGGCGAACGGGTTGTCGATCTCGTCAGGCACGCAAGCAATACACCCGTGAGGTTGACGGAATGAAGCGGTCGGGCGGCGCGGGTTGCTCGTAGCCCCCGGCTCTGCCGGGAGATGATCACACTGGAGTGGTTGACCTGCAGCAATCCCCCGGCAGAGCCGGGGGCTACGGGGTGGCTAGTACGTTCGCGTTGGCGTGGTGGGCTATTCGCCCAGCAGCTGCTTGGCGATTTCCGGCAGCCGGTCGGCCTGGGTGGGCAGCTCGTTTAGCAGCTTCTCGACCGAGTCCCGCGCGTCGCGCAGCGAAGTTGTCTTGGCGGCGAGGTCGTTGTGCGCCCGCACCTGCAGCATCCTGGCGTCGATCTCAGGGATCAGGTTCGTGGGCGACTCCCCCTCCCCTTCGGCCCGCATGTCGGCCAGCGCGGCGGCGGCGCCCTCTTGGTTGCCGGCCAGCAGCAGCAGCTCGGCCAGCAGCAGGTAGGCGTCCGTGCGGGCGGGCGACGGCTCGAGCTCCTCCGCCAGGGCGGAGACCAGCTGCGTCGCGGCGGCGTCGTTCCGGTCGGCGGCGGCCAGCAGCCGCGCGAGCGCGATCTTGGCGGCGGCGCGCTGCTCGGCGGAGGGGAGGTCGTTGACCTCGGCGGCGTACCTCGCCAGCCGTTCGTCGAGCAGCCGCTCGATGAGCTCGCGGCGCCAGTCGCGGTCGGCGTCTGGTCTCGGGTCGAGGCTGGTGATGGCCGCCAGCCGCTCCTCCGCGTCCGCGGCCCGCCTCTCGAACCGCGCGCGGTCCTCCTCCGCCTGGATGATCAGCCCGTTGCGCTCGGCCAGCTGCTCTTCGATCCGCTGGTTCTTGAGGCCGATCACGACCGCGGCCGTCGGGCCGGCGACCGCCAGCACGGCGCCCAGCGCGATGGCCGACGCCAGCGCCGGGTTGCGGCGGGCCCAGCGGGCGGCGTGGCCCAGCTTCGAGAGCGGCCGCGCGTTGATCGGCTGGCCGGCCAGGTACCGCCGCAGCTCGTCGGCTACTTCGGCGGCGGCCTGGTACCGGCGGTTGGGGTCCAGCTCCATGCACTTCAGGCTGATGGTGGCCAGGTCCTCGGGCACGCCGCGGTTGAGGGTGCGGGGGCTGGGCGGGTCGGCCGTCAGGCGGCGCTGGATCTGGGCGGCGGCGTTGCCGCGGAACGGCAGCTCGCCGGTCAGCAGCTCGAACAGCATCACCCCCAGCGAGTACACGTCCGTGCGGCGGTCGGTCCAGTGGCCGTGGCCGCGGGCCTGCTCGGGCGACATGTAGGCCGGCGTGCCGAGCACCTGCCCGTCCATCGTCATCGTGACCTCGCCCGCGTCCCGCTTGGCCAGGCCGAAGTCCATCAGCCGCGGGCGGCGGGAGTAGTCGAGCATCACGTTGGACGGCTTGAGGTCGCGGTGCACCACGCCCTCGGTGTGCGCGCAGTGCAGCGCGTCGGCGACCACGGCGCACAGCTCGGCGACCTCGCGGGGCGGCTGCGGCTTGCGGGCGGCCCACTCGGACAGCGTCACGCCGCGGACAAACTCGCTGATGATGAACAGCGTGTCGCCCTCTCGGCCGACCTCGAACACCGGCACGATGTTGGGGTGGCGGAGCTGCGCGGCGGAGCGGGCCTCGCGGAGAAACTGCTCCACCTCGCGGGTGCTGAGCCGGCCCTTGCGGGGGATCTTCAGGGCAACGATGCGGTGCAGCTCGGTGTCGCGGGCCTTCCACACGGTGCCGAACCCGCCCACGCCCAGCCGGCTGAGCAGCTCGAACCGCCCGAGCGTGTCGAGCGCGTGCTCCGCGTCCTCGTCGTCGGGCGAGCCGACCAGGCTGAACTGGCTGCCGCACGACTCGCACTCGACGTCGTCGACGGGCGAGTCGGCCAGCAGCTCGACCGCGTTGCTGCAGTGGGGGCAGCGGATGTGCAGCCCGCGAGACTCGGTGGGGCGCTGCTTGCCGCGGCCGGACTCGCGGCGGGTGGCGCGGCTGGATTCTCCCGACGCCAGCATCACGTCCGACGCGCCGCCCGGGCCAGGCCCCACGCCGTCCAGCGTGGGGAGCTCGGCCAGCAGCGGCACCAGCTGCGGGTGGATCTCGGCCAGGCGGGCGTCGTCGACGCGGCGGCCGTCGGCGTCGCGGCGGTGGTGCAGCTCGATCGCCCACAGCTCCGCCAGCACGCGGAGCGTGAGCTGCGGCGGCGCCTGGTCGAGGAACCCCGCGATGTCGGGCGGTGGGCCGTCAGTCCAGGCGAGCTCGAACCGGTCGCAGATGCCGTCGACCAGCTGCTCGACGTCGAGTTCTGAGGCGGAGTCTTGGGCCATGACGAGCGGGACAAAGGGGGCGGCGACCGTCCCTATTAAGGCCTACGCGGCGGCCCAACGCCAGGGCTGAGGCGGCCGGCGGGACCCAATCGGGGCGATTCTCCCCGCCGCGACGCGTGCTGGGCCGCGTTCGGGCGACCAACCTGCAAACCCTTCTCGTCGATCAGCATCCGATCTCCTTGCCAACGAGCGAGCTATGAAACCTCGAGTTGTGTCGCTGTTCCTTTCCGCCGCGTTGGCGTGTGTTCCCCCCGCGATCGCCGCCGAAAGCGACGCCGCCCAGGCCCCAAACCCGATGCTCACGGCGCGCGTGATGGTGGTCAACAGCGACGGCGATCCGGTCGCCGGCGCCACGGTCGCGCCGTGGGCCATCCGGTCCGACCTGGGACACGGGAGCTGGGCGCCCGACGGCCAAGGCCGGAGCAAGCCGCCGGTCGTCCAAACCGACGAGCGAGGCCTGGCGGAGTTCGAGTACCCCAAGTACGCGGCGCCGTCGCGGCAGATCCCCTGCCTGCAGCTCTCCTGCCGCGTCGAGCACCCCGACTACGCCGACACCGTCTACAACGAGGTGCCGGTCCCTCAGACGGACGGCCCGGAGCGTATTGAACTGGCCAGGGGCGCCGAGGTGCGGATCGCTCCGCTCGACGAAAACCTCGAGCCGGTCACCGACGGCGTCCACGCGATGTGGTGCGACAACTCGTACTGGAGCTCGTCCGCCCGCGCCAGGACCGACGGCGAGGCGATCGTGCTGCCGAGGCTGACCGCCGGCGCCGAGCTGGTGCGGCTGGTCCGTATCGAGGGGGACCAGGCCACCCACTTCAGCCCGCCGTTGCCGTTCCTGCTGGCCGACGGCCAAGCGGTTGAGCTGATGGAGTCGCTGCAGCCGGCGGCATCGGTCCAGGGACGACTGAGCGACAACGTGCCCCGCCCGGTCAAGAACGGCCGTGTCGCGGTGGTGGTGGCAGCGAAGGCGCCGGGCGAGAACTGGGAGACGCTCTACTGGAACGACTGGGCGCCGGTCGCCGAGGACGGGACCTTCACCCTCACGGGGCTGCCGCCCGGCGAGCCGCTGCAGCTGATCGGCCTGTGCGACGGGTTCATAGCGGCCTCGGGCGACGCGCCGGAATTCGCCGACGACAACGAGCGGGACCTGCGCGAACGCCGCCTGGAGGCCCGCGGCCTGGCCGACTTCCACCTGCCGCAGGTGTTCGACCTGCCGCAGGAGGGCGAGGCCGAGCTGACCGTCGCGATGAAGCCGACCGGCCGGTGCGAGGTGCGCGTCCTGGACGCCGCGGGCGCCCCGCTCGCGGGCCTGCAGGCCGAGACCTGGCCCAACGTGAAGTGGTGGAACGGCGGCAGCCAGATCTACTGCTCGCCACTGCGGCGGACGGCCGCCCTGATCGACCAGATCAACGAGGCGGCTTGGAGCCACGACGACGGCGCTGAACGCTACGGCCGGCTGTTCTCCGGCGTCACCGACGAGGACGGCCGGGTGACCCTCACCGGCCTGCCGCTGGGCGGGCACAACTTTATCGTCACCGAGCCCCGCGGCGGGGTGCACCGCTTTGAGCAGCACGAGGGGAAGCTGACCGCCTCGGCGGAGGGGACCAGCGTGGAGGTGACCATGGAGCCGCTGCCGTAGCCCGCCCGCCCGCCCGCCTAGCCGCGGCCACGGTCACCGCCGCGGCGGCGGCGGTCCCGGTCGCGGCGGCGGTCGTTGTTGTTCTCTTGCGGCTGCTGGGGCTGCTGCGGGGCTGCCTCCTCCGGCTTGCCGCCGACCCAGGTCTTGCCCATGGTGCTGGAGAGCGCCCGCTGGATGGAGTCGACCTGAGCGGCGCTCACGCGGCGGACCTGCACGGTGTTGTTCGGCATGGCGGCCTCGTCCATCAGCGTGATCATCCGCACGACGTCGTCGTAGATCTCGGTGCGGGCAGAAATCAGCAGCATGCCGGAGACCTCGTCCACGCCGATCGACAGCGCGCCGTCAAACCGCACGCGGATCGGCTTCGACTCGGTCATTGGCGAGCCGGACGCCTCGACGCCGGCAAACTCGAGCTTGGTGGTCTTGGCGGTCGTGTAGCTGCTGCCGGACTTCTCGTCGTCGGTCTGGAACTCCTTGTCCCGCGAGCTCAGCAGGTCGCGGTAGACCTCCTTCAGCGCGTTGGCGATCTTGGTGGGGCTGGAGTACTTCACCTCGACCATGCCGGTGCGGCGGTTGGTGATGTCGGTGTCGCGGGGCGGCTGGTCCCAGATCTCGATCAGCTTGCCGATGGTGTCCAGCTGCTGGGGCGTGGCGTTGGCCACGATCACCGAGTTCGTCTGCACGATGTACAAGAACCGCAGCTTCCGGCGTTTCGACAGCATCATCGAGCTCTTGTCGTCGTCGTTCTGCGGCGCGTAGTCGTAGTAGTAGATATACCGGCGGTTCGAGTTCGAGTCTTCCTCCTTGTCTAGCTCCTCCTCGAAG
Source organism: Posidoniimonas corsicana (assembly GCF_007859765.1). Lineage (NCBI taxonomy): Bacteria > Pseudomonadati > Planctomycetota > Planctomycetia > Pirellulales > Lacipirellulaceae > Posidoniimonas > Posidoniimonas corsicana. The sequence continues at coordinate 280,431 of NZ_SIHJ01000002.1, forward strand.
TAGTCCTCGAGGTCGTACCAGATGTAGTACGCGTCGGTGTGCTTGATCTTGAACTCGTGGAACTGCTCTTCGCGTGGGGCGAGCGTGTTGAGCAGGTCCTCGGCCCGAGCGAGCGCCGCGGGGTCGTCGGACATCAGCACGATCCGCCCGTCGGGCGCGACGGTGACCGCCACCGGCGGCTTCTTGGACTGCTCTTCCGGCGCGGCGGCTTCCCCGTCCGCGGCCGCGGGCGACTGGGCGTCGACCGAGGCGGCCTCGGCCGCGACCGGCTGCTGGTCGCTGAGCAGCCGGTAGGGGTTGGACACCAGCGTCGCGCCGGTCGCCTTCGGCGCCGCCGCGGCGCTGCGGTCCTGAGAGGCATCCCGCTGCGGCTCGGCCGCGGACTCCTGCGGCTTGGCCGGCTCGATAATCAGCTCCGCCCCGCCGCCCATCGCGGGCCACGCCGCGCGGAGCTGGCGGAGCAGCTCGTCGGTCGACTTGGGGTCGAGCGAATCGACCACCCGCACCGCGGGCCCGTCGGCGGTCCTGCGGCCGTCCAGCTCGCCGAGCTTGGTCAGCAGCCCGCGGACCTGCTGCAGCTCCTCGGCGGTGCCGCGGACCAACAGCCGGTTGTTCTCAACGTCGGCTGTGACGCGGAGCGTCGACTTCTTCTTCTCTTCCTGGTTGTTGCGTCCGAACGGCGAGTAGTAGTAGTACGAGCGGCGGTTGTTGTTGTCCTCTTCCTCCTCCTTGAGCAGCTCCATCACGGTGCCGGCGACCGCGTCGGCCGCGTGGTACCGCAGCTGGAACACGGCGAACTCCTGGCCGCCCGTGTCGAGCTGGTCGATGATCTTCTGCACCTTCTCGTGGTCCTGCTGGTCGGCGCGGACGAACAGCAGGTCGGCCTGGTTGTCGGCCCGCAGCTCGGTCAGCGGGTCGAGGTCGCCGATCTCCTCGAGGGTGGCCATCAGCGAGTCGGGGTTGATGTTCTCTAGCGTGTAGGTCTTGGGGAACCGGGCGCCGCTGGCCGTGCGGACCGGGTCGGCGCCGCCGACCGGGATGTCGAGCAGCTTGATGGTGCGTTCGATGATCCGCATCTCCGCCGGGGGCGCGTTGGCGAGGATGCTGTTCTCTTTGTGGTTGAAGGCCAGGTGGACCTTCGGCTTGTCCTTCGGGGGCGCCTGGGCCTTCTTGTTGTTGTTCCGCTGCTGCTGCTGCATCTGCTGCATCTGCATCTGCAGCGCGAGCTGCGAGGGCTGGCCGCCCGGGTCCATGCCGAGCACCACGTAGAGCGTCTCGATGACCTTCTCCGCGCGGGCGTGCTCCAGCACGAAGCGGCGGGGGATCTCGCGGCTGTCCTCGGCCATCCGCTCCTGGTTCAGCAGCTCGCTGACCAGCCGCAGGTTGGCGGCGGTGTCGATCGCCAGCACGCGCCGCGTCGACGGCAGCGGCAGCAGCTTGGCGTTCTTGCTGAGCAGCTTCTTGAAGTCCTCGGCCGCCTTGGCGACCTCCATGTCGGTCGGCAATTCGAACGTGACCTTCACCAGGTCGTGCGGCTGGTGGTCGTAGAGGTCGACCTCGTCCACCCTGGGCACCAGGCTGGGGTCGATGTTGTCCAGCTTGAAGACGCTCAGCACCTCACCGGCCAGGATCAGCGTGTAGCCCCGCGCCTGCAGGTGCCGGTTGATGAGGTCGCGGGCCTCGGGAAGCGTGTAGGTGCGCTGCGTGGTGAGGTTGAGGTACCCCGACGGCATCTCCTGCCAGTCGAGGCTCAGGTCGCTGATGTTCGCCAGCCATTGCAGCACGGCCGGCCAGGGCTGGCCGTTGAAGCTAAAGGGCACGCGGCCGTTCTCGTCGGGACGGGCCTCGAGCTCACGCGGGTCGGGCGGCTGCGGCGCTTCTTCGGGTCGCTCAACATCCGAGGACTTCTTCTCGTCCCCCTCCTCTTTCTTCTCTTCACCGCCCTCTTCTTTCTTCTCTTCGCCGTTGGGCTGCTCGCCCGGCTGGCCGGCGGGCTGTGGCTGGGCAGTTGGCTGGCCCGGCTGCGGCCCACTGGGCTGGGGCCCCTCCAGGACTACCGGCTGCCCGTTGCGGATCACAACCCGCTGCTGCGCGTCGGCCGAGGCCGCGAGGACGCCGGCCACAACCAGGGCCGTCAGCAGGCGGAGCGTCGGTCGTCCGGTGGATGAGGGGCTCTGCACGGACATGGACACGCCTTGTACCTGGTAGGGATGGATCGTCGTCGCGTCGCGGCCACGATGGCAGCCGGGCGCCGCGGGATCGGAGGGGTCAATCGCGGGGAGTCGCAAGCCGTCAGTATACGCCTGCGGGAGTCGGCGCTCAAACAACTAAAGCCGCTCCAAGCACCCCAGGTTCGGCCCCCAATGTCCCGCTGGCGGCCCTACGTTAGTCGCTGCTTGCGCTGAGATCATTCCCGGGCGGTGCGCAAAAAGCGGAGATATCTGCGCCCCACGGCAGGCTCCCGGTGGGGCGGCGGGCCGGGACTACTCGGGCCGGGCGTCGAAGGGCGCCGTCAGTGCTGACGCGCCGCCGCTGGTGACCCCGATCACCAAGACCCCATCGGAAGGGGGATCCTGGTCGAATACGGGTTTCAGGTAGGGGAAGAACTCCGGCACCTCGCGGCGGCAATCCTCCCAGGCGAAGGCCGCGGCGAAGACGACCGTGTCGTCGTCGGGGTCGCGCTCGGCGATCGCCTCCTCGACCGCCTCGTCCCCCACCCAGGCCGCGGCGATCTGCCCGCCGAACTCGTCCAGGCAGTCGATCACCATCACCACCGGCTGCGAGATCTTCTCAGCGATCGCGGCGTCGTAGGCCTCGAACACGGCGGGCAGGCTCGACTCGACGAGGTTCTGTTGCTCTTCGAGCGCGGCTTCGAGTTCGGGGTCTTGCATAGGTGTTGTGCGACGGCAGTGGAGTACACTTGGGCCCACCCGCTAGACGGGGTAGGTAATGGAAGCGGCTGCTGTCGCCGCATTGCTACCAGTAGAACCTCAACCGGCCGCGCAAAAAAGAAGGCCCGACCCCACACACCTGGGGGTCGGGCCTGTTAGTGTTGCTTTGAGAACAGGCTTTGGAGATCCGCCCTTAAGGCGAACGTCGCCCTAACTAAAGAACGGCTCCGCAGCGGGAACTCAGAAGCAGGTGGTGGTCGCCTAGGCGACCCGCCGGCCATCTAGGTTAAACCACCTCGCTGGCTACAGTTAATATCAGACAATTAACCACCTCCTTCCTACCTAGAAACATGGCGGGGCAGGCGTGAATGCCAGAGACACGCCCACCTGGCCCTCTAGTTAGCCGTGCCGCGTTAGCACGAGCCCGGTAAGTACTCCTGCAGTATAATCGGCCGCCTGGCATAACGCAGCAGAGATTTCCTGCAGGAAAAAAAGCCTCTGTAATATCAGACGCAACCCCCACCAGAAGGGTTCGCCGGCCCGCCGAGATTTCGGAATTCACCGGCGGGTTTGCCTGCCCCAGCCCCCGCCGCCCGAGGTGGGCTGCGTGGCGGCGCGAACCTTTTCTCTGGGGCGAACTCTTCTCTGCTTACCATGAACCGCAAGCAGCTGCAGAAACTCGGCGTCCCGCCCGACTGCGTCAAACCCGCCGTCCAGGCCCTGACGCGCGCCGCCCAAGAGGGCGAGGGCTTCGGGCTCAAGGGCAAGCGGGCCAAGCTGCTGATCACCGATGTGCTGGGCGAGCCCCGCTCCTACGTTGACGACCCCGTCTGGGGCGAGCTGGCCAAGGAGCTGCTGGCCGACGCCGAGCAGCCGACGCTCTCCAGCATCGACTACCGCACCTGGGGCGACGACATCGACGACGCCGCGCACGCGCAGATGCGCCAGGCGTGCCGCGTTCCCAGCGCGGTCGGCGCCGCGCTGATGCCCGACGCGCACGTCGGCTACGGGCTGCCGATCGGCGGTGTGCTGGCGTGCGAGAACGCGGTCATCCCGTACGCGGTGGGCGTGGACATCGCGTGCCGCATGAAGCTGTCGGTGCTCGACCTGCCGGTCGAGGCGCTCGCCAACCGGCGCAACAGCTTCAAGGAAGCGCTGACCGGCGGCACGCGGTTTGGCGTCGGCGTCGAACACCGACCAAAGCAGCAGCACGACGTGCTGGACCGCGACTGGGGCGTCTCGCGGATCACGCGAGAGAAGAAGGACACCGCCTGGCGTCAGCTGGGCACCAGCGGCTCGGGCAACCATTTCGTCGAGTTCGGCGAGCTCACGCTCGACCAGTGCGACGACGAGCTCGGCCTCGACGCCGGCGCCTACGTGGCGTTGCTCTCGCACAGCGGCAGCCGCGGGCCGGGCGCGGCGGTCTGCAGCACGTATAGCGCCGTCGCGCAGCGGATGCTGCCCCGCCGGTTCGCCGACCTCGGACGTCTGGCGTGGCTCTCGCTCGACAGCTCAGAGGGCCAGGAGTACTGGGCCGCGATGAACCTGATGGGCGAGTACGCCGCGGCCAACCACGCGGTGATCCACCGGCTGGTGACCAACCTGCTGGGCGCCCATATCGTTGCCGGAGTGGAGAACCACCACAACTTCGCCTGGAAAGAGTTCCACAACGGCCGCGAGCTGGTCGTGCACCGCAAGGGCGCCACGCCCGCCGCCGCCGGTGAGCTGGGCGTGATCCCCGGCTCGATGGCCGACCCGGCGTTCGTGGTCCGCGGGCGGGGCGAGCCTGCCAGCTTCTGCTCGGCGTCGCACGGCGCCGGTCGGCGGATGAGCCGCAAGCAGGCCAAGGACACCTACCGCTTCAACGCCGTGAAGGGCGACCTGGCCAAGCGCGGCGTCGACGTGCTGGCCGCCGGCACCGACGAGGCGCCTGGCGTGTACAAGGACATCCGCCAGGTAATGGCCGCCCAGCAGGACCTGGTGGACGTCGTGGCACGCTTCGATCCCAAAATCGTCCGCATGTGCGGCGACGGCTCCCGCGCCGAGGATTGAGGCGCGGACGACCGTTGACAGCTGGCGGCTGGAAGTTGGAAGCTTAGTGGTAAGAGAGATAGAAGCCACCACCCATTCCGCCCCCCCACCTACCACTTTGTCCCCTGAAGCCTCCTACATCTGCGGCGAGTGCGGCGAGGAGATCGTCATCCCGGTCGACCTCTCGGCCGGCCCCTCGCAGCAGTACGTCGAAGACTGTCCCGTCTGCTGCCGCGCGAACGTGATATCCGTCGAAGTCGACGACGACGGCGACGCCCGCGCGTGGGCCGAGCTGGAGTAGCGCCGCCTGCGCCGGGGCGCCCGAGGGGCTATACTCGTAGTGAGAGAGCCACCAACCGCCTCCCCGTCCCAGGCCGCCCTGATGCCCAAGCCGTTTACGTTCGACCCCGGCGACAAGATCAACCTGAAGGACGTCGCCGCCCGGCCGGACGTCGGCCACTGGGACAAGGAGTCCGCCGCCGAGCGGATGGCCGAGAACACCGCCAAAAGCCGCGACCTGGCGTACCGGCTGTACGCCGAGAACAAGCAGACGCTGCTGCTGGTGCTGCAGGGCATGGACACCGCCGGCAAGGACGGCACCATCCGCCACGTCACGACCGGCATCAACCCGCAGAGCTTCCAGATCGCGCCGTTCAAGCAGCCCAGCTCCGAGGAGCTGGACCACGACTTCCTGTGGCGTGTCCACAAGGCGGTGCCCCGGCGGGGCAACGTGGGGATCTTCAACCGCTCGCAGTACGAGGACGTGCTGATAGTCCGGGTGCACAACCTGGTCCCCAAGTCGGTCTGGAGCACCCGCTACGACCGCATCAACGACTTCGAGAAGCTGCTGACCGAGGGCGGCGTGCGGATCGTCAAGTGCTTCCTCCACATCAGCAAGGAGGAGCAGCGTGAGCGGCTGCAGGCGCGGCTCGACAACCCCGACAAGCGGTGGAAATTCAGCAAGGGCGACCTGGCCGAGCGCAAGCTGTGGGACGACTACCAGGAGGCCTACGAGGACGCGCTCAACAAGTGCAACACCAAGCACGCGCCCTGGCACATCATCCCCAGCGACCGCAAGTGGTACCGCAACCTGATCGTCAGCGAGCTGCTCAAGGACACGCTCGAGGACCTCGACCCGCAGTTCCCCCCCAGCGAAGAAGGGCTGGATGGGATTGTTGTGGAGTGAAGGCGAGGCGGTCGGAAGTTGACGCTAGCCACGGCCAGCGGTTCGTCAGCTTGAGGGGCGACCGAGGGACATGCCCCTGTCGCGCCCACCGCGTCCGTGAAACGCCCGCGTGACGCCCCTAGCGGAAAGGAATCTGATGCTCGACCCTACGAAGAAGCACCCGATGGTGATGCCCGACGGCGCCGTCATCAAGACGGTCGTCCACCTGAACCGGGTCATCGACCACCCGCGGATCGAGATCGGCGACTTCACCTACTCCGGGCAGCTCACCGAGTTCGACGACTACGCCGGCGTCCTCGCGCCGTTCCTGTTCCCGCTCAGCCCAGAGCGGCTGGTGATCGGCAGGTTCTGCCAGATTGCCCACGGCGTGCGTTTCATCACGAGCTCCGCCAACCACGACATGCGCGGCTTCTCGACCTACCCGTTCAGCAACTTCACGATGGACGGTGACACCACGCCCGCGGAGGTCCAGGCGTTGTTCGACGCCGCCGGCGGCAAGGGGGACACCGTCATCGGCAACGACGTCTGGATCGGCATGGAGGCCATCGTCATGCCGGGCGTGACCGTCGGCGACGGCGCGATCATCGGCGCCCGTGCGGTCGTCGCGTCGGACGTGCCGCCTTACACCGTCGTCGCCGGCAACCCCGCCCGGCCGGTCAAGCGCCGGTTCGACGAGCCCACCACCCGAGCCCTCCTCGCAGTCCGTTGGTGGGACTGGCCGGTCGAGAAGATCGAGGCCAGCATCGACGCGATCACCGGCGCCGACATCGACGCGCTGACCCGCGCGGCGGACGCGGGCTAGCAAACGCGACCGCGGCCGGCAGCGTTGCTCGCACTACCGCGCTAGCGCAGCCCGGCGTCCCCCAGCTCCATGTGCAGCAGCGGGAACGGCCTGCCCTGCCCGTCGAGCGGCGAACGTCCCACGACGTGGAACCCCATGCGTTCATAGAACCCAACCGCCTGCGGGTTCTGCTCGTTGACGTCAACCTTGGTGGCGCCCTGGATCTCGACCGCGTGGCGGGTCAGCAATCGCCCGACGCCACGCCCCCGCGCCTCGGCGGCCACAAACAGCATCTCGATGCGGCCCGCCAGCACGCCGCAGAAGCCAAGGAGTCGGCCATCGTCCGCGGCGGCGCACGTAAGCTCGACCGCGTCGAAGTACTGCTCGAGGATCAGCGGCTTGAGCCCGTCGATATCTTCCGCGGACAGGAAGTCGTGGGTTGCCCTGACGGACGACTCCCAGACTTCTATCATGGCGGGGTACTCGTTCCTCGTGGCCTGTTCGACCTTCATGCCATCTTCCATGAGCCGGTAATCTTGCGTCGAATCCGCGATTTAGGGCTAAGGCTACCCCACCGGCATGGCTGCTGGGAGTAGCGTCCGGAGGCGGCTGAAAGACTACGCCCGCCGCACGCCGCCTACCGCCAACCTTCGTGCCTCGGCGGCGGCGAGTCCACAACCACCGCATCACGCCAATCGGCCGCCGGCGGGGTGCTGCCCGGGTCGCCCGCGCAGCTGCTCAGCCGCCAGACCAGCAGCAGGACCGACAGGAACGCTGGGGCGAGCCAAGCCGGCGGGCGGTCGTCGGGGGCGGTACGCCGGCAGAGGTCGGCCTCGGTGGCGGCGCTCTTCGCCTCCCACCGCGCCCACCGCGCCCAGCGCCGCCGCGCGTCGTCGCCTGCGGCCGGATCTCCACGCAACGACCGCCAGTCAGATGAGTCCATCGTTTCCCCCTCCGGAACACGGAACGGGGGGAGGACCACGTACGACGCGACCAGGTTCGCGCCGCCCCAATGGTTTGTGGGTTGGCCTGGCCAACCGGACTGCGGCGAGCTCTCGCCTACACTCAGCCTAATCGCGTAGAAAACGACCCGAGCGAAGCTTCGCCGGGGTCGTGGGTGGTCGATCGACTCGTGTCGGCGCGTTCTACCCGCGACGGCACCGGGCGGTGGTGGCCAAGCCGGCGGCGGACGCCAGCAGGAGCAGCGTGGCAGGCTCCGGCACGACCTGGCCGCGGAGTTCGCCGGACATGTTGTCGCCGGTGTGGATGTTGAGGTACCACAGACCGCCGAGCACGTCCGACAGCTGCTCATTGGACAGCGCCGCCATGCCCGACAGGTTGCCGCTGGCCGGCTCGGGCGGGTCGCCATCGGAGAGGAAAATCTGCACGCCGGCGTTGGCGCCCAGCATGGCCGGGCCGTGGAAGTGGGCGCCGGGGGCGACAATCGGCCCGGTCAGGTCCTGGTAGTCGACGTCCCACGAGATGGTCATGGCGTCGCTGTCGATGACGACCGACGCCAGCCCCGACGGCAGCGTCGCGCCGCCCGGGAAGCTGGCCGGCGGGTTGGTTTGCGCGGTGGTGAGCGGGAACGTCCACTCGGTGAGGTGATCGGCCGAGGCGCCCAGCGGCAGACAGAGGACCGCGGCAACCGCGGCGATTCGCAGAGGGGTGGTCGTCATCGTGCTTGCTCCCAACAAGGCCAGAAAAAGCCAGTGAAAAGGTGTGTGAACCAGGCCGGCGCCGGCCATGCGCGCGGGCCGGCTTCGGGGTTACGGCTCGTGGACCAACTTGGATTGCGTGCGCCGGCGGATTCTACCCGATTCGCGGTGAATCCCCTAAAAAGCAGGCGGGGTCAGTAACACCCTCAATGGGCCCGCGTAGAAGGAGCAGTCAATCGCCGCCGGGCGGACCGGCGGGACCTGCCTTTTCCTCGAGAGTCCTCGGGAGCCACTGATGAGACACAAGACAATCGTCGCCCTGGCCTGTGCCGCCGCGTTTACGCTCGGCGTGCTGGCGTCCACCCAGGCGTCGGCCGCCAACTACGGCCCCTCGGGCCTGGGCGCCAACCTGCACCGCAGGCACGTGATGAAACAGGCCACCCGCCGTGCGCGGGCCGGGCTGCCGGTCCGCCGCAGCGCGATCGTGTGGATGGCCGGGCCGCGGGCCACGGCGTGGTGGGGGCGGTAGTTTTTCCACGGAGCGCGCGGCGGAGCCGCGCCGCTTCGTAGCAACTCGCCAATAAAGAACGGTAACGAATCGCCGCAGCTCCGCCGTGCTGCGCGATCAGCTCGCTTCGTCCAGCTCACCCAGCGCGAATCGGCTGAGGGTCTGCTGGTAGCGCTGCTTGCCCTCTTCGACCACGCGGCGGATCTCGCGGGCGTTGTCTTCGCTCTCCTTGCGGAGCTCGGCCACGGTCTGCAGCGACTCGATCTGGTAGTCGCTGATCGCCTTGACGAGCTTCTCGAGCGACTCCGGCGAGATCGTCGAGCCGTAGCCGGCCTTCAGCGCGGCGCGTTCGAGCTCGCGGCCCAGGTCCGCAACGTCCTCTAGGCTCTTGTTGACGCCCTCCTTGAGCGCCTCGGTGCTGGCGGCAGCCTCGTGCAGGCCCTGCTGCGAGGTGTAGACCGTGCCGAGGATCGTGAACACGTGCTCGTTGGTGGTGAAGAAGGTGACCGCGCGGCGGTACACCTGCTCCTTGACGTCGTGCGTCTGGCGGAGCTTGGTGACCAGCGTCTCGCCGACGTCGTAGCCGATGGCCAGGTTCTCCGAGACGTCCTTCAGCAGCTGGTACACGCGGTCCTCGCGGTTGTAGGCCTCGTTGGCCTCGTCGCGGCGGAGCTCCAGGCGTGACTGCTGGGTCTGGTCGTCGCCGGAGTAGTCGGTGACCGCCTGCTGGGCGGCGGCCAGGTCGGCCTTCGCCTTGTCCAGGTGCGGCAGCTGCTCCTCGAGCACCTCGCGGGCGAGCACCTCGGCCTCCTTCAGCGCGAAGCGGAAGTCGATGTAGCCGTCCATGATCTCTTCTTCGCGGTCGAGCTGGTCCTTGGTGTCCTTGCACACGTCCTGGTACACGTCGACGATCTTCTCGAAGCGGGCGTGGGGCGTGCCCCGGCGGATCTTCATCCAGACATTGCTCATCTTCTCGGTCATGCCGATCTTGCCGTCGTCGAGCTGGCCGATGAGCCGCTTGGAGTCCTCGCGGATGGAATCGAACATCTGGCTGATCTCCAGGTACCGATTCCCGACGTTGATGTCCTCCACGTTGTCGCGCACCAGCTTGTTGAAGGTGCTCATGTGCTTCACCACGCCGGCGATCGCCAGCACCTTGGCCTCGTCCACGTGGCGGACCTCTTCCAGCAGGCGGATCAGCTCGGTCTGCGTCTCGGAGTCGGTCGACACGCCGAACTTCTCCAGCACGTCCTTGGCCTTCTCCAGGTACTTTTGCATCGACTGGCTGGCCGCCGCGGGGAGGTTGGCGGGGGCTTGCTGCTCGGCTTGCGTCGACATGATTCACGCCTGGGGAGGGGGTGGGGCGATTGGCTGCAGGCGTGAAGTAGACAATAATTCCCAACTGCCGACAAGAAACTGGGCCCCTCCCCTGCTCTTCCCCCACCGCTCCCATGCCCCCCCCCGCGCAGCAAGCCGAGGCCCGCCAGGACGCCGCGTCGGGAGCTGCGGCCGAAGAGAAGATGACCATCGCCGAGATGACCCGGCTGATGGACGTCGCGGCCGCCATCCGCAAGGAGAGGCTCACCGCCGAGCAGCAGCTCAACATCGCCGAGACCAAGCAGCTGCTCCGCGAGCGGCTGCTCGAGACCGCGCGGATCACCGGCGACCCGGTCACCGCGCAGGAGATCGACGCCGCGATCGACGCGTACTACGAGCGGCGGCACGAGTTCGCCCCGCCCGAGCCGGGGCTCGAAACGCTGCTCGCGTCGGTCTACGTGCGGCGGGGGACGCTCACCAAGATCGCGTTGCTGCTCGCCACCGCGGCGGCGATCGTGTGGTCGTCGTTCGCGTTCGGGCTGGTCGGGCCAAAACGCGCCAAGCGGGCCCTGGACAAGCTGTATGGGCAGGCCCAGACAACCGCGGCCGTGGTCGACCAGCTCGCTCAAACGCCCGACCTCCACGAGCAGGCCGAGCAGTTCCTCGCGCGGGCCGAGGCGGCCCGCGCCGCGGGCGACGCCGGCGCCCTGCGGACCCTGAATGCCGAACTGATGGAGCAGGTCGCGACGCTCAAGCAGCAGTACACGTTGCGGGTCGCGGGGGGCGAGGGGGAGCAATCGGGCGTCGACCGCTACTTCGAGGACGACGCCGGCAAGCGGATCTCAGGCTACTACCTGATTGTCGAAGCGCAGTCGCCCTCGGGCGGGCCGGTGCGTCTGCCGGTTTACGACGCGGAGCTCAAGCGGACGGTGCTGACCAGCCGGTGGGCGGAGCAGGTCCCGCAGGAGGTCTACGACGCGGTCGCGGCCGACAAGCAGGCCGACGGCGTGCTCGACACCCGGGATTTCGCCGAGAAGGAAGTCGGCCGCCTGGAGCCCACGATCCGGCTCACGGGACCCGACGGCGCGCCGCTGACGCGTGGGAGGCAGATCACGCAATGGTAGTCGAAGGCGTCCGCGGGTCGGACGTGCTGAACCTGATCCGCCAGACGCACGCGGCGGCCGCGGCCGAGGTGCAGTCGGTGCACGCGCAGCTTGATGAGCTGGAGGGCGCGACCCGCGAGAACGTCCGCCGCCGTGGCGAGACCATCGTCCAGCTCGCCAAGCACTACCTGCCCGACATGTCCGACGAGTCGGTCGGGCAGTCGTTCTCCGGCGTGCGGGACGAGCTGGCGCGGGTGCTGGAAGAGAAGAAGCAACGCGAGCAGCAGCTCCACGCGATGTGGGAGCAGGCGCTCGACCGGCGGGCGACGCTCGAGGGCAGCCTGGACGAGGCGACCGTCGAGCTGAACGACTGTGTGCAGCGGCGTGGCGAGCTGGAGCAGCGGCTGGCGGACATCCTGGCCGACGACCAGCAGTTTGCCGACGCGTCGGACGAGGCCATCGCCGCCGAGGCCGAGCTGGCCCGCAACGAACAACGCGTCGCCGAGAGCCGCCAGGAGGCGTCCGACAAGCTGCCCGCCTACCGCCGCAGCCGGATGTTCCAGTACCTGCTAGAGAACGGCTACGGCACGCAGGCGTACAAGAAACGCGGGCTGGTCCGCCGGCTAGACCGGTGGGTGGCGCGACTGGTTGACTTCGAACGCAGCAAGCGGAGCTACAACTTCCTGTGCGTCACGCCCGAGCTGATGGCGGCCGAGGTGGAGCGCCGGCGCTCCGAGTTCGACGCGCTGATGGAGCGGGTCGACGCCATCGAGCGGCGGCACTCCGACGAGATCGGGCTGACCGCCGCGTTGGAAGCGGGCGTGGCCGCCGGCGCCCGACGCGACGCCCTGGTGGCCAACATCCAGCAGGAGCAGCACGCCCGCGACGAGGCCGAGCGGCTGCTGGAAGAGCTGAACAGCGACCGCAGCGAGTTCTACGCCCGCGCGGTGGCGAAGATGAAGCAGTTCCTCGAGACCGTGCAGCAGTCGGCGCTCGAGGCGCACGCCGCGGCCACCCCCAGCCCCGAAGACGACCGGCTGGCCGCGGAGCTGGCGGCGCTCAGTGGCGACCTCGACCAGACACAGCAGCAGGCGTCGGACCTGCGGGGTTCGCTCGGCGTACGGCAGCGGCAGATGGCCGACCTGGCGGACCTGTCGCGGAAGTTCCGCGAGAGCGAGTTCGACTCGTACCGCTCGGTGTTCAGCGGCGGCTTCGACCCTCGCCCGCACCTCGAGTCGTTCCTCGCGGGGCGGACCAGCAAGCAGCAGCTGTGGCACACGCTGCGGCAGGCTCAGCAGTTCCTGCCGCAGATGGTGGAGCAGCGGTGGGAGCGCACCCCGGTCGGCCTGGACAACGACTTCTCCTACGTGCTGATGCGGATCCTGGCCGAGGCGGCCGGCGCGATGGTGGACCACGCGTCCCGCCGCGGCGGGGGCGGCCTCACCCTGCCGCCGGCGCCACGCCGACGCAGCGGCGCGCAGCGGCCGCCGTCGGTGCGGCGGAAGGCGCGGGGCGGTTTCACCAGCGGCCGTGGGTTCTAGAGCGTGCTTCCGCCCGCTCAGTAAGACGGGGGGACGAACGCCGCATCCACCGCCAGCCCCGCCAGCCGCCGCGCGTCAGCGAACCCGCGGTGCGGCTCGGCCGACAGCATCTGCTCTAGCACGGCCCCGTGCAGCAGCTGCACCAGCTGGCAGGCCAGCGAGTCTGAGTCGGGGGCGCCGGCCCGCTGGCAAAGCCCCAGCACCATCTGCTGCATCGCCTGCTTGTTGCGGATAACGGCCTGACGGATCGGGTCGAGCTCGTTAGGGAAGTCGGCGGCGGCGCTCACCAGCAGGTTGCAGCCGGGCAGCTCGCCGCACACCAGTTGCGGGAGCACGTCGAACAGGACCAGCAGCTTGCCGCGGGGGTCGGCATCGGACCGTTCCACCGCAACGGCCAGGTTCTCACGCAGCGACAGCTCGTGGAGGTCGAGCACCTCGCGGATCAGCTGCTCTTTGCTCTCGAAGTGGTTGTAGAACGTGGTCTTGGTCAGCCGCGCCTGCTGCACGATCTTGTCGAGGCCGACCTGGCCGAAACCGTGCCTTGCGAATAGTTCGCGTCCCGCCGCGACGATCCTGTCGCGTGTTGCTGTTGCCATAACTCCCCGCCGCGGCGTCTTTCGAGAATAGCATCCCTCTAAGTCAAGTATGCAGCGTAAACGACTGAAGATTGGAAGTGGAGTTTTATTGACCAGTAGTAAACTAGATTATTATCGCGCGGCGCCGGAATAACCGCTCGCGTCGCGCGCAGCTCAATCAGGCTGCGCGGCGGGCAGCCAGGACGCCTCGGTTTCGTGCGCTGAACCGCCGGCTGCCCGCCCCCGTAAAACTATCTAGAATAGCCGCAGGACCACTCACCGTTCGCGAGCCCCGCTATGCGTCCCTCCCCTACCCGCCACCTGCCGCTGATTGCGGTCGGCGCTCTCGCCCTTGGAGCCTACGCCCTGATGTCGTTTGCAGACACGCCCAACGAACCAAACGAGCAGCCAACCGCAAAGCCGGCCGACGCACCCGGTGAAGCCGCAACGGCGTCCGACGCGGTCGCGACCTTCGCCTCCGGTTGCTTCTGGTGCACCGAGGCGGTGTTCGACGAGCTGCGCGGCGTGAAGAGCGTGGTCTCGGGCTACGCCGGCGGCGACGCCGCGACCGCGGACTACAAGATCGTCAGCACCGGCCGGACCAAGCACGCCGAGGCGATCCAGCTGCACTACGACCCCAGCCTGGTCGACTACGAGACCCTGCTCGAGGTGTTCTGGAAGACCCACGACCCCACCACGCCCAACCGCCAGGGCGCCGACGTTGGCCCGCAGTATCGCTCGGCCATCTTCTACCACGACGAGAAGCAGAAGGCCCTCGCTGAGCAGTACAAGGCGAAGCTCGATGAGTCGGGCGTGTTCGACAAGCCGATCGTGACCGAGATCAACCAGTACGACACCTTCTTCCCAGCCGAGGACTACCACCAGAACTTCTTCGCACTCAACCCGCAGCAGCCCTACTGCCGGGCGGTGGTCGGGCCGAAGGTCGAGAAGTTCCGCAAGGTTTTCGGCGACAAGCTCAAGAACGCCCCCAAGAAGGACAAGGCCGACGACAAGCAGGGCGCCGAGTCGAAGGCGGAGCTGAAGAAGCGGCTCTCCGCGCTGCAGTGGCACGTCACCCAGGAGGCGGGCACCGAGCGGGCATTTCAGAACCTGTACTGGAACAAGACCACCGCCGGCGACTACGAGTGCATCGTCTGCGGCGAGCTGCTGTTCACCTCCGACAACAAGTTCGACAGCGGCTGCGGCTGGCCCAGCTTCACCAAGCCCGCCGAGGGCGGCGCGGTGACCCAGCACGCGGATAACTCCCACGGGATGCGGCGGATTGAGATCCGCTGTGAGAAGTGCGACGCCCACCTGGGGCACGTGTTCAACGACGGCCCCGCCGCGGCGGGCGGTCTGCGGTACTGCATCAACTCCGCGTCGCTGGAGTTCGAAGAGAACAAGGCCCGCAAGGAAGCGCCGCCCGAAGAATAGGCGGATCGCTACACCGGCGCGCCATCGCGGTCGACCTGCCAGGTCTTGCGTGTGAGCGCGTCGATCGCGGTGAGCCGCCCACCGCCGTGGCAGAACGTGTCGATGCAGATCAGGTGCCCGGCGTCGAGCACCTGGCCGTTCTTCTGCGAGCTGTGCCCGACGACAGCCGTCTTGCCGGACGTGTGTGGGCCGGGCATCCGCTGGGCCAGGTTGGTCCACCGCAGCGCCTCGGGCGGCTGGCGGTCGAGGCTCTCGCCCTCGACGTAGCCGCCGTGCGTGAAGAAGAACTCGTCCTCTTCGTGGTAGTCCTGCAGACCGGCCAGGAACTCGCGGTGCTCGGCGGGGATGTCCTTCGGCGTGGTCTGAGGCCCGTAGGAGGCGAGCGTCTCGCGTCCGCCGTACCGCAGCCACCAGCCGACCGACGCCGGCCGCTCGAGGGCGCCCAGCATCATCTCCTCGTGGTTGCCCAGCAGGGTCACCACGTCGTGCGACCGCCGCAGGTCGAGGACCAGGTCGATCACGCCGCGGCTGTCGGGGCCGCGGTCGACGTAGTCGCCCAGCAGGATCAGCCGGTCCCCGCCGCGCAGGGAAACAACCTCGAGCAGCCCCTCCAGGGCGGCCCGGCAACCATGCACATCTCCTACGGCAATGAGTCTCTCAGCCACGGTGTCCCTGGGGTGCGTCTCGCGTCGGCTGGGGCCTCTGCTTGCTAGACCATAGTTAAGCATAGCCCGCGAATGCCGATGCGGAATACTCGCCGTTGCGCAGCGGTCCCTCCCTGACGCACCGCCTGCCGCCGCGGGGCTTGCCGGCGCAGGGCGCAGCCGGGCACAATTGGCGTCGCTATGGCAAAGAAAAAGATCGCAAAGAAGAAGCCCGCCCAGCCGACATTCGAGGCCGCCCTGGCCGAGCTGGAGCAGGCCGTGGCCGACCTGGAGGGGGGCGAGCTCGGGCTGGAGGAGTCGCTCCAGCGGTACGAGCAAGGCGTCGCCCGGCTGAAGCAGTGCCAGGAGCAGCTGGCGGCCGCCGAGCAGAAGATCGAGCTGCTCAGTGGGCTGGACGCCAACGGCGAGCCGATCACTCGCCCGCTGGACGACGCCGGCGCCCCGGCCAGCCGGTCGGCCAAACGCTCGTCCGGGCCGGCCGCCAAGCGGGGTGGCGGCGTGGACGATGGGAGCCGCCTCTTCTAGAATGGGTGCAGCCGCAATCGCAAAGCCTCCAAAGGGTTAAGCGAGTTCACGCCGCGTCCGACCGCACCCTGGCGGCAGCCGCTGCGTAGCAAACCGGTAGCCCTCACCGCGTCTAACCGAGCCCCACCCCGAATGGCGACCCTCGAGTCCTCTGCCCCGCACCAGGCCGAAGCCCAGCACGACCTCGCCGCGATCAACCAAGCGCTCGACGAGTCGCTCCGACTCGGTCCCGGCTGCCCGGACCGGCTCGGCCAGGCGATGCGCTACGTGGTGCTGGGGCCCGGCAAGCGGCTGCGTCCGCGGCTGGTGCTGATGGCCTGCCGCGCCTGCGGGGGCGACCCCGCCGCCGCGCTGCCCGCCGCCTGCGCGGTCGAGATGATCCACGCCTATTCGCTGGCGCACGACGACCTTCCCGCCATGGACGACGACGACCTGCGTCGTGGGCGGCCGACCTGCCACATCGAGTTCGACGAGGCCACCGCCATCCTCGTTGGCGACGCTCTACAGGCCCGCGCGTTCGAACTGCTCGCCACGCGGGTCGCCCCAGAACACGCCGCCCGCTGCTGCGGCGAGCTGGCCCAGGCCGCCGGCGCCGAGAAGCTGGTGGGCGGCCAAGCGGCCGACCTCTGCGGTGCGTTCGACGGCGCCACGGTCGACGACCTCCGCGCCATCCACGCCCGCAAGACCGGCGCGATGTTTATCGTGTCGCTCCGGTTAGGCGGGATCTTAGCCGGCGCCTCGGAGGAGCAGCTGACCCGGCTCACCGACTACGCCCGCTCGCTCGGCCTGGCGTTCCAGGTTACCGACGACCTGCTGGACGTCAGCGGCGACCAACAGTCGGTCGGCAAGCGGCTGGGCAAGGACGCCGACCGCGGCAAGCTGACCTACCCCGAGTTGATGGGCGTCGACCAGAGCCGCCAGCTGGTGGTCGAGCTGATCGACGCCGCCGCCGCGGCCGTGCAGCCGCTGGGCGACGCCGCCGCGCCGCTCGTCGAACTGGCCCGCAAACTACAGAACCGGGATCGATGACGCAGACGACCAAAGAGCCGCTCCTCCCGAAGATCACGTCGCCCCGCGACCTGGACGGCCTGTCGCTGCCGGACCTGGAACGGCTGGCCGGCGAGATCCGCGACGTGCTGTGCAACCTGGTCAGCGCCCGCAGCGCGCACTTCGCCTCGAACCTGGGCGTGGTGGAGCTCTGCCTGGCGCTGCACCAGACGTTCGACTTCCTGCACGACCGCCTGATCTGGGACACCGGCCACCAGATCTACCCGCACAAGCTCATCACCGGCCGGTACCCGCAGTTTCACACCATCCGCACCAAGGGCGGCCTGATGGGCTACCCCAACCCGGAGGAGAGCGACTACGACCTGTTCGTCACCGGTCACGCGGGCGCGAGCGTGTCGACGGCGGTCGGCCTGGCGAGCGGCGACCGCCTGATGCGCGACGGCGAGGACCGCTGGACCGTGGCCGTCATCGGCGACGGCGCCTTCCCCTCCGGCGTGGTGTACGAGGCGCTGTGCAACATCCGCGAGAGCGGCAAGCGGCTGCTGGTTGTGCTGAACGACAACAAGATGTCCATCTGCCCCCGCGTGGGCGGCATGGCCGACTACCTGGATCGGCTGCGGATGTCCGGCGCGTACTCCGGCATGAAGAACGAGGTGGTCAAGGCGCTGCAGAACATCCCGATGCTGGGCGACCCGGTCGAGCGGATGCTGACCCAGCTGAAGGAGGCCGCCAAGGCCGGCCTGCACGGCGGCATGCTGTTCGAGGACCTTGGCATGCGGTACGTCGGCCCGATCGACGGCCACAACGTAGCGCTGGTCCGCAAGTACCTGCGGATGGCCAAGAAGTCCGAGGGCCCGGTGCTGCTGCACGTGGTGACCGAGAAGGGCCACGGCTTCCACCCGGCGACCGAAGACCCCGTGCTGTTCCACGCGCCGCCGCAGTTCCAACGGCGCGAGAACGGCGAGCTGCAGATGAAGAAGTCCGGCGGCCGGGCCTACACCCACGCCGCTTCCGAGGCGATCCACGCGGTGATGCAGCGCGACCCCCGCGTCACGACGCTCACCGCCGCGATGTGCCAGGGCAACAAGCTGGAGCGGGTCCGCGACGACTTCCCGGACCGGTTCTTCGACACCGGCATCTGCGAGGCCCACGCCGTGGCGTTCGCGGCCGGGCAGGCGAAGGTCGGCATGCGGCCGATCGTCGACATCTACAGCACGTTCCTGCAGCGGTCGTTCGACCACATCTTCCAGGAGGTCGCGCTGCAGGACCTGCCGGTCACGTTCATGCTGGACCGCGGCGGCCTGGCCGGCCCCGACGGCGCCACGCACCACGGCGTGTTCGACCTGGGCTACCTGCGTCTGTTCCCCAACATGACCGTCATGGCGCCGGGCGACGCGCACGACCTGCCCGCCATGCTCGACCTGGCCCTCGCGCACGACGGCCCCTGCGCGATCCGCTACCCCAAGGCGCCTGAGACCACCGTGCCCGGCAAGCGGGCGCCGGTCGAGCACGGCAAGGCGGAGGTGCTCCGCCGCGGCCCAGACGGGCTGATCCTGTGCGGCGGCGCCCTGCTGTCCGACTGCCTGGCCGCGGCCGCGGAGCTCGCCCAGGAGGGTCTGGAGCTGACGGTCGTGAACGCGCGGTTCATCAAGCCGCTCGACACCGAGACCATCCTGCCGCTGGCGGCCGACGGACCGTTCGTGATCACTGTGGAAGAGGCGGCGCTCGCCGGCGGGTTCGGCAGCGCGGTGCTCGAGGCGCTGGCGGACGCCGGCCACAGCACGCCGGTCCGCCGGCTCGGCATCCCCGACCGCTTCATCGAGCACGGCGAACGCGAGGAGCTGCTCGCCGACCTCGGCCTCGACGCCGCCGGCATCGCCCAGGCGTGCCGCGAGCAGGCCCAGGCCTGCGCCCCCGGCCAAAGCGTGTAGGGTTGGGGCAGGGCGAACCTGGTGCGCCCCGGCCGCGTCATGGCGTAGCCATGACCGCCTACATCGCGAATCATCAGAAGAAGTTGCGCATCCTCAGCAAGCGAGAGGCCGCTCTCAAACGCGCAATCGATCAGGGACTAGACGAGTTCGAGCTTCTCGTTCTTGCCCATCTGGTCCGCGAGGCCAAGATGAGCGTGTTCAAGTGCGAGTACACCAAAAACAGCCCGAACCAGCCGAGTACTTTCTATCCGGAACGGGAAGCGCGAACCAACCGGCGAATAAGGCGGTGGCTGGATTTGACGCTCACTGAGATTGTTGAGATCTATCGCGTTTGTGAGAATCCTCCACGATAGTTTGCAGAGCGACCGGCAGCGAAACGAATGCCCACCGCTGGGGGGGTTGGGCGTACACCGGCGGTTGGCCAAGCGGACCCACCCTGCGCGGCGGTTCGACTCACGCAGAGTCGTAACGACGCAGAGATGCCGCGCTGGCTTCAACCAACTCTGCGACTCCGCGCCTCTGCGTGAGTCTGTTGCTTGACTGCAGCGAAGCGCCCCCCCCCCGCTGGCGGGTCGCCCTACGGCAACGGCAGCGGGTCCGGCTGACCCGCTGGGATCGCCTCGGCCGCTGGCGGCGCCGAGAATAGCTGCGGCCCAGCCGTGGCGGGCGCCGGCGGCTGAGCCGCCGTGGGCCCGCCCTGATAAACCACGCCCGCCGCGGGCGCCGGGTGCGCGTGGTAGTGGGAAGGCGCCTGCTGGGGGTGCAGCGCCGGTGACCGCCGCGGCCGCACCCGCACGATCCCCTTGCTCGCATTCCAAGCGTGGTGGTACGGCTTCAGCGCCAGCTCGGCATGGTAGCCCGGGCCCCAGCCGCAGCCGATCTGTTGCGGCAGGCTGGACGGCATGTTGAAGAAGCCCGACGCCGCCTGGCCGGTCGCAGCCGCCAACGCAACCAGCACGGCCGTTGTGATCCGCAGCGTCATCAGGGTCGCCCCGCTTCCGCGTCATGCCAAGACGGACGGCGCCGCGGCCGTCGCACAGCGGGAGGATCGTCGCGAGGCCCACTGCGGCGTTAGCCGGCCGAGGCCGCCGGCGAGGAATTGCCCGTGCGCGGCCGCGGACAGACGGGCTGGCGAAACCCTACGGGAAACGACGCTCCGCCGCGGTTAGCGATCCCGCCAGTGCCGGTCCGCAAAGTCCATAAACCGGCCCCAGTCGTACTCGGTCAGGTCGTGCCCGCCGGAGCGGAGGTGGTAGCCAACGCGGCCGGCGTGCCGAGGGCG
This sequence comes from Posidoniimonas corsicana, assembly GCF_007859765.1. Taxonomy (NCBI): domain Bacteria; kingdom Pseudomonadati; phylum Planctomycetota; class Planctomycetia; order Pirellulales; family Lacipirellulaceae; genus Posidoniimonas; species Posidoniimonas corsicana. The sequence continues at coordinate 300,867 of NZ_SIHJ01000002.1, forward strand.
TTCCGGCGGGGGCATCGGCCCGGCGCCGACCCCCTCGGCGCCCAGCAGCCGGTAGACCGGCCCCGCGTGCACGGCCGCCAGGAACTCGCCCTCCGGGTCGGCCCAGTCGTCCTCCGAGGCGCTGGCGACGTACGCCAGCCGCGGCGCGACCAGCGCGATCAGCTCGTGCTGGTCGACCGGCAGCGCGTCCTCGTTGTCGTTGTACCGGTTGTAGTTCTCGCAGAACCAGTGCGGGAACGACTTGTTGATCCGCGCAACCCGCTCGCCGTGCTTCCGCCGCGCGAGCGCCGCCCCCGTGCAGCCGGAGTTGTTGCTGACCACCATCGCGAACCGCTGGTCCTCGGCGCCGCACCACAGGGCCGTCTTGCCGCCCCGCGAGTGCCCCACCACGCCGATGCGGTCGTGGTCGACGTCGTCGCGGGTCTGGAGGTAGTCCATCACCCGGCTGGCGCCCCACGCCCAGGCGGCGATCGAGCCCCACGCGTCGGCGGGCCGCGGCCGGTCGGGTTCGTCGAACAGGCCGTGCACGCCGTTCTGGAAACCGTCGTGATGGTCGGGGTCGACGTCGGCGTAGTGGAACGCAGCGGCGAAGTAGCCGCGTTCAACCAAGTGCTCGGCCGGCCAGAACGGGCTCTTCTCCTGCCGGGTCGGGTCGATGTTCTCGGGGTCGCGATTGCAGATCAGCAGGAACCCTGGCGCCGGCGCGTCACGGCGGTTGGGGACGAACAGCGTCAGCCGGATGACCGCCTCGCCCCCCGTGCCCGGCAGGCGGATCGCGACCCGGCTGAGCGTCGCCCCGTCGGCCATCGCGTGCGGATCCCGCTCGGTGACCTCCCACCGCATGCCCTCGGGCCGTTCGATTGGCGCGCGGCCGTACACGTGCGTGCGGAACAGCTCGAGCAGCTCCGGCCGGCGTTCATCCCGCCACTGCACGGCGGACGTGACCGGGCGGCCGTCGGTGGTCTGCAGCGGGTGGGGCAGGTCGAGCGGTTCGGCCCCGGTGGCGTTGGCGGCGGCCATCAGCAGCATCAGCGATCGGATTCGGGGCTTCATAGACGCCGGCCTCGGAGCATGGGGCTGCTGGTTCACTCCTGGTGGGCGGCGAAGCGGTGGCCGGCGACCTCCATCGGCACGGCGTACAGCCCGGTCCGGGCGGTGACGTACAGGGTCTTCAGGTCGGGGCCGCCGAACGTGCAGTTGGCCGGGTGCTCCGGCAGCTCGATCGTGCCGAGGTGCTCGCCTGCCGGGCTAAACACCTGCACGCCGCGCGAGGTGGTCAGGTAGACGTTGCCGCGGGTGTCGACCGCGCCGCCGTCCGAGCCCTCGTTCGGGCCGCCCTTGGTGCGGCAGAAGTCCCGCGGCGGGCCAATCTTGCCGGGCGCCTCGACTGCGTAGGCGAGCATGACCGGCGAGCCGCTCGGCAGCACGTACAGCGTCTTCTCGTCGGGCGAGAGCAGCACGCCGTTGGGCGCCTTGATGTCCTTGGCCACCGACCGGACCTCGCCGCCGCCGGCCGGCAGGTAGTAGACGCCCTGCTGCCCCTGCGGCAGCGGCCGCGGCGCGCCGAACATCGGGTCGGTAAAATACACGCCGCCCGAGCGATCGATCACCAGGTCGTTTGGCGCGTTGAACCGTTTGCCGTCGTAGTCGTCGGCCAGCACGGTCCGGGTCTTCTCCTTCGGGTCGTAGGCGACCAGCGCGCCCGACATCTCGCACGCCAGCAGCCGGCCATCGGCCGCCAGCATCAGCCCGTTGGTACTGCGGGACTCGGTCGTGAACGGCGACAGCTTGCCGTCCTCCAGCACGTGGATGGTGTTCTTGGGGATGTCGGTGAAGTACAACCGCCCGGCGCCGTCCCAGGCGGGCCCCTCCAAGAACCCGTGCCCGGAAGAGAGCTTGGCGATCTCGCCCGCCGGCCCGACGCCCGGGATTGGTTCGGCCAGCGCTGCGGCGCCGATGGAGAGGAACGCGAGCAAGCAGGTTGAGCAACGGTTCATCGAGGGGCCGCCTTTATGAGTGGCTGATGTATCGAGAGTAGGTCGGCACGGATTGGACGAGGGCTCCCTAAGCCCGGCGTTTACGCCGGGTCGCAGGCCGGTTTAGTCCAACGAGGCCCGTTAACGGGCCTTCTCGCTCCAGGGCTTGAGCCCAAACGGGATTGCAGAGAAGCCCCGTGAACGGGCCTCAGACACAACACAAGCCCTCGCCTCCCCGGCATGAATGCCGGGGCTGCGAGCCCGCCTGCGTCGACGACGATTGCGGCTGACTATCACGGCGATGGCGACAGTCTACCCGCTCAGCAATCCAACAAGCAAACTGGCAAAGCTAATCCCGCAGGAACGGCCGCTTCACGAGCTGGATCAGCATCAGCAGCACGCCCAGCAGCAGCACGCAGGCCACCAGCACCGCCGGGACCAGCCAGCCGGCGCCGAACAGCAGCTCGGCGCGGGGCCAGATGCCGCCCCACTGCACCGCCGTGAACGCCGCGGCCAGGCAGAGGAACGGCCCGTACGGGATGGCGTCGCCGCGGCGGAGCACCAGGCTCAGCAGCCCCAGCACCAGGCCCGCGAACGGCGCCAGGAAGAAGGTCACCAGGCAGGCCTGCCAGCCGAGCAGCACGCCGACCATCATCATCAGCGTGACGTCGCCGAAGCCCATCGCCTCGCGGCCCATCGCGGCCGACCCGACCACCCGCACCGCCCACACCAGAGCGCAGCCCAGCACCAGCCCGATCAGCCCGGACAGCAGCCCCAGCCAGGCGGGGCCGCCGGCGAACCAGACCATCGCGATCAGCAGCGTGCCCATCAGCAGCACGTTGCGCAGCGGGAAGGAGAGCAGGTCGCGCCGCAGCCGCCCCCACCAGACCGCCAGCTTGGCCGGCAGGCGGTTGCTGCGGCCCAGCCGCCGCGGCGGCCAGGTGCGGTCGGCGACCGCAAGGCCCCAGATCCACCAGCACGCCAAACCGACCCCGATACCCCACGCGCTGCGGCGGGCGGCCAGCCACGCGGGCCAGCCGTTGGGGCTGAACGGCTGGACCGGCGTTACGAAGTACGCCTGGCCGTTGATGTCCACCACCGGCTGCCCGCCCGGCGTGGTGAGCGGCGCGCCGATCAGCGGCGGCGCGGCCACGGGCTCGACGTGCGGCAGCGCCGCCAGCGGCGCCAGGGTAATCAGCGTCAGGCTGAGGAACGTGCCGGGCCAGGTGACCGCGTCGGGAATGGTCTTCTCGTCGAAGTCGATGAAGGTCGCAACCCACATGAACGCCGCCAGCATGGCGTGCGCGAAGAACTGCAGGTGCAGCACGCCGGAGAGCGCCCGCCAGTCCACCGGCGTGGCGACCGGCACCAGCGGCTCGATCAGCCGGTGCTGGTCGACCTCCCACCAGTAGAGGGCCGCCATGGCGGCGGCGAACAGCAGCTCCAGCGCCAAGGGCCGCAGCCAGAAGCCGCGTCCCAAGACCGCCGCGTCGCGCCGCAGCCGCAGCCAGCCGAGCACCGGCACGCGGTCCAGCCAGCCCCGCCGGGCGACGCCCTCGGGCGTCGGCTGCCAGGGGGAGATCCGGCGGCGGTCGTAGGCGAACTCGTACACCGCGGCGTTGAGCAGCGACCCGAGAACGGCGCCCGCGCAGGCGACCGCGGCCAAACGGAGCCAGAGCGGGACGTCCATGAGCTGCTGCATGCGGTCGGTTTGCCCGCTGGGGTTGGTGCGATTGGCGCCGGCGCTAGGGGCCGGCGGCGAGCCGTTCGGCCAGCTGCCGGGCGACCTCCTCCGGGGCGGCGGCGGCCACGTCAACGGTAAAGGTAGCACACGCCTGGTAGATCGGCGTGCGGGCGGCGAGCACTTGCTCGATTTCCTGCGTCACTCCGGCGCCGGTCAGGCTGGGGCGGCGGTCGCCGGTCGAGGCGTCGCCGGCCAGGCGGGCGGCCAGCACGTCGGCCGGCGCGGTGAGCCACGCGACCGGCCCAGCCGCGGCCAGCCGCTGGCGGGTCGCCTCGCGGAGCACGGCCCCGCCGCCCAGCGCCACGACCGTCCGCTCGGCGTCGCAGAGCCGCGCGACCACCTGCTCCTCCAGGTCGCGGAAGGCCGGCTCGCCCGACTCGGCGAAGATCTGGGCGATCGACCGGCCGGCCTCGCGTTCCAGCTCGTCGTCCGCGTCGACCCACGACCAGCCGAGCCGCTCGGCCACCAGCCGCGCGACGGTCGACTTGCCGGCGCCGCGGTAGCCGATCAGGAAGAGTCGCTGGGGGAGGGTCATTCGGCGGGTCGGTCCCGCCCCTGGCGGGGTGGGCTAAGGGGGAACGCTAGTCGAGCCGCAGCCAGCAGCCAAATACTAACAGCTCTATCAGTACTTTACGGGCCCAATAACCCGCTTGAGCGTTTCGCGCATGACGCCCTCAGGGGCGCGCTGCCCGGTGAAAAGCTGGTACTGCAGCTCCGCCTGGCGGACGAACATCTCGACGCCGGTCACGACCCGCGCGCCGTGGTCGCGGGCGTCCTTGATCAGCAGGGTCGACTCCGGGTTGTAGACCGTGTCGAACACCAGCATCGACGGCTTCAGGCAGGACTTCTTGACCGGCGACTCGTCGACATTGGGGTGCATGCCGATCGGGGTGCCGTTGATCAGGATGTCGACGTCCGCCAGCCCGCGCGACTCCCACTCGACCGCCTTGGCGTCGAACTCCTCGGCCAGCCGGTCGGCGCGGCTGCGGGTGCGGCTGGCGATGATGGCCTTCACGCCGCGCTTGTTGAGCCCGTACAGGATGGCCCGCGAGACGCCGCCGGCGCCCAGCACCAGGGCCCGCTTGCCCGCCAGCGGGCTGGGGTCGGCGCCCACCTCGCCCAGCGCGTGCTCCATGGCGTCCATCGCGGCCTGGCAGTCGGTGTTGCCGCCGATCACCTCGCCGTCGCGGAACAGCACGGTGTTGACCGCGGCGATGCCCTTGGCGGCCGGCGAGAACTTGGTCAGGCTGCCGGCGATCGCCTCTTTGTGGGGGATCGTGACCGACAGGCCCTTGATGCCCAGCTTGGGGACGTCCTGCACGAACTTCTGCAGGTCGTCCGCCGGCACGCGGAACGGCACGTACACGGCGTTGAGCCCCGCCTCGGCGAAGGCCGCGTTGTGGATGTGCGGGCTGAGGCTGTGCGCGATGGGGTCGGCGATCACGCCGAACACCTGGGTGTCGGCGTTGATGTCGTTGTGCCGGTAGATCTTGACCATCTGGTCGTAGCTGAGCTGCCCCGGCGCCAGCGCCCGCTCGTGGTGGAAGGTGGCGTAGGTGAACGGCGCGCCGTACTTGGCGCCCAGGATCCGCGAGGGCGCGCCGATGTCGCCCATGCACATGCCGACCGTGGGGATCTCGCTGTCGCGGACCAGCTCCAGCATGCGGATGTTGTCGTCCGGCCGGTGGGCCATGGTGGCGATCTTGACGATGTCCGCGTCGAGCCCGGCCAGCTTGGCGTGCAGCGCGTCGAGGTCCGCCGGCGTGTGGCGGAAGTTGTGGTGGCTGATGATCCGCTTGGTCTTGCCGTAGCGGGGGATCGAGGCCGCGATGTCGTCCTCCAGGTCGACGTAGTCCACGCCCAGCGCGATCGCCTCGCGGAGCATGGTCAGCCGCTGCGACTCCTCGCCGGTGAACTTGCCGCCGTCCTCCTCCCGCCGGCACGTGACGATCACCGGGCAGGGGCGGTCGGCCACCAGCCGGTTGAGGTTCACCCGGGTCGAGATGTAGTCCAGCCGCAGCTCCACGAGGCCGGCGCCCTGCTCCACCAGGTGCTTGTGCTCGGCCAGCATGTGCTTGTGTCGGCTCCGGCCGATCGAGACGCAGATCATAGATGAGGGTCGGGGTGAGGGGGCAGTAGCGTTGGACCGGACGAACGCCCTATTTTCGCTGCCCGCGGGCACAAAATCAAAGGGGGACGGCGGAAGGGGGATCGGGGCGCCAATTCCCCCCTTTCGTCAGATCCTTTTGAACCGCTTGTCGAGTTCTTCGCAGGTGAACACCAGGGCGGTGGGGCGGCCGTGGGGGCAGTGGTGGTGGTTCTCGGTCAGGCCCCGCTGGGCCAGGAGGGCCGAGATCTCGTGCGGGGTGAGGGGGTCGCCGTACTTGACCGCCGCCTTGCAGCTCATCATGTGCAGCAGCTCGTCGAGCGTGTCCCGGCGGTCGGGCGCCTTGCCGCCGCCCACCAGCTGCTCAACCAGGTCCCGCAGCACCTCGGCGGGCGGCAGCTTGGCCAGCATGGCCGGGTACGCGCTGACCAGCACGGTGTCGCCGCCGAACGGCTCGATGTCCACGCCCAGCTCGGCCAGCAGCGACTGGTTCTCCAGAGCGGCCGCCGCCTCGGCCGGCGACAGGTCGACCGGCTCGGGCACCAGCAGCTTCTGCCGCTCGACCGCGCCGGCCAGCACCTTGGTGCGGATCTGCTCGTACAGGATCCGCTCGTGCAGCGCGTGCTGGTCGATGACCTCCATGCCCTCGTCGGTCGCGACGATCAGGTACCGGTTGTGCAGCTGGATGGCGGTCGCGGCGTGCTGCGGGGCGGCCTCCGCGGTGGTCGACGCCGCGTCGTCGTGGTCCGCGGCGGCGCCCGCCGGCGCCGGCCGCCACGCCTGGCCGCGGGCCTCGGCCTCGGCGGCGGGGGTGAACCGGCGGAGCGTCAGCGGCTCGCCGGGCGACGGGGCGGGCGCGACGGGCGGCGGTCCGCTGTGCGGGTCGTCCAGCCGCCGCTGGGTTAGTCCCTGGCCGGGCAGCTGGGTTAGTCCCTGGCCGGGCAGCTGGCTGCGGGCCCAGTCGACCAGCTCGCTCGCGCAGGTGGCGGCGGCCTCGTCCTCGGTGGGTTCGCTCGACCGCTCGACCGGCTTGAGGTCCGTGCTGAGGAACTTGGTCCGCAGCGTGCTGAGCAGCTGGCTGTACAGCCGCCCGCCGTCCTGGAAGCGGACCTCCAGCTTCGTGGGGTGCACGTTGACGTCGACCTGGTCGGGCGGCAGGTCCAGGCGGAGGAAGCAGACCGGGTAGCGGCCGGTCAGCAGCAGCCCGCGGTAGGCCTCGCCCAGGGCGTGCTGCAGCGAGCGGTCGCGGATCGCGCGGCCGTTGAGCAGCAGGTACTGCAGGCGGTTGTTGGCGCGGCTCACGGTGGGGTTGGCCACATAGCCGCTCAGTCTGACGCCGTCCTGCTCGCTGGCGACCTCGATCAGCGTGTCGGCGATCTCCTGGCCGAACAGCACCGCGATGCGGCTCCGCCAGTCGTCGGTGGGCGGCAGGTCGTGGATGACCCGGCCGTTGTGGCTCAGCGAGAACCGGCGTCCCGGGTGGGCCAGCGCCACGCGGAGGAACGCCTCGGTGGCGTGGCCGATCTCGGTCTGCGGCGTGCGGAGGAACTTCTGACGCACCGGCGTGTTGAAGAACAGGTTGCGGACCTCCACGGTGGTGCCCACCGGGCAGCCGGCCGGCGCGACCGGCTCGGCCTGGCCGCCGCTCACCACGAGTTCCGCGCCGGCGGTGGCGTCGGCGGTGCGGCTGCGGAGCGTGAAGCGGCTCACCTCGGCGATCGAGGCGAGCGCCTCGCCACGGAAGCCCATCGTGCCGACGCGGAACAGGTCGTCGGCGGTCTGGATCTTGCTGGTGGCGTGGTTGGTGACCGCCAGCGGCAGGTCGTCGGGGGCGATGCCGCAGCCGTCGTCCGCGACGCGGATCAGCTCCGCCCCGCCCTGCTCGATCGACACGTCGACCCGCTGGCCGCCGGCGTCCACCGCGTTCTCAACCAGCTCCTTCACGACGCTCGCCGGCCGCTCGATCACCTCGCCGGCGGCGATCTTGTTGATAACGGAACTAGGGAGGAGCTTGATCACTGTTGAGTCCATTCAAAAAACTGTCGGCCGCAGGTTGTCCGCTCGTCCGTTTCACCTCGTGGGAAGGAGCGGTGCGGGTGTTCTCGGTCCCACCCCTCGCGCGGTGGGCTGCACTGGCTTGCCGCAGAATAGCAACTACCAACCACGAGCCACCAACCACCAACGACTAATTTAGTCCATACTCTTTGATCTTGCGGTACAGCGTCCGCTCGCCGATGCCGAGCATGCCGGCGGCCTCCTCGCGGTTGCCGCCGGTGACCTTCAGGGTCTCGGCGATGAACAGGGCCTCCAGCTCGCTGATGGTCTTGCCGACCAGATCGGCGAGCCCGGCGCCGCCGGACGGCTCGCCCGCGGGGCCGTCGGCCTCGCCGGCGCTCAGCTCGGGCGGCAGGTCGTCCAGGTCGAGGACGCCGTCGTAGTCGATGACGACCATCGTCTCCACGGCGTTCTTCAGCTCGCGCACGTTGCCCGGCCAGTCGTACGCCAGCAGCCGCCGGCGGGCGGCGGTCGACACGCCGGTGATCTCCTTGTTGTGCCGCGCGGCGTGCAGCTTGACGAAGTGCTCGATCAACAGCGGGATGTCCTCCCGCCGCTCCACCAGCCGCGGCAGCCGCACGGTGAGCACCTTCAGCCGGTGGTACAGGTCCTCGCGGAAGCTGCCGTCGGCGATCGCGGCCTCCAGGTCCCGGTTGGTGGCCGACAGGATCCGCACGTTGACCTTCACCACCTCGTTGCTGCCGACGCGGGTGATCTCGCCCGACTCCAGCACCCGCAGCAGCTTGATCTGCGTGGCCAGCGGCATGTCGCCGACCTCGTCGAGGAACAGGGTGCCGCCGTCGGCGTACTCGAACTTGCCGACCCGGTCCCGCGCGGCGTCGGTAAAGGCGCCCTTCACGTGGCCGAACAGCTCGCTCTCCAGGATGTTCTCCGATAGCGCGCCGCAGTTGAGCGCCACGAACGGCCGCGGCTTGCGGGGGCTGTTCTGGTGGATCGCCTGCGCGATGAGCTCCTTGCCCGCTCCGGTCGGCCCCTGGATCAGCACCGTGGCGTCGGTCGGCGCGATGCGGCTGAGCCGCTCCACCACGCCCCGCATCACCTCGCTGTTGCCGACCACCCCCTCGAAGCCGAACTTCTCGTCCAGCCGCCGGTTGAGCTCGGCGTTGGCGCGGCGTAGGTGCTGGCTGCGGGCGGCGTTGTCGACCACCGCGCGGAGCTGCTGCAGGTCGAGCGGCTTGAGCAGGTAGTTGAACGCCCCGGCCCGCATCGCCTCGACCGCCGACTCGACCGTGCCGTGCCCGGTCACGAGGATCACCTCGGCGTCGGGCAGCAGCTCCTTGCTCTTGGCGAGGATCTCCAGCCCGCCCACGCCCGGCATCACCAGGTCGGTCACGACGATCTCAAACGCGTCGCGCTCCAGCAGCCGGGCGCCGTCGGCGCCGGTCGTGGCGACCACGCACTCGTAGCCCAGCTTCTCGAGGCTGGCGGCCATGGCGTCGGCGTGGGCGTCGTCGTTGTCGACGATCAGCACCTTGACCGGCGGCCCGGCCTGGGCGGTTCGTTTCGCGGGGGTGGCTGGTGGCAAGTTGGAAGCTGTCGGTTGGGAGTGGTGGGTCGACCGCAGGCCAGGACAGCCCACCCCGCCAGGGGTGGGACCGAACCCTGATTATTGAAGAGTTCGCCAGCGAGCGGAAGCCGGAGCCGCGACCGTCAGGGGGCGTCGGGGGTGGGTTGTCCGCTCCCGGAGGGTCGCGGTTCAGCGGCCGGTTTGTTGGCGGCCCCCAGCCGCGCCACGGCCGGCAGGTCGATCGAGATCCGCGTGCCGCGGCCCAGCTCGCTCTCCACGCCGATCGTGCCGCCGTGGGCCTCGATGATCTTGGCGGTGGTGGGCAGGCCCAGGCCGCTGCCGCCCGGCTTGGTGCTGAAGAACGCCTCGAACATTTTGCTGATCGTGGCGTCGTCCATCCCCTCACCGGTGTCGGTCAGGTAGATCGAGGCGGTCGCCCCGTGGCCGCGGGTCTGGACCACCAGCTGCCCGCCGTCGGGCATCGCCTGCTTGGCGTTGAGCAGCAGGTTCATCAGCGCGCCGCGGAACGCCTCGCGGTCCAGCAGCACGCTGGGGAGCTCCGGGTCGAGGTACGGCACGATCTCCACGCCCGCGGCCGCGCACTCGGGCTCGAAGAAGTCCAGCGCGTCGGCCAGCTCCTTGTTCAGGTTCCGCGGCTCCAGCGCCACGCGGCGGACCTTGGCGTAGTTGAGGAAGTCGTCCAGCAGGTCCTGCAGCCGGTTGCACTCCCGCTGCACCGCGTCGATCCGCTTGGCGGCCCGCCGCTCGGCGGGCGACATCTGCTCCTCGGGACCCTCCAGCAGGTCCTCGGCCAGCAGCTGCATGTTCAGCCGGATGGTCGACAGCGGGTTCTTGATCTCGTGCGCCAGCCCGCCCGCCAGCCGCGCGATCTCGGCGTACTGCGCCATCAGCCGCTGGACGGTCTCTTCGCTGGTGGGCTGCTTCATAACGGTTGATTAAAACGCCAAGGAGCCGCGACGCCAAGCTGCGGGCCGCAACTACGCGAGGGATCCGCCAAGCACGCCAAAAGCGCCAAGCAGCTATCTCAGGCCAGCGAAGTAGGCGCCAAGGGACAGGGGGGCAATCAACGCCAAAGCCAGGTACATCGAGAACGGGTCGGCCGGGGTGACGAGCATCGCGACGACGAACGAGGCGATCAGGATCGCCGCAAGCGCCCCCATACTCGGCCGGCGCCCTGATCCCTCAGGACGGTTGGGCCCTGTCGATGGCGAGCGGTAGGGGTTGAGGCCACTCATTCTGTGCGTCCCTGCTTGCCGCCTAATTGGCGTTCTTGGCGGTTAGATAAAAAAAGCCGGGCCCTGCTTGCAGGGCCCGGCCGTGGGTTTCATCGTTCGAAGCGACAGGCGGCCTAGGCCTCGGCCGGCTCCTCGGCGGGGCCTTCGGCCTCAGCCATGGCGGCCTTGCGGCTCAGCTTGACGCGGTCCTGCTCGTCGACGGCGATCACCTTCACCTGCATGCGGTCGCCCACCTTGCAGATATCGGCCACGCTGCCGACGTACTCGTTGGACAGCTCGCTGATGTGGCACAGGCCGTCCTTGCCGGGCAGGATCTCGACGAACGCGCCGAAGTCCTTGATGCTGGTGACCTTGCCGTCGTAGATGCGGCCCACCTGCACGCTGGCGGTGGTCGCGTCGACGCGGTTGAGCGCGCCGCGGACCGACTCCTCATCGGGGCCGGCGATCGTGACGGTGCCGTCCTCCTCGACGTCGATCGTCACGCCGTGCTCCTCCTGGATGCCGCGGATGTTCTTGCCGCCCGGTCCGATCAGCAGGCCGATCTTCTCCGGGTTGATGCTGGTCCGCACCAGGCGCGGGGCGCTGGCCGCGGTGCCGGCCCGCGGCCGCGGGATGGCGGTCAGCATCGCCTTGAGGATCTCGATCCGGGCCTCCCGGCTCTGGGCCAGGGTGGCGCGGATGATCTCCTCGCTGATGCCCATGATCTTCAGGTCCAGCTGGATGCCGGTGATGCCGTTCTGGGTGCCGGCGATCTTGAAGTCCATGTCGCCGAAGTGGTCCTCGTCGCCGAGGATGTCGGTCAGCAGGGTGAACTGGTCGCCCTCCTTCACCAGGCCGACCGAGATGCCCGCCACCGGGTTGGTGATCGGCACGCCGGCAGCCATCAGGCCGAGCGTGGCGCCGCACACCGACGCCATCGAGCTGGAGCCGTTGGACTCCATGATGTCGCTGATCACCCGGATCGTGTACGGGAACTCGTCGTGGTCGGGGAGGACCGGGTTGACGCTCCGCTCGGCGAGCATGCCGTGGCCGATCTCACGCCGGCCGGGGCCGCGGATCGGACGGACCTCGCCGACCGAGAAGCTCGGGAAGTTGTAGTCCAGCATGAACCGCTTGCTGTACTCCTCGAACAGCCCGTCGACGCGCTGCTCGTCGCGGCCGGTGCCCAGCGTCACGGTGACGAAGGCCTGGGTCTCGCCGCGCTGGAACATGGCGGAGCCGTGCACGCGGGGCAGCAGGTCCACCTCGCAGTACAGGCCGCGGAGGTCGCCGCCGGCGCGGCCGTCCGGACGCTTGCCCTCGAGGATCGTCTCGCGGACGACCTTGCTCTCCAGCTCGTGGAACTCGTGGCCGAACGAGGCCAGCGAGAACGCGCCCTCGGCGTCCGGGTCCGGGATCAGCTCGGCGAGAGCCTCCTCCTTGACCGCCTTGACGGCGTCGGCGCGGTCCTGCTTGCCCTCGGTCTGCTTGGCGGCCTTGAGCTTGCCGTGCCAGGCGGCCAGCTTGTCGGCCAGCCCGTCCGGCTCAGGCGTCTGCCAGTCGATCTTCTGGGGCTGCACCTGGGCGACCAGCTCCTCCTGCAGGTCGCACAGCTCGCCCACGTACTTGTGGGCGGTCATGAGCGCCTCGATCATCTCGTCCTCGGGCATCTCGCGGGCGAAGCCCTCGATCATGAGGATGGCGTCCTTGGTGCCGCTGACGATCAGGTCGAGCGTGCTGAACTCCAGCTCCTCGGCGGTCGGGAACGCGACCAGCTCGCCGTTGACCTTGCCCAGACGCACCGAGCCGAGCGGGCCCATGAACGGCAGCGGGCTGATCGACAGCGCGGCCGACGCGCCGTTCATGCTGAGGATGTCGCCGTCCTGCTGGCGGTCGCTGGCCAGCACGAAGCTCTGGATCTGCACCTCTTCCTTGAAGCCCTCGGCGAACATCGGGCGGATGGGGCGGTCCATCAGCCGGGCGGTGAGGGTCTCTTTGGTCGTGGGGCGCCCCTCACGCTTGAGGAAGCCGCCGGGGAACTTGCCCGCCGCGGCGTGCCGCTCGCGGTAGTCGCAGGTGAGCGGGAAGAAGTCGATGCCGGGCCGGGCGGGGCCGGTGGCGCAGGCGGTAAAGGAGATGGTCTCGCCGTACTGGGTCAGCACGGCGCCGGCGGCCTGCTTGGCCAGGATGCCGGTCTCGATGCTGAAGTTGTGGCGACCGATCTGGCGTTCAACGCGGATTTTTTTCAAGGTTCTGCTTTCTGAATACTAACCGTCGAGCGGGCGCGGCACGGCCGCAGCAACCGGGTTCGCACACACGGGAGCCAGCCGGCGGACACGCCGGCTTAACGAGCCAAGAAGCCACGTGGGCCGTGCGGCCCAGCGGCATCGCCCCGGTTTGAGGGGCGGGCGGCAGAGAACGATCGAGGAACAAGCCTGAAAGAAGACTCAGCGGGGCCCGCCGACCACAGCCGGCCGCACCCCGAGTCGGTCGACCAGGATCGGCCGACCGGCGAACGCGTTTTTCTTTCCTTGACTGCCTACTTGCGGATGTCCAGGCGTGCGAGCAGGTCGAGGTACAGCTGCGGGTTGTGCCGCTTCACGTAATCCAGGTGCCGACGACGGCGACTGACCATCCGCAGCAGGCCGCGCCGGCTGGAATAGTCCTTCGGGTGCACCTTCATGTGCTCCGTCATCTGGCGGATCTGGTTCGTGAGAACCGCGATCTGGACCTCGGGCGAACCGGTGTCGCCCTCGGTGCGTCCGAATTCCTTGGCCAGATCGTGCTTCTGCTCAGTCGTCAACGGCATACGAGTAAACCTGCTAGACCTCTAAAAAACTGCTGAATCGCCCGGCGCCCTCCGTGCTCCCCAGGTGCTCCACTCGCCGCCGCCGTCCCGGGTGGGCCAACCGCCGAGCCCGTCCGACTCGGCCGCCCGGCCCTTGCCGGGGCAAGCCCGGCGAGACGCGATCTTGGCGTGGTGCTGGTTGCTGTGGGGTTTAGCGCCAACTCCTTCCGGCGGGGGCCCAACGCCCCCGCTCCAACAAATGACTTTCACACTGGTAACTGCGTACAGACGCTACAAGCTCAGCAGTATAGCGGACTTCCGGAACGCTGCAAGCGGGTCTGCGACGTGAAAAACGCCGGATGCTGAGCGGGCCGAGGCCGGCTAACGGCGGCGACGCGGACCCCCGACCGCCCACCCCGCCAGGAGATAGGATTGCCATCAGGGTAGGCCCCCCCTGGCGGGGCGGGCCGAACCGCTATCGAACCTGCGAATCCGCGACGCTAGGCCGTCTTGGTGGTCCGCAGCACGTCCTTCAGGCGGACGACGTCCCACGCCAGGCCGGTCTTCTCCATGAGCAGGATCATCCAGTAGGTGGGGTCGATCTCCCACCACTTGTGGCCCTGCGAGGCGACCCGCTGGTAGGCGTGGTGGTTGTTGTGCCAGCCCTCGCCGAAGGCCAGCAGTCCGACCAGCCAGTTGTTGCGGCTGTCGTCGGTGGTCTCGTAGTTGCGGTAGCCCCACATGTGCGAGATCGAGTTCACAAACCACGTGACGTGGAACACGTACAGCATCCGCATCCCGGTGCCCCAGGCCAGCATCGACAGGCCGTACTTCCAGCCGCCCATGCCGAGGGCCGTGCCGAAGTAGCCCACCAGGAACAGCCCCAGGCCGACCGCCAGGTGGCTGGGCAGGAACAGCTTGTGCAGAACGATCATCACCCGGTCCTTCATCATGTCCGGCGCGTACCGCTGCAGCAGCTCCTTGTGCCACTTCATGCCGCGGTTGGGCATGAACCACGTGATGTGGCTCCACCACTTGCCGTGGCGGGGCGAGTGGGGGTCGCCGTCGTGGTCGCTGAAGGCGTGGTGCTTGCGGTGGTTGGCCACCCAGGTCAGCGCCGAGCCCTCGCCCGACAGCCCTCCCAGGAACGCCAGCAGCCAGCGCACCGGCCGGTAGGTCTTGAAGCTGCCGTGGGTCAGCAGCCGGTGGTAGCCCATGCAGACGCCCAGCGATCCGGTCATGCCGATCAGCACCAGGCAGGTCACCAGCGCCTGCCAGCTGAAGTAGAACGGCGCCGCCACGGCCAGCGCGTGCACCGCGACGATCCAGATCACCACCGGCCAGTCCAGGCCCTTCCGCCACAGCGCCCAGGAGTTGGCCTTCTGGGTCGGGTCGGCCATCGGGTCGACCTTCGCCTTGGGGACCGGCTTGGTTCGCTTCGTTTTGGCGGGCGTCGACACAGGATCGGTAGGGATAACGCTCATGACGGGGGGTCTCTCGTGCCAGCAGGCAGTATGGGGAGGTCCGGCTTCAGACGGTGCCGGGGGAGATCGAGCAGAGTGACCGCCGAAGCGGCCGAGCAGAAGGTTCCTTGCTTGGGGCGGGTTTTCCCGTTTCGCTTCCTACGGCAACGGGTCCTCGTTGGCCGAATAAAACCGCGAAATAGCCCCAACTCTTGAGAAGAATTCTCAACATCCCAATCGAGGGCCACGCCCAAGCTTAAAGCGATTTGCCCGGGGCCGATACCCCAAGACCCCCTCTGCTGCCGACGGATTCCCGGGGCCCGCCGCAAAAACCTGGAGTTCTAGGCAATCTGAGGCGACCCACCGGGCGCACCCGATTTCGGACCCGCGGAGGCAGTTTCGCGCCGGTCGAAGGCCCGGGCCGCCAGCAGCCCGCCGACCAGCGAGGCAAGCATTGCAAAGCACGCGTGGCCCACCGTCAGGAAACTCTCGCGGGCAAGCGGGGCGTACAGCACGGGCGGGGTGGCAACGGGGGTCGCCACCACGGTGATGTTCTGATTCGACGGGTAGGCCTGGGCCGGCTGGTAGTAGGCGGCCGTCTGCGGGATGGTCGGCGTCCCCACAGGAGTTGGGATCGGCGTGTTGTTGTTGACCGGGTGCAGCGAGGCGAACGCGACCCCCAACAGCTTGCTGGTGATCAGCCCGTTCCGCTCGGCGGAGTACCCCACGGTCGAATTCAGCGCGGTCCCCCAGCCGGTCGGCAGGAACAGACAGTAGCCGACGCCCCCGATCAGCACGCCGGCCCACCAAGCGCGGGCCCTCCGGTCGCTGCCCACCGCCAACGCTACCGCCGCGATCAGCCAGAACAACACGGCCGTGGAAAACAGGGCCGCCCACCACACGCCGGGAGTCGCCAGGGCCGCGCAGGCGACCGCCACCAGTGTCACCGCCGTCAGCAGCAGACGCAGGTTGAATTGCATGTCTTGGGGCTCCGGTAAGTAGAGGTGGGGATCGCAGCGGCCGCGTGTCGTGCAAACGCGTCGACGCGGTTTGGCCAGCCGCCCCGATTAGACGGCGCCGGATGGGCTGATATCTACTGCAATCTGCGCGCGGCAGCGGAGATTCGCCTGCCAATGGTGAGCCGTGCCACTACGGATCGCGGTAGCGGGTCACCTGCACGCCGCTGGCATCGATGACCACCGTCACCGCGCCGTCGGCGGACGTCGACAGCACCGTCGCCCCCTGCTCCTGGTAGCTCTCGCTCGCCAGATCGGGGTACACGCCGGCGGCGCTGCTGATCACCACGTGCTCCGGCCGGCACCACGCGGCCAAGCCGGGCGGGTCGCTGCGGGGGCTGCCGTGGTGGGGCGCGAGCAGCACGTCGCAGTCGTACGGTTCCTGGGCTAGCAGCGCCTCCATGCCGCGGCCTTCCAGGTCGCCCGGCAGCAGCAGGCGGCGGCCGGCGTGCGTCATGCCTATCACCAGGCTGTTGGCGTTGTCGGTGTCGACCACGCCGAGGGCCGTCGGGTGCAGCACCTCGACCCGCGCGCCGCCCAGCTGGAGCTGGTCCCCCAACGCCAGCTTCTCGACAGGTACGCCATGCCGCGATAACAGACGTGACAGCTCGGCCGGCGCGGTGGCCTCGCCCGGCAGCAGTCTGCGGGGGAGCAGCTGGTTGGTGGTGTAGACGCCGCCCACCGTGAAGCGCTCCAGCAGCCCCGGTAACGCGTTGAAGTGGTCGACGTCGGCGTGCGAGAGCAGCACGCCGTCGATCCGGCTGATCCCCTTCGACCACAGCACCGACGAGACCTTCTCGGTCGCCAGCCAGGGCGAGCCGAGCGAGCCCGCGTCGTACAGGAAGACGCCCCCCTCCGGCGGCTCGATCAGCACGCTCACGCCGTGCCCCACCGCGATGAACGTGCACCGCAGGTCGCCGTCGCGCCGGTCGGACTGCAGCACGGCCGCCATCGCCGGGGCGAAACCCGCCACCACTAGCACCAGCGCGGCGTACATCAGCGGCCTCCGCACGCGCGGCCGACCACCCCACCGCACGGCGGCCGCCATGAGCGCGTACGCGGCCAGCGTCCACCACAACGCCGGGCCCGCGACGTATGCGTGGCCGAGCGGCGCCGCGGCGGCCAGGTCGACCGAGCGGTCCAGCCCTGCGCAGGCCGCGTAGCTGACGCCCGCGAACAGCGGCGCTAGCACTGGCGCGGCGAACTCCGCCAGCAGCACCAACAACCCCGACACCACCGACACGGCCACCAGCGGGAACACCACCACCGCCAGCGGCATCGCGACCGGCGACAGCAGGTGGTACTGCCGCATCATCAGCGGCGCCGCGGTCACCCAGACCGCCACGGTCGCGAGGAAGATCAGCCAGCTCGACGCGACAGTCGCCCTCAGCAGCTTCTTCGGCGGCGACTCGACCGACCGCAGCAGGCGGGTGAGCGGGTCGAGCGTCTCCTGCCGATCGAGCTGCCGCCGGCCGAACCAGATCAGCGTCGCGGCGGCCAAGAAGCTGAGCTGCGCGCCGGTGCGGAACGCCTCGCACGGGTTCAGCGCGATCACCACCACGGCCGCCGCGGCCAGCGAGTTCATCGCCAGCACCGTGCGGCCGGTCCACAACGCCAGGCACATCAGCTCGGCCAGCACCGCCGCCCGCACGACGGGCGGCCGCGCGCCGGTCACCAACGCGTACGCCGCGATCGCGACCATCAGCACCACCAGCGACCACCGCCGCGGGACCCAGCCCATCCGACCAATGAAGTAGAACGCCGACACGACCAGCCCCACGTGCAGGCCCGACACCACCAGCACGTGCAGCGTACCCGCCTGTCGGTACCGCTCGATGGTCGCGTCGGGCAGGCCGTCCTGCGCGCCGACAATCATCGCCGCGGCCAGTGCGCCCGCGTGCGGGCCGAGCCGCCGCTGCAGGGCCTGCTCGCCCCAGCCTCGGACGCCGTCCAGCACCCGCCGCAGCGACCACCCGCCCGGGTGCGTCACGGTCACGCAGTCGGGCGACTCGCACCGCAGCAGGCTCAGCCGCCGCTGGGCGCGCTGGTCGAGCGCGTAGTCGAACTCCCCCGGGTTGAGCGCCCGCGGCGGCGCCGAGAGCTGCCCGAACACGCGCACGCGGTCGCCGGCCCGCACGCCCAGCAGGTGGCCGTTGGAGGTCAGCAGGCAGCGGCCCGCGGCCGGACGCCAAAACTCGCCGTCGCGGAGCGCGACCACACGCAGCTCCAGCCGGCTGGTCTCCCCGCCCGGGATCGCGCGGAACGGCGAGGGCTCGGGCGCCGCACGGCGGGCGGGCGACTCGAGGGCGATTGCTTCGATACAGACCGGCGCCGCCACCGGTTGGGCGCAGCGGCCGAGGTCGTCGGCTGCAAACCACCGCCACGACGCGTCGTGCCACGCGCCGGCCGACGCGGCCACCGACAGCAGCAGAACCGCGGCGGCCGACGCGTCCCGCCCTGCCCTCCACAGCCAGCACCATACCGCCCACAGACCAACGGCAGCCGCCAGCCACAACCCGCCGCCCCCGAGCAGCCGGTCGGCGGCCACCCCGGCTAAGACGGCGGCCGCCACCGCCACCAGCGGCTCGTATGGCGTCAGCCGGGCCCGGCGGCGGCGCTCGAGCAGCCGCTCGGGCGACCAGGGCTGGGGGATGTAGGTCGGCATCCGCTCCCCGCGTGGGTCGACCGCCGGGTGAAGAAAACGTGTATTCCAAGCTTACGCAGCGGCCTCGGCGAACCGCAAGCGATTATCCTGCGTAATGGGCAAACACCCCCTCTTCCTCTGCCTCGCCAGGAGCCCCGCCATGCTGCGCCCAATGCTCACCCTTGGCCTGATTCTCGCCGCCGCCCCGGTCCTCGCGGCCGAGACCGACCCGCTGGAAGGCAAGCGGCACGCCAAGCAGCTGTTCCAGGTGGACCCGCGCTCGCCGGCAATCCTGACCGGCCAGCCGACGCTCTCCCTCAGCGACGCCAAGATCTACCGCGCGACGCAGCCGGTGATGATCAAGTCGGAGCGGGTGCTCGGGTCGGCGCTCCGCACGACCGACTTCAACGACTCCGGTCTGTTTCCCAACAAGGACACCGACGAGGTGGAGTGGGTCCGCGAGCGGCTGGTCGTGGACTTCCCAGACGGCAGCAACGTGATGACGATCGCCTTCGTGCACCCTACCGCTCCGCGCGACGCGATGGTCGAACTCGTCGGCGCGATCGGCAAGGCGTACCTCGACGAGGTGGTTTTCGAAGCCAAGATCCAGCGGCAGAAGCCCCGCGACATTCTGGCGGCCTCCTACCGCGACCTGGACGAGGAGATCAAGCGCAAGACCGACACCTACGACGCGCTGCTCCGCGACATGCCGTCGGTCCGGCTGCCAGAGATGGCGGCCAAGGTCGGGCTGCTCAAGGATCAAATCGGCCGCCTGCAGGCCGAGAAGCTCTCGGCGGAGCGTGAGCTGCTGGGACGCCGGATCGAGATCAAGCAGCGTGACCTGTCGGCCAAGCAGAAGGCCGAGCGGCTCACCACGCTGATCGCCGACTACGGCGCCTACACGTCCCAGCTCGACAAGCAGGTGGCAGCGCTTACCAAGGAGGTGCTGGAGCTCAGCGAAGACAACTCGGGCGCCGCCGAACGGGCGGAGCAGATCGAGACCCTCAAGAAGGTCCGTAACCAGATCGCCGAGAAGATCGAGCAGTGGAACGTTGAGCTCAAGACGCCCGACACCGTACGGCCGTTCCACGGCGTGGAGTTCCACGACCCGAGCGAAAAGGACGACGCGAAGCGGGCGATGCTGCGGACGTCGTAGCGGCCTATTTCAGTTGGCACGAAAACGACGCCACGGTATGGATTTGGAGCAAGCCATGAGGCCCAACAGAACGCTGCTACTCGTTGTAACGGCGGCGTTGGTGCTCGGATGTGGGCGTGAACCTGGTTTCCCAACTTCACCGGAGAAGCTCAGGGGAACGCGACGCGCAGTTTGCTACTTCCACCTAAACATCCCCGCACAACTTATGGCTGGGCCCCCAACCTACACCTTCACTGGATTGGAGGCATCCACGCTGGTCCGATCGGAGTTGGAGCTGCTCCTTTCGGATGAGGTGATCGAGACGTCCTTGAACACGGCGAAAGTGTCGCGGTGGGAGCTGATACCTGAAGGGCAAGACGCTAAGGTCTGGGTGCGGGAACGACTTTTCGTAGACAATCCAAACGGCTCACTCTTGGAAGTCGCACTAGTCGATCCCCACGCTCCTCCCGATGCTCTGGTGGCGGTCGCTCAAGCCCTGGCCAACGCCTACCACCAAGAGGCAACGATGGAGCGGCAGGCGCGGGTCGACCAACGCTTGCACGGCGGTCGGGTCAATGAGGAAACCGCTCGCCACTTCGAAGACTACTACGCCCGGCTCATCGTCGCGGCGAGCATGGTTACATCGGAGGGAGCTGAGTACCCTTACCCCACGGCTTTCGCTCCGCGATTCGACGTAAGCGCGGCGCGGGCTACCGCCCCGGATGAGCTGTTGGAGCCGATCCTCTCGAAGTTTGAGTACTGGGACAGTTTCGGCATGCCCTATTCCATTGTGGTCCCCTTTAGCACCGCCACGTTCAATGACTGCCGCAACACGTTATCCCCCTCCGAGTAGCCGCCCCACCGAACCGCGTAGCGTCTCGCCGCGTAACAGCGTATACTCCGCTGCTTACCGATATTGACCGCCGCCCAGGGAAGGACGGCCGAAAGTCCGCTGGCTCTGCTAGCACGATCACCCGCGTCGCGGCCGCTCAGAAGCGCCGCCACGCGACTCAGGGAGGGCATCTCATGCTTCGCAAGTTCTGCTTCATGGCCGCCGAGCTCGGCCTGTTCTTCGCGCTGCTGTCGGTCGTGGTGAGCGGCTGCAGCGGCCCCAGCGACACCGGCTCTTACCCCAAGAACGCCGACGAGGCGCCCGCGTTCGACTCCGACGCGCCGGCCGAGGGCGAGGGCTCGCCCGAGCAGCTCACACCGCAGGTCGAGCCGCTGCCCAACGCCACCGAGACTCCCCCCACCAACGAAACCAAGCTGCAGGAAGCCGACATGGCCCAACGCATGAGCGACGTGCCGCTGATCCCTCGTGAGACGCTATTCGGCAACCCCCAGCGCGCCCAGGCGCGGCTCAGCCCCGACGGCAAGTGGATCAGCTTCATGGCGCCGGTGAAGAACCCCGAGGGCTACGGCATCCTCAACGTGTGGGTCGCGCCGGTCGACAACCTCGACGCCGCCGAGCCGGTCACCAAGGACACCAAGCGGCCCATCGGCTCGCACAGCTGGGCGTACGACGGCAAGCACATCCTCTACAACCAAGACAAGGAAGGCGACGAAAACTTCCACCTGTACGCCACCAACGTCGAGACCAAGGAAACCACCGACCTCACGCCCGTCGACGGCGTCCGCGGCGAGCTGCAGGAGGCCAGCGAGAAGTTCCCCGGCGAGCTGCTGGTCGGCTTCAACGACCGCAACCCGCAGCTGCACGACATCTACCGCGTGAACATCGCCACCGCCGAGCGTGAGCTGGTGCAGGAGAACCCGGGCGTGGCCGGCTTCCTGACCGACGACGACTTCAATGTCCGCCTAGCGGTCAACTTTACGCAGACCGGCGGCCAGGTCTGGATGGAGCCCCAGGGCGAGAAGACCGACAAGGGCTACGCCGACTGGAAGACCACCGAGGAGTTCTCGGCAGTGGACGCGATGAACAGCGGCCCCGCCGGCTTCGACAAGACCAACCGCGTCCTCTACTACCAGGACAGCCGCGACCGCGACACGTCCGCGCTGTTCTCGCTGAACCTCGACACCGGCGCGACCGAGCTGATCGCCGAGGACCCGCGGGCGGACGTTGGCGGCGTGATGGCCCACCCCACCAAGAAGACGCTGCAGGCGGTTTCGTTCACGTACAGCCGCCGCGAGTGGAAGGTGCTCGACCCGAGCATCCAGGCGGACATCGACTTCCTGACCGACTTCCAGGACGGCGAGTTCCTGGTCACCAGCCGCACGCTGGACGACTCGCAGTGGACCGTCGCCTACATCCTGGACAACGGCCCGGTCAAGTTTTATCGCTACACGCGCCCAGCCAACGGGGGCGAAGGCGAGCGGAAGATGCACTTCCTGTTCAACAACCGCGACGACCTGGACGACTACCCGCTGGTCAAGATGCACACGCCGGTAATCAAGAGCCGCGACGGGCTGAACCTGGTGAGCTACCTGTCGCTCCCGCCCGGCACGGACCCCGACGGCGACGGCGTGCCCAACGAGCCGGTGCCCATGGTGCTGGACGTGCACGGCGGCCCCTGGGCGCGGGACGGCTGGGGTCTGAACGCGTCGCACCAGTGGCTGGCCAACCGTGGCTACGCGGTGCTGAACGTCAACTACCGCGGCTCCACCGGGTTCGGCAAGAACTTCACCAACGCCGCCAACGGAGAGTGGTCCGGCAAGATGCACGACGACCTGCTGGACGCCGTGAAGTGGGCCGTCGACCAGGGCATCGCGCAGGAGGACAAGATCGCCATCATGGGCGGCAGCTACGGCGGCTACGCCACGCTGGTCGGCATGACCTACACGCCCACCGTGTTCGCGTGCGGCGTGGACATCGTCGGCCCGTCGAGCCTGGTCACGCTGCTGGAGAACGCCCCGCCCTACTGGGCGCCCTTCATGCCGGTGATGAAGGTCCGCGTGGGCGACTGGACCACCGAGGAGGGCCGCGCCGAGCTGCTCAAGAAGTCGCCGCTCACGCTGGTCGATAAGATCGAGCGGCCTCTGCTGATCGGCCAGGGCGCCAACGACCCCCGCGTCACGCAGGTCGAGGCCGACCAGATCGTCGACGCGATGCAGAAGAAGCACATCCCCGTGACCTACGTGCTGTACCCGGACGAGGGCCACGGCTTCCACCGCCCGCCCAACAACAAGAGCTTCAACGCCGTCACCGAGGCGTTCCTGGCCGAGAACCTGGACGGCCGCTTCGAGCCGATCGGCGACGCCTTCGCCGGCGCGTCGATCACCGTGCCGGTCGGCGCCGACGAGGTGCCCGGCCTGAAGGCCGAGCTGAGCGAAGAGCAGCTGAAGATGCCGGAGGCGGAGTAACTGAGTAGCGGGCGCCGGGGGCGCTGCCGACAGGGAAGCCCCCGAAGCGCACCTGCAACCGCCCGCCGGCTATCCAGGGCTTCCGCTGCCGCGGAGCGCCCCCGGCGCCTGTGTGCTCGCAAGACATGAACGTCAATTGGCTAGTCGAGTCGGAAGTCTTCCTCGAATACGAGGATGAACTCACCGACGCGATCGCGCAAACCGGCCGGATTGCTAAACGCACGCCCGACCTTGGGTTGCAGTACCGCTGGCAGGACTTTCCCGACCTGTACCGGCGGCTCTTCCCTGAAAACGCCTGCGTGGTGTTCCACGGGTCGATCGGACTCGCAAGTGAGCTGAGCCGGGGTGCGCCGTGGCGCCCCACCACATTCTGCACGTGGGAGAACTACGACTGCCACGTTTACTACTGCAGGCTGGCGGACTACCTGCTCAACTCGGACTACGTGATCCTGCCTTTCGGTGAACTGAAACGCCGACAGCAGTTCCTCTTCGACGCGGTCGGTGATGGCGCCCGGTTGTTTGTGCGGCCGAACTCCGTTCGCAAGTCCTTTACTGGCCAGCCGGCGACGAGCGCCACGTTTGATCAGGACATCGAGATCATGGGGTTCTACGACGTCCCGCCCGAGGCACTGGTGCTTGTCAGCGCGGCGAAGGAGATTACCCACGAGTGGCGATTCGTGGCCGCCGACAAGCAGATCGTCGCAGGCACGCAGTACAAGGTGGACGGCAAACTCGTCGCATCACCCGACACGACGCCGGAGTCTCGCCTTCTAGCCGAGCAGTTGGCCGCTCAGTACTTCCAGCCTGACCCCGTGTGGACAATCGACATCTGTCGAACCGCGAGCGGTGAGCATCGGCTCTTGGAAATCGGCAGCTTCTCGTGCTCCGACCTCTACGCCTGCGACAAGCGGGCGGTCGTTGAAGCGGTGTCTGCGGTGGCGTCGCGACGGTGGAGCTGCGGGTTGTGAACCGCTAGTTCTTGCCGACATGCCTCGCGGCTTCGCTTCCTCAGCGCCTCCCGCCCTGCCGTAGAAACCGGTGTGTCGTCGTCGACGGAAGACGCTCGAAGGCCGCGTCTACCCGTTGGTTTTCTTATCCAAATCGTTTGCGTTTGGCGCGGCCGGGCGGCTACTATCAAGAGACTGCACCTACCCGCAATTTCTCTTCGGAAAATATCACTTTTCTAAGGCGCTCGTCCCTCGAGTTCTTGGAGAAGTGCTGCGTTGCGAGTTGTGTTTTCACACCCCCAGCGTGCGAATTAGCAGTCGCAAGGCGTAGCGGCCGCAGCGGGATTCACCAAGCTGCCGCTCTCCATGACACCTACTGGTCCGACAACGGCAGGCAGGTCAGGTCCCTCCCGGCGTCCACGACGGCGCGCCGCGAAGCAGGACAGGCGCCCGCCCCTTCGCAAGATCCGCGGAAGAAACAGGAATGGGAAGTCGCAAGGGTTCATTGCTGGCGAGACTCGTCGAGGCTGCCGCGCCCAAGGCCGGCCCGCCGACACGCAGGAAACCCCTGCGAGTCGAGACGCTCGAGCCACGCCAGATGCTTACCACCGGCCTGCTCATCACAGAGTTCTTAGCCAGCAACAGCTCAACGCTCGACGACGGCGACGGGAACTCCTCGGATTGGATCGAGCTGTACAACCCCACCGCCGCGACCGTCGACCTCTCCGGCTGGCGCCTCACTGACGACGCGGGCAACCTCGACAAGTGGACCTTCCCGACCTCCGCCACCGTCCCCCAAGAGGTGCTGAACCTTGAACCGGGCGAGTTCCTGGTGGTCTTTGCGTCGAGCCAAGACACCGAAGACTACGTCGACCCTGACGGGAACCTTCACACCGACTTTGCCCTGAGCGCAGGCGGTGAGTACCTCGGCCTGGTGCGGCCTGACGGAACGGTCGAACACGAGTACGCGCCCGAGTTCCCCGCCCAAACTACCGACGTGTCGTACGGCCTTTCGTTTGCAAGCGACAACACGGTGCTGATTGAAGAAGGCGCAGACGCCCGGTACATCGTGCCCACAGGTCCGATCAGCGGCTGGAACGCACCGGGCTTCGACGACGCCGGTTGGGCCACCGGCGCCACCGGCATCGGCTACGAGACCAGCCCGGCCGAGTACGCCCCGTACCTCGAGACCACCGTCCCCAGCAACACCGGCACGGCCTACCTGCGTCAGACCTTCCAGGTCTCGAACCCCGCCACAGTCACCGGGCTCACCCTTGGCCTGCGCTACGACGACGGGTTCCTGGCCTACCTCAACGGCGAGCTGGTCGCCTCCGACAACGTGCCGGGCAACCCGAACTGGAACTCCAACGCGCAGGGCGGGCATTCCGACTCCGACGCTATCCTCTTCGAGCCCTTCGACCTCAGCAATCACGTGGGCCTGCTCGTTGAGGGCGACAACGTCCTGGCGATTCACGCCCTAAACGGCGGCAACAGCAGCGACATGCTGATCGAGGCCAGGCTGGAGTCGAGGGTCAACAGCCTTGTCGAACCACTGCACGCGGGGGTCTTCCTGACCCCGACCCCGCGGGCGGCCAACGGCGAAGCGTTCGAGGGCATCCTTGGCGCCCCCACGGTGAGCGTCGACCGCGGGTTCTACGACGCGCCCTTCAGCGTCGATATCGTGTCATCGGACCCCGGGGCGACCCTCGTCTACACCACCGACGGCAGCGAGCCCTCGCTGAGCAACGGAACGCAGACGCCGCCGCCCGACGCGAACTCGACGGCCCAGGCCAACCTCACGATCGCTTCCACCACCGTGCTCCGCACCGCGGCGTTTCGCGCGGGCCACGTGTCCCCGAACCCGACAACCCACACCTACGTGTTTGTCGATGACGTCATCGCCTCCTCGGTGATGGACACGGGAATCACCGAGGACCCCGACTACATGCCCCTGATGAGGCAGGCGCTGCTCGACATCCCCACGCTGTCGTTTAATTTCGAGAACGAGATTGTCGACAGCAGCGTGCCCGAGCAGCGGACCTCGGTCGAGTGGCTCGCCCCCGACGGCAGCGAGGGCTTTCAGATCGACGCCGGCATCCACGCCTTCGGCGGCTACTTCACCAACTTCGCCAAGAAGAACTTCCGCCTGCAGTTCCGCAGCGGGTACGGCTCGTCCCGGCTCGACTTCCCGCTCTTCGAAGGCTTCGACAACGGGATCCCCGCCACCGACTCGTTCGACCAGCTGGACTTCCGGTCCGGGTCGCACGACATGTCCCAGCGTGGCTTCTACATGTCCAACCGCTTTGTGGACGACACGCTCCTCGACCTGGGGCACGTCGCGCCGCACGGCCGGTTCGTGCACCTGTACATCAACGGCGTCTACTGGGGCCAGTACCACATGCGGGAGCGGTGGAACGCCGACTTCCTGGCCCAGTACTACGGCGGCGACGACGACGACTACGAGGCCATCAACGGCAACGTGAACAACGGGAACAACACGCCGGGCGGTTGGTCGCCGGGCGAGGTCTACGACGGCGACGGCGTCGCCTGGGACAATATCAATGCGCTGGCGGGCAACTACCAGGCGTTGAAGCAGTACGTCGACATGGAGAACTACATCGATTACATGCTGCTCTACATGGCCGGCGCCGCGGAGAACGAGTACCGCGCCGGCGGCTCGGCCGACGGCGCGGTCCCCTACACCTTCTACCACAACGACGCCGACGGCTGGCTGCGGAACGCCGGCGACCGGTCCGGCAACCCCGGCCCCGCGAACATCCTGGGCAGCCTGGTTGCCGAAGGAGACCCAGACTTCCTGACGCTGTACGCCGACCGCATCCAGAGTATGTTCTTCAACGACGGCGCCCTGGCGCCCGACCAGAGCACCGCCCGCCTGCAGGAGCGGCTGGACGAGATCCAGCTCAGCTTCCTGGCCGAGTCGGCACGCTGGGGTTACCGCTCGCCCTCGTCGTGGGAGAACGCCGCCAACAACGCGATTGAGAACATCCTGACCGAGATCCCGGGGAGGATGATCGACAACCTCCGCGCCGCCGGCACGTTCCCCCTCGACGCGCCCCAGTTCAGTCAGTTTGGCGGAGCGGTCCCCGCCAACTACCCGTTGGAGATCACCGCGGGAGCTCCTCAGCTCGTCAACAACCTGGCGCTGTTCAAGCCCGTGGTGCAGTCCACCGACGGCTTCGACTTCAACGGCTCGGAGGCCGTCAACGGGGCGACCACCGACTTCTCGCACACCGCCCCCGGCGACGCCACCCCCTTCCTGGAAGTCGACCTCGAGAGTGAGTCGATGATCGAAACGATCATCGTCCACAACCGAGACAGCAGCTGCTGCCGAGACCGCTTCTACAACATCACGGTCGAGGTGCTCGACGCCAACCGCCAAGTCGTCTTCCGCTCGCCGGTGTTCAACCCGGTGGAGCCCGGCGGGACCCCGACCGACCCTGGTGAGTTTGCGCAGTACAACCTGATCGGACGCACCGGCGGCATCGCGGGGCGGTACGTGCGGGTGAGCAAGGCGGCCATCACCAGCGACGCAGAGTCCGTGCTCTCCGTCGGCGAGCTCCAGGTCTACGGGGAGCCACCCACCGATCCGGGAACCGACGGCGTCTACTACACGGTTGACGGCAGCGACCCACGCCTGCCGGGCGGCGGCGTCAACCTCGCCACCGCCCTGCTGTACGACGAGTCCGCGCCGCCCATCCTGTCGGTGGACACCACCGTCCGGGTCCGCAGCCTACACGGGCAGCTCTGGTCGCCAATCAACGAGGCCACGTTTACCGTTCAGCTCGCGGGCGACTACGACCGCAACGGGGTGGTCGACTCCGGCGACTACGACTTCTGGCGGTCGAGCTACGGCGCAACCGCGGGCGCGGCGTTGCAGGCCGACGGCAACGGTGACGGCGTCGTCGACGCGGCAGACTACTCGGTCTGGCGTGACAACCTGGGCGCCACGGCGCCCGCAAACGTGGCGACCGCTAGCCCCGCCGCCACAGTCCTTTCCGCGCATTCCCAGGCCAATGCAGAACCGGCGGGCGCCGCGATCACCGAGCCCACCGAGCGCCCCAACCACGCCTCCTCACCAATGGCGCAAGCAGCGACGGCTATCGACTCCGCGTTGGCGGCAGACGCAACCCCGTCAGCCGGCCACCACGCCGTCGGCCTGCTGCTAGGCGCCGAGAGCGACCTCACGGAAGGCTCTCGCCCGCACCAGAATCCTGCTGACCGGCTCGCGACGCAGCGACGTGAGCTTCACCACGGCCGCCCCGGAGAGGTAGAAGCAGAGTCGACCCGTCGGATCGAGAGGGCACACGAATTCGCTCGGTGGAGATTCCGAGCACCTGCCCAATCCGTCGAGTACAATGCCGACCGCGACAAGGCGTACCAGATTGCCTTCGAACAAATCGACGCGTTCCACAGCGAACTCGACGGCCGCCTCGGTGACGACCCTGACGTCGCTCGGGCCCCCGCCCGGCACGGGATGGAAGATCTGGTCCAGGGACTGCGGCGGCGCGTCCGGTCCACCGGCGAGCGTCTTCGATCGTAGCGTCTGGCAAGCAACACAACCCAGGACAGGCAAACCGCCTGTAAGTCCCTCCGCGCGGCATGCATCCCTTTCGAACGCGCGAGCGGAACCGCTGCCGGCTGGCGAAAGGGCCGCCACCATGAGGTCCCGCATCGCGATCGTCATCCCCGCTCGCAACGCCGCGGCGACCGTCGGGCGTGCGGTGCGGTCGATGCTCGATCAAACGGTCCACGACGTCGAAGTGGTGGTCGTCGACGACGGATCGACCGATCAAACCGCGGCCGCCGCTCAGGCTATTGACGGCACGCGTCTCCGCGTCATCCGTCAACCGCACCGGGGAGTCGCCGCGGCCGCCAACGCGGCGTTGGCCGCCACGTCGGCGCCGCTGGTTGCGAGGATGGACGCGGACGACTACTCGCACCCGACGCGACTCGCCCGGCAGCTCGAGCTGCTCGAACGGCGACAACTCGACGTGGTCGGCTGCCAGGTGAACATCGTCGACGAAGCGGGCCGCCCGATCGACAACCTGCGGCGCTACCAGCGGTGGATCAACGAGGAAACGGCCACGCCGGAGCAGATCCTCGCGCTGCGGTTCGTGGAGTACCCGCTGGCGAACCCAACGCTGCTGGCGCGGCGGGAGTTCTTCGAACTCGGTTACCGCGAAGGGGCATTCCCCGAGGACTACGACCTCATGCTCCGCGGCGCTGCCGCCGGCATGCGGTTCGGCAAAGCGGCCGAGCCGCTGTTGGACTGGATCGACCACGACCGCCGGCTCACCCGCTCGCACGAGCGCTACACGCCCGAGGCGTTCGACCGCTGCCGGCGGACGCACCTGCTGGCCGGGCCGCTTGCTGGCGTTTCGTCGGTCGACCTGGCCGGGGTGGGTCAGACCGGCAAGCCGTGGCTCCGCTGGCTCCAGTCCGAGGGCCTCACGGTCCGCCGCGCGTACGACATCAACCCCCGCAAGCACGGCGCGGTGATCCACGGCGTGCGGGTCGACGACCCGCAGCAGATGCCGCCCGCCGACGGCACGCCACTGCTGATCGCCGTCGGATCGGAAGGCGCCCGGGGCGTGATCACGCCCGACCTGCTAGCGCGGGGCTACGTGCTGGGGCACGACGCGTGGTTCGTGGCCTAGCCGCCCCGTTCGATCTCTTGCCTAGGTTCTGCCCCAACTTTTTCCCTTGCTTTCCTCGCGGCCGCAGCCGATACTGACCCACATGAGCGGCAAGTACTGGCAATTCTTCTGGTTTAGCTTTACCGGGTTCTTTTATGGGAACCTCGGGGCCGGAGGTTGTGCCTAGTCAGACTGCTCCAGTTTGATCGCGGATAACAAAGCCCCGAGAACCCCAGTGGTCCTCGGGGCTTTTTTCGTTTTGTAGCTCGTTTCTTGCCTTTCGCCGGCGGTCCGTTGTCAGTTGCGGACGCGCCTGTGGCGGGCAACCGGACCACCACAGGCAACGGACAACTGACCACGGACCCAAGACCATGATTGTCGTGATGCGTAGCGGCGCGACCGAACAGGAAATCAATCACATGATCGAGCAGGTGGAAGAGTTGGGACTCAAGGCAAACGTGCTGCGGGGCACCGAGCGGACGGTGATCGCCGCCATCGGCGACGAACGGGTCGACGGCGTGCAGACGCTCGAGAGCTCGCCCGGCGTCGAATCGGTGATGCCGGTGCTCGCCCCCTACAAGCTGGCCAGCCGCGAGGCGCACGACGCCACCAGCGTCGTGACGGCCGGCTCGCTGTCGGTCGGCGGCAAGCAGGTCGGCGTGATGGCCGGGCCTTGTTCCGTGGAATCTGAAGAGCAGCTCATGACCACCGCCCGCGCCGTCAAGGCGGCCGGCGCCACGGCGCTCCGCGGCGGCGCGTTCAAGCCCCGCACCAGCCCTTACAGCTTCCAGGGCATGAAAGAGGACGGCCTCAAGCTGCTGGCCGCCGCCCGGGACGAGACCGGCCTGGCGGTCGTCACCGAGGTGGTCGCCCCGGACGATGTGGACCTCGTCGGCGAGTACGCCGACGTGCTGCAGATCGGCGCCCGCAACATGCAGAACTACCGCCTGCTGGAAGCGTGTGGCAAGAGCCACCGAGCGGTGCTGCTGAAGCGCGGGCCGAGCGCCACCATCGACGAGATGCTGCTGGCCGCCGAGTACATCCTCGATGGCGGCAACCCCAACGTGATGCTGTGCGAGCGCGGCATCCGCACGTTCGAGTCCCACACCCGCTTCACGCTTCCGCTGGCCACCGTGCCGTACCTGCAGCAGAAGACGCACCTGCCCGTGATCATCGACCCCAGCCACGGCACGGGCCACACCGCGCTGGTGCCGGCGATGGCCAAGGCCGCGATCGCCGCGGGCGCCGACGGCGTCATCGTCGAGGTCCACCCCGACCCGGAGCACGCCATGAGTGACGGCTACCAGTCGCTCCGCTGCGAGCAGTTCGAAGAGATGATGCAGCAGTGCCGCCGCGTGGCCGAGGCGGTCGACCGGACGCTGTAGCCGCGTGCTTGGTGTGAAAGGCACGCCCCCCAGAAGCCTCCCTCCCCGACAGGGGGAGGGGAGTTGGGGCTGCTTTGGCGCGAAATTCTCCGACTAGCTTTCGATTAACCCATTCCGCACCAGCCAGTCGTACGCCGCGCGGTGGCCGTCGTCGGCGGCGTGGATCACCAGCGCGCGGGCGGGGGCGTCGAAGCGGATCGCGACGGGCGTTTTGAGCTGCGACAGCTCGCCAGTTAGCTCGTCGGCCGACTCGGCGCCGTCGGCGTTCTTCGCGAGCGGGTAGAACTCGGTCGTCGGGTACTCGGCGGCGGCGTCGGCGCGGCCGGCGATCTGCAGCGTGCGCTCGTCGACCACCCGCCAGCCGAGGCCCAGCGGGTGGAGCACGCCGTCCAGCGAGTCGCGCCACGGCTGGTCCCGTGACGAGCACCGCACCTGCGACTGCGGCCCGAGCTCCGCACGCGCGACCGACGACCAGTCGACCAGGATCTCCAAGCCTGACGCGCCGCGCCAATGGTCCAGCACGTCGGCAAACGGGGTCGGCGCGACGAAGCTGAAGGTCGCGCTGCGGCTCAGCGGCGACTCGAGCCGCGCGAGCGGCGGGCGGGTGGCGAGCAGCGCCGCGGGGTACTTGGTCTTCTGCGGCAGGCCCCTTGCGCGGCGCAGGCGTTCGCAGAAGATCACCAGGTCGAAGTGCGTGTTGGCCGGGCCGGCGAACTTGAGCTTCTGGCCGTCGACCGACAGGGTCCCCTCCGACGTGCTGGGGACCATCGCCGCTGCCAGGGCGCAGAGCTCGTCCAGCTCGGCAGGGCTGCCGGCCAGGTCGGCCGCGGAGTACGCGCCGGTGCGCTCAGTCTGGCCTCCCAGCCGGGTGAGCGTGAGCTGGCCGTCCCGCTCGGCGTACATCAACCGGAGCGGCTTCAGGGTTTCGCTCAAGAGGTCTCCCAGCGTGGCGTTCGCGCCGCTGATGCGGATGCGGGACCGGGCGCTCACGCCGGCGCGGGCCAGGGCCTGCGGGTCGATGGTGACCGGCGCGCCGGCCAGCTCGCTCCAGACGCGGACCCCGTGGGTCAGCGGCGCCTCGGGGAGCTGCAACTCGGGGAGCGTGTCGCCGAGCCGACGCGCAAGGTCGACCGGGCGGTGGTTCTCAAAGGCGGTCGTGCCGCGCTCCACCCACACGCGTTCCACCCTGCCCCGCTCGGCGAGCTGCCCGTCGATCCGATTGAGCTCTTCGGTTGGCGGCGGCTCGGTCGGGGGCGTTTGACCGGACCGCGCGTTCCAGCCGATCGCCAACCGGGGCGCCTCGGCCGGTTCGGGCTCTGGCTCGGGCGGCTTGCGGTCGCCGCGCAGCATCACCAGGTCCAGCTTGCTGGGGTCGAATTCGAGCGGGTCGATCTCGGGCGGCGCGTCGGACAGCGGCGTGGGCGGGTCGTTCGTCGCGATCCGCTTCTCGGCTACCCGGGGCGTGGGATCAGGTTGCTGTCTCACTGGTTGGCCAGGTGGCTCGGCCGGCTGCTGCGCGGTGACGGCTTCATCTTCCAGCGGCGGCAGCTCTGGGACGATGGGCGCGGGATCTTCAACGGGCGGCTCGGCCCCAACGTCGGCAGAGTTCTCTGGCGGCGTGCTCGGCGCGGGAACCAAGGGCTGATCACCGCTGCTTGTCGAGTCAATTTGGCTGGCAGCGGGCGAAGCCGCTTGCTCCGCCTGCGCCAGCTCACTGGGGTCCGGTTCGCCGGATGTCAGCCAGTACGCGACGGCCCCGAATACAATCAGGATCGCTCCGCCGGCGCCGGTAATCAGCGCGGTCTTCTGCCCGGCCGCCTCGATCGGCGAGACCCGGGCCGCGGCGTCGGCCGGTAGCGGAGCCGCCGCGGCGGCTTCGGCTGGCTGCGGGGCGGGCGACTGCGTGGTGGGAGCTTGTGTGGCTGCCGGTTGAGGTTTGGGCGCCGCGTCGTCGAGTCCGAGCTGGTCGACCGAGTCGAAGTCGCTCGCAGCGACCGGGGCGGCCGCTGCCGGCGCGACCGCGGCGGCGGGGCTGCGTTCCGCGCCCCCGTCCGGCGCACCCTCTTCCTTCGGCACCAGGTGCACCATCGAGCCGCACTTGGGGCAGCTGTGGATCTGCCCCACCAGCGACTCACGGGCCACCTTCAGCCAGGACTGGCAGGTCTCGCACTGGACGCGGAAAGGAAGCATGTGGGACAAGGGGTCGTGGGCCTCGCTGAGAGTTACCGGTTGGTCCGACAGGTCAACGGTTTCGTCGTCGGGGTCGTCAGCTATTGCGTCAGCTCCCGCCCGCGGGCAGGAAAACGCTGGGCAGCTTGTCGCCCCGCTTCTGGGCGGCGCTGCGGGTGGTGATGTAAATCGTGGGCCGGCCGGTGTCGTCGGGCCGCACGGTGTAGACGAGCTTCTGTTTTTCGTCGGCGGGTCCGGTCGCCGTGCGGTCCGGGTTGGCCCGTTGCAGGATCTCCAGCAGCACCTGCTGGGCCGGCTGCCGGGCGGCCTGCATCCCGAACGACTGGTTCTTCGTGATGCCCTCTAATTGTAGATCACTCCCCACAATCACGATGGGCGCCTGCATCTCGTCGGCCAGGTATTTCACCGCCATCTCAAGCGTATCGCGCGCAAACGAGACGCTCACCTCCTGGCCCAGTTTCTGCTCGATTGTCCGCGGCGCCGGAGGGGCTGTAGCGGTCGTGCCGGGCGCGCCGACCGCCCCCGACGAGAGTTGCGCAAGCATCAGCTCGGATGCCGCCAGCAGGTTCTCGCCTGCGGGAAGTGGCAAGTAGGCGTTGAGCACCGCCGCGTCGTCCTCGACGCCGGTGCGGGTGTACTCCGCGAGCAGCCGCAGCATGGCGGGCAGCTGGGCAACCACCCGCCGGCCGTGCGGGGCGGGGTTGAGGTCGAGCACCGCGAGCTGCAGGTCGCTCGGCCAGCCGGCGATGCGGCTCTTGAGCTGCGACGCGAGCCGCGTGGGGGTCACCTCCGCGGCCGAGACGCCACGCGCCTCGGCGTAGAAGTCGTCACCCCAGTGCAGGCTGAGCGAGCCGGCCCGCAGCGCATCGGGCAGGAACTCGAACACGGGCGACTCGAGCGACTCGGTCACGCCGGTGAACAGCGCGCGACCATCGGTGAAGAAGAAGCTGGGCGCTGCGAGCAGCGTGGCGTGGCGGTCGCCGTCGATCTGGGCGGCCAGCAGCTCGACCTCGCGCCGCAGCGGCGGCGCGGCGCCGGCGGCTTCAATCACCTCGTGCAGCGCGGCCCGGGGAGCGACAACAAACAGCCGGCCATCTTCCTGCTCGGGGGCGAAGCCGCACCACGGCGCGCCGACGTGGTAGCTGGCGCCCTCGTGGGTCGCCGCCCGCAGGTTGGCGTACGGCGGCGGCAGGCGGAGGGCTTCCGCCTGGCGGGCGAGCGGCTCCAAAGGCGTCACAACCAGCGCGGCCTCAAGCTGCGCGCCGCCGGCGCCGCGCACGCCGATCAGCAGGCGGTCGATCTCGCGGAGCTTGAGCCCGGTCGCGGCGGCCAGCCCCCGCAGCAGCGCAATGCCCTGCGGGCCCAGCGCGCGGAGCGAGCCCTCGCCGGCGGGGCTGGCGAGCAGCTCGGCCGGCCGGCAGTGGAGGATCAGGTCGCACCCCGGCGGCAGGTACGCCAGCGAGATCGGCCCGCCATCGGTCGGCGACGCCCACAGCGTGCGGCCGTCGTCGTCAACCAGCTGGGGCCCGGCTGGTTCGGGCGGGGCGCTCTCTTCCTGGACAGCGTCGCCGGGCCCGTCGGCGGCTGTGTCTACGGGCGGGGCAGCAGGCGTCGCGGCGGGGCCTGTGGCGGTTGGCTTCGGCGGCCCGCTGGTCAGCAGCACGGCCGCTACGATGACCGAGAGGACCGCCAGCACGCCGCCGGTGATCAGCAGCTGGTTGCGTTGCCGGTTCTTGCGGCGCGGCTTCTCGCGGACGGTCAGCTTCTGCGGCGGCGGGGCGGGCATGGTTTAAGTCTACGGCGCCCATCCGGCCCTGGCCACGGACCGCGATTGCGGGCGCCTGCCGGCTGTCCTACAGTGTGGGCAGCCAGGCCCGGCGCCGCCCTGAACCGCACGCCCCAGCACGACCAACGCCGCCATGAAAGCCTTTGAAGCCGTCCAGCACTACTTCCACCTCGCTGCCGACCAGCTCGAGATGGACGCCCCGCTCCGCAAGCTGCTCATCACGCCGGAACGCGAGGTCACGGTGCAGATCCCGATCGAGATGGACGACGGCCGCCTCGAAACCTTCATCGGCTACCGCGTGCAGCACAACCGCGCCCGCGGACCTATGAAGGGCGGCCTCCGCTACCACCACGAGGTCAACCTGGACGAGGTCCGTGGCCTGGC
The DNA here is from genome assembly GCF_007859765.1 of Posidoniimonas corsicana. Taxonomy (NCBI): domain Bacteria; kingdom Pseudomonadati; phylum Planctomycetota; class Planctomycetia; order Pirellulales; family Lacipirellulaceae; genus Posidoniimonas; species Posidoniimonas corsicana. The sequence continues at coordinate 336,225 of NZ_SIHJ01000002.1, forward strand.
GTCGCTGATGACCTGGAAGACCGCCATCGCCAACATCCCCTACGGCGGCGCCAAGGGCGGGGTCACGGTCAACTCGCGCGAGATCAGCCCCCGCGAGAAAGAGCGCATCACCCGCAAGTTTGTCGACGAGATCCACATGGTCATCGGGCCGGACGTCGACATCCCCGCGCCGGACATGGGCACCGGGCACGAGGAGATGGCCTGGATCATGAACCAGTACGCCAAGTACCACGGGTTCAACCCGGGCGTGGTGACCGGCAAACCGGTGGAGCACTACGGCATCCCCGGCCGCGAGGAGGCGACCGGCCGCGGCGTCGGCATGCTGACCGTCAAGACGCTCGGCCGGCTGGGCCGCAAGGTGGGCCAGTCGACCGTGGCGATCCAGGGCTTCGGCAACGTCGGCTCGCACGCGGCCAAGTTCCTGGCCGAGGCCGACGCCAAGGTCGTGGCGATCAGCGACCACACAATCGCGCTGTACAACAAGGACGGCATCAACGTGATGGACGCCGTCCGCTACGCACGCAAGAACAACGGCACGCTCCGCGGCTTCAGCGAGGCCGACGAGATCGGCGGCGAGGCGATCCTCGAGCTCAAGGTGGACGTGCTGATCCCGGCAGCCATCGGCGGCGTGATCACCTCGGCCAACGCCGGCAACATCCACGCGCCGCTGATCATCGAGGCCGCCAACGGCCCGGTCACCCCCGACGCCGACGAGGTGCTGCGCGAGGCGGGCGTGGCCGTGCTGCCGGACATCCTGGCCAATGCCGGCGGCGTCACGGTGAGCTACTTCGAGTGGGTGCAGAACCGCCAGTACTACAAGTGGAGCCTCGACCGCGTCCGCGGCGAGCTGGACCGCCTGCTGCTGGCCGCCTTCGAGGAGGTCTGGGAGAAGCACACCGACCTAAACGTCAGCCTCCGCACCGCCGCGTTCATGATCGGCATCGAGCGGGTTGCGCGCGCGGCCAAGCTGGCGGGGTTGGCGTAGCATGCCCAACCCACTCCGCACGCACAACGGCGTCGCCCCCAAGCTCGGCGAGCGGGTCTACGTCGACGCGCAGGCCACCGTCATCGGCGACGCCACGCTCGGCAACGATGTTTCGGTCTGGCCCGGCGCCGTGATCCGGGGCGACCTGATGCCGATCGTCATCGGCGCCCGCAGCAACGTGCAGGACGGCTGCGTGCTGCACACCACGCACGACAGCCGATTCAACCCGGGCGGGTTCCCACTGACAATCGGCGAGGACGTGGTGGTCGGGCACCGCGCGGTGCTGCACGGGTGCACGGTGGGCGACCGCGTGCTGGTCGGCATCGGCGCGATCGTGAACGATGGCGCGGTCGTCGAGCCGGAGGTGATGATCGGCGCCGGCTGCCTGGTCCCGCCTGGCAAGCGGCTGGAGAGCGGCAACGTGTACGTGGGCAACCCGGCCCGCGTGCTGCGGCCGCTGACCGACGCCGAGCGCGAGCATCTGGCGTACTCGCCGCAGAACTACGTGCGGCTGAAGGATGGGTACCTCCAGCAAGGAGGCCGCTAGGAGTACCACGGACCCAGCCAGGCGCAAAGGCTAAACGCGGCCAGTGTGGGAGCCCCGATCGCCGCGAACACGAGGAACAGCAGCGTGAGCAACAGGGCTAGACGGCTATTGCACTCGGCAGCGTATCGAGGCTCACGACGCAAGCGGGCCCTTACAAGTCGGGCTGTGGTTAGCAACATCGCCAGTATCAGCAACACCTGAGCGTCGCACAAAAAGGAAACCAACCAACCTACTCTGTCCCACCATTGCCCCCCTCCTATGCTGTCAAGGAGGTTGACCAAATCTAGCATGGCCGTGGCCAATTGGCCCAAGTCCACGGCGGCGGTTGCGATCGCACCTACTAGAAGTAGTTTTCCGGACAGGTCGACGAGTGAGAGGGGCTGTGCAGGACTTCTCCGCGATGTTGTCTGGCTCAAGCTACCGGCAATCCACGACAACGCGGCCGCAGCGACCAACGTGGCAACGAGCCTGTCGAACCAGTTAGAAACAAATCGGGCCTCGGCCCAACACACGGATAGTTCGATCCGTCCTATCTGGAAGTACCACACGGCAAAGCCAGCAGCCCCAGCCATGCAGCAACCTACTACCCCGGCCATAGCGGCCCGTGCCCGGCTTGAGCGAGGTGGGTAGTGCAACCCCCAGACCGAACTCCCAACCCCACCAAGCCACGCTAGGCATGCTATCAGGCTCCGCGTAGCGATGGCATGCTGCTCAGCTAGGCTAGCGCCAGCGGGCGCAACCTGGAACCGTGGATCGATTGCGGTCTCGATTCCGCGGATTGCGCTATGCACTAAGTAGGTGTTATAGCCGCTCAGAGCCGCCGCTAGTAACGCGATGATACAGAACAGGGCATACAGGCCCGCAATTGCCCATCGTGATGGTTGGCAGCCCCCTTCGCAGCGATGGCCCGTCGCGATCGAGATACTTGCGATTACGAGCAGGTACCACAGGCTGTCCAGTATCTGGCCCGAACCGGGGAACATTATCTCACTACCTCCGTTGAGGTCTAGCAGTCCTCGCTGCGTTAAGAGTCGCATCGTGAGGCAGAGAGACAGTAGACCTCCCACCCCCAACCGCGCAAGTTGCACGCCCCGATACCCGACCACGTCTCGCAACTGCCGGGCCTGATGAAGCAGCACGCCGATCGCGCCGAGGGAGGCCAGGCTCAGTAGGGCGTAGTGCCAATCGATGCGCGGTTCATAGCTCGACATACCCTGCATGGCCGGCATGGGCGGCACTGAGATCGACAGCGAAACCGAAAGGCAACCGAACAAGTACATCAGGCTAGCGACTGACAATCGGAAGGGCTTCCGGTCGGCTTTAGTATGCGTGGTATCTGACGTCATCGTGGCATTCTATTCGTCAAGTGCGGCGCGCGAGCGAGAGATTGGTTCAAAACTGATTGACACACCACAGTCGGGTCTCGTCGCAATCGGCATCCTGTTACAATGACCCATCGTGCCTGAACCATCACCCCAAGAGCCGCCGGCCGCGCCCGCCCACGACCCGTGGAGCCCCGGTCGGGTGATGACGATGCTGAGCCTAATCATCGCGGGCGAGGCGATCTTTGGGCTGCCGTTTCACATCATCCGCTACTTCCGACCGTCGTTTGTCGAGGTGTTCGCGCTCAGCCAGTCGGAGCTGGGCGACCTGGGTTCGCTCTACGGCATCGTGGCGGCGGTCTCGTACTTGTTCGGCGGCGTGCTGGCGGACCGGTTCCCGGTGAGATTGCTGCTGGCGGCCTCGCTGCTGATCACCGGCGCCGGTGGGCTGGTGCTGCTGACCGGGCCCTCGCTCACCACGCTCAAGTGGCTGTACGCGTTCTGGGGGTTCTCCACGATCCTGCCGTTCTGGGCCGCGCTGATCAAGGCGACCCGCCAGTGGGGCGGCGACGATGAGCAGGGCATGGCGTTCGGCATCCTGGACGGCGGCCGCGGGCTGTTTGCGTTCCTGCTGTCGGTGATCGCGGTGGCGTTGTACACCGCGGCAATGCCGGCCGTGCCAGAGACCGCCACCCTGGCCGAGAAGACCGCCGCGATCCGCAGCACGGTGCACGTCTACATCGCCGCGTGCGTCGCCGCGGCGGCGTGCGTGTGGCTGTTCGTGCCCGAGCCGACGCGGGACGCCCGCGGCGATGACCGGGGCTCCGTGCTGGCGAACGTGCGCAGCGTGGTGCGGATGCCGGCGGTGTGGCTGCAGGCGCTGATCATCGTCGCGGCCTATAGCGCGTTCAAGGGGATTGATTACTACTCGCAGTTCGCCGTGGACGTGTGGGGCTGGTCGGACGTGGACGCCGCCAACCTGGTGAAGTACGCCGCCTTCAGCCGCGCGTTCGCGGCGGTCGGCGCCGGGCTGCTGGCCGACCGCTTCAGCTCCTCGCGGGTGCTGATCGCCTGCTTCGCGCTGGCGGGCGTATCGTACGTGGCGTTGGTGTTCGCGCCGCCGTCTGCCACTGGCGCGTGGATGCTGTTCACGGCCGTGCTGACCGGTTGCCTGGGCTTCTTCGCGCTGCGAGGCGTGTACTTCGCGCTGCTCGAGGAGTCGCACATCCCCGACCGGATGACCGGCGCCGCGGTGGGCGTGGTGTCGTTCCTCGGCTTCACGCCAGAGATTTTCATGCCCAAGCTGGGCGGCTGGCTGCTGGACCAGTGGCCGGGGCAGCCGACCGGGTTCCACTACCTGTACTGGTTCCTGGGCGGCGCGTGCCTGGCAGGGATTCTCAGCACGCTGGCGCTGCGCCAGTTGATCAAGCGGCAGCAAGCTCTTTAACGATCGCCACGGCCTGCTCTACCTGCTCCGGCGTGACGTTCAGGTGGGTCGCCAGCCGCAGCCGCTGCTTGGCGATGCAGAAGCAGTGCACGCCGCGGGCCTCGATCCGCTGGCGGAACTCCTCGCCGCTGCACAGCGCTGGGTCGACCTCCAGGATCACCAGGTTGGTGTCGCACCGATCGTCGACCAGCGTGAGCGCCGACGCCGACCGCACCGCGTCGGCCAGCGTCTGCGCGTGGGCGTGGTCCTCCGCCAGGCGGTCGTAGTGGTGGTCGAGCGCGTACAGCGCCGCGGCGGCCAGCACGCCGGCCTGTCGCATTCCTCCCCCGAGCGCCTTGCGCAGCCGCCGCGCCTGCTTGATCAGGTCGCGCGGGCCGCAGATGGCGCTGCCGACCGGCGCGCCGAGCCCCTTGCTGAAGCAGACGCTCACCGTGTCGAAGTGCTCCGCCCAGTCGGCGGGCGTGGTCCCGGAGGCGACGCACGCGTTCCACAGCCGCGCGCCGTCCAGGTGCCGCGCGAGCCCCCGCTCGCGGGCCCACCCGCACAGCCGGCTGACTCCCTCGCGGCAGAGCACGCGTCCGCCCTTGCGGTTGTGGGTGTTCTCCAGGCAGACCAGCCGCGTGCGGGGCGTGTGGTCGTTGTCCGGGCGGACGCGTTCCTCTAGCAGCTCAGGCGTGAGCAGCCCGTCGGCGGTGGGCACGATCTGGGCGCAGATGCCGAACAGCTGCGCGAACGCTGCCTGCTCGTACTGGAACACGTGGGCGTTCTGGTCGCACAGGAACTCGTCGCCGCCCGCGCAGTGCAGCCGGATCCCGATCTGGTTGCCCATCGTGCCCGAGGGGACGAACAGCGCGGCCTCCATGCCGAGCAGCCCGGCGGTCCGCTCCTCCAGCGCGTTGACCGACGGGTCCTCGGCAAAGACGTCGTCGCCCACGGGCGCGTCGGCCATCGCCCGCCGCATGTCGGGCGTGGGCTGGGTGAGGGTGTCGCTGCGGAGGTCGATCATCGGGCGGGGCGCGGGGAGGGGCGGCGGCTGGCTGAACCTGCGGGTTGCAGGTAGGCTCTATTGTCTATCATCCAGTGGCCGGCGCCGCTCCGCTAGCCACCGAATCTCTGCCCCGCGTCCCCCGACCGCTGCCAACCACCATGCTCCCCACCAACCTGCCGGGAATGCTCAGAATCGACGCCCGCCAACCGGGCGCCGAGGCCGCCATCGAGGAACTCCGCCAGCGGCTCGCGCCGGAGGGCAACGTGGTGAGCGAGGCCGGCCGCCGCAAGACAATCGAGGTGTTCGGCGAGCCGCTGACCCCCGTCGAGGTGGTCAAGCGGATCTGCGCCGAGGTGAAGTCACGGGGCCTGGACGCGGTGCTCGGCTACTCGGCCAAGCTAGACGGCGCCGACCTGACCGCCGACCAGCTACGGGTGCCGGCCGAGGAACTCGAGGCGGCCCACGCCGCGGCCGCCCCAGAATTCCTGGCGACCGTCCGCCGCATCCGCGAGAACATACTGCGGTTTCAGACCGCCATCCTCCACTCGGACGTGCAGATCGCCACGCCGGGCGGCGGCTTCCTGCGGCAGCGCTACCTGCCGCTGGAGCGGGTCGGCATCTGCGTGCCCGGCGGCGCCGCCGCGTACCCGTCCACCGTCTTGATGACCGCCGTTCCCGCCCAGGCCGCGGGGGTCAAGCAGCTGGCCGTCGTGGCCCCGCCCACCAGGTTCGGCAGCTACAACCAGGACCTGCTGGCCACGTGCTGTGAGATCGGCGTCGACGAGGTGTACCGCATGGGCGGCGCGCAGGGCGTGGCCTCGCTGGCCTACGGGTTGGGCGACGCGCTACGGAAGGTCGACATGATCGTCGGCCCGGGCAACCTGTTCGTGGCGCTCGCCAAGAAGCACGTCTACGGCGAGGTCGACATCGACTCGATCGCCGGCCCCAGCGAGGTGATCGTCATCGCCGACGAGAACACGCCGGCCGAGCACGCCGCGGCGGACCTGATCGCGCAGGCCGAGCACGCGCCCGGGTCGGCCGTGCTGGTCACCTGGCACGAGCCGCTGCTGGCCGAGGTGAACGTGGCGCTCGAGCGGCAGCTCAACGAGCTGGAGCGGGGCGACCTGGCCCGCCACTCGCTGCAGGAGTTCGGCGCGATGATCCTGGTCCACGACCGCGACCACGCCGCCCGCGTCGCCGACACGCTCGCGACCGAGCATCTGCACATCGCCTGCGCCGAGCCGGACGAACTGCTCACGAAGATCCGCTGCGCCGGGGCGGTGTTCCTGGGCCCCCACAGCCCGGTGCCGGTGGGCGACTACGCGGCCGGCCCGTCGCACGTGCTGCCGACCGGCTCCACGGCGCGGTTCGCCAGCGGCCTGTCGAGCAACGACTTCTTGCGATCCAACAGCGTGATCTCGTGGACCGCCGAGGACCTGCAGCAGAACGCCGAGGACATCGTCCGGATCGCCGAAAAGGAGGGGCTTACCGCCCACGCGGCCACGGTTGCCCGGCGGCTGTCTTAGCGTGAGCGATCGAGCTTGGTGCACCGATGATTTGGAAAGCCAGCGACTACACGCTATCCGGAAATGTAGGCGGCGACGCCACCGCAGACGCAGCTTACGACTTGGTCTGCCGGACCACCGCTGACAGCCCTGGGTTCTGCGTTATCGAGCTCACGGATTCTGTTGACTCCGTCAGGCTCCGCGCCGAAATAGTCGGACTCAAGGAGGCGTTCGCGAGCAGGCACGCTTCGAACTCAAAAGGCGGATTCTGCTGGCAGTCACTCTTAAGGTTTGACCAACAAGAAACGACCAAGCTTCACCGGGATAACGGCCCCGAGCAGAGCGTCCTGCTGCTTGGCTACGAACCTACGCCGATCGCCTCCGCGATGTTCGTCGCCGACTTTTCGGCCTGTGCGTCAGATCGAGGCGTCACGCCCGCCGACTTCTTGTCGAAGCACAACCCGATGTATGGGAACAACACCCGCTTGCTGCAGGACTACACGACCACCCTGGAGTGCTTCTCGCCCCATCGCCCGGTCATTGTGATGATTAACAACAGCGTAACCGACTCGACCAGTGAGGCCGGCGCGATGCTGGGGGTGCTGCACGGCGCAACGGTGCCATCACCCTCTGACGACGCCCGGCGGGTTATCAACTCGACCATGTTTGCGACGGGCGGCGAGGGTATGGTGGGACCGGTGAGTGAGGCCGACGTAAGCGACTTTCTGAAGACATCGAGTGTCAGACGCCGCGGCTACGACAAGCCTCATCTGGAAGACGACACGTAACCCGAGAACGCGGCCGGCGCCGCCTCAACAGCCGACGAGGAAACTTCCGGTCGGACCCGTTTTGGTTGTAGAAACCGGCCACCCAACGCGGTCAAATGGATGGTTGGGCCGACGGTCCGTACGCCGGAGGAAGTGACCGCGGGGACGACTTTTGTCCCTATTGGCGCATCGGCGGGGACAAAAGTCGCTACGCCCGATCGGCACGAAACCCATCAGACACTACAAATAGAGGGGCTAAGCAGAACGCGGGCTCGAGATGAGACCCGACTTTTGTCCCTAAGAATCGATAGTGCCAGAAGGGACAAAAGTCGCCCGATACGATGGCCCCCTGCCCCGCGCCGCCCGCGGCAAGAACTCATGAACTACGCCCGACCCGACATCCAAGCGATGACCGGCTACACCCCCGGCGAGCAGCCGAAGGGGACCAAGGTCATCAAGCTCAACACGAACGAGAACCCGTACCCGGCGTCGGCCAAGGTGGCCGAGGCGATCGGCCGCGCGGCGCAGGCCGGGCTGCAGCGGTACCCGGACGCCAGCGCGTCGGCGTTCCGACTGCGGGCGGGCGAGGTGCTGGGGGTCGACCCCAACTGGATCCTGTGCGGCAACGGCAGCGACGACATCCTGACCATCGCCACGCGGACCTTCGTCGGGGAGAACGACGCCGTCCGCTACGCCACGCCGAGCTACGTGCTGTACAAGACGCTGGCCGAGATCCAGGGCGCCGTGCAGGACGTGGTGCGGTACGAGGCCGACTGGACGCTCGGCTTCGAGTTCGCCGCGCCGGCCGAGCGGCTGCGGCTGGCCTACTTGGCCAACCCGAACAGCCCGTCCGGCACCGTGCTCGCCCCCGGCGAGGTGGCCGCGATCGCCGACGCCCTCCCCTGCCCGCTGCTGGTCGACGAAGCGTACGTCGACTTCGCCGACGCCAACTGCCTGGACCTGGTGCGCTCCAACGAGCGGGTGATGGTCAGCCGCACGCTGTCCAAGAGCTACGCGCTGGCCGGCCTGCGGTTTGGCTACGTGGTGGCGCAGCCGGTGCTGATCGAGCAGATGGCCAAGGTGAAGGACAGCTACAACTGCGACGCGCTCTCGATCGCCGGCGCCACGGCCGCCATCGACGACCAACAGTGGCTGGCGGAGAACGTCGCGAAGGTCCGCGCCACCCGCGCCCGGCTGGCCGCCGCGCTTGGCGAGCTGGGCTTCGCGGTGACCGACTCGCAGGCCAACTTCGTGTGGGCGGTGCACCCGACCATCGCGCACGAGGAGCTGTACCTGGCGCTCAAAGAGCAGGGCGTGCTGGTCCGCTACATGCGGTACGACCACTGGGGCGACGGGCTGCGCGTGAGCGTCGGCACGGACGCGCAGATCGACGCGCTGCTGGCGTTGCTAGCGCCGATGGTTTCGCGGCGTTAAGCTGTGCGGGTCCCGGGCTCTGTTCGGCAGGCACCGGATTCCCTGCCCGGGGTTCCAGCTTGCAACCGATGAAACCCGCATATACGACCCCACTGCGCGGCCAGGGATCGGCCCGCAAGCGAAGCCCAAGGACCGGGAAATGCCTATATCACTCGCGCGGTTTGTCGCTGCGATCGCCGTCCTGTTCGCCGGCTCGGCCTGCCTCTCACGCGCAGGGGCCGAGCAGCCCGGCGCGGTGGAGTACCAGTACGGCGCGCCACTGGCCTCGACCGCCAGCACCGCCTACCCCGGCAACGACTTCGCCGCCCAGCTCTCCGCGGCGCGCGGCGAGGCCTGCTCTGGCGCGTGCGACTGGGGATGGGGCGCCGGCGGCTCGCCGTTCCGCACCGGCCCCGGCCGCTGCGACGACTTCCTCGTCGGCCCGCGCTGGACGAGCCGGCTAGACGCCGTGTTCATGTTCCGTGAGAACATCGACCTCGACACGCTGGCCGCGGGCGCCACCGCTGGCGGGGTAGTGATCGACCCCGCCGACGCGGGCACGATTACCGAGAACATGCGTGAGGGGATCGGCGCGCGGGTCATGCTTTCGAGCTACTGGCCGCAGTGCAAAGGCTACGAGATGCAGGTCGGTTACCTCGGCATCTTCAACTGGCAGGCCAACGCGTTCAACCCCGACGTGCCGTTCGCCGGCCCGCTGCCCGCGCCGCCCGGGTTCGAGAGCCAGAAGTCGCTCAAGTACCGGTCGGAGCTGCACTCGGTTGAGGTCAACGGACAAACCATCAACGACGGCCCGATCAAGCTGTTCGGCGGCGGGCGGTTCGTGCTCTTGACCGAGCGGGTCAGCGACCTGCTGGACAACACGGCCCAGCCGCCGCAGATCCCGCCAAACTTCGACGGCGGCATCGTTGGCGACCCGGCGCTGGACGTGACGGACATCCTCCGCGGCGTGTCGGTCGACAACCACCTGCTTGGCATCCAGTCGGGCATGCGGGCCGACTTCTTCACGCTCGGCAACCGCTTCCACGTCGAGGGGTTCCTCAGCGGCGGCGCCTACTTCAACTACATCAAACGCGAGAGCATGTACACCGAAACCCGCACCCGCCTGGCGTTGGACGACCCGTCCACCGCGGTTAACGAGGGTCAGTTCTCGTCCAACTCGTCGCGCACCGGCTACGAAGAAGACCGCATGCGGGTGGCGTTTATCGGCGAGGCGATGCTGGGCGGCGTGTACCAGATCAACCGGTGCGCCACCGCCCGGCTGGGCTACCAGGCGCTGTACCTGACGGGCGTGGAGCTGGGCAATGAGGCGTTCGTCGGCGCCGGCCCCACCAACGGCGACCTGCTGACGCACGGCTGGTTCGGCGGCGTGGAGTACAAGCGGTAGGCAGCCGGCGCTCTTGGAGCGGATTTGCGCAGCAAACGGCCAGTCGGACCGGTAGATTGGGGCTCAATCCCCCTCCTACCGAGGCGCCTGAGATGGACCGACGCTGCCCGCCCGCAACGCTGTGGCTGCCCCTGACGGCGGCGGTCGTGCTGTGGCCGCCGATGTGCATCGCGGAGGTGGTGGACGGTTTGCTCGTCGTGCACGGCGTGGTGACCCTGTCCGACGGATCGCCCGCGCCAAGAGCGACCGTCGCCGCAACGGCCTCGTTCCACGAGCCCCGACGCGTCACCAACGCCGACGACCAAGGCCGCTACGAGCTCCGCGGCGTGTTCGGCAATGGCCTGCGTTTGCACGCGGCGAGTGCGGACCGAAGCGAGCAAACCGTGCGGATGATCGCGTCACCGGAAATTCGTCTGGCGGCGGAGGACTCGGTCGACCTGCGGCTCTCGCCAGCAACAGAGCAGCGGGTGCAGCTGACGGCCCAGCACGGCTCGACGGCCGGTGTGCTGGTGATGGCTTCCGGCATGGGCTTCGAAACGCATGGCCGCACCGACGCGTCCGGCGCCGTGACGCTCAACGTGCCCGCCGAACACGCTGTCAACTCGATCGTCGCCTGGAGCCCGGACGCCGGGGTCGGGGGGAGCCGCTCCCCCGACGGCGCTGCGGTCCGGCAGGACGCCCTCGTCACGCTGCACCCGGTCGCCGAGCACGTTGTGCGGATGGTGGACGAACAGGGGGCGCCGGTGGCGGGGGTTGAAGTCGCCGCCTCATTCAAGACGAAGAAGCACGGCTGGATCGTCACCGGTAGCGTCCCCCAAGCCAACCTGACCTCCGATGCGCAGGGCCTGGTGCGGTTTCCATGGGCGCCCCGCGATGGGCTCGAGTACGTCGACTGCGATCTCGTTGGCGCCGATTGGATGTGCTACGACGTCGACCACCACACGGTGTCCGACGGGCAAACCGTTGTCCACGTTCGGCGGCGCAACCTGGGTCGCCCCGCTGTGGGCCGGGTCCACCTGCCGGGTGACGCCAGCCCTGAGGGCCTGATGGTCGCTGGCACAAGCGGCGGACCGGGACGCCGGTTCGACATCTTCTACTCCCGCGTCGAGGCCGACGGCAGCTTCGCCTACCACGCCCCGGTTGCGATGGCGACCGGCATGACCACCGTCGACCGCGAGTGGGGTAGCGAGTTCTGGACGGGCGTGGTGGTCCCCTGGCACGACGCGGACCCAGAACCCGTAGACCTGCACGCGTACCCCACAATCCCCGCGATCGTAACAGTCACCGCCGGCAAGGGACGCGTGCCACAGGCGAACGCCTGGGTCGACTTCAGCCGGGAGGTTCGGTTCCCTTACCTGCAGGAAGGGGAGCTGACGGAGCCGTTCGCCATGGCGAGCGCCTGGTATCAAACCGATCAAGACGGCCAAGCCCAGATCCCGCTCGGGCATGGCAGCAATGAGCTGCGGGTGGTGATCGACGAATGGAGCTCCGAAAAAGAGATCACCGTTGAGGTGGACCATCGGGACGGGCCAATCAACGTCAAGTTTCACCGCCCATAGTTTGGCATTCCTGCGACCGGAGAGGGTCGCCGGGAAAAAATGGCCCTTCGGCCACGAAGATCGGACCGCCAACTACGAATAAGACCCTATGACGCCCTCTTCCCGCACTCCCGAAGGCGACGACAACACCTGCGGGGTGTGCGGGCACGAGGTGCGCATCGAGCCGACCCGCCCGCCGGGCGACGCCACCTGCCCCCACTGCGGGGCGCTGCTGTGGTTCGCGGACAAGCAGGCAGACTCGCCAACGACGGCCAAGGCCGCGATGTACTGGCGGCGGGCGCAGGTGGCCCTGGGCGCCGAGAACTGGCAGGCAGCGGAACGCTGGCTCAGCAAGGCCGCCGCGCTGGATCCAGGGAACGACGGCTTCCGGCAGGAGCTTGAGCAGGTGCGTCAGAAGCTAGCGGCGCTGCGGCCGACCAAGCGCCGCCGCAAGCGTCAACCAGATTGAGGGCCAAGATAATGCGAGCGGTCTTCGCGGTGCTCTTCATCCAACTGGCGTCGTCCCTCGCCAGTGGCGCCGAGCCACGCTACGTCGTGCAGATGCTCGATCCCCGGGTCGTGGCGGTGACCGAAGACACACTGCCCATCGAGTGGGGCAACAAGAAGACTGACGTGATTGCCACACGCAAGCTCCTCGACAGCGAAGCGAAGCTGCTGCTGAATCTTCTCAAGGAAGAGCTCACAACGAGCACTGACGTTCCGTTCTGTGGTCATCACCCCGCCTACGCGGTGCAGGAGATCGTCGACGGCAAAGTCACAAACACCGCGACCCTATGCGGCCTGTGCCACACCTGGGCCCGCGGCGGCAAGCTCCGTGTGATCAAAGGCGACAAGTCGCTCAACTACCTCAATTCGCTGCTGCCGCTGCCAGACGTCTTCAAAGGAATAAAGCTTCGGGACATGGTGTTTGACGAGCACCCCCAGCCGTTCTACGAGATGACCCGTGTCGCCGCCGAGTAGCCAGAGATGCTAACCCAGCTTCCGGACCGCCTTGTGCCGCGGGCAGCTGACCAGGTGGTCGTTCACCATCCCGGCCGCCTGCATCAGGGCGTAGCACGTGGTGGGGCCGACGAAGCGGAACCCGCGGCGTTTGAGCTCCTTGCTCATCGCGACTGACTCGGGCGTCTGCGAGGGGACCTCGCTCAGCTCGCAGTGGTTGTTCTTGCGTGGCGCCCCGTCGACGAACCCCCACAGGAAGTCCGATAGCGTCTCGCCGGCGGACTGCAGATTGAGTACGGCCGTGGCGTTGCTGACGGTTGACTCGATCTTGCCGCGGTGGCGGATGATCGCCGGGTCGGCCACGAGTTTGTCCACCCGCTTCTCCGTAAAGCGGGCGACCTTCACCGGGTCGAATCCGGCGAAGCAGCGGCGGTAGCCCTCTCGCTTCGCGAGCACAGTCGTCCAGCTCAGCCCGGCCTGGGCGCCCTCGAGCGTGAGCATCTCGAACAGCAGCGGGTCGTCGCCGCGGATCGGCACGCCCCACTCCTCGTCGTGGTAGGCGCGGTCGAGGTCCGATACTTCCGCCCAGGGGCAGCGAGGCATGCAGTGCTCACTCAATTCAAGGCAATCAAACGCGAGTGCTCGGGGCGACAAACCGCCCCTCCGCTCGCCCAGCGCATCGCCCCGCGGCGCCTAGCCAGCCGGGCGCCGCGATTATACTTTCAAGGGTCATGCCCTCCATCTACCAATACGACGTCCTGGTCATCGGCGCCGGCCACGCCGGGACCGAAGCCGCGCTGGCCGCGGCCCGGATCGGCGCCCGCACGGCCCTGCTGACCACCAACCTCGACACGGTCGGGCAGATGAGCTGCAACCCGGCGATCGGCGGGGTTGGGAAGGGCCAGATCGTGCGGGAAATTGACGCCCTCGGCGGGGCGATGGGCCGGGCGATCGACGCCGCGGGCATCCAGTTCCGGATGCTCAATCTTCGGAAGGGCCCGGCGATGCACAGCCCCCGCGCCCAGGCCGACAAGAAGGCCTACCAGGCGGAGGTAAAGCGGATTGTCGAGGAGCAGCCGAACTTAAGTCTGCGGCAGGAGGCGGTCGACGATCTGCTGCTCTGCTCCGGCGGGTCTCCCCTCCCGGCCAGCGAGTGCAAGGCAACATCCGGCTCCGACCACCGTGTGGCGGGGGTCCGAGTGAAGGGGGGCGCCGACTACCTGGCGCCGACCGTGATCCTCACCACCGGCACCTTCCTGCAGGCGATCATGCACACCGGCGAGGCCCAGACCGCCGGCGGCCGCGCCGGCGAAGGAACCACCGCCGGCATCAGCGGCGCGCTCCACGCGCTGGGCTTCCAGCTCGAACGGTTCAAGACCGGCACGCCGCCGCGCCTCAACGGGCGCACGATCGACTACTCCAAGTGCGAGCTGCAGCCGGGCGACGAGGCGCCGCAGCCGTTCTCGTTCCTCACCGACAAGCTCCCCGAGCCGCAGCTTGCCTGCCACATCACTTACACCAACAGCGCGGTGCACGATCTGATCCGCGCCAACCTGCACCGTGCGCCGATGTACAGCGGCCAGATCGACAGCACGGGGCCGCGGTACTGCCCCTCAATCGAAGACAAGATTGTGCGGTTCGCGGACAAACAGCAGCACCAGCTGTTCCTGGAGCCCGAGGGCCGCAACACCCAAGAGGTGTACGTCAACGGCGTCAGCACCAGCCTGCCGCGCGACGTGCAGGACTCGATGTTCCGGCTGATCCCGGGCTGCGAGGACGCCCAGATCATGCGGTACGGCTACGCGGTCGAGTACGACTACGCCCCGCCCGAGCAGCTCAAACCGACCCTCGAGACCAAACGTGTGGCGGGGCTCTACCTGGCCGGGCAGATCAACGGCACCACCGGCTACGAGGAGGCCGGCGCACAGGGCCTGATCGCCGGCGCTAACGCGGCCCTCGCCGTGGCCGACCGCGAGCCGCTGGTGCTGTCGCGCGACCAGGCGTACATCGGCGTGCTGATCGACGATCTCGTGACCCGCGGCGTCGACGAGCCGTACCGCATGTTTACCAGCCGGGCGGAGTACCGCCTGCTGCTGCGGCAGGACAACGCCGACCGGCGGCTGACTCCGCTGGGCCATCAGGTCGGACTGGTAGGCGAGGATCGCATCGAGCGGCTCCGCAAGAAGCTGGATGAGGTGGACCGGATCGCGAAGCTGCTCGCTGGCACACGGCACGAAGGGGTCGCGCTAGAACAGCTGTTGCGGCGCCCGGAAGTCGACTGGCAGGCGATCGTGCCCCACGCCCCAGAGCTCGCGGCCGCTGACCCGCAGGCCGCCCAGCAGGCGCTCTTTGACACCAAGTACGCCGGCTACATCAGCCGCCAGCAGACCGAGGTCGAACGGCAGCGTCGACTAGCCAACAAGCGGATCCCGGACGCCTTCGACTACGCGCGGCTAACCCACATGCGGGCCGAGGCCCGCGAGAAGCTGACGGTGATCCGCCCCACCAACCTCGACCAGGCGAGCCGCATCCGGGGCATCACGCCGGCGGACATCACGCTGCTGATGGCGAATCTGCAACCGAGTGGGAAACCCTCGCAGGGGCGGTAGGCTAGCCGCTCTTGGCAGCGACGGAGACGGGTGTCCAGCGGCTCGGGCGTCGCGGTTACACGCCGTGGGGTTTTTCGCCGAGGGTCACCGCGTCGGCCACAAAGCAATATGACGGAACAACTTACGTCAACAACATCGATATTGACTGAGCCCCCTGGCCCGTTATAATTCGCTCACCTCTGGCAATTCAGGCAACCGGGGCAGGCATGGTCGAACGTGCCGTTTGCAGAACCTCGTAGAATTCCGTAGGTCAAGGGCAATAAGCCCGAGAGATTCCCTTCCGGGGTTTGGTCCCTTTAGGGGATTGGGATGCGAGACGCCCGTCGGACGCCCTCCGTCCGCGGCCCTTGCGGACCGCAAACAGCGCGGCGACTGACCGCCGGAACCTGATTGTCAGCCTGCTGAACCACGCCACGGTCGTCTTTCCCACCGGCGCCGGCGCGGCACGGACTGTCACACCATTCACTAGGGAGAGGAGTGGTTAAGCGAATGAAAACCGTCTTTACAACGGGCGAAGCCGCCAAGATCTGCAAGGTAAGCCAGCAGACCATCATCCGCTGCTTCGACTCGGGCCAGCTCAAGGGTTTCCGCGTGCCGGGCAGCCGCTTCCGCCGTATCCCGCGGGACCAGCTGTACGCGTTCATGCGTGACAACGGCATCCCGACCGACGCGCTCGACAGCGGCAAGCGCAAGCTGCTGATTGTCGACGACGACGAGGACCTGGTCGACCTGCTGGTGGACCACTTCCAGCGCGACGGCCGCTTCGACGTCCGCAGCGTGAACAACGGCTTCGGCGCCGGCATGATGATCAAGGAGTTCCGCCCCGACCTGGTGGTGCTGGACATCATGCTGCCGGACATCAATGGCCTGGAAGTCTGCCAGCTCGTCCGCGGCGACAAGACTATGGACGACGTGCGGATCATCTGCATCTCGGGCATGGTGGAGGAAGACAAGATCCAGAAGCTGCGTGACGCCGGCGCCAACGACTTTATGAAGAAGCCGTTCGACGTCGACGCGCTCACCACGCGGGTCTGCCAGCTGCTGGACGTCGAGACCGCGGCCTCAAGCTGAGGCGCCCGCGCCCCATGCCCCGAGCCCGCGTAGTGTCCCGACGAACCGCCGCCCCCCTGCCCCGCCGGGCCTCGCTCGGCGAACCTTCCGCGGTCCGTGGCCGGCGGGTCGCGGCGGTTAAGCCGCTGCGCGTCGACGCTCCTCACCCCGCCAAGGCGCCGCACACGTCGTTCGACGACAGCGAGTTCCTGCGCGCCGTTGAGCACGCCAAGCTCGACGCCATGAAGGAGCTCGCCTACGGCGCCAGCCACGAGATCAACAACCCGCTAGCCAACATCGCCGCCCGCGCGCAGACCCTGCTGCGGACCGAGCGCGACGAGGCCAACCGGCGGATGCTCACCGCTATCCATCGGCAGGCGATGCGGGCGCACGAGATGATCTCCGACCTGATGCTCTTCGCACGCCCGCCGCGGATGCAGAAGGAGACGACCGACCTGACCGCGCTTGCGGCGCGGGTGGTCGGCGAGGTCCGACCGCTGGCCGAGGAACGCGGGATCCTGCTGGACCTTGCGCCGGCGGAGAGGGAGATCGCCGCCGAGGTCGACCCGGTTCAGATCGAGGTCGCCGTGACGGCGATCCTGATCAACGCCGTCGAGGCCCTCGACTCTGGCGGCGAGATCGCCACGGCGGTTCGCTTTACCGGCGAGGGGTGGGCGGAGCTTGAGGTCGCCGACAATGGCCCCGGCATCCCGGCAGAGGTCCGGGAGCACCTGTTCGACCCGTTCTTTAGCGGCCGCGAAGCGGGACGCGGGCTAGGCTTTGGGCTGTCCAAGTGCTGGCGGATCGTTACCGAGCATGGAGGCCGGATTAACGTCCAGAGCGCGCCGGGTCGCGGCGCAGTGATCACCCTGCGGCTGCCCGGCGCCCACCCGATGGACTAGCGCCGGCGGCCAGCCCCTCCCCATCAGGTCACGATGGCGGACCGAGTCCCCAACACCCACGTGCAACTAGTCGTGCTGACCCCCGAACCCGGGGTGGCCGACCGCGTGGCCGATCGAATGACCGCCCGCCGCCACATCGAGGGCGAGGGGCTGGTATCAGTAACGGGTGAGTTGAACTGCACGCACACCGCGGTAGTACGCCCGCGGTCACATGCTCCAGATTGGGCCGGCGTCGTGCGAACGGTCCGTTCCACCCACCGCCCTGATTGGCTCCTCGCCGCCGGGATAGCAACCGCAGCTAGACAGCCCACCCCAACTCTAGGACCCGCGCCGGTCGGCTATGTCCGCGACGCCCTAGGCGCCCCGACTCAGATCTCGCTTCCGCTTGACCGACCTTCGATCATGGTCGCCCACGCCGCCGGAGCAGACGCAGTCGCCGACTGGCCCGCTGATATCGCTTCGGCGTGCTGCGACCTCGGGTTGGCCTTGGCAATCCTGGCATTGGTCGAGGCGGCCCCCGACGACGCCGACCCAGAGTGGCGAAACCTCGCGCAGCAACAATCGACGGCCGGCAAACTCGGCGCGGCGTTCGGCGGGCTCTGGCGCCGCCCATCGATGGCGAAGGAAGCGGTGAGCCGGCTGGCCGGCCGCTGGAAAGGCCTCGACGAGTTGGTCGATCTGGTCGAGCGGTCTGCCGCGTCTGACTGCTCGACGATTGCTCCGCCTAGGCGCTCCTAACGCCGTGCTGAGCCGCCGTCCGCGCACGCGCGTCCCTCCATTCGCGCAGAACCGGCGTCAATTCATCGTTTCTTCGCGCTTCGCTCGGCGGGCTTCGCTATGTTGGCCGGTCTCACCGACCCACACGCCACGGCCTAGGAGGCTACCGTGTCCCGCCTGCATTATTTCGCGTTTGTCGTCTTCCTTGCCCCCACCGCCTGCTGGTCCCACGATGGAGAGGATCACGACCACGCGGCCCCTGCTCCACCGACCGGCGCCGCCTTGCCCAAGGCGATGGTGCTGCCGCGTGTGGAAGGACCCACTCCATGGTCCGACAAACCGGTTCTGGACGACCCGGAGCGGTTCCAGATCGCCATCATGACCGACCGCACGGGCGGGCATCGGCCTGGGATCTGGATGGACGCCGTCAACAAGCTTAACCGGCTGCGTCCGCAGTTCGTCATGTCCGTGGGAGACCTAATCGAAGGCTACTCGCAGGACCGCAGCCGTGTCGAGAAGCAGTGGGACGAGTTCCTCGGGTTCATCGACCAGATGCAGATGAAGTTCTTCTTCGTCGCCGGCAACCACGACCTCACCAACCCGATGATGCATGAGGTCTGGCGTGAGCACTTCGGCGCCGAGTGGTACTCGTTCGACTACCAGCGGGTGCACTTCGTCTGCCTGTCGAGCGAGGACCCCAGCCAGCACCTCAGCGAGGAGCAGCTCGCCTGGCTCGAGCAGGACCTCGAGGACCACGCGGACGCGAGGTGGACGCTGGTGTTCCTTCACAAGCCGCTGTGGGTGTACGCCGAACGGGACATCGCCGCCGGCAACCCCGACAGCACCAACTGGAAACGGGCGGAGAAACTGCTCGTTGACCGCCCGCACACCATCTTCGCCGGGCACGTGCACCACTACGTTGAGTACCAGCGGAATAGCCAGCAGTACTACTCGCTCGCCACCACCGGCGGCGGCTCGCAGCTGCGGGGCAACGAGTACGGCGAATTCGACCACGTGATGTGGCTCACCATGGAACAGGACGGGCCGCACCTGGTCAACCTGCGGCTGGACGGGATCCTGGAGCCCGGCGTGGTGACCGAGGAGGGCATCAACCGCTTCAACAGCTTCCTCGCCAACACTTCGCTGTCGATCGAGCCGATCCTGATCGGCACGCGTGAGGACGGCTTCTCCGAGGGCGAGGTCGTCCTGAAGGCAGCCAACGACTTCGAGGAGCCCGTCGTCGTAGAGGGCGAGATCGACGGGCTGCCGCTGCGCGGCCTCACGGTCGACCCGCTGAGGATCAAGCTGACCGTCCAGCCGAACGACGCCGTCGAGCAGCGCGTCCGCATCCGGTTCGCCGAGCCGATGGAGTTCACCTCGCTCGCCCGCACGTCGCTGACCGCCTCGATCCGCACCGAGGGCGACGAGCCGCTGAAGAGCGAGCGGACCTCGCCGGTGGTGATCGACCGCCGGTTCGAGCTGCCCGGTTTGGCGAACCTGCCGCCCATCGACGGCCAGATCGAGGAGTGGCCCAGCACGTTCGAACAGACGCCCGAGAAGCCGCTGGTGCTGGGCGAGCCGCTCAGCTGGCAGGGCCCGACCGACGGATCGGCCAGGTTCTTCGCCCGCCACTCGGGCAACCGGGTCTACGTAGGGGTCCGCGTGACTGACGACCGGGTCGTCCCCGGCGACGACCGGGTTGAGCTGCTGATCGACCCCCGCGGCATGGGCGCCCGGGTGCGGAACGCGGACTACAAGCGGACCGGCCTGTCGATCACCGCCTACGCTCCCGACGCAGATGGTCAGACCAAGGTCGACGCCCGCCGCCTGCGCAACAACCGGGTCTACAAGAACGTCAACGCCGAAGCGAAGCTGACCGATGAGGGCTACGACATCGAGTTCTCGGTCCCGGTTAAGCTGTTCAAGGAGATCCAGGGCAAGGAGTGGGGCAGCGTGGCAGGCACGCTGGTCCTGCACGACGCCGACGACGCCGACCAGGACCCGGCCCAGGTGCTGTGGCGGGGGTCCGACCGGCTGCGGAACGTCAACACGGGCTTTGGTCAATTCGTGCGGGAATAGCCGGCCGCGGTGAAACGCTTTGCGTTCTAGTGGTATAGGGCTTAGGCTGCTGTGCAGACGCCGGCCCACCTATGCCTCTTCCCCAGGACGCACGATGAACCTCACCCGCCGACACTTCGCCAGCGCCGCCGGCTGCGCCGCACTGGCGCCCGCCGCCCTGACCGCCGCTGAGCCGGACGCCAAGCAATCATCGAGCGGTTGGCGCGGCAACCCGATCGCGGTCTCGACGTACTCGTTCTGGCGATTCAAGGACGACTCGAAGCTCTCCATCGAACAGTGCATCGACGAGTCCGCCCGCATGGGGTTCGACGCGGTCGAGGTCCTGCACATCCAGATGGAAAGCGAAGACCCCGGCTACCTGCAGCGGCTCAAGCAGCGGGCATTTGTCAACGGAGTCAGCCTGTGCGGGCTGAGCACACACCAGGGGTTCGTCTCGCCCGACGCGGAGGTGCGGCAGAAGAACATCGACCACACTATCCACACGATCGAGCTCGCCTACCAGCTCGGCATCCCCACGATGCGGGTCAACACCGGACGGTGGGGAACCAGTAAGAGCTTCGACGACCTGATGGCCAACCGCGGCATCGAGCCCCGCCTGCCCGGCTATTCCGATGACGACGGCTTCGGCTGGGTGATCGAGTCGCTCGAGAAGTGCCTGCCGGCCGCCGAGAAGTGCGGCGTCACCCTCGGGCTCGAAAACCACTGGGGCCTGGGCCGCACCCCCGAAGGCGTATTACGGATTGTCGACGCGATCGACTCCCCCTGGCTGCAGTGCACGCTCGATACGGGCAACTTCCTAGAGGACCCCTACGACAAGCTTGAGCTCATGGCGCCCAAGACCGTGTTCGTGCAGGCCAAGACCTACTACGGCGGCGGACTGTGGTACTCGCTCGAGCTCGACTACCCCCGCATCGCCGCCATGCTACGCGAGCACGACTACCACGGCTACGTCTCGCTCGAGTACGAAGGCGAACAAGACTACCGCACCGCTATCCCGAAAAGCTTGGCGCTGCTACGCAAGGCGTTCAGCGCGTAAGCCTTAGTAGCCAACCGGCCGGGCCGCTGGGACCCCAGCGACCCGGCGTCGGTTGCTCGTGCTGTTGTTGCAGCGGCGTTCTACATCGACCCGTTGCCGACGCCGATCACGCCTACCGCTACGCGGGCGCCGGCGTCCCCGGACGGCTGGCTCTTCAGGTCGTCCTCGCCGGCGTGCACAACCATCGCGCGGCCCAGCACAAAGTGCAGCGGCGCCTCGTCGACCCTCACGTCGACGTTAGCCTCGCCGTTCTCGTCGGCCTCGATGTTGCCGAGGTCGCCCACGTGACGCTTCTCGGAGTCCGGCCCGCCGTGCTCATGACCTTCGGGATTGAAGTGGCCGCCGGCGGACTTGCCGTCGTCGGACCGCAGGTCGCCGAACTCGTGGATGTGGAAGCCGTGCTTGCCGGGGGTCAGGCCGGTGACCTTGCCGCTCACGCGGAAACCCTTCCCCTCGCCACGCAGCTCGAGCGTGCCGGTCACGCCGCTGTCGCCCATGGCGGCCAGCTGCACCACCCCGTAGTTAGGCATTTGCACGTCGTCCGCCATCGCCTGATGGTCGGGCGTCGCGTGCTCGCCGATGGCGTGCCCGGAAGGGCCAAGCTTCTCGCCGCCCTCATCGAGGGCCGGCTTCTGCATCTCGTGCTCGGCGGGCATCTCGCACCCGGCAAGCGGGATCACCGCAGCCAACACCGCCGGCGCCGCCCACACTTTCACGTTCTCGATTGATCTCATCGTGGTCCTCCTCAGGGTCGAGGGAATGTTCAAACAGACGCGGGCATCGCCCACGATGATTCCACTCGCACACCCCGCGCCAACCGCTCGCCGCGGCCCTGCGATGGGCAGGACCGCGGGCGTGCTGGGCGATTAGCGACCAAGGAGGACCGGCGGCAACCAGCCCCTAGGCTCGCCGGCGAACAAGACCGCAAGCACCGGCCGCGAGCCCTGCCAGCAGCAGCACCGACGCCGGCTCGGGCACCGCCTGGACAACGTCAATCTCGAACAACAGCGGCGAGGTGTTCGGCGCGGACAGGCCGTCGTCGATGCCGTTGAACGGGTTGACGCCGTCGAACGGGTCGCGGTACTGACCGCCGGTGTTGTCGACCCCGTAGAAGTTGAACTGCAGGTTGGTCACGCCGGCCGCCAGTACAGGCGAGGCGTCGTCGTTGACGGTTACCAGCGTCGAACCGAAGTCGCCGGCGTTGACCGTCCCGGGCAAGTCGGACTCGAAGTACCCCAGCAAGTCAAACGAGCCGCCGTTGTCCGTCGACGTGTAGACCGTGAACGTGGAGAAGACTCGGCCGTCCTTGCCGTTGTTGCCGGTCAGCACCTTGATGGCGCCAACGTCAGCGGCGGCGGCCAGGTCGTACTGCACCCGCTTGGTCGGCTCGCCGGCGGGCGGGAAGTCGTTCAGCAGGCCGGTCAGGCCGGAGCCGAGGATGCCGGCCCCGTCGGTCAGCGCCGCGAGCTGATCGGCCGGCGCGGTGTTCGCCGGGTGCCAGCCGAGGTCGCCGGTCAGCTCCGTCCCGATCAGGCTGGCGATCAGGTCGCCGCTCTCGATCTGGGCGTCGAGGCTGTCGGACTCTGGACCGTGTTGAGTGGAAGAAGTGACGGCCGCATTGGCGGTGGCGGCCGCGGTTAGCAGACAACTAGCAATCCAAAACCGCTTCATTAGACAAGCCCTCAAAGGTGAAGAGACGCGGAAGATCAGGTAGTCGAGAATTGAGAGAAGCCGCGACAGTCACTGCCGTTGCCGCGCGGCCCTAAGGCCGCCCACGGCGGCCAGCGCCGCCAAGACCAGACCCACGGCCGCCGGTTCGGGCGCCGCGGAGGCGCCCACCGCCGTGGCGGACAGCCCGTAGTTCTGTCGCCAGAGTTCGTAGTCGCCCTGGTCGATGACCCCGTTGTTGTTGCCGTCGGCCCCCTCGCCTGGAGCGACCGAATCGTCGAGCGAGTCGCGCCACGTGGTGTAGTCGGCCGCGTTCACGAACCCGTCGTTGTTGTAGTCGCCAATCAGGCCTTCGGTCGGCGGCAGCACATCGATCTCCCAGATGAGCGGCGACTTGAACGCGGGCGAGAGCTCATCGTCCTCGCCGGTGAACGGGTTCACGCCGTCAAAGGGGTCCGCCAGGCGGCCGACGTCGTCGTTGTCGACGGCGTAGAACGAGAACTCGATGTTCGTCACGCCCGACAGCATCGTCGCGTTGGCGTCGTCAAAGATGCTGGTGAGGGTCGCCGATTGCGCGGGGTCGAAGGGAGCCACCGGCGAGTTCTCGTTGTTGACCGCCCCCGATGGGTCGGACTGGAAGTAGCCCAGCTCCTGGAAGGTCGCCCCATCGGTCGAGTACAGGATTGACACCGACATGAAGATGCGGCCGTCGGCGTTCAGCCGGTTGCCCGACAGGATGTTGATCTTGCCGATGTCCGACGGCGACTCCAGCACGTACTCCACCACCTTCACCGGCGCGCCGGACACCGGCATGTTGCCGCCGTCCAAGAAGTTCTCGTTGAGCAGGCCCGCCAGGTTGCGGACCCCGCCCAGCCCGTCAGTGAAGATCGGCAGGTGGTCAGCGGGGTTGGTGTTCGCCGGGTGCCAACCGAGGTCGCCCACGTTGGTGTACACGCCGGGGTCGTTGAAGCTGACGGGCTCGTCGACCAAACCCTGGATGAGGTCCGAGTCGGAAATCAACGCGTCAAGCCCGTCGAACGAGGCGTCGTGCAGCGATGAAACGGTGACCGCCGCCTCTGCGCTAGTCCACGCAGCCGCCGCGGCCACAACCACACACCCCAAGAACCTCTGCCAATGATGCTGCACAACAGGGCGCCTTTCGATCCAGCGGTGAGGAGACTCTGCTTGCTCGACTTCGCGGGGAAGCCGCGCCGACGCTCGCCGCCGTGGTCGAGGATGAGGGCAGCAGGCGGACGCCAACGCAGCAAGACCAATACTCAGATCGTAAACCGCCGCGTCTCCTACAAACTAGTAAAATCGGCGCACTTCGATACTATCAGATCGTCAGCGCCAGCAACTGCTTCACTACACATGCCCACGACTTGGCGGATGCGCAAAGTGCGTTGATCGCCTGCGCAACTCCCGGCGGGCCGTTCTTCGACACGCCGTGTTTGATCTGTTAGCATCGAAGAGGCGCAGCGCCCCTCGGTCCTGAACGGCGCGGCCGCCTTCTCCTCACTCATCACACGCAAGCAGCTATGCGAATCACATCACGGTCTGGTTTTACGCTGGTCGAGTTGTTGGTGGTGATCGCCATCATCGGCGTGCTGGTGGCGCTGCTGCTGCCCGCCGTGCAAGCGGCGCGAGAGGCGGCGCGGCGGTCCCAGTGCAAGAACAACCTCAAGCAGCTCACGCTCGCGATGCTGATGCACCAGGACACCCACAGCTCGCTCCCCAGCGGCGGCTGGTTCGGCCAGTGGCTCGGCGATCCGGACCGCGGGTTCGGCAAGAACCAGCCGGGCGGTTGGATCTACAACATCCTTCCGTACGTCGAGGAGCAGCAGATCCGCGACATGGGCGCTGGGCTCACCGACCGAGGCAAGTGGCCGGTCTTCCAGCAGCGCGACCAGATGCCCATCGGTATGATGAACTGCCCCACCCGCCGCGGGCCCAACCCCTACCCCAACGACCAGGGCCACGCCGCATTCAACTCGCGCCGCTCACCGTACCACGCGCGGGCCGACTACGCCGCCAACGCCGGCGACGTCCGTTACCTGGAGAACTATGTCGTCAGCATCCTCGGGACTAAGCGCACGCCAGAACAGGTTCTAGCCGCCGACAACTGGCCCCAGAAGCTGAACTGGACCTCGGGCATCATCGCCTCAGGCACCACCATCCCGCTGCGTGCGGTGACCGACGGCGTCAGCAAGACCTACGCCCTGGGCGAGCGGAACATCAACACCAACAACTACGAGGACGGGCACGAGCACGGCAACGACTGGTCCATGTACTGCGGCCTGCAGGACGACCTCGCGCGTTCCACTTACCACTACGCCCCCGATGACGAGAGTCGCACGCCCATCCAGGACACGCCCGGCCTGGACTTTGAGGACCGCTTCGGCAGCGCGCACCCCGGCGGGTGCCACATGTCGTTCCTCGACGGGTCGGTGACCATGATCGCCTACGACATCGACCCGGAGGTGCACCGCCGCAACGGGCACCGTTCCGACGGCGGCGACGATCGGGCCACCAACGAGGACCCCGGCCCCCAATAGCCGGCTAGCCTTGCGAGCTGACCACGATCTCGGCGATCGGCCCGGCGCCCTCGCGCGATGTCTCGATGCCTAGCGCGTCGCCGGCCTGGTAGGCGGCGGGGATCTTCTTGCTCGGGTGGGTAACCTTCACCCGGTACGCCCCCACGCAGACGCCGCGGATGCCATCGCCCCTGCCCTTGAGCGCCGCCGGCAGGTCGTCCGCCGAGACGCTGATCTTCGCCATGCCCGAGCTGTCGGTCGTGGCGGTGGCGGGCTTCGCCCAGCTCGTCATGAACACCTCCGGCTCAAAGGTCACCTCGGCGCCGGCCAGCGGCCGGCCGTCCATCAGCACCTTCAGATCGAGCCGCCGGAAGCCAACCCCGCCGGACTCCCAATCGGAGAACCGCGACCGCAGCTCCCCTACCGTGATCGCGCCGTCGGAGTCCTTGTCGTACAACGCCAGGTGCTGCTTGATCGACGGCGCCGCGTCGAGCTCTCCGCCGGACAGGCGGCCGTCGCTGTCGGCGTCGTACGCGGCCAGCGCCTTTTGGGCCATGCCGACAGGGTCAAACTGCGGCTCAACCGACGCCGGCCGGCCCGAGCAACCAACCAGCGTTCCCGCAACGACCACCAGCCCAACACGTGCAAGCACTTCAGCACCTCCATCAAATGTTATTAACATGCGTTTGAGGTCACGAAGCCCGGTGTGAGCCGCGGCTTGACGAGCTCGCACGCCCCAGCACGCCCGCCGTACCCTTCGCACCGGTCCCGCTCCCGGATCATCGGTCGTAGTTCTGTCCCCTTCTACGACATCGATCCTTAGGGACAAAAGTCGGGGGGCTCTTGGAGCGCGAGAATCGTTTCGTGCTTGTATAGCAGTGTCTAACGAAACCTCAATTCTTGAGTCGGCCGACTTTTGTCCACCCATACTCGCCGATAGGGACAAAAGTTATCTCTTCCGCCTACCAACCAGCCGTGCGTCTTCCACCGCCATCACCCCAGATCGGACGGGCGGATCCCAGGCGACCGCCGCACAGCCGCCGCGCAGCGACGCCTTAATTGGACCACGGCAGGTGGCCGTTTTCTACTCGAAAGTTCACATAGTATCGGTTTGCGTGGCGGTCGGCGCCGCCGGACGGTGATTTGCAGAGCGAGTCCCCTCCCCCGCGCCTCGCCCGAGGTCCCGCCATGCGTAGCCCCCGTCCAAGCTCCCGTTCAACGCACCGCTTCGAGCCGCTCGAAGACCGGATCGTCTTCGCCGCCACGCCGATCGACCTGGGCGGAACAACGCCGCCGTCCGACCACCATGAGACCATCTACTCTCAGCCCGCCGCCGGGATCTACCAGAACGGCGACGTGGTGACGATCCACGGGACCAACCTCGCCGACAAGGCGGAGGTGTCGCGCGTGGTGCAGCAGTTTGACATCAACACGCCGCCCATCGTGCTGACCATCGTCAGCCTGGGCCACTACGAGCTGGTCGACGGCCAGCCGACCTTCGTCGAGACCCACGCGCAGGTTATCGCCGGCTCGCCCGCGAAGGTGGTGTTCCACGGCTACGACGGGGACGACCAGTTCGACAACCACACCGCCATCCCGGTGCTCGCCTACGGCGGCGACGGCGACGACACGCTCCGCGGCGGAAGCGGCCCCGACGCGCTCCACGGCGGCGCCGGCGATGACCAGCTGTACGCCAAGGCGGGTGACGACATCCTCCGCGGCGGCGCCGGCAACGACGGCCTGTACGCCGCGGCGGGGTTCGACCAGCTCTTCGGCGACGACGGCGACGACCACCTGGTGAGCCTGGCCGGGGGCTACGCGGTGCTGACCGGCGGCGCTGGCCTGGACGGCTTCTGGCTGGCCCCCACCGACCTGGCGGCCGACGCGTCGCCGGCCGAGCTCAACAGCAACGCCGTGCACCAGGTCGACGCGTTCATGGGCTACAGCTTCGACAAGGGCGCGACCAGCACTCCGGTCGGCAAGCAGCTCACCGGCGGCTCGCTGGCCGACCCGCTGCCGATCATCAACGAGGACAACCCCGTGCCGCTGTCCCTGCAGAACTTTGCGGACCAGCCGCTGTTCGCCAGCGGCGGCCCCAGCAAGGAAGACATCTTCCAGGGGAGCGTAGGCGACTGCTACTTTGTCGCGACGCTCTCGGCCGTGGCCGACGCGTACCCCGACTACATCCGGCAGATGGTCACCGATCTGGGCGACGGCACCTACGCCGTGCGTTTCTGGGACGCCGGACAGGAAGTCTACGTCCGCGTGGACGCCGACCTGTGGGTCACCGGCGACGGCGCGCTCCGCTACGCGAAGCTCGGGCAGGAGGGCTCGCTGTGGGTGGCGATCGTCGAGAAGGCGTTCGCGTTCTTCCGCCGCATGCAGGGGACCTACGCGTCGATCGCCAGCGGCGACCAGACGCTGCCCGGGCAGCTTAACCTGGTGAAGTCTTACTGGACCATCGACGACGGGGTCGACCCGCAGGACGTGGTCGACTGGCACGCCGCCGGCCAGCCCGCCGGCCCCCTGCAGGACGCGATCAACGCCGGCGTGCAGGAACTGCTCGCGTGGACCGACAGCCAGCTGCAGGCCGGCTACGCCATGTACACCGGCGCCCGCTCAAACGTCAGCAACTACCTCGCGATCCAGCTGGACGACCCCGAGCTAGAGGGCAACCAGAGCACCTACCGCCGCGGCCAGCACATCTTCATGATCGACAGCGTGCTGCGCGACAACGACGACAACCTCACCGGCCTGCGGCTCCGCAACCCTTACGGCAGCTACAAGAACATCACCGACCCGACGCGGCTCTACTTCTGCATCGGCCGCGCGGTGCGGTGGTCGCCGCCGCTCAACCTCAACGAGAACCTGTTCCAGGGCGGCCTGTTCGAGTACGAGGACACCCCGCTGCCCGACAACCCGTACACGCCCGGCGCCAGGCTGCAGCGCTCGCCGCTCGCCCCGCCGGTGCGGGCCGCCTTCGCCACCCTGGCCGACACGCGGACGCCCATCGAAGACCCGCCGCTCACGCGCGAGACCAACGACCGCGACACAACCATCACCGCCATCGACGACGCGCTGGCGACCGACTGGTCGGCCTTCGGCCTGCGTGGTTCGCGGTGATCGGAGCGGACGCAGAGGGAGCTCCTGCGCGAGCGGAACGCCCTCGTGCGTCAGGCGTCAGTCATCGTCGTCCCGCACCTTCGCCTTGGCGATCACCTCCTGCTGAACGTGGCCGGGCACGGGTTCGTAGGCAGCGAACTCCATCGTGTAGCTGCCCTGGCCGCCGGTCATGCTGCCGAGCGTGCGGGCGTAGGTCATGACCTCCGCCAGCGGCGCCTTGGCGGTGATCACGGTCAGGCCGCCGGGCGCCTGGTCCATGCCCAGCATCTGGCCGCGGCGGCCGGAGAGGTCGCTGCTGACGTCGCCCACGTTGTCGGCGGGCACGGTGATCTCCAGCTTGACGAACGGCTCCATCAGCGCGGGCCGAGACTGCTTGAACACCTCGGCGAACGCCTTGCTGGCCGCCATCTTGAAGGCGGTCTCGTTGGAGTCGACCGGGTGGTCCTTGCCGAAGTGCACCTCGACGCAGACGTTCTGCACCGGGCAGCCGGCGATCACGCCCTGGCCGATCCGCTCCAGGAAGCCCTTCTCGATGGCCGGCATAAAGTTCCCGGGGATCGCGCCGCCGACCACGGTGTCCACCCACAGGAAGTGGTGCTTGGCGTGGTAGTGCGTGTGCTTGAGCTGCGGGAAGCGGTCCTTGGTGGCGTACTCATCCGGGTCGGCGCCCTCGGGCAGCGGGTACATGCGGATGTGCACCTCGGCGAACTGCCCCGCGCCGCCGCTCTGCTTCTTGTGGCGGTAGCTCCCCTCGCCGTTGGAGGTGATGGTCTCGCGGTAGGGGATCTTCGGCTCGTGGGTCTCGATCTCGACGTGGTCCCGCCGGGCGACGCGCTCGCGCACCAGGTTCAGGTGCAGCTCGCTCATGCCGGTCAGCACGGTCTCTTTGGTCTCCGGGTCGTGCTCCACGTGGATGGTGGGGTCTTCTTCCACCAGCTTGTGCAGCGCGGTCGACAGCTTGGCCTCGTCGCCGTGGTTCTTGGGCGACACCGCCAGGCCGATCATCGCGGTCGGGAAGTTGATCGGCGGCAGCTCCACCTCGCCCAGCGACATGCCGGTGTGCAGGTCGTCGCACTTGGCGACCGCCACGATGTCGCCCGGGCCGGCCTCGTCGACCGGCTCGGTCTTGTCCGCCTGCACGCGCAGCAGCGCGCCGAGCTTCACGCCCTTGGGCGCTTCGGCGCTCGGGACCACCGAGTCGCGTTTGAGCGTGCCGGAGTACACGCGGATGAACGACAGCTTCTGCACGAACGGGTCGACGCGGGTGCGGAACACCTGCGCGGCGAGCGGCGCCGACGGGTCCGCCTTGAGGGTCACCTCGTCGCCCTCCTTGCGGGCCTTGTGGGGCATCTCGCAGGGGGAGAAGGCCTCCTCGGCCAGCATGTCCATCAGCTCCTTGACGCCGATGTCGTTCTTCACGCTGACGCACACGATCGGCGTGACCGTGCCCTGCTTCTCGGCCTCAACGGCCAGCCGCGCCAGCTTCTCGTGGTCCGGCTCCTCGCCCTCGAAGTACTTCTCCATCACCTCCTCGTCGACCTCGATGATGGTCTCGACGGCGGTCTCGTGAACGGCGGCGAGGTCGACCACGGTCGATTCGCCGTGCACCGGGTCGAGCGAGCCGATCACCTCGTGGAAGCCGTCGCCGGTGCCGTCGGGCGCGTCGAACAGCACGCAGCCCTGCCCGAAGGTTTCGTGGATGGAGTCCAGCAGGCCCTGGAAGTCGACGTTGTGGTCGTCGAGCTTGGTGATGCAGAGGATCCGCGCCAGCCCGGCCTTGCCGGCTTCTTCCCAGACGCGGCGGGTGTTAACCTTGATGCCCGCGTGCGCGTCGATGGTGATCAGCGCGGTGTCCACGCCGCGCAGCGCGCTGATGGTTTGTCCGATGAGGTCCGGGTATCCCGGCGTGTCGAGCACGTTGAACCACTTGCCCGCGTGCTCGAAGTGGGTGAGGGTCGCCTCGACCGAGTGCTTGTGGTGCTTCTCCTCCTCGTCGAAGTCGCAGATGCTCGTGCCGTCGTCGACGCTGGGTCGACCGCTCACGGCGCCGGACTTGACGAGGAGGGCATCGACCAGAGAGGTCTTGCCCGATGAACCGTGTCCGCACACCGCGATGTTGCGGACATTTTCGACATTGATAGCCATAGTCGCCTCCGAGAGCAGAAAAGGAAAAGGAGCGGAGGAAGGACGAAGCGTCGCGCAGGGCGTCCGTCGAAACAGGATCTCGCGTCGCGTGCTGCTGGTCGGGCGGCTCCTTTGATGGGAGAAGAGAAGGGATCCCCGCCGGACGGCCCGCGTCGCTAGGCGGCGGGGACCGGGCTGCCAACTCCATTGTCGCCCGCCGGCGCGGCGGCGCAAAGGCGCTCCGCAGGAATCCGTCAGAGGTCGCGAAGAAAAAACGAGGCAGCGCGGCAAGCGTGTTCCACGCCGCGTGTGTACAGCGTGTGCGCCCCGGCCAGCACAAGTCTGGCGGGCGTCGTGCGCCGGCGGTCTAGTCGCCGGCGACCTGCACCGCTTCGGACAGGTCGATGGCGCCCTCGTACAGGGCGCGGCCGATGATGCACCCGGCCAGCCCCGCCTGGTGGAGGGCGCGGACGTCGTCGATGGAGGTCACACCGCCGGAGGCCACCACCGGCAGCTTCACGGCGTTCTGCATCTCGGCCATCGCGGTGATGTTGGGACCCGACATCATGCCGTCGGTGGCGATGTCGGTGTAGACGATCGCCGCGACGGGCTCGTCGTTGAATCGCTGGGCCAGCTCCACCGCGGGGGTGTCGGAGGTTTCGAGCCAACCGTCGGTCGCGACGCGGCCGTCACGCGCGTCGATGCCGAGCACCAGGCGGTCGGGGAACTTGCGGACAATCTCCTGGAACCAGTCCGGCCGCTTGATGGCCGAGGTGCCGATCACCAGCCGGTGCAGGCCGAAGCCGAGCAGCTCGAGGATCGACTGCTCGTCGCGGACGCCGCCGCCGAGCTCCACCTGCATGTCCACGTTCGCGACAATGTCCTGCACGGCCGGCAGGTTGACCGACGTCCCCTCGCGGGCGCCGTCCAGGTCCACGACGTGCAGCCGCTTGGCGCCGGCCGCGGCGAACTGCCGCGCCACCCCGACGGGGTCGTCGTCGAAGACCGTTTCCTGTTCGTAATCGCCCTGACGCAGGCGGACGCACTTGCCGCCCCGCAGGTCGATTGCCGGCCAAACTTCCATCGCGAATCCTAGAGGTTTCTTAGCTCTGCCCGAGCCTCTACTATCGCAAATGGGGGTACCGCATTCAACCCGCGGCCCGCGGCCGTATTCCGCCCCCGGCGGTCAAGAACGCCGCGGGACGCCTACAACTCGGCGAAGTTCTTTAGCACCCGCAGACCGTCGGCCTGGCTCTTCTCCGGGTGGAATTGGGTGGCGAACAGGTTGTCACGCTCGATCGCCGCGCAGAACGGCGATCCGTAGTCGCACCGCGCCGCAACAACGCCCTCGTCCTCGGGGACAACGTAGTAAGAGTGCACAAAGTAGAAGTAGGCGTTGTCTTGCACCCCGCTGAACAGTCGGGTCGGTTTCGCGAAGGCGGCCTGGTTCCAGCCCATGTGCGGCACCTTCAGCTCCCGCGGCACGTCGAACTTGACGACCCTACCCGGCACCACGCCCAGGCCCTGGTGCTCGCCGTCCTCGTAGCTGACGTCAAACAGCAGCTGCATCCCCAGGCAGACGCCGAGGAACGGCCTGCCGTCGGCGATCGCCTGCTGGATCGGCTCCACGAGCCGCTTCTTGCGGAGCGCGGCGATCGCGTCGGCATACGCGCCCACGCCGGGCAGCACCAGCTTGTCCGCGGCGGCGATCTGCGCGGGGTCATCGGTGATGACCGCGTCGTGGCCGACCTTCTCCAGCGCCTTCTGCACGGAGCGGAGGTTGCCCATCTCGTAGTTGATGATCGCCAGCATAGGTGCGAGGCTCGGGTCTCGGGGCTCAGGGGAGTCCCCTAGTTTAATCCCGACGGGCCCGGGGCGGCATGGGGGCCCGCGAGGCGCGAGGAGCAACGCCGAGGGCTGGCCGCAACTGTCTACCGGCGGCGCACCACCTCGGGATAGACAACCACCTCGATCCGGCGGTTCGCCTGACGCCCCGCATCGGTGGCGTTGGACATCCGCGGGTGGTTCCCGCCGTGGCCGATCACAAACACCTGCTGGGCCGGGACGTTGGCGCCGCGGGTCAGCAGGTCGTAGGCGGTAGTCGCCTGCGCCACCGACAGGTGGTGGCTGGTGGGAAACTGCGGCGACGCCGGCGGCGCGCTGTCGGTGTGGCCCTCGATGCCGATCACCTGCTCGGGGTAGGCGGCGATCACGTCGGCAGCAACCCGCATCAGCAGCTGGTCGCCGCCCGGCTTGAGCTGCGCGGCGCCGGGCTGGAAGACCTCGTCCGCGGGGATCGAGATGCGGATGGTGTCGCCGTCCTGGCGCACGTCGACCCCCGGCAGGCTGCCGACGCTGAGCGGACGCAACAGCGTGTTGTTGGCGCGGATGCCGGCCGGCCCGGGCGTCTTAACGCTGGCCATCATGGCCTGCGTCTTGCTCTGCAGCTGGGCGCGTTCCTGCTGGAGCCCGGCGAGTTGGTCGGTGGTGGCGCGGAGCTGCGACTGCGTCGCGGAGACCTGCTCGCGGAGCAGCTGGCTCTCCTGCCGCGACTGCGCGAGCAGCGATTCGAGCTCCTGGTTGTCGCGGTCCAGTTCCGCCGCGCGGTTCTGGAACTGCTGCTGTTGCTGGGCGAGCGTCTGCTGCTGCTCAGGCGAGAGCGAGATCGCCTGCGCGGTCTGCTGGTCCGGACGGAACACAACCCGCCCGCAACCAGTCAGCATCGACAGGCACACGAGACAACAGATTGTTTGCCGGGCGCTCATCCGTGAGGCAATCCGGTAGGAAGGGGCGGGCACGTCCGCACCGCCGCGGTGCTAGCGGCGGGTGATCACGTGGCGGAGCGTAGCACCCCGGCCGCGCGGGGCCAAGGGCAGTTGGCGGGCGGCTGGTTTCGGGTATAGGGTCTCGGGTTTCGGAATCCTGGAGGCCGCTAGCGGCCTTTCAGCGAATCGGCCAGACGTGACAGCATCTTCGCTGTGCCCTGGCTCAGATCCCACGCCTCACGAATCTCTTCACGGGAGAGGAGCTTCAGACGAACTGTGATCTCAAACTGTGTTTCAAGCTCCATCACGGATCCGCGGGCCATCACGACGAATCGGCGGTAGTCCCTACCACCGCGGCCGTACCCCTCGGCGATGTTACTCGGCGCCGAAACGGCCGCTCGCTGCATCTGGGAGATTAGCCCGAACCGCTCCGAGTCCGGTAGCAGTTGTGTGACCTTGTACACCGCCTCGACCAGTTCCATCGCCCGCTGCCAGACATCCAAGCTGCGATAGCCTTTGCGGGCGGCGGCCATGAGTTTTCCCCTCTGTATCGAAACCCGAAACCCTCGACCCGAAACCCGCCTTCGCTAGCTAAGCTCCAGCGACATCGCCAAGCAGTTAAGCCGCGAAGCGGTGTCGCGGGCGGATCGTCCAGCGGCGCTGGCCTGGTCGGCGCGGAGATAGCCCAGCCGCACGGCCGCCTGCATCTGGGACTCGAGTTCGGAGAGCGACTCACGCGCGTCGAGCACGTACTGGCGGTACTCCTTGCCGCCGCGGCCGAACCCTCGGGCGAGCGTCCGGGGGACGGTGGCCGAGATGCGTTGCATCCGCTTGGTCAGCTTCTTGCGGTCGTCGTCGGGGAGTGTACGGGAGATCTCCCTGACCGCTCCTACTAGCTTCATCGAACTCTGCCACGCGTCCAACCGGCGGTAGCCCTTGCTCGAGTTAGCCATGGATCAATTCCTGAGGGGCAGACTCTGCGCCGCCGTCGCCGACGGCGGTCGTTCCGGCAAGCGTAGCTTGCGGAAAGTCCGCTGCGCGCGGCTGCTCAGGAATCACGCTCGGGTACACTCCGTAGAACCGGCGAATGAAGTTCCGCCGCCAGGGCATCGGGGCGTGGGGCGACCAACCCATGCGGGCCATAAAGCGGTCGGACAGGCGGCTGTTGGCGGCGTCGCAGACGATGGCGTCGGTGCGTTTGATCTCCGCCACCAGGTCCAGCGCCCGCAACGCGGCCAAGAAGGTCCGGTAGCTGGCGCCGCGGGTAGTGGCGACATACTTCAGCGCCAAGAAGTTTGGGCACCGCAGCGGCTGGTTGTAGTACAGCCGGCAACGGTCCTCGGGCCCGCGCTCGTGGTAGCGGTCGCCGACCGGCCACAGCTCGCGGGCGGAAAGCAGCTTCGGCCACGGTCGGAGCGTCACCGACTCCAACCGCCCGCCGCGGGTCTCAATAACCCCGTAGCGGCGGACACGCACCCGGTCGCGCCCGGCGTCGAGGTCGACGATCGTTTCTTGCCAGAGCGGCATCGGTCTGGTGCGGGGCGGCCGTTAGGACCAGCTCACCTGCAGCAGGTTCTCGATGCGGTCGACGCCGTCGAGCCGACGCACCAGCTCCTGCGCCATCTGCTTCTCGAAGAAGGTCGTGACGTTGCCGTGCAGGCGGACCTCGCCGTCGGCGGCCTCCACCCGCAGCTTGCCGCCCGGCACGTGCGGGCTGGCCGCCAGCGCGCTAGAGACGCGGTCGCTGAGCAGGTCGTTGGCGGGGGTCGTGGTCGCGGCGGCGGATTCGATCATGGCGTGAGGCAAGAGTCGGGAGGGAAACGGGGCGGCGAGGGGGAGGGGCGGGCCCAACCGGATCAGCCGGGCCCGTAGAAGAATAGATCGTCCCCCGCGCGCCGCCACGTTAAGCCTGGCAGGTTTTTCCCACAGGGTAACTGCGCGAAAGCGTTCGGGTTGCGACGGTTGCGTGGATCCCGTGGCCGGTTGGGTCGACCACCACCCGATCGGCGCCGCCAAGGCCCGCCCCCGCACCGCGTGCAGGGATCGCCAGCCTGACCTGCAGCTGCTTGCCCGCCGGCGGCCACAGACCGCCGCCCTGCGGCAGTTCTGAAGCTTCGCCGGGCTAGTAGACCCCGACCGTGGTCCCACCGGCCAACCGGCTGAACGGCCGCACGCCGCTGATGCCGTCCCAGGGGTACGCCTCGTAAGGGCGTTCGCGTTCGCCCTCGTCGCGTTCGAGGAAGCCGGGGACGAAGAACTCCTTGGTCAGCGTGGTGAGCTTCGAGCGGCCAGTCTCGCCGTAGCCGACCACTCGGTCGGTGTCGTCAAAGTCCACCACCTGCAGCACGGCCCGCGGCTGCGGGGCGTGGTAGGTGATCTTGTACTTGTTCTCGGCCGTGACCGGCTCGCTGCACGCCAGGCCCATTAGGGTGTTGCCGTAGGTGGGCGTCATGTACACGCCGGACTTCTCAGGCGGGCCGCCGAACAGCTCCTCGACGCAGAACTTGGTCCACTGCGGCGTAAACTCGGTGCCGCCGGAGAAGATGCCCGTAATCCCGACCTCGGCCAGGCTCGTGCCGCGTTCTTCAAGCTCCAGGCAGAGCGACTCGATCAGCTTTGGCGTGCCGAACATGCACTTCACTTCGTGCCCGGCGGTGAGGATCGTGATCGCCTGGTCGATGCAGTGCTTCTTGTACTCCTCGACCTGATCCATCTTGCCCTTCTTGATGAGCTTGATCACCCACCGCGGGTCGAGATCGATGCAGAAGCAGATGCCGCCGCGGTGCTGAGCCAGGTGCTCCACCGCCAGCCGCAGCCGCCGCGGTCCGCTGGGGCCGAGCATCAGCCAGTTGGCGCCGGGCGGGAAATACTGGTCCGGCAGCGTGTCGGAGAAGTTGGAGTAGTCAGTGCGGAAGTCGTCGATCGCGATGCGGCTCTTGGGCACGCCGGTGGTGCCGCCGGTCTCGAACACGTAGACCGGCTTGTCGGCCAGGCCCTGGGGCACCCACCGCCGAACCGGCCCGCCGCGGAGCCATTCGTCCTCAAAGTCCGGAAACTTGTTCAGGTCCTCAAAGCACTTGATCTCGGTGAGCGGGTCGAAGTTGAGCTCCCGCTTCTTCTCCAGCCAGAACGGGCAGCCGGTGTTGTCGTTGAAGTGCCAGGCGACCGTCTCCACGGTGTGCGCGTCGAGGTCCTGCTGGGCTTGGTCCACCGCGGCTTGGAGGTTCGCTTCGCTCATAGGAGGGGTGAGGCCTGTAAGGAAGTTGCGTGAGGGGTGAGACATGCAACGATAGTCGCCCGACAAGCGGGTGGCAACGGGACCGGCCACTCAGGCACGGGCAGCGAACGCATGGGCACGGGTGACCGAGGGGCCCCGCCGCTCACGGGGCGGGCCGACGCGGCCACGTTCGCATCCAGCACGCCCGGCGCACAAAAACACCCCACTCAACCGAGCGGGGTGTGGGGTGGTTCGTTGGCTATGTATGCGGCGTTACTCTTCCGCCTCTTCCTCGCCGCCGTTGGCGCTGAGCTGGGCCAGCACCTGGATCACGCCGTTGAGATGGGCCAAGCGGGGGCCGAAGCGGTCGATGAACTCGCTCAGCATGAACTCGCCGTAGACCAGGTCCTCGCGGTTCTCCATGATCTCGTCGGTCATCCGCTCCAGGTACTCCACCTGGACCTGGCTGAGCGTCTCGGCGGCCTTGCGGCACCGCTTGGAGAGCTGCGGGTTGGCGGACTTCCACTGGTTGAGCTCGTTGGCCCGCTGCTTGTGCTGGGCGGCCATCGCGCCGACCAGTTCTTCCAGCAGCTCGTTGGTCCGGTCCTGAGCGGACAGCACCTCGCGGAGCAGCTCGTTGTGCTCTTCCGCAGGTGGCAGCATCGTATTGGGGGGCGAGCCGGTCGACACGTCAACCTGGGAAAACAGCGGGGCGAGCGGCGGCTTGTTCTCGGCCATAGCGGGGTCGGCTTCCTTGGATAACAGCGTTGATAAGAGCGAATGTGGCTGGCGCCGGTCCGGTTTGTCGTCCTGTTGCCGGCCTGTCCTGTCCGCTAGGGCCAGGGCCGGGCGTGACAGCACTGCCGGCTTCGACCCGCGGGTCGCAAACACCACCCGGCGGGTGGGGATGCCTGCCTTTTCGCCTAAGCCCTTACTTTAACGGAGGTCAAACAGGGAATCCAGCGTTTCGGCGCAAATCCGACCCCCGCGGCGCCAAGATTTGTCTCCGGTCAGGCGGGTCGCAGCGGCTGCTAAAGTCTGTCCGCTCCGGGTCCCGATGCTTGAAATGTGCGTCTGCCCAATTAGCCCTGCTATGCCGGCGCCAGCTGCTGACTGCTCTCCTCCTGATCGACGACTGCTGATGAATGTCCCGAATCGGGGACGCCGGGCCCCCTCCGTGGGGTACCTGGCGGTCCTCCATGACCCCCAACTCGGCTACACAGGAGGGCTGCTGATCGTTTCGGCAAGCGGCAGACCTCTCGAGTTCCACTGCTCCACGCCGCTGGCGGTCACCAGGGCGCAGGAGATCCTGTTCGGCGCCACGCTGTCGGCGCACGTCTGCGGCGAGCTCATCGGCGGCGCCCTGGTCAATGCCGCCAAGATCAAACCGACGCTGCTGCTGGTTCAGCACGCGGACGCCGCGCCCGCCGCCGGCCTGCCGGTCATGCTGCTGGCGCCGGCCGAAGAAACCGCGGACACGACCGACACCACAGAATCCCCGGCTGCCGACGAAGAGTCGCCCGCGTCACCCGTCCCGCTAACAGGCTTTGACGAGGAGGCCGCCGCGGAGGTCGAAGAGCTGCTCGCCACGCTCGACCAGCACATCGAGCTCGCCGAGCCGTTCGAGCGCGTTCACGAGGCGGTCCGCGAAGCACAGCGACTGAGCACGCCGGAGGCGCCCAGCAGTGTCGCCGCCTGACCAACACGCCGCCCCGAAAACCTGGTCTGTCGGCTCGGACGAGTTGGTAATGACGGTCGGCGCCGATCGTTTCGGCGGCACCGACGCGATCGCGTTCCCGCAGCCGCCGGTGGCCTCGGTGTCGGTCGCGGCGCCGCGGGTCCGCACCAACGGCTGCCTGCTGCCCGAGGGTGATGCCTTCCTGGCGGGCAGGAGCAACGCCGCCCCTCCCCCACCGCCGAGCGGCGATGCCGTCGGCCCTAGGCGGAGGAGCCGTCGTAGCTCGAAGCACACCCGCATCCGCCCGCCGCGCGACATCGTCAAGCTCTCCGATCGGCTGCAGTACCTGCTGCAGCCACCGCTGGAGTCGTTGCTGGCGGCCAAGAGCCTGCGGTTCCCGTTCCACCCGTTCCCGTACCAGCTAGACGGCGTGGCGTTCTTGTACCCGCGGCAGTCGGCGGTGCTGGCCGACGAGATGGGGCTCGGCAAGACGATGCAGACGATCACCACGATCCGCTTGCTCGCGCACAGCGGCCAGGTGCGGCGGGTGCTGCTGGTCTGCCCCAAGCCGCTGATCACCAATTGGCGGCGTGAATTCGCGCTGTGGGCGCCCGAATTGTCGGTCGTCACGGTCGAGGGCACGGGGGAAAAGCGCCGCTGGGCGTGGGAGAACTCGTCGGCCGTCGTGACGATGACCAACTACGAGACCGCCGTGCGGGACGCCGACACGCTGCACGAGTCGCAGCCCTACGACTTGGTCGTCATCGACGAGGCGCAACGCGTCAAGAACCGCTCGGGCGCCACGGCGGCCGCGGTGCGCGGCGTGCCGCGGCAGCGCAGCTGGGCCCTCACCGGCACCCCGATCGAGAACAGCCTGGACGACCTGGTTGGCATCTACGAGTTCGTCTCGCCCGGCAAGCTACGGCTCGGTCAAACCGCGCGACAGATCGGCGCGGCGGTGGGCGACTCGGTGCTCCGCCGCACCAAGGAGATGGTGCTGACGGACATGCCGCCCAAGATCGTCCGCGACGAGCACATCGACCTCAACCCAGAGCAGTGGGACGCCTACCACAACGCCGAGCAGAACGGCGTGCTGGAGCTGGAGGGCCTGGGCGAGGCGATCACCCTGCAGCACGTGTTCGAGCTGGTGCTGCGGCTCAAGCAGATCTGCAACTTTGACCCGCTCACCAAGAGCAGCAGCAAGCTCGACCGCCTAGAGGCCGAACTGGAAGAGGTCGCCGCCAGCGGCCGCAAGGCGATTGTGTTCAGCCAGTGGGTCGACGCCATCGATGTCATCGCCGAGCGGCTCGGCCGCTTCTCGCCCGCGCAGTACCACGGGCGCGTGCCGCACGCCAAGCGGGACGGCGTGATCGACCGCTTCAAGAACGACCCCGACTGCTCGGTCATCCTGATGAGCTACGGCGCCGGCAGCGTGGGCCTGAACCTGCAGTTCAGCGAGTACGTGTTCCTGTTCGACCGCTGGTGGAACCCGGCGGTCGAGGACCAGGCGATTAATCGTGCGCACCGCATCGGCGCCAAGGGAGCGGTGACTGTCACCCGCTACATCGCGATGGGGACTATCGAGCAACGCATCGACGACATCCTCGCGCAGAAGCGAGAGCTCTTCCAGAGCGTGTTCAGCGACACCAACGCGCCCCGCAGCTACGGGCTGTCGCGCGACGAGTTGCTCTCGCTGTTCCACCTGCAGTCGCCGCAAGGACGGATCGGCAAGGCGGCGTAGCTCCTGCGGCCGGCAAGGAGGTCGGTCTGACGCATGGCTGACGACTGCGGAAACTCTGCCGGCTGGGTTGTGGCCGCTGGGCGTGACGCCCGCACCGATTCCAGGCCTCAAGATTCTGCTCCGCCCGCTGTATTCTCGCGGCGCGTGCCTTGACGCGCGGGCATGCTTTCACGGCGCTTCGCGCGCCCGCTGGCCCCAGGACCCCGGGCCGGCGCCCTCCCCCGCTGAGCAAGGAGCGCCCGCCGTGATCGCCCACCTACCGTCGATTGCATCTACCCTGCTGCTGGTCTTCGGGCCGCTGGCCACGCTGTCGAGCGCGTGGGCGCCCTGCCTGCTCGACCCGGTCACCACGTACACCAACGGCCTGCCGCTGGCGTCGACCGACCCGATGCGGACGCACAACTTCAACTACGGGTGCGACCCGTACCGCGTGGGCTGCTGCGGCGGACACTACCACTGCCCGTGCCTGAAGGGCGCCCTGTTTCCTAACCGCTGTTGTGGCTGCCAGGCAACCCCGCCCGACGCGTGCCGCAACCGCGTGGGCGCGGCGGAGGAACTGGAGCCCAGTGGCGTGATCACCCTGGGCAACCTGCCGGCGCCTTCGGTCGGCGGCGTCTTTGGCGCCGGCCCCGCATCGCCCGCGGCGGCGAGCCCGTTCGGGAGGTAGGCGCGAACGCAACCGCAGGTCCCAGCTCAGCACCATCTCGCCCAGCTTTGGCGCCGGGCGCGCGACTTCGCCACACGTGCTCACGGCAGGATTGGCTGAGGACGGCCCGAAACGCCGGAAGCAGCGTTGTCTATTTCGCTGATCCGCGCGCGGGCGTGCTCGGCGAGTTCGCTCCAGGAGTCGAGCTCCAGGGCTCGGGCGTAGCAGACGCGGCTCTGGCCTTCGCCGCGTTGCGGGTCACTATCGCAGACCTTCCCGAGTAGCACGTAGAGGACCGGCTCGTCGGCATGCTCGTTGATGGCGTCGATCAGGTCGCTGGCAAGTTCCGGATCGGGCTCCCCGGTGCGGGCCAACTCCCACCGTGCTGAGAACCAGGCATGGCGATCAATGCTCTCGGCCATGTCGGCGTCGACGAACTCGGCGGCGAGGCTGCGCAAAGTCTCTGCGTCGCCCGCGCCTCCAAACTGGCGGTACACGGCGGCGCGGAAGAATGTGTTGTTCGGAGCCGAGTGCAGCATCTCCAAGAGGCGGCCGGGCGTGCCGGACTCGAGTGTTTCGGTGGCGCCGGGAGGCTGTGCCTGCTCAACGGCCTGCGTGACAACTTGCGGGTCGAGAGACAATAGCACCCGCCGACCGCCAGAGTTCTTGACGATGTACTCGCCTGGGGACCAATAGCCATCCGCGTTGTAGAGGGTGTCGGTCAGTAGCGCCGCCGGGGTGTGCCCCTCGGCGAACGCATTCACGGGGTTGACCGCGTCCGCCGCCAACCAGTCGACCAACCCACCACGGTCCGAGTGAACCCATTCGGCACCCTGCTCCAACAGGCAGTTCGTCAACGCGACTGCAACCATTTGCTTGGCGGCCGGGCTGAGACCGTCCCCGGCGATCAGCGGGTAGAGCAGCTGGTCCACCCCGCGCCCATCCGTCGGGAGCGGCGTCCCGATCACCGCCTGGCACTGTTCCGAGGCGGAAGAGAATGCGGCGCGGATCCCCTCCTGTGTCGATATTCGCGCAGGCGGCTGCCAGCGGGCCGCGGCGTCATTGATCCTGGCGACGCAGAATGGCCGGCACAACGGGCCAACTTTGGTCAGGTCGGCAAGCGGCGCCGAGTACACCGCCAGCCGCTCGCCCTCACCCGTCGGCGTCAGCCTGGTGTACCACAGCCGCTCCTCTTCCAGCGCCACGCCCAGGAACCTGTCGCCCGTCAGCAAGCAGCGCACCAGTCCATCGGTGTTCGCTACGTAGACGCCCGACGGTTTGCCGGCCGGCGTCCCCGAAACCAGCCACTGGTCGCCGGCCGCGACGACGTTCGAGATTCGCCGCCACTCGGCGATCACGCCATGCCCGCCGGTCTCGAGGTCGACCCACAACAACGAGGGGGACATCTGCCCCCAGGTCAGTTTCGCCCGCTGCACTGGTTCGGCGGACACGGCGGCGACAGAGGCGCCGGGGGCGGCGGCAATCGCGATCGGCCGGCGCCCCTTTAATGTCGTGATGAGACGACCGCCCACGCCGGCCCTGAGACTCGACAGTTGCGCACCAACACCCGATGGTTCATTCTCGAATCCGACCAGCTGCTCTGACCTCTGCGGCGGAGAGTAGAGGAGGCTGTCGCCCCAGTTGGTGAGCACGTCCGCCGTAATGCCTATCAGGTTGAGGTCGCCATCGGGGTCCAGCGTCTTTGCCTCCTCGCTGTCGGCGACCGCCACCGCCAGCCCCCCACCCCACGGCGCCGCCGAGTACCGCCGCCCCCAACGCTCGTCTTCCAAGACAACCCGCTCCTCGTCCCCATTCAGTTCGATCAGCCCGTATCCGTGCGTCAGCAGCAGGCGCCCGTCAGCCAACCGCCGAGCCGCGCTAACGCTGGAGAGTGAGGTCTGGACTTCCAGGGTGGAAATCCGGTCCAGCTCCTGCTCGTGTTGATTGCGGTACTGCTCGGCCACTTGCAGAGGGAGTTCGGGCAGGTCCAACCCTACGCTCACGGGAGTTAGGTCGAGGCTCTCCAGAAACAGATCGCGGTCGAAGCGAGGGGCGTCGGGCTTGCCCTCGTGCAGGAAGCGGATGTCGAGAGTCCGGCCCCGCTCCACCGGCAAGGCGATGAGCAGCAGGGTCAACGCCCCGTCGTACCCAGTAAGCATCCTTCCTGATGCTTCGCCCACGGTGATGTCTTTGCGGCCTCGTTCCTTGAAAGGGACGCTCTCGCCCAGATTGATGGCTGCGAAAGACTCGTTGAGCAAGCGATTGGGGTCGTCGGTGTCGCTCTCCGACACGTAAATCGCGTTCTGCTGATCGGGCGTCAGCAGTCCCAGCAGCACACTCTCGTCGTCGGCCGGCCTAAACACAGATGGC
Organism: Posidoniimonas corsicana; assembly: GCF_007859765.1. NCBI lineage: Bacteria > Pseudomonadati > Planctomycetota > Planctomycetia > Pirellulales > Lacipirellulaceae > Posidoniimonas > Posidoniimonas corsicana. The sequence continues at coordinate 379,361 of NZ_SIHJ01000002.1, forward strand.
CGGAAACGGAACGCCAACCGGTGCCCGCCAACGACCAGCCCGCGGTCGATGGGCCGGAGTCCGCGTCGCCATCCCGATCCCGGCTTGGGCATCTCGAACCCGTCGTGCAGCCGCGCCGCGAGATCGTCGACCGTGTCGGCATTCTCGGCGATTGACCAAACGAGGCAGCAGTAGGTGAGCCCGTTCTGGGACAGGTAACAGACGTTGTAGAAGATCTGGAAACCGCTGACCGACGCCTCGAGAGACTGCGTCGCCCGCTCTACCCCGGAGGCGTCTTTGGTGTAGCGGGGGCGGCCCTTGAGTCGCGGGCGGTCGACCATGTTTTGCACGTGCGTCCGCAGCGCGTGGATAAGCTGCTCTTCGCCCTCGAGCAATCGCTCCGACTCGATCACCGTCGCAAAGTAGCCGGCCCGACCCGCGAGCTTGAACTGGTCTCTGCCCAGGTTCGCCACTAGTTGCTGTCGGCGCCAGTTGTCGCGCACATCAAATGATGCGCCGTGGGCCCCGATCGCTACCTCACGCCCGTCGGCGATGCCACACGCGGCTACGCAGCACCAGGTCCCAATCAGGTAGACAAGCGACCCTCGCCAATCCGGCACGCGGCTAATGTGCATCCAACACCTGCGTTGCGAAGAATGAGACTCGGCGGAACGCCGCCGCCCGTTCGCCCAACCTTAGTCGCACAGCCGCATCGCGGCAACCAAGACAAGAGTCCCCTATCGATCGGAGGACGCAGCAGCATGAATCGCCCGCCGGTTGGCACGTCCCATGTCGCTCTCAACGCACGCCTGCCTCGTGCTTCGCCAGCCAGGGAGCCCCGTCCGATACTCTCGCTTTGGTGCTCAGCCTCGGCAATTCGGCGGGCGGAGCCAACGCCTGCACGTTTAGCTTGCAAGCGGGTAGCCACGCGGCTACGGTGGACAGGCTGCACCTCCTTGAGAACACCGGCAGGAGAGTCTAATGAAGTTGAAACCAGCCAGCCTGCTGCTGGCGTTAACGGCTGTCGCGGGCGGCGTGGCCCACGCGGATGACGCCTTCTTTCCGCTCGACCTGCGCTACGGGCAGAAGCTCGTTATCTCGTTTGAAACGCCCAGCCCCCGCCTGCCGGACGCAGATACCATCGCCATAGGAAACTCGAACGCAAGAGGGAACTCTGGGATTGAATACCTCTTCGAGTTCGCCCTGTTCGACGGGGATCAGCTCCTAGGATCGTTCACGACAGACAACGCCATCGGCCTGCGTCAGGACTTGCCTGCGCTCTTCACCAGCCCCGACAGCAACGAGATGGTGACCCAGGCCGTCGTTGACTTCTCGTCAATCCGCGATGGTTCGATCGATGGCCGCCTGATCATTTCTTCGGTGGGGGACGACGCCAGCCCTCTCAACGTGATGACCTACAACAGCCTTGCCTTCCTTGTCGGCATGTCGGAACCGGAACCCGATTTCCCGCCGGCCCACTTTCCGCACCTCATTCCACAGGGCAACCTGGTCATCCTCGACGCCGTGGTGGTCCCTTCGCCTACCGGCGTTTCCCTCGCCGCCTTAGCAAGCGTCGTTCTGCTCGGACGACCCCGCCAGTAGCCGCGAGGGAAGCATGCACACATTCTGGGGCGGCCTGATGATCGCAATCGGGCTGCTGATGTCCTGGTGGGCCGCCGCGCGGAGCGACTTTGTCGTCTACCGCTTGCTGGTCGCGCGGTCCCGCTTGCTGTGGGGAGATCGGGTCCACGCGTTCCACTTCGTCGCGGGGCTCCTTGTGGCGCTCTGCGGCCTCTTGATGGTGTTGGGCGTGTTTGGCTGATGGGCTTGTGGCTCCTAACGCCACACCTCAAGCCCCGCAACTGTGTACTCCAGTCCCGCCACCTCCACCCGATCGCCCGGACGCAGCTGGGTAATCCTGGCGGCGGTCAGGGGGCGGACCCTCACGGCCTTGCGCGTCGGTTCCCGCCACAGGATCCAGGCCAGCGTGCCGCGGCCGTCCGGCTTGTGCAGTTCCAGTCGCACCGCGGCGCAGTCCTCGAGGGTAGTGGCCGGGCCGGCATGACGGCACCGCGTGACGCCCTGGGGCAAAGGCGCCGGCGGCTGCCTGCAGACGGGCGTTGAGTGGGCGGGGACGGGCATGGCGGCGGGCATCTTAATGGCTCGCGGGCCACAGCGGCCGGCGCCCGGCTATCTTGGGCCCGCGCGTTCCCGCCGGTCCGCAGGTCGTGGTGTTCGTTGCATACGGGTTGCGCCGGTTGTTCCGATTCGCCACCCTGGATTTCGCACCCGGCCCCCGCAGATTTGGTGGTTGCAGTGTGACCACCTAGCAAGAATTGGATCAGAGCCCTCCCCCTGATTGAACGAGAACCCATGCCTGAACTACAAGAACGCGAGATTAAGCTGCTGGACCTGTTGGTCTCGGGCGAGTCGAACAAGGGCGCGGCGAACAAGCTCGGCATCGCCCTGCGTACGATGGAGCTCCACCGGCACAAGGTGATGCAGAAGCTAGGAGCCAAGTCGGCAGCACAGCTCGGCTACCTCTACGCCCAGCGGAAGCGGCAAGGTGCGACGCCCGACCACAGCGTCGTCGAAACGCCGCGCGTCCCCGCCCCTGAGGCCCACACTAGCGACGCGACCACCCCGGCCTGGGGCTAGCCCGTAGTCGCGCCGGCCAACCGCTACACTCGGGCCAACCTGCCCGCGGGCAGCGGCACACCGCACCACCGACCTACCCTGCCGGGGCTCTCCGCACGGTAGAGTTGGGTAGCGGCGCCAGCCGTGAACCCAGCCCAAAAGCTTCGTCCGCGGGATGCGCCGCGGCCAGGCTTAGTGCGGCCCAGTAAGTGGCGAGGACGACGCCGTGGCCCCCATCGATTCCCAAGCATTGCCCAGCGATCCAACCTGGGACCAGGTGGTCGCGTGCGTCGACCTTCCGGCCAAGCCGAACGGGCCGCCGCCCGCCACCGGCGCCGTCGCGGAGGCGGCAGACAGCAAGCGGGCGCATCCGCGCACTTCGCTCCCGGCGTGGGGCATCCTCCGCCACAACAAGCAGCTGTTCGGCGCCTACTTGTGCGACGTCTCCCGGTCGGGCCTGGGATTCTATTCCCCGGTGGCCCTCATCCCGCCCGCTACGGTCGAGATCTGGCTGCCCAATGGCAGCCGACTAGAGGTCGTGGTCAAGCGGTGCATCCGCCACGCGAAGGACCGGTACCGCTGCGGGGCCGTCCACGTTGGTCACGCCGATTCGTAGCCACGGCTGCAGTCGTCGGCGACGCCTACAGCTGGCCAGGCGTCACGGTATCCTTCCGCCCCAGAGTATCTCTGCGGGTTGCCCGGTCGGGGGAGGAATTCCGAGGTTCGCTCCGTAACAGTCCTGCCGGGCCTGCGTAGGAGAGTCATGGGCTCTGCCGATCGGCGGCCCCTAGCCCTACACCCGGAGGAATACCTGATGAATGCCCGCAAGCTCTTCCTGTCGGCCGCGGCGGCCGCGTTGACCGTGTCCTTTGTGGCCGAACAGGCCGACGCGGCCTGGCGATGGCGGCGCCGGAGGGCGGCGCCGCGGACCACCTACAGCATGAGCAACTTCAAGTACTCGTCCGGGATTGCGCGGGGCGAGTACGAACGGTTCCGCCGGCTCGACAACTGGTACAACGACGCCTACAACGGCTTCCGCCCGAGCGACTTCCGGTAGCGGCTACTGCGCCCGCTGCGCGGCGCGGGCCTGCAATTCGGGGCCGCGGTCGGGCGGCATCGCGGCGTGCCAGTCAACCGCCGCGCGGGTGAGCCGCTGCGTGACCGCGGAGTGCTCCCCCGCGACGTTGGTCGTCTCGCCCGGGTCTTGGCCGAGGTCGTACAGCTGGGCGTCGGCGCCGTCGTACTCGCAGAGCAGCTTCCATCGGCCATCGCGGACAGCGAGGTCCGGCAGGTTGGCGTCAGGGACGCCGCCGAAACGGTTTCGGTCGGGCGGGCGGCGGAAGAAGATCGGGCCCTGGTGCGACGCCCGTGAGGCGCCGCGGATCACGTCCGGCAGGGGCTGCCCGTCGGCGCGGTCGACCAGCGGCGACTCAATGCCGGCGATCGCCAGCAGGGTTGGCGGCAGATCGAACGCGGCGAGGACCGAGTTATCGTTGACAGCGTCTCGCACACCGTCGGCCAGCACGCCGGGGCCCCACGCAATCAACGGCGAGCGGACGCCGCCCTCGTAGAGCGTCGCCTTGACTCCCCGCAGCGGGCCGGCGCTGCCGGCGCCCGGCTCGGGACCGTTGTCGCTGCAGACCAGGATAAGCGTGTTGTCGCGCAGGCGGGGGTCGTCGCGGATCAGGGTGAACAGTTCGCCGAGCTGCTGGTCCATCGCGTCGAGCACCCCGTGGTAGCGGGCGCGTTTGCCGCCGTCGCCCCTCAGGTCGGCGGGCGGGAAGAACGGCGAGTGCACGTCGTCCGGCCAGAGGTTGACGTAGAACGGCTGGCCCCGGTGGGCGGCGGCCTGGATGAACCGGATGGCCGACTCCGTGAACGCCTGGGTAACGTACGCGCGGTCGCGCCACTCGATGGGACCGCGGCCCAGCTTATCAGAGCCCAACGCATGTGGGTGCGGGGCGCGGCCGTCGTGCGCGTCACACAACGGCAGCACACGGGGCCCCAGGCCCTCGAAGTTGGTTAGTGACTGGTCGTAGCCGTAGCGTGTGATGAGCGGCGCGTCTCCGACGTCGCGCTGCCCGCCCAGGTGCCACTTGCCGAAGTGTCCGGTCGCGTAGCCGCTGCGTTGGAGCTCTCGGGCCAGGGTGGGCGCCTCGGGGTCGAGCCAGTCCGCGACGCCACGGCGTTTATTCGCCCGGCGGTTGTCGAGGTACGACGTGATTCGCCACCGCTGCGGGTACTGCCCCGTAGTGATGGCGCACCGGCTGGGTGAACATATTGGGGAGTTCACGTAGAACTGCGTGAAGCGGAGCCCCTCGGCGGCCAAGCGGTCGATGTGCTCGGTCGTGGGGCCCGGCGCGGAGTCCTCTCGGAAGCACGAGAGGTCGCCCCAGCCCATATCGTCGATGAAGACCAAAAGCAGGTTGGGCCGCCCCGGCGCCGCCTCGGCCAGTGCGGACGGGCACAGCGTCGACGCGGCCAGTATCAACAGACTGCATCGGATCGCGGGGGAGCTGAGCATAGGCAGGCCGACAAGTTGGGGCGCCAGCAGGCCGACGCCGGGCGGTTCCCCCAGCCGGCATAGATTGCCAGCGGGGCATGCAGAACAAGCCGCATCCGTGCGAAGCGGAGGATTCCTCTCACCTGAACGACCCGTTCGGCCGATACTAAGGACTAGGAAACGGGAGGGCGAGGCACGCTCGCGTGTGTCTTGCTTCAGGATAAAGGTCGTGGCAGGACGACGGATCGACCTGCCACGACCTTTTTTAGTTCGCAATCCCGATTGGGCGGGCCCCGCGGGGCCGGGCCGGCGTGCTACAGGCCGGCGAGCATCTTCTCGGCCTCACCGCGTTTGACGAAGATGTGGCGTTTGTCTTCCAGCGCCTGCGTCAGCAGCCGCTTGGCGCCCTCCTTCTGATTGTTCATCATCAGCACCTTGGCCAGCAGCAGGGTCGAGTCCGGGTCGATGTTGCCCAGCTTGAGGTTCTGCAGCAGGGCCGATCCTTGGCGGCTCTGGCCGTTTTCGTAGAGCGCCCAGGCCAGCGTGATGTTGGCGTCCGGGTTGTCGGGACTCAGCTTCTGACTGGTGGCGGCGAAGTTGAGCGCCCGCCGCTTGTCCTCATCGTCGGAGCTCTCGATCAGCGTCAGCGCCAGCTGACCGTAGGCGACCGCGTTGGCCGGGGCGTACGCGACGGTCCGCAGGAAGTTTTTCTCCGCCTGGTCGAGGTCACCGCCCATGCGGTCGGCGACGCCCAGCAGCAGCCAAACGTTCGCGGAGCCGGGGTGCTGCTTAGCGCCCGCGGTGAGCACCTTCTTGGCCTCGTCGACCTTCTCGTCCTTCAGCAGCGCCTGCCCGTAGGCGACGATCACCGACTCGTCGTTGGGGGCCGCCTTGTAGGCGCCCTGGAAGTACTGCATCGCCTCGCTCGACTTGCCCTGACTCTCGAAGGTCTTGCCGGCCGCGACGTATGGGTGGTCGAGGTTCTCGTTGATCTTGCGGGCCTTGTCGAAAGCGGCCAGGCCCTCCTTTGCTCGTGGCGGGTCGACCACAAACAGGATCTGGCCGGTCGCGAACAACGCGGCGGCGTTCTCGGGGTCGACCTTCAGCAGCTCCTGCAGGTCGGACTCGGCCTGGTCCCACTTCTTGCGGGCCTGGGCGATGCGGGTTCGGCCGCTGTAGGCGCGGATCATGAAGTCACGCTTCCGCTTAGCGTTGGCGTCGTACTCCTGCATCAGCTTGACCGCCTTGTCGAACAGCGCGTCGGCCTCGATGGTGCGGTTGCCGCGGATCGAATCCTCGGCCAGGATCAGGTACGGCTCGGGGTCGTCGGGCGCCTCGGTGATGCAGTCCTCCAGCGCAGGGCGCACCGCGTTGGCGTTTCCGGCCAAAGCGTGGAGCTTGGCCAGCATCACGGCAACCGGCGGCAGCTTCGGGTTCTTGCGTTTGGCGGTCTCGAGGAACGTGCGGGCGGCGACGATGTCGCGGTTGCCGTAGCGTTCGATGGCGTTCTTCACGTCCGAGTAGCGCGAGGCGTCGGCGTCCGAAACGGCGTCGCCGATCAGCGCCTGGTTGGTAATCTGCGCCGATGCCTGGCCGGCGGTCAGCAGCAACACGGCCGCGCCGAGGGCCGCCAGTCCATGGCGGAGAGTGGGTACGGGGGTCATCAGGAACACCTGTGGTCGATGGAGAACGAAGAAGTTGTTTCGGAGGAGCGGCTGCGGCGGCCGCGGTGTGGGCGGCGTGGCGCCGCGGGCGCCGGTCATCTCGATTGTAGACGATTCGGCTAAGCGCGGCACGCCGGCGCGCAAACTACCTATCGTACGCGACGGCAGGCGGTCGGGTTCTGCCGGTCACGCCGGTTGCCGCGATAAACAGCCCACGTCGGCGGGCCTAGCCGAGCCAGGCCGGCAGCGTTCCGGCCGCCGGCAGGTGCACGACCTTGGCGCTGGTGATGCCGTCGATCTTGAGGAGTGCGTCGATGGCCTCCTGTGGCGGCTCGCCGTCGATGTTGAGCACGCCGATGGCGTCGCCCCCCGGCTGATTGCCCGCGCGGCCCACCGCCATCTGCGCGATGTTGACCCCGTGCCCGCCGAGCGCGGCGCCGATTCCGCCGATGATGCCGGGCACGTCCTTGTGGCTGAACACCAGCAGGCAGCCGTCGAGGAACGCCTCGAGGCGGTAGTCGTCGATCCCGACAAGGCGCGGCATCGACTGGCCGAATAGCGTGCCCGCGATCTGGCGGGTCGCGCCGCCCGCGGCCACCTCGACTGAGATCGACGAGCGGAAGGCGCCCATGTCGCTGTTGCACTCCTCGACCACCTCGATGCCACGGTCGCGGAGCAGGGTCTCGGCGTTGATGAGGTTGACGGTCTCGTCGAGGGCGCCCTCGAGCAGACCGGCCGCAAAGGCGGAGGTCAGCAGCTTTGTGTCGCGGTCGCAGACCTCACCGCGGTAGTGGAGCTTGCAGCTCTTGACGCCGCTGGGCGCCAGCCCGGCGGCCATGCGGCCCAGGCGGTGCGCTACGTCCAGGTAGCCGCGGACCGACTCCAGCGTCTTGGGGTCGACCGACGGAACGTTCACGGCGCAACGGATGGCGCCGGTGGTGAGGTACGCGGTGAGCAGCTCGACCGCCTCAACCGCGACGTTGGTCTGGGCCTCCTCGGTGCTGGCGCCCAGGTGCGGCGTGCAGACCACGCCGGGCAGGCCGAACAGCGGGCTCTCGGTGCAGGGCTCCTCCGGGTAGACGTCCAGCGCGACGCCACCCAGCTTGCCGCTCTTCAAGCCCTCGACCAGCGCGGCCTCGTCGTAGATACCGCCGCGGGCGGCATTCACCAGCCGCGCGCCGGGCTTGATGATCTCGATCTCGGCGGTGCTGATCAGGTTCTTGGTCTCTTCGGTCAGCGGCGTGTGGACCGACAGGTAGTCGATCTTCGGCAGCATCTCGCGGACCTCGGCCACCAGCTCGATGCCGAGCTCGGCGGCGCGTTCGGCCGACATGAAAGGGTCGTAGCCGATAACGTTCATCTCGAACGCCTGGGCCCGTTCGACCAAGGCCAAGCCGATGCGGCCTAGCCCCACCACGCCGAGCGTCTTGCCGGCCAGCTGGGTCCCCATGAACTTCTTGCGGTCCCAGCGGCCCTCCAGCAGGCTCTGGTAGGCCGGGGCCACGTTGCGGCTCATCGCCAGCATCAACGCGAACGCGTGCTCGGCGGTGCTGACAGTGTTGCCCGCCGGCGTGTTCATCACCACGATGCCCGCGCGGGTGGCGGCCGGCTTGTCGATATTGTCGGTGCCGACGCCCGCCCGCACCACCGCCTTCAGCCTGGTCTGCCCGTCGAGCACGTCGGGGGTCAGCTTCACGCCGCTGCGGCAGATCGCGCCGTCAAACTCGGAGAGCGCCTGGCGGAGGTCGTCCCCCTTGAGTCCGGTGCGGACCTCGTAGGTGATCCCTTCGGCGGCCTCGAGCAGGTCGAGGCCTTCTTGCGACAAGTCATCCAGGACAATAACGCTTGGCATGGTAGTGGTGCGGGGTGGGTAGTTTGGTGGTGGGTGGCGGCCCGTGACCCGTCGGTTGGCCGCCCGTCGGTAAGTTTATCGCGGCCGGCTAGCAGCTCTTCGCGAAGTCGGTCATGAAGCTGGCCAGGGCGTCGACGCCTTCGATCGGCATGGCGTTGTAGATCGAGGCGCGGATGCCGCCGACCGAGCGGTGGCCCTTGAGCGCGTCGAGCTTGTGCTTCTTGGCCTCGCTCAGGAACCTGCTGGTGAGCTCGTCCGACGGCAGGTTGAACGTGACGTTCATCACGCTGCGGCTGTGCGGCTGGGCGTGCCCTTTGTAGACGTCGGTGTGGGCGTCGATCACATCGTACAGCTTCAGAGCCTTCGCCTTGTTGCGATCGAACATCTTGTCCAGGCCGCCGATCTCGTTGAGCAGCCACTTGGCCACCAGGTCAACGACGTAGATCCCGAACGTTGGGGGCGTGTTGCCAAGCGACTCCTCCTGCACGTGGTTCTTGTAGCTGAGGTACGACGGGAGGTTGTCGCCCGAGCGTTCGGCCAGGTCCTTCCGCATGATGACCACGGTCACGCCCGACGGGCCGGCGTTCTTCTGGGCGCAGGCGTAGATCATCCCGTACCGGCTGACGTCCAGCTTGCGGTGCAGGAAGTCGCTCGAGGCGTCGCAAATCAGCGGCACATCGCCAGTGTCGGGTTCGCCGGCAAACTGCACTCCCTCGATGGTTTCGTTGCAGGTGTAGTGGCAGTACGCGGCGTTCGGGTCGAGGTCGAGGTCGCCTTCGGCGGGCACGTGGTCAAAGCCAGAGTCCTTCGCCGTAAACGCAACGCGGGTCTTGCCTTCCTTCTGGGCCTCCTGCAGGGCCTTCTTGCCCCACGACCCCGTCAGGATGTAATCGGCGGACTGCCCCTCGCCCAGCAGGTTGATGGGGATCATCGAGAACTGCAGCCGGCTGCCGCCCTGCAGGAACAGCACCGCGTAGTCGTCGGAGATATCGAGCAGCTTGCGGAGGTTCGCCTCGGCGGACTGGATGATCTCCGTGAACGGTCCCCCGCGGTGGCTGATCTCGAGGATCGACGCCCCCGCGCCCGGCAGACAGAGCATCTCGTCGCGGATCTGCTCGAGGACGGGAACGGGCAGGACGGCGGGGCCGGCCGAAAAGTTGTAGACTCTCTCATCCATGGCGGTCGGGGCGATGCTGGTCGGAGGTGGCTGGCGGCGCCCAGAGGGCGGCCGCGGTGCGGTTGAAAAGGACGATATTCTACCGCCGGGCGGCCCCGCTCGCTAAGGGGCCGCCGGCTCAAAACACGCGGTAATTCCTTGCAGACGCGCACCCCCCAGACGGCGAGCCGGCACTAGAACCTTCACGCCGGTGGCCCTACTCTGAAAGGCTTCGCGCCGCCCACTGCCGCCACGCCTTTCTGCGGGCCGCCCGGCCCCCAGCCCCCGCCCGCATGCCCCCCTCCCCTGACGCCGCCGACCCCTCCGACCTGCGTCAGACGCTACGCGAGGCGGTCGACTCGGTCGCGCAGCGGGGCGCCATCCCGGGGGGCACCCTCACTATCATCCTGGCGGGCATCACTGGTTTGCTGGCGGGCTTCGGCGCGGTGGCCTTCACCTGGATCATCGAGACCATCACCCACCTGACCTACGGCGGGGCGAACGACCACCTGGGCAACGCCTGGTGGTGGAGCCTGGCGGTCGTCGTCAGCCCGGCGGCAGGTCTGCTGTTTGTGTCGTGGTTCACCCGCCGCTTCGCACCGGAGGCCCAAGGGCACGGTGTGCCGGAGGTGATCACCGCGGTCGCCCGCAATGACGGGCGGATCCGCCCGATGGTGGCGCTGGTGAAGATCCTGGCCAGCGGGGTCACCATCGGCACCGGCGGGTCGGTAGGCCGCGAGGGGCCGATCGTGCAGATTGGCAGCGCGCTGGGCAGCTCGGCTGGGCAGCTGTTCCAGCTCTCGGCAAGGAACGTAAAGGTGCTGGTCGCGGCGGGCGCGGCGGCCGGCATCAGCGCGACGTTCAACGCGCCACTGGCCGGCGTAATCTTCGCCAGCGAGATCATCCTCGGTAGCTTTGCGGTCGAGTCGCTGACGCCGATCGTGCTGGCCAGCGTCGTGGCCGACATCGTGCAGCAGCACCACGGCGAGCACCGCTTTGAGGCCGCCTTTGGCCAGCTCGACGGCTACGACTTCGCCGGCGCGTGGGCGCTGCTGCCGGCCTACCTTGTGCTGGGTCTGGTCGCGGGCCTCGCGGCGGTGGGGTTCACCAAGCTGGTCTACAAGACCGAGGACGTCGTCCACGCGTGGCTGCCGGACTGGCCACGGCGGGCGGTGGTCATCGGCCTGCTCATCGGCGTGGTTGGTCTGCTCTACCCCGCTTGGCCGCCGGTGCTGTCCAAAGAGTTTGTCGAGCTCAAAGATGAGGGTCGCCGCACGCTGCCCGCGGTGATGGGCGTGGGCTACAACGTGGTTGACCACGCTCTGCACCTCAAGCCAATTGCCAAGCAGGATGTCGGCGAGCCGCAGGACCTTATCGACCTGGGCGTGGAGGTCGGGCAGCGCCTGCAGCGGATGAGGCGTGGCGAGGGCGCCGACAAATCCGTCTGGCTCGCGCCCGATGACCTGCTTGCCGAACTCTGGTGGCTGCTGCCGCTGGTGCTGCTCAAGCCGCTGCTGACAAGCATGACCCTGGCCGGCGGAGGGTCGGGCGGGGTGTTTGCGCCATCGCTCTACTTGGGGGCGACGCTCGGCGCGTGCTTTGGACTGCTGATGAATGCGGCGTTCCCAGAGTCGAGCCACTCGCCCGGCATGTACGCTATCGTTGGCATGGGCGCGGTCGTCGCGGGCACTACGCATGGCGTGCTGTCGGCCATCCTCATCGTGTACGAGATGACTAACCGCTACGAGGTCATTCTGCCAATCATGGCGGCCGCCGGCCTGTCGAGCCTGATCGCCACCGTGATCGACCCTGAGAGCATCTACTACAAGAAGCTGAGCCGTCGCGGCGAGAAAATCGCCCGCGGGCACGACCTGCACAACCTCGACCACATCATGGTGCGGGACGTGATGATCCGGCACTTCCCGACCCTTAGCCCTGAGGACAACGCGTTGGAGATCATCCGGATCGCGAGGCAGAACCCGGAAATCGAAAGCCTGCCGGTCATGAGCGACGACGGCAAACTCACCGGGATCATCCGCGCCGAGGACCTGCACCGTGTGCTCGACAGCGATATCTCGCCGGTGCTCGTAAACGCCGAAGACATCGCGTTGAAGACGCCGCTAGCGCTGCACCCCGCTCAGAACCTGATCGAGGCGATGCGGGACTTTGGCGCGCGTGACGTCGAGACCCTGCCCGTCGAAGTAGGCAAGGACGACAACCGCCGCCTGGTAGGGCTGCTTCTGCGGGCGGATGTCATCAAGCGGTACCGGCAGGAAATGCTGCGGCGGCACTAGCCGGGCCTGCTAGTGGGTTGGCTTACGCGCGAGGAACCTGCCGTGGCCTAATTCACCGACAAACTGCCCGCCCTCGGCCATCACCTTTCCGCGGACGGTCACCACCTCCGGCCGACCTTTAATCTCCCATCCCTCGAACGCGCTGTAGTCGGTGTTCATCAGGTGCGTGTCGGCTGAGATCTTGCCGCGGTAGCCGGGGTCGTAGACCACCAGATCCGCGTCGGCCCCAACCTGGATGGCGCCCTTCTGGGGATACAGGCCAAACAGCTTGGCGGCCTGGGTGCTGGCGGAGTCGACGAATCGCTGCAGGTCGATCTTCCCCGTCGCGACGCCGTGCGTGTACAGCAGGTTGACGCGGTCCTGCACGCTGGGGATGCCGTTGGGAATCAGAGTAAAGTTGTCGCGGCCCATCTCCTTCTGGCCGTGGAAGTCGAACGGCGCGTGGTCGGTGGCGACCGTGCTGACCTCGCCGGCGGCCAACGCCCGCCACAGGTACTCCTGCTCCGCCTTGCCGCGTATCGGCGGCGACATCACGTACTTGGCGCCCTCGAAGTCGGGCTTCTGCGCGTAGGTCTCGTCGAGTGTGAGGTAAGAGATGACCGTCTCGACCCACACGTTCACCCCGCGGCTGCGCGCGGCGGCGGCGGCCTCAACCGCGGCCTGGTTGCTGGTATGCACGACGTAGACATGCGCGCCGGTCAGTTGAGCGAAGGTCGTGATGTGCTCAACGCCGGAGGCCTCGACGATCGTCGGACGCGATGGCTCGTGCCACTCGGGGCCCGTCCTGCCGGCGGCCAGCAGCCGCTGCTGCAGCTCCGCGACGAGGGTCTCATTCTCGCAGTGGGCCGTGACGATCACGCCTAGTTGCTCGGCAAGCTCTAGCGTGTTGAAGAGCTCCTGGTCGTCCACGCCCAGCGCGCCCTTGTAGGCGAGGAACACCTTGAAGCTCGCGACCCCGTCGTCCACGATCCGGCGGAGCAGGTCGGGCGTTTGCTGGGTCCAGTTCGTGACCCCCATATGGAAGCTGAAGTCGCAGGCGGCAGTGCCCTCGGCCTTGCCCCGCCAGAGCTGGTAGGCGTCCCACGGGTCTTCGTCGCGGCCGGGGCAGATCATCTCAATGAGCGACGTCGTCCCGCCCACAATCGCCGCCCGGCTCACGGAGTCCCAATCGTCCTTGGCGTACGTGCCCATGAACGGCAGGTAGACGTGGACGTGCGGATCGATGAACCCCGGCATCACTAGCTTGCCGGCCGCGTCGATCACCGTGGCGTCCTGCGGAGCTGAGAGTTGCGACCCGATCGCAGCTATGGTCTCGCCGTCGCACAGGATGTCCGCGACATAGTCGTCCTTGTCCGTGACGATCCGTCCGCCAGTGATCAGCAGCGACATGCGAGGTGCCCTCCGGAATTGGGTGCTTGCGTCTTGTGTGATGGACTCTGGCACAACCCCCGCGGATTTGCAATTGGCAGGCCCTTCCCCTTTCCCGTTTCGACGAGAACTGGACAATGAGCAGCATGCCCCCAGGACCCGACCATCCCGCGATGAGCGTGGCGGAGCTAACCGCCCAGATCAAGGGACTCGTCGAGGAGTCCTTCCCCTCGGTCTGGGTGACAGGCGAGGTCTCTAACTTTGCCCGCCCCGCGTCGGGACACTGCTACTTCACACTGAAGGACCAGCACGCGCAGATCCGAGCGGTGGTTTGGAAGGGGTCCGCGGCGCGACTCAAGTTCGACCTCACCGACGGCCTGGAGATTGTCTGCCACGGCCGGCTTGACCTGTACGCCCCGCGGGGCAGCTACCAGCTCGTCATCGACCAGGCCCAGCCCCAAGGGGTCGGGTCGCTGGAGCTCGCTCTGCGGCAGCTCAAAGAGAAGCTCACGGCGGAGGGGCTGTTCGACGCGGACCGCAAGCGGCCGCTGCCGTCGTTTCCTAGACGGGTCGGGTTTGTCACCAGCCCGACCGGCGCCGCTATCCGCGACTTCCTGGAGGTCGCCCGCCGCCGGTGGAGCGGCACCCAGGTGCTGGTCATCCCCACGCGAGTCCAGGGCGATGGCGCCGCCGAGGAGATCGCCGCCGCGGTGCAGCTCGCCAACCGGGTCCGGCCGGCGCTAGACGTGCTGGTAGTCGGACGTGGCGGCGGCAGCATCGAGGACCTGTGGTGCTTCAACGAAGCGCCAGTGGTCCGCGCCGTAGCAGCTTCGGAAATCCCAACCGTCTCGGCGGTGGGGCACGAGATCGACGTCACGCTGTGCGACTTGGCCGCCGATGTCCGAGCGTTTACCCCTAGCGAGGCCGCCGAGCGCGTCATCCCCTCCGGCGACGAGTTCGCTGGCCGGGTGCAGACGCTGCACAACCGGCTGCACGGCACCGCCCGCCGCGCGACGCAGCTGCGACGGCAGCGGCTCGAAGCGCTCGCCAGCCGCCGCCCGCTAGCCAGGCCGTACTCGCTGATCCAGGACCACTCGGGGCGGCTCGACGAGCTGCAGCTCACCGCCGAGCGTGCGGTGCGTCGACTCACGGACCAACACCGGCGTCTGCTCGACGCGGCGGCAGGCAGGCTTCATTCGCTCAGCCCGCTTGCCGTGCTGTCCCGCGGATACAGCATCACCCAGGACTCCAAGGGCCGGATTGTGCGTGACGCGGCTCAGCTCCGCCCCGGCGAACGGGTTAGCCTGCGATTCGCGGAGGGTGAAGCCTCCGCCACAGTCGATTAGCGTTCGACGGCCGACTTGCAAAACCGAAACAACCCATCGCAGAGAGCGGCAAGGAGGGCGTGTTTGCAGAATCCCGCCCTAGCCGGACGCCCGTAAGTCGGCGACGGGCAGAGGGGACCTACAGTTTCAGGCCGATTCCCGGGCTCAATACTTGAGGAGCGTATGAAGGCTTCCGACCTATTCGTCCGAGCGCTAGAGGCCGAGGGCGTCGAGTACATCTTCGGCATCCCTGGCGAAGAGAACCTCGACCTGCTCGACTCGCTGTCCCGGTCCACGATCCGGTTGGTCATCACCCGCCACGAGCAGGCCGCCGGCTTCATGGCGGCCACCTACGGACGCCTGACCGGCAAGGCGGGTGTCTGCCTGTCAACACTGGGTCCGGGCGCCACGAACTTCGTCACCGCCGCCGCCTACGCCCAGCTCGGCGCCATGCCAATGCTGATGATCACCGGGCAGAAGCCGATCAAGAGCAGCAAGCAGGGGCACTTCCAGATCATCGACACGGTCGACATGATGCGGCCGATCACTAAGTACACCAAGCAGATCGTCAGCGGCGACAACATCCCCTCGCGGATCCGCGAGGCGTTCCGGCTGGCCGAGGAGGAACGCCCCGGCGCGGTCCACCTGGAGCTGCCCGAGGACATCGCCCGCGAGTCCACCGACGAGCCGGTCATGCCCGCCAGCCGGTCGCGACGGCCCGTGGCCGAGGACAAGTCGATCCGTCAGGCGGTGGAGCTGATCGAGTCGGCCGAGCGGCCGCTGATCCTGATCGGCGCGGCCGCCAACCGCAAGCTGACCTGCCGCGCGATCCGCCGTCTCGTCAACCTGACGGGGATCCCCTTCTTCGCCACCCAGATGGGCAAGGGCGTTGGCGACGAGACCGACCCGCTCTGCCTGGGGAACGCGGCGCTCTCGTCCGGCGACTTCCTGCACCGCGCGATCGACGCGGCGGATCTGATCGTCAACATCGGTCACAACGTGGTCGAGAAGCCGCCATTCTTCATGACGCCCGGCGGCGTGAGGGTAGTGCACATAAACTTTACTTCCGCCGAGGTCGACCCGGTCTACTTCCCCCAGGTCGAGGTCGTGGGGGACATCGCCCACAGCGTCTGGAGGCTGGGCAACGAGGTCCGCCCCCGCGACAGCTGGGATTTTGGCCCGTTCTTCGCCGCGCGAGACGCGGAGCAAGAGCACATAGCCCCCTACCTGGTCGACGATGGCTTCCCGGTCTCGCCGATCCGGCTGGTGCACGAGATTCAGCGTGTGATGCCCGACGACGGCATCCTGGCACTGGACAACGGCATGTACAAGATTTGGTTCGCGCGCAACTACAGGGCCCGCCAGCCTAACACCGTGCTGCTGGACAACGCGCTTGCCAGCATGGGCGCGGGTCTGCCGTCGGCGATGGCGGCGCACCTGGTCCACCCGAACCGCAAGGTGATGGCGATCTGCGGCGACGGCGGCTTCATGATGAACGCTCAGGAATTGGAAACCGCCGTCCGCCTGAAGATGAACCTCAGCGTTGTCATCCTTAACGACAGCGCCTATGGCATGATCAAGTGGAAGCAGGGCGACATGGGCTTCGAAGATTTTGGGCTCGACTTCACCAATCCTGACTGGGTGAAGTTCGCGGAGTGCCACGGCGCCCGCGGCCGGCGGGTAGATTCGATTGATCAGCTGGGCCCCGTGCTGCGGGCCGCTGGCGAAGAACCGGGAGTCGACCTCATCGACGTGCCGGTCGACTACTCCGTAAGCGACAAGGTCCTGAACAACGAGATTAAAGAGCTGTCAGCCGAGCTGACTCCCGCTGGCTAATCGAATTACCACCATTGCAACCGCCGACCCTGATCGACACGGTACCGCCATGCTCGCCGACGCCTACCCATTCTACTTAGCCAACAAGCCCGAGAGCCCCAACGCGGACCTCGAGGTTACCGACAAGTACACCGGTAGCGTCGCGACCCGGGTAGCGATGGCGTCGGCCGAAGATATCGACCGCGCGATCGCCGCCGCCGAACAGGCTTCCGGCCCGATGCGGCGGATGCCGCCCTACGAGCGGCAGGTGGTGCTGCAGCACTGTGTCGAGCGGTTCCGCGAGCGGTTCGAAGAACTCGCCGTATCGCTCTGCATCGAGGCCGGCAAGCCGATCAAGGACGCCCGGGGCGAGGTGACGCGGCTGATCGACACCTTCCGCATCGCCGCCGAGGAGTGCGTCCGCATTGACGGCCACATTCCCAACCTTGAGATCGGCGCCCGGGCCAAAGGCTACCGGGGCTTCGTGCAGCGGGTTCCGATCGGCCCATGCTCCTTCATCTCACCGTTCAACTTCCCGCTGAACCTGGCCGCGCACAAGGTCGCTCCGGCGTTGGCGGTCGGCTGCCCCTTCGTGCTGAAGCCCGCCAGCCGCACACCGATCGGCGCCCTCCTGATCGGCGAGGTCCTGGCCGAGACCGACCTCCCCCCCGGCGCGTTCAGCATCCTCCCCTGCCACCGTGACGGCGCCGACCTGTTTACCACCGACGAGCGGCTCAAGTTCCTGTCGTTCACCGGGTCGCCCTCGGTCGGCTGGGACCTCAAGAGCCGCGCCGGCAAGAAGCCCGTGGTGCTTGAGCTCGGCGGCAACGCCGCCTGCGTGATCGACCACGACGCCGACATCGACGACGCGGTCGCGCGGCTGATCGTCGGCGCGTTCTACCAGTCGGGACAGAGCTGCATCGGAGTGCAGCGGATCATGATCCACGATGCGGTCTACGAGGAACTGAAAGAGAAGCTCGTCGCCGCAACCAGGAAACTTGTCGCCGGCGACCCCAAGAACGAGGACACCTTCATCGGCCCGATGATCTCCGAAGGAGAAGCCGAACGCCTCAAGGGCTGGATCGACGAGGCGACCTCCGCCGGCGGGAAGCTGCTGTGCGGCGGCGGCCGCGTCGGCGCCATGCTCGAGGCGACCCTGCTAGAGGACGTGCCCGAAGACCTCGACATCTGCGCCGAGGAAGCCTTTGGCCCGGTCGCGGTCCTGAGCCGCTTCCACGACTTCGATGAAGCGCTACGCCGAGTCAACGACAGCCGCTTCGGCCTGCAGGCGGGAATCTTCACCCGCGACTGGTACAAGATCCAGCGGGCCTGGGACGAGCTGGAGGTCGGCGGCGTGGTCATCGGCGACGTGCCCTCTTGGCGGGTCGACAACATGCCCTACGGTGGGGTGAAGGACAGCGGCCTGGGCCGCGAGGGCATCCGCTACGCGATGGCCGACATGTCCGAGGAGCGTCTGCTGGTCATCCGCACAAAGCAGGATTAGTCCAGGCGTAGAGCGGGCACCAACACTTAAGGATCGAACCATGGCGGACGCGGCCGAAGAAGAGATCGAACAGTTCATGCACGGCCTCGAGCGCCGGAACCCGGGCGAGACCGAGTTCCACCAGGCCGTGCACGAGGTGGTGGAGTCCGTGATGCCGTTCGTGCTCGACCACCAGAAGTACAAGCAGGCCCAGATCCTGGAACGGATGACCGAGCCGGACCGGATCATCATCTTCCGCGTCACCTGGCAGGATGACTCCGGGCAGATCCGCGCCAACCGCGCCTGGCGGGTCCAGTTCAACAACTCGATCGGCCCTTACAAGGGCGGACTGCGGTTCCACCCGGAGGTGACGCTCAGCGTGCTGAAGTTCCTGGGGTTCGAGCAGACCTTCAAGAACAGCCTGACCGGCCTGCCGATGGGGGGCGCCAAGGGCGGAGCCAATTTCAATCCCAAGGGCAAGACCGACAACGAGGTGATGCGGTTCTGCCACTCAATGATGACCGAGCTGCACCGCCACATCGGCGAGGACACCGACGTCCCCGCCGGTGATATCGGCGTTGGTGGCCGGGAGATCAGCTACCTGTTTGGCCAGTACAAGCGGCTCGCCAACCGCTACGCCGGCATCCTGACCGGCAAGGGGCTGTCGTTCGGCGGCAGCAAGGTCCGCACCGAGGCCACCGGTTACGGCTGCGCGTACTTCTGCGAGAACATGCTGAAGCACCAGCACGACTCGCTCGAGGGCAAGTCGTGTATCGTCTCCGGGTCGGGGAACGTGGCGATCTACACAGTCGAAAAGCTCAACCACCTCGGCGCCAGGGCCGTGACGCTCAGCGACTCCGACGGGTTTGTGCACGATCCCGACGGGATCGACGCCGAGAAGCTGGCCTGGGTGAAGGAACTGAAGGAGGTCCGCCGCGGCCGCATCAGCGAGTACGCCGAGGAGTTCTCGACCGCCAAGTACCACGCCGGCGCCAAGCCCTGGGGCGTGGAGGCTGACATTGCTTTCCCCTGCGCGACCCAGAATGAGATCGAGCTGGAGGACGCACAGTCGCTGCTCAAGAACGGCGTCCGTGCCGTGGCCGAGGGCGCCAACATGCCAACCGTCCTCGAGGGCGCCCACGCGTTCACCGAGTCCGGCATTCTCTACGCGCCGAGCAAGGCAGCCAACGCGGGCGGGGTTGCAGTCTCTGGGCTGGAGCAAAGCCAGAACGCGCTACGCATCTCCTGGGACCACGAGGAGGTCGACCGCCGCCTGCGCGGCATCATGTGCGACATCCACGAGAAGTGCGTCGAGTACGCCAAGAACGGCGACGGCACCGTCAACTACGTCCGGGGCGCCAATATCGCCGGCTTCGTCAAGGTCGCCGACGCGATGCTCGCCTACGGCGCCGTCTAGGCCGCCCCGCGCCGCGCGAACGCCCTACCGGACTAGATAGATCGTCGACGAGTAGGTCTGCGGACGCCACGCGAACGGGCGGCCGCCCGGGTTCTGCCAGGCCGGGCTGTACATGCCGGTGAACGGGGTCGGCGAGGCGGTCGGGCGGGAGTTGCTCATCCCGTACCAGTTCATCGCCGCGATCCGGGCGGCACGCTGCGCGCCCCGCTGAGCCGCCTTCTGCATGTGGATCTGCAGCGGGTCGACCTTCATCTCGCCCGACTCGTAGTACCAGGCGTCCCGTTTGGCGTCTGCCCCGCGGTCCGCGTCGGAGGGGCTCTGCGCGGCGACCGGCGCCCCACAAGCGAGCAACAGGGCCAGGCTGCAAAAGATAGCGCGCATAGACATGACTCCGGTGGATAGCGTTCCGACAACACCCCTCAGATCGGCCCGGGCCGGCGGCAAACTATGGCGGCATGACCCGGACAAGCCTTTCCCGTGGCGCCCCTGGTGACTTCTCTGCCGGTTAGGCAAGCGGCGCCGGCACAAATGTGAACATTCGGTGAACGGCCCCGGTTGGCGAGGCCGACTCCACGGTGCTACCATGCGGTAAACGGCGTGCGGGATTCGGCTCAGGCGGAGCAATAACCGGACGCCCGCCGCGAAATAGGTGAGGGCCCCCCCTACTCCCGCCCCGCGCACACAACGCCAACCACCAGCGTGTTGGGTCAGCGACCAACTCGTGACGCCCAACCCGCATCCTTCTGAAACGACAAGGAGACCCTTATGAAGCGATTTGCCCTTTCGACCATGCTGCTGGCCCTCCTGGGCCTTACTGTTGGCTGCGGCGGCGCCGCCACTGACGAGGCCGCTCCCGAGGTTGAAGCCCCGCCTGTGGGAGTCGAAGAGACCGAAGTGGTCGAAACCGAGGAAGAAGCCCCGGCCGAGTAAACTCAGCTCGCGACCGTTGAAACACAAGCGGCCGGCGTCCCTCGCGACGCCGGCCGCTTTTCTTGTGGCCCGAACCCTCCGCCGTCCGATAGTTGTCCTTCCAGGCGGGCGGCAGCCGCACAAAGCCGCCTTGACCAGACCGCCGACATTGCGTAGTTTTTGGTTAAGTTTAACGGTTGTTCGGGTCGATCCGTTAAGTACGCCCGGCAGCGAGCACGAGGCGTCGGGTCGCCGACCGACCCGGCCAACATTTCATGGCGCCGTGGCCAAGTGGCTAAGGCATCGGATTGCAAATCCGACATCCCCGGTTCGAATCCGGGCGGCGCCTCTCAGAAGAACCCCATGAAACACCTTGTTTCGTGGGGTTTTTTCGTGTCGGATCGGACTCCGTTGGCCTAGGTGAGTTGTCAGCAGTTATCACTAAATCGCCCCCGTTGCCACGATTTGGTGCAACCACTGGTGCAACCGAAGGAGACGAGGGCTGCCCCCGGTCGCTGTCTCTGGGTTGACTTCGGGGGCATGATGCCTCCAAGGGCAGACTTGGAAGCTTCTCGAGGGCGCCGGCAACGTCGAGCATCCGCGGGTCGGTGTAGACGTTCATCGTCAGGTCGATCGAGCTATGCCGCATCGCCGCCTGGGCGGTCCTCGGAGTGACTCCCCCGGCCGAGAGCAGAGACCCGAAACTGTGCCGCAGAGCGTGGATGTCGAGCGTCCTGCCGCGGTCGTCTGCTTTTGGGATGCCCGCCACCTCTAGGTCGCGGTCAAACACTGCAATCGGGACCGGCGGCATGGTGAACAGCTTCCTGTCGGCTGATGGAAGCCCACCATCTTCCATGGTTTGGCAAGGCTCGCCGGGTTTCTCGCCCTGCGCACTTAGCTGACCAATCCATTGCCGAAGATCGTCTGCCAGATCGCTCCGGAGAGGAGCCTCGGTGCGCTGTCGGTTCTTCGCATGCTTGGCTTCTAGAATCGCGTAGGGAGTAGCCGTATCAAGCACCAGCGAGCCGACTGTAAGCGAAGCTAGTTCGCCGCGCCGCAGGCCAGTCAATACGAGCGTCTTGTAGAAGAGAGCCCTTTGACGCCCCAAGGATTCGAGCCGGGTGATCGTCTCTGGTTCGGCTGTGAGGCGGTCTTTCGCCCGCGCAATGCATGCCTGCAGATTCTCCAGCCTCAGCGGCTCGAACTGCCAGGTATCACGCTTGCTACGCCGTTCGGACTCATCCTTAGGCACGGTTAGTCGGCCCCGCTCGGCCAGTGGACGCCAGCAGGCTGCGTTGAGTAGCCTCCGCAACTCATCAGCGGTCATTGCCCTTCGCTGGCGTCGGATGTCAACCTTCTGGTCGAGGTTACCGATCCGCTTTGTGGGATCCGCCGAGAGCCTTGATGCCGCAACTGCCCAACGGCAGAATGCCCCCACTGCTTGCAGGTAACTGTTGCGGGTCCGAGGGGAGAGCCCCTCAGCGACTTGTGCAGAGAGCCATTGCTCAATCGGCGTGGCAACGATGTCCCGCATCGAACACATCGCACACTCTTGAAATACCCGCCGCGCCAACCGATCGCAGTCGGCGATATGCCTCGCACAGCGACCTCTGTTGCGCAGGTGTGTCATGTAGTCATTCAAGCTCTCAGCGATTGGCGTCGCGAGCCAATCGCGGACCTCGTCCTCGGTCTGCGTGACGATCCCAGACCGGACCCGTTCCGCACGCGCTAGGTGGTCGTTCAACACCGCCTGGGCAGCGTCCTTTGACCGGCATCCCGTGGCGACCTCTCTGACAACGCCAGAGCCGTCGCGGTACTTGGCGGTGTAGGTGCTGGCCTCGGTACGGATCCGCAGTCTGCCGTCTTCCCCCTGTATGACCGGCGCCGTTTGGCGCCTCCCATTGCGGCCCCGCCACGTTGCTAGCCGCACCCCGTTCTTGACGTAGCACTCCGCCGATGCCGGCAGGTTTCGAGTTACTGTCTTGCGGAAGACTGATCCCATTTTGTTCTCGCTTGCTCTGCTTAACGGTAGTAGTCGTAGCGCGTTATCTTGCGAATGGGCTACTCGAGATCCGCGTCGAAGAGTTGGAAGTAGGTCTTCGGGCGACCTCCGCCAGGGCCGGGGGTTGTGGTGAACCAGGCCCCCAATCCTTCCTTCCGTAGGTTGTTCAGCGCCATTTCTGCTTCATTCGCCGATCTAATCGCGCTGCCTTTCCGCTTCGCAAGCCGACCTCGTACGACGTCGCTTGCGGTTACACTCCCCCCCTGCTCTAGAATCCAGCCCACGAGGTCTTCTGATTGCCGGTCTGCTAGCGTTTGCGACAGCATTGAGTAAACCCGCATCGTCTCTGCCTTGAACCACTCTGTGAGCTCGATTGCGGTCTCCAATGTGCCGTCCGAAACGAAGTCGTCCTCGCTGCCGTCTTCGGACACGTCGCCAACGGCCACCTTGACGCAATGCAAGACCAGCGCGAGGCGTAGTGGAATCTCTTCAAGCTTCGCCCAAGCAGCGGCCCTGCTGCCCACGAATGCGCTTCCCGATGCGTTGTGGCGATCATACCACTGCTTGTACCTTTGAGCGGCGTCTTCGCCGAGGGCGACCTCTCTTGGATGCGGACGTCCCAGGCAATCCGATTCGAGGTCTATATCCCACAGCCCGTCGAGGACTTGCTGCACCCGCCAGTCGACAGAGGCATCGACCTCCTCGTCACGCCACACCTTGGGTAGGCGAGGCGGGGCGGTCAGCAGAAAGCGGGCGAGAAGTCCTGAGTCTTCAGCGTCTTGTCCGATGAGGCGCCTAAACATGCCCGGCTGAATACCGCCTATGATTGAAACCGAGGGCGCCCAAACGGTAATTGTGGGCGGGACTCCCGTCTTTCGGTCAACCACGAGTCGTTCGGCGGAATAGAAAGACAAGTACTGCGGCATCTGCGATCCCTTGCTGTACTTCTCGAACGAGTTGAGCCAGGCGCCCAACTCGTCCTGGACCATTAGAAGGCCTTTGGGGTTCTCCTGAAGTAGAACCGCGAGGGCCTCGATCGTTGTGTCAGCCACAACAATCCGGCGTTCATCCGGCTTCGTCGGCGGCTCAGGTGGGGCGACTCCGTCGGACGCGGCCTTATCCCATTTCCGGCGGTCCTTCTCGTAGAACGCAAGCAACCGATTGTAATCTTCCCAGGCTGGAGCGGTGCGTAGCTGTTCTTGAGCTTCGAGTTCATCCAGTGCACTTCGGACTACCCTCATCGCAGGACTCTTCTGAGTCCCACTTTCACCTATCACGGCCGCCCAGAGGATTGGGGGCACCTTCCAGTTGCTTCGCACTCTGAGTCTCGCCGTGTTCCCAATCACCGCACCAACTGCGGTCACCAGCGGAACTGCGACATAGGAGGCGTCGCACCCCATGACCTTCGCGTGTGCCTGAACGAAGTCATCTAATGGGTAGGGAAGAAGCTCTGATGGAAAGGGCCTAAACTGTTCTCTGAGGGTCGGCTGGCGCGACCGTCTTTGTTCGGGTAGCTGTGCAATCTGCTCAGCTAAGTTCCTTCCGATCTGTTCGGGCTCGGCTGCGTCTCCGAAGCCGTCGACCCAGTCAGCTAGGCTCTCTGCTCCGAGGATGCCACGCACTTCAACCACCCGTACGCTCAGTCGGGGCTCGCATCTCAACAGTCGTTCGATTGCAAGATCAGTAAACCCGCGGTCATCAGCTGGCTCAAGGAGAACGACCGCAGAGCGACCCGAGTAGCCGGTGAACGGATCGGCCTCACTGTGTCCGTCGGGTGGCGCGACCACGACGTGAAGCCCGAGTGAAGCGAGCTGCTCTCGCGCCTGTTCCGTCCCTACTACGTACAGCGCGGAGCGTTCTGGATTGCCGCAAACATCCGTCTCCTCATTTGATGCCGTCGAGTCTCCAGTGATGTCGTGTGAAGCCCCGCCCGCGCAGGCAGCAGCCTCAGCTGCGCGGGCTGCGGCCAGCCCTGCCTTGTCAAACCTCACGTCCCATTCCGCGCTGCCTTCGGCGACGGTCCGCGGTGGAAGGTCACGTGTCGCGTCCCACTTGCGGGGCTCCTGAAGGGGCCTCTTGTCGCCTTCTTGGCGGGCCCCTGAGGGGGAGACAGGATTGGCGCCTGCTGCTGAGGAGGGAGTTTCGAGTCTCTTGCCGTCATCCATGTAGAACTCCTGTAATTCGATCACTGGTGCGCTACTTGCCCACCGTCCTTGCCACACCGCACCGCTACGACCGCCGACGCATCTTAAGTCCTGGTGGCTTGTTTCCGGCGGCGTCCCACGCATCGAGTTCCGAGATCCGCCACCGCCTCAGGCGGCCAAACTCGCGAGGCTGCGGCGCCTTGCCGGTGTCAGACAGCCGCCGCCAGGTAGACGGCGAGACAGCGTACCGAGCGGCACACTCGTTGACGTCGTAGAACTCTCGAAGATCTCTGTCTTCCGGAGAGCAGAACCTCTCCGGTTGCTGACCGCCGTCGCTTGGCTTGTCGTCCGAATGCATTCCACAATCTCGCTTCAGGAGCTCGGCAAGATTCCATCCCGCCAGCCTCCTCCTGGAGTTAGTCGCCCTCATGGCGACCCGATTAGAAGCGGCCTGACCAATGGCCGCGCGCTGAATCAACCCGATGCGGACAAGGCCTCCGCGCTACCAAGGCCTAGAGCCGTTCTTGACGACGTCGCAAGTGCGTCGTTCCGACGAGGGGCAAATCTTACCTACCCGAGGCTGCCGATCAAGGTGATTCTAGCGTCTCTAACGCCTAACAATGCGTCGCACTGCTTCGCATTTTGCTTCGCTCGGTGAGCGCTGAACGAGACTGTCAAGGTGATCGCACGTAGGTTCCTCCCCCAACAGAATGGGAACCATGGGAACTTCTTTAAGAAAAAAACTTCCCCGGCTCACCTAATGGGGCCAGCAACCACTCCACAAGAGGGGGCTGCTACTAGGACTAGCCACCGGACCTCAAACCCTCGGTACAAGTCACTGGCGATGTGCTGAAGGTGCAATCGAGCGTGCTCTCCGGACAACCAGTGCCTGCACTCAAGACAAGCTCGCGTCATCGGATTCTGCCTTGTATGGTGGGTCGAGGGGCGATACGCGGTCTCCAACCACCGTAGCCGGCCGTGATCGCAGTTGGCCGAACTGGTTCGCGGGAATCTCCAGACCCCAAGAGTGATTCACGGTTCTAGGCGTCAATAAGGGGGCGTTCCCACGGAGTGACGCAAGGACCGCCACACCCGGAGCTTCGGAGACAATCAACTGCACGCACCTCGCTGGAGCCTGCCGTAGGGTTCCTTCACTGAGAGTAGGGTCGTACCTCTGCATGGAGGACAACGGTGACACCATGCACGCAGCATCGACCAATCGACCAGCGCGGGCGCCGCACCAAGCCACCTGACGATGACGTAGTCCAAGCGTGAGTTACCGTTGTGCCTCGATTGCGATCAGATCCACTAGCAGCCCGGAATTGCTAATAGCCCGACCTACGGGGAGCAAACCTCTACACAACTGCCAAGATTCCCTGAAATCCGGAGTTCCGTAGAACCTTGTCGCGGTAGAACGGCAGGTGGAATAGGTGCTGCGAGTTCATCCTAGAGCAAAGGCAAGGCTCCGTTCAGCGAACAGAGGTCACCGCCGGCGAAGGCCCCGCCCTGTTGAGGGCAAGCCCTCCAACAACCAAACCTGCCTGCTCAACCCCTGTCGCTCTTGAGCACTACTTCAGAACTACAAGGCGACCTGCCCGTCGATACGCCATCGGGCACCTGTCGGCTGTCTCGCGTGCCGTGGCGTCACCTTCGGCTCGGCGGCAGAAGGGTCGAGGCGGTAGCTGAGTGCGTAACCTTCCATGGAGCCGCTCCAAATGCCGAGAACGAAGATCGCGGTGAAGGCGCCTGCAGGTCGCCCGGTTCTGCGATCGCTGCAACTGATGCGGCCGATACAATCGTCGCAAGGGGACTCCCAGACATCGCCGCAAGGACAGATTCTCGGCACGTTCACCTGGAGTGAACTAGGGTTCAGATGAGCGGGTGTGTATCGCGCATGCTCTGCTCCTTTTCACCACACTCATCTTCCGCTTCCCGTCGTCTACAGGGCAACCTGCCGCGCGCCGCGAGGCATCGGCACTCTAACGACTGCCTAGCAACGTGTGCTTGGCTATAGAACCTCGATTGGGCGTGGGCCGTTTCGCCGGCTCGCGGTCGCCAGGAGACTGTTTCACCTCATGAACACAGTAGACGCTGAGAGCCTGACGTTTTCGAAGTGTGACAACATCTCGTTGCAACTCGCCCGCACGACCGACGACTACCTGGGCGCGTTTACCCTGGTGCACGATTCGTACGTTCGAGCTGACCTAAGCGATCCCCATCCGATGGGCCTGAGGATTATGCCGCACCAGCTCCTCGACACATCGCAGGTATTCGTCGCCAAGTACGATGAACGCGTTATCAGCACCCAGACCGTCGTTGTCGACTCGCCCTTGGGGCTGCCCATGGAATCGATCTACCCGGACGTCATCGGCAGGCACCGCGCGAGCGGTCGACGGCTGGCCGAGGTATGCTGCCTGGCCGACCGCCGGCTAAGTCCTAAGCGGTTCTTCGACCTGTTCTCAGAGCTGAGCCGGTTGATGGCCCAATTCGCTCTGCGGCACGGCGTCGACGACCTGTGGATCGCTTGCCACCCCCGCCACGCCAAACTGTATGAACGCCGCATGGGATTCCAGCTGATGGGCGACGAGCGGGACCACCCGCTTGTGAAAGGGAACCCGGCGGTCCCGCTCCGCGTCGACCTTATCAATCTCCGCGAGGAGTACCCCAAGGTGTGGACGCAGTTCTTCAGCGAACCGATTTCGGAGCCCGCCCTCGCACCAACACCGCACCCCGAGGCCGACTGGGAATACTTCCAGCGAATCGCGGAGGGGTGTGTGGGGGAGTTCGCTGAGAGCTCTCCCCACGTGGCAGCCTGATAGCATCAGGCTGGTCAAGCCGGGCAGCTAGGCAAATCCTGCCGGAAACAACGGCCGCGGCCGAGTTTGGCGTCTGTAGTGCCGATAATGCGCGATACGCCCCGTATCACGCCCGCGCCCTACGGCTCCACCATGCGTTCCGCCCTTCTCGCCCTGCTGATCCTCTGGCCTGCCGCGCAGCCCGCGGCGGCGGAGACTCTGTGGGACCTGTGGCGGACGGCGGCCACGAACAATCCCGGGATCACCGCCACCAGACTTGAGACTCAAGCGGCCGGCAGCGAGGCCCTGGCTGCCGAGGCCAAGCTGGCGCCGTCCGCATCGATCAAGACCGGCTACACGTTTCGGAGCAGCGAGCCGAGCTTCGTCGGCAGCCAACCCCAACTGGGCTTCAGCTCGTTCCGTCTGCCCTACGCGCAGCAGCAGGCCGCCAACCTTGCCGCGCGGGTTAACGTGCCCCTATGGACCGCGGGGCGGCTAGAGAGTTCTGCGGCGGCCGCGCACTCTCGTCAGCACGCTTCACGCGAGGCAGCGTGCTGGGCGGAGATGCAGCTCCGCATGGCGGTGGCCGACGCTTTCGTGCGAGTGCTGCAGGCCGACGCCGAACTGATCGCCGCCGGCCGCCTGCTGAAGAGCTCAGAGGCGATCGCGTCGGATACCCGCCAGCGGTCGATACAGCAGCTAGCAACCGACCAGCGGGTGCTCGAATCACGAGTTCTGGTGCTGGAATCGCAGCAGCGACTCGTCGAGGCGAGGAACTCTCAGCAGGACTCGGTCGCCGAGCTCAACCAGCTTCTCGGACGCCCCTTGGACTACCGGGTTGAGCTCGCGGAGCCCTATCTCGCCCCGTTGAGCCAGACCCGCGCCGAGTTGGCCGAGCTCTCCCAGACCACCCGCCCAGACATCCTCGAGTTGGTGCGAATGGTGCGAATGCACGAACACGACGCGGCCGGTTGGAAGGCCGCCAAGAAGCCGCAGGTTACCGCCGAGGTCGGCTACGACTTCGAGGAGAACCGGTTCCAGTCGCCGCAGGGCATCGCCAGCGCCGGGGTCGTCGTTGACCTGAACGTCTTCGATGCAGGACAGAAACGCGAGCAATCAGAAGCCGCGCGGTGCCGGGCCTCGGCAATGACCGCCTCCTTACGCGAGCGTCAGAACGAGGCCGCACTCGAGGTGTTGCAAGCCTGGAATGCTCGGAGCCAAGCGCTCAGTGCAGAGCAGCTCGCCGCAGAGAGCCTTACGCTCGCCCTCGAGTACCATCGATCAATGCAGAAACGCTACGAGCAGGGACTTGTGGTTGAATCCGACCTAGAAACCGCCACAGCGCGGCTGGTCGAGGCCCGAACTCAAATGACCTACGCCCGTACGAACCGCATCCTAAGCCAAATACAGCTTCGATTTGTTGCAGGATTGCTCGGGCCGGCGATGCACGTCGTAGAGTGACCCGCAAACGCAACGCTGCAACCTACTCAAAAGTCTCGAAACTCCGCTCCGGCTCGCCCGACAGGTGGGCGGCTTCGCCGTGACTCTCCCCGACTCTCTCGAGGAGCGACGCATTGACTCGCAGGAGTTCGCGATTCTGATCGCCCAATTGGCGATTCGCCAAGACGATGCGGTTGCAGTAGGCCGACTTGGACCGTTCTCCGAGAGCGAGCCCAACTAAGAATGAAAGCAGCAGGGCCAGAATGCCGTACATTGCCTTCGTCGACACCGGATCGGCGTGGAATGTCTGCCAACTCGCGAATGCAGCGACAGCCACGGCGAGTGAGGTAAGGATGGAAAAGCTGGGGAGATCCCTCATAAGTAACTCACTTCCACCGACCCACCCATATCGGTGTCGCCTAGCAGAAACACCCTCCCCTACTGGAAATATAGGTCACTCAGTTCCGGCGGGCTACGCCGAATCGCCAACCAACGGCTACGGATCGCTGCACAATCTAGCGTCCACCCGCACGGCTGAAGTACTGCGAGGTATTCAGAAAGGTCGACCGCGACCCAGGATTTTGAAACCACGCGGACGCTCCCGATACGGGGCCCGCGACTCCCGCCTTCATGAGGTCGGCCTGAAGCTGCTGGTTCTCCGCGTTCTGCCGAACCTGAAACTGGATCTGCTGTTGATTGAAGGTCGCCTGCTGTTGGTTGAAGGCCGCTTGACGCTGCATCGGCCGCACGAATGAGTAGTAATTGGGTACCGGCGATGCATTCCGCCGCAGCAAGTTCATATAGGGGCTGACAGTCGGCCGTGAGGGCTGGTAG
Source organism: Posidoniimonas corsicana (assembly GCF_007859765.1). Taxonomy (NCBI): domain Bacteria; kingdom Pseudomonadati; phylum Planctomycetota; class Planctomycetia; order Pirellulales; family Lacipirellulaceae; genus Posidoniimonas; species Posidoniimonas corsicana. The sequence continues at coordinate 408,978 of NZ_SIHJ01000002.1, forward strand.
CGCTGCGGACCTTGGGCGGAAACCATAGGCACACATGTCGCAAAGACCACCAGCGCAGCGAGCACTTTGACGAGTGCCTTGCCTCCGAACCGTTTCTTCTCCTGATCACACCTCATGTCTCTGATCCCCTTGCATGCATTGAATAGCCAGCTATCCAGCTCTAAGAATCGGCTTATTTGAGGTTCGCGATTAAGGATTGTGACCATTCGTCCCGATGTAGGACCCGCAGGGGTTGATCTTTTTCGTACTTCTGGGTCAACCAACGCTCCTAAGCCGCTTCCAAAACAGGTAAGCCGTGGCAGGTAGGCAATCAACAGCCCGTATGGTCCTCGCACTGGCAGCTCTAGTCTCCAGCGCCGGGTGCCACGTCGTCTACCCAGGCACCAAACCGGGGGGTCCCCAGCCCTGTGTGCCGCCAAGCGTGCCGCGGGAGCTGTCAAAGGTAGTTCTGCCGGACTACATCATCGAGCCGCCTGATGTGCTCGAGATTGAGGCGATCCGCCTGGTTCCCAGGTCCCCATACCAGCTAGAGCCGCTGGACGTCGTTGCGATCGCCGCCCAGGGATTGCTGCCCGAGCAACAGATTACGGGCGAGTACACTATCCAACCCAATGGCACCATCCATTTGGGCTTTGAATTAGGGGCCGTGCAGGCAGCTGGGATGAGCGCCGAACAGCTGCAGGCTAACCTCGACAGGCTCTTAAATGAAGCCTACAGAGCGCCAAAGGTCTCTGTGACGCTCAGCCAGCTCGGCGCCCAGCAGCAGATCGCTGGTGAGCACCTTGTGGCGCCAGATGGTCGGGTCAATTTGGGGACATACGGCCGGGTTCAGCTGGTCGGGCTAACCATCGACGAGGCTAGAGCGAAGCTCGAGGCTCACCTATCGACCTACCTGGAAGACCCGAAGATTAGCCTCGATGTGCTTGGCTACAACAGCAAGGTCTTCTATGTCGTGACGCAGGGGGCGGGGCTGGGCGACGGCGTCGTCATCCTCCCCACACGTGGCAACGAGACGGTCATTGACGCGATCGGTCAGATCCAGGGGCTCCAATCGACCTCCAGTACACGCATGTGGGTCGCCCGCCCCGGTGGAAACTCCTGCGGCGGCGACCAAGTGCTGCCGGTCGATTGGCTCGCGATCACGCAGCGCGGTGACGTGACTACCAATTACCAGCTCTTGCCAGGAGACAGGCTATATGTCTCGGAGGACAAGCTGATGGCGTTCGATACGAAGATGGCAAAGATCTTCGCACCGCTAGAGCGTGTGTTTGGCGTCACCCTACTGGGTACCTCAACCGTGCGGCAACTCGAAGGTCGAAACAATGGAGGATTTGGCGGCGGCTTCTAGCAATGGATCGGGTACAAAGCCCGGCTAGCAGTCACTGCCTTGAATACCGTGCGCGCACATCACCTTCTTATATTGTCGTTGCTATTGTTGGCCTGTGGCTGTCGGCATGGCTTGATCACCAAGCGCGTGCAAGAGTCCAAGTGCCCCACTGACATTCGCCAGAAGCACTGCTGGTGCTGGGGCGAGGACGCCGTATTCGACACGCCGTGCGGAACGGATCAGGCCTACCACGGTCACAAGCCGACCTGCTGGCGGCCGTGGCCGGCCCCAGCCGCCGTTTGGCGCGACGAGCGTTGCGGGGGACCTCCGGCTGACTTTAGCGTCGCGACTCACGTCGCCCCTCCAGTCTATCCGAACACCGCCGAGAAGATCCCCTCATCCACGGAACTGCAGACGCCTACACCCAAGCGGCAAGAGTATATCGCCCCCGAAGCGCCGACCCCGGCGCCGGAAGTGATACCGGGAGCGCCGCCGAACGGCGAGGTCCCGCCTGAAGTCAACGACCTCCGGTCGCCAGACCTGACTGAGTTCCGGCATTCGCTGTTGTTCAGCCCGCCGGAAAAAAAAAACCTTGGTCCAGCCCTTGCTAGCGGCGGTGCATGAAGACCGCGTGACTACATCCCCTGAGGTGAGCCCGCGAGGCATTTCAGCAATCTCTAGTGTGCGAGCTCTGCAATTTCGTCGCAAACATTCGTAGAGGTTGCGTGGCGACAACGAACAAGTCACCAGCGGCTGCGTTGCGAGTCGCACAGGGCGAGCTGCGGGCGTACTCGCCCCGGTGAAGGCCGAAGAAGTTCACGCAGCACCACCTGTTCACCTAGCTGGTGATTAGAGAGCTCCTCAGAACCGACTATCGCGGCATGGCGACGAACCTACGTGACAGCCGCGATCGGCGTGACGCGATTGAGCTAAAGGAGCCTCCACAATTCACCAAGCGGAACGCGGACGACCAGCTGCTTCTCGGCTTCTCTGGCGCGGCCGCTGGACTCATCGATCCTCGGCCACCTGACGAAATGGCTTCGCTGTCCGCGTCGACTCGACAAGCCTTGAGTGCACGGACGCCCCTGGAAAGTGATGGTCTACCGCCGCACTCCTAAGCTGAGCGTCATCTGCAATTTCGACTCCCACTCATCCTAGCTTTCGCGCCCGAGCGAGGCCCCCGGCCCTACGTGGCCTAGTTTCAGCCGCTGCTCAACAACGCGCGACAGCGGGGAGGCATGACGCCCTCCGAGCCGACGCCGGCTACCCTCCGTGGCCAACAACTGCTACGCCCGTGAGGTGTGCCGTGTTAGCTCTATGATGCCTGCCATGCACGGTCGGCCGACGAACAAGGTGGCGAAGCGCCGCTACCGACGAATGGACCAGGCCGCCCCCTTATGTTGATGATCAAACGCCGCAAGAGCCCTTCACATCCCCGACCGGAGCATCCGACGACAACGCCACGAGCTAGGCTTGATGGCGATTGCTAGACACACCATGATCCGCCAACAGAACGCAGGTTCTCTACAGAGCCAGTCCGCCATTCTTTCGGTGGCCGCCGAGTCTGGATGTTGTCAGCGGTAAGGCGACAATTCGCCAACAATCGATGTACATGAACGTCGGAGGAAACAGGATGCGGTGGGTACCTCGCATCCTCCGGTTAACCTCCCAGTTCGGTAGGAAGACTTGGACCTAGCAAACTGATACGACCCGGATGTATCCGCTCGATTGCCCCAACGTAGTGTCACGCGGGGAGACTTGATCTGGCTCCTTTAATGAGCGACTGGGGCTACATGCAAGAGGTAAGTCGCCTTGCCACGCAGCTGGCAGGCGATCGTCAAGTAGCATTTCTCGCTACAAGTACCGTCTCGCGCATGATATAGCTCCGCGAGTTGACACCCAGAAAGCCGGCGCTCCGCAGGATCTTGCGATGACTGACCGCAGCTACGGCGAAGCGGATGCTCGCGCGCAAGTTGACGCCACCCTCCGGGGCCTACCCGAACCATGGTCGGAAGAGTCGTCTCCGTCACTGAGTATGGCTATCTACGGCACTGAGTGTAGTATTGAATAGGTCAGCGTATAGCGACACTCAGCCGCAAGCGGCATGACGTGCGAACCTTACCACGCTAACCGCGTCAACTAACGTACTCATGCAATCGTCGCGGCGACACTCTAAGTCCATTCCATAACAGGTGCTCCACCGTGGAAGATGAATCTGCCTCGTCCGCCCTGGTCACCGGGTGCGCCGGCCTCATTGCCAGTCGGACGGCCGACCTACTGCTCGACGCTGGTGTACCGGTAGTTGGTGTAGACAACCTCAACGACTACTACGACGTCGCACTTAAGCTACACCGGCTAGACCGACTACGGTCGCGGAAAGGCTTCACGTTTGTAGGAATCGACATCGAGGACAAGCCGGCGGTCGATAAGCTGTTTTCCGAGCACGCGTTTAGTGTGGCCTACAATCTCGCCGCGCGGGCGGGAGTGCGGTACAGCATTGAGAACCCTCACGTTTACTTCTCCACGAACGTGGTCGGCTCGCTCAACCTGCTGGAGGCAATTCGCAGGCACGGGACTAAGAAGTATGTGCTGGCGTCGACCTCGTCGCTCTATGCAGGCCAGCCAATGCCCTTTATCGAGACCTTACCGGTCAACACGCCGCTCTCGCCGTACGCCGCTTCTAAGAAGGCTTCCGAGGTCCTCGCCTATACGTACCACCAGTTGTTCGGCATCGACGTGTCGATAGTCCGCTACTTCACTGTGTATGGGCCTGCCGGCCGTCCCGATATGAGTGTGTTCCGCTTCATCAGATGGATCGACCAGGGCGACCCCATCCAAGTCTATGGCGACGGCTCCCAGGCCCGAGATTTCACCTACGTGGATGACATCGCCCGAGGCACCATCGACGCGTCACGGCCACTGGGGTACGAGATCATCAACCTGGGCGGCGGTAACAACCCGGTCACGCTCCTTGAGTTGATTGGCAAGATCGAGCGTCAACTGGACAAAGAGGCCGTCATCCAGCACCATCCATTCCACCGCGCCGACATGAAGGTCACGTGGGCCAACATCGACAAAGCGGCGCGACTACTCGAATGGCGCCCCGAGGTCTCGCTGGACGATGGTATTGCAAGAACGGTCCGATGGTACCGCGACAATCTCCCATTTGCGGCAAAGATCAAGGTCTGACTCGAACTCGGTGATCTCATTCGGCAATTTCTGCAGGATGCATGGTATCGCGAGACTATTGACATCGCTTCCGCTACGCCCGCTAAGCGACCCAGCCAGCTCCCTTCGTTTCGGCTGCGTCCCACGAAGGAGCTGGCTGAGATGCTACACTAACAATGAATTCACTACTGGGCGCAGGTCACCATCTCGCAATGCTGGCAGAATGGCGATTTCAGATTCGCTCTAGCCATCGGACCTAAATGAGCCAGGATGTGCGGGCTCTAGGCGGAACGATGCTTCAGGCACCTAACGTGGGCCAAGCTCAGTCAGGGTGCGTGCCGGACGATGAGAGGCCCGATCCGTCGTGACGCCCACAGCGGAAGTCTAGTCCAGACGCGCTGGGCCAAACCAAACTTCTCGCCAGCCGCGCCGGGGTCTTGGTCTTCCGCTTGTTTCAACGAGTGGCCCCACCAGGCGAGCGACGCCTCCTCCGCCCCCCACTGCTTCTTGAAGCGGTGTTGACCGCTCCCAACGCTGCTGCGTCCGAAATGGAACCACTCGTGACCGGCATCGCAGGAGTCCTTCAGCACGGCCCAATACATTCCGTGGTTTACGCACAGCGGGTTGAACTCGCGGAGGCTCGAGGCCCACGGGATGTCGAGAGACCGGCCGTTGTGCAGCACGATCCCGGCTCCCACCGCCCTGCTCTGGAGCCTGATGCAGTAGACCTCCGCGCAACTTCCCAGCCCGGCGACGAGCGTCTGGAAGAACCTGAGGCAGTGGGAAGGGCTCCCCAGGTCCCGCATGTTCTGAGAGTAGACCGAGTAAAAGTCTTCCAGCAGCTCGGCGCCGCCCCGTTCGGTGACCAGCCCCGACCGCTCCGCCTTTCGGACCTGGTTTCGCACCTTCGGCGAGAGTCGGCCCCACAACGCATCCGCGTTCGACTCCAGGCGCAGCCGCATCAGCACCTTCGCGCCCCCCTGGCGAGCCCACCCAGGGGGGAGGTCACCGCCGCCCAGCGTCAGCGGCTGCTTGACGATCACCGAGTAGCCGGTCCCTAACTCGCCGGCCAGTCCCACCGCCCGATCCAACAGAGACGCCACAGCATCGGGGGCACCAACGGCGCCCGCCTCGTCAACCCAAGGAAGAGAGATCAGACGCCGGCCAAACAGTGGCGAAGACTGCTGCACGAGCGGCAGGAACCCGCGGGCTGCACCATCGAGCTCTGACCGCAGGGCGTGAAACTTGAGCCCGTACACACCGCACGCGTCCTCCCACGCCGGGTGGTGGTAGATGCTCGTCGCAAACGCCAGCGCGGGGTCGGTTGGCTGATCGCCTCGGTCATTCATCTCTTGCACCGTCATCAGAGTCGCTCTATACCCCCAACGATGCATAGACGTCGCGAATCTTTTCCATCCGCGACGAAAAGTTGTACTGGTCCTCAATGACTCGGCGCCCGTTGGCGGCAATATCCGCCCGCATCCTGGGGTCCGTGATGAGCTGGCAAATCGCCCCGGACAGCGCCTCCTCGTCCCCGATAGGAACGATCAGACCGCTGCGGCCGTCCTGGATCAGCCTCGGCACGCCAGCAACGCGCGTCGCGACGACGGGCGTCTCGACCGCCATCGCTTCGAGCGCCACGTTCGGCAGGCCCTCACGCAGGCTGCTGAGCGCGAAGAGGTCCATCGCCTCGAACCACTCCCTGGTATTGGACTGGAATCCCATTAGCCTAGCGTGCGCACCGAGTCCGGCCGTGTCAATCAGCGACTGCAGAGCCGTCCGTTGGTCGCCGTCGCCAAGGATCGCGAGCATTGGCTTCATACCCAGCACGTGCAGTCGGGCAACCGACCTAACAAGCACGTCGAATCCTTTCTCCGGAGAAAGCCTCCCCACCCCCCCGATCAGGAACCCATCGGCCGGTAGCCCGAGTGCCTGCCTGGCCTCGCCAGGGCTGCGGCGGCGCCGGAACTGTTTGCAATCGATCGCGTTCTCGATCAACAGTCGCCTGTCCTCCCGGACGCCGATCTCGCTGCACTCTTCCAGCAGATCGGGCGACACACAGATGACTCGCTCATAGTGTTTGAGCGCCCAGCGGTCCAGCTTGTAGTAGAGCGGCGTGCGGCTAGTGTGGTGGACCCATCCGTGCACGGTGGTCACTAGACGCATGGGCCGCCACCGCCGCAGCAGGAGGCCCATCAGGTTGGTCTTGTAGTCGTGGCCGTGCCAGACGCGCACATCTAACCGTCGGCACACCTCCAGTGCGCGGGACAGCACGCGCCAGTCGGCGGCGCCCCGGTCGTCGATCTCTTCCAGCGGCGCGCCCAATTCTTCGGCCCTGGCTCGGATCGCCTCAAAACCCGGGTCGTTTGGCGGTCGAAGATACATGCACGCGGAGTCGTATCCCAGGGAACGCAAGAACCGAGGCGAGTTGAGGATGGTCTTGTCCGGGCCGCCGCCCGACCCGGTGACGACCCGCGGGTGGAGAACCATCGGCATCTTGGCCGCGGACCCCGTGGCGACGCTTCGGCCCGACGTTGATTCTGGTTCGGTCAGCACGCGGCCCTCTCGATCTCCACGAGGAAGGACCTAGCCTTCGCCTCCCATCCCTCTTGCTCCAGGCGGACCCGCGCGGCGGCCTGTGCCGCGGAGATCCCACCGTCGATTCGATTCGCGACTGCATCGACGAAGTCGTCCCGCGTCGAAACGAGGTCGAGGCAGTCTGACCACTCAGAGGTTGCCGGCAGGTCACGCGCAACCACCGGCAGCCCAGTCGCAAGGTACTCCTTGAGCTTCAGCGGCTGCATCGACCTGGTGACCGGCAGGTCCTTGTAGGGCATGACTAGCACCGAAGCGGAACGGGCAATCCCGGGCAAGCTCTCGTACGCAACAGCGCCGGTAGTCGACACACGCGGGTGCGACCGCAAACGCTTGTCGATCGTCTCAATCGGGCCTACAAGCACGACCGACCCGCGGTCAAGACGGTCCGCCAACGCCAGGACCCACTCGGTCTCAAGCCGCCCATCGATCAACCCCCAAAAGACGGCTTGCGGCGCCGACGGGCCGGACCTTGCCACTGGTGGTTCAATAGCACTAGCCTTCCACAGGTCGAGTTCCACGCCGTGCGTGATCAGCGTTGACTCTCGCCCCAGTTCGCCCATCCGTTGCTGCAGCGTCTGGCTCACAGTCACCACGTGGTCGACCCGCTCAACCAGCTTCGATTCCATCTCTCTAAGCGTTGTGCCGTCCAGGCCGGGCCAAAGTGAGAGGTCGTCAACGCAGTAATATAGCCAGCTGTCGACGTCGAGCGAGTCCGTCAAGTCTGCGACGATTGGGAGGGTGGTGACCGCCACCAGGGGGCGCGGAAGGTGTGCCGCGGCCTGGTTGACCGCACGGACGAGCATCTTCTTATTAATCCATCGGTCGGCGGGGCGGCTGAACCAAGGCCACATGAGCGGGCTTAGCACGGAGGGGCCCGACTCTGTGCACGCTGGATCACTGCCCCGCTGGTCACCGCCGACCCACTCTCGGATCTTTCCTGCGGCTCGGCAAACCGTCGAAAGGTCCACCTTCGGTGCGCGGGTGCCGATTGTGTTTACCCACAGCACCTCGCAGTCTGCCGGCAGCCTCTTGACCAGGTGCTGGCAGCTAGAAGGGTGACGGCCCCAGTCGTCCGAGAAGACTACCAGAGACTTCACGGCATTCCCTGACTGCGTCCAAGCGGGTTGTGCTTCCGCTTGGTCAGTCATCCGATCTGCGTCTGCGCGAGCTGTTCGATGACCGCGCAGGCCTTCTCGATATCGGAATGGTCGTTGTACGCCTGGAAGCTCAGCCGCAGCGTCGGCCGCAGCCCGAGCCGCTGGTGTAGGGGTTCAGCGCAGTGGAAACCGGACCGGACGCAGATATTGCCGCGTTGGCTCAGGACCCTCGCGGCCGCGTGGGACTCCCACCCGTCTACCGAGAGCGAGACGATGCCCAATTGTTCTTCTACATCGGCGGGGCCGTGGACGCGGACCCCTCTCACACCGCTAAATCTCTTAATCGCGGCAAGCGTCAGCGCCCTTGTGTGCTCAGTTAGATTCTCCCTACCAATCGATTCGAGGTAGTCGAGCGCCGTGGCCCAGCCGAGCACTGACTCCACCGGAGGCGTGCCTGCTTCGAAGCGTCGAGGGGCAGGCTGCAGCCGCACGTCATCGGGGCTAACCGACTCGACCATGCCGCCCCCCCAGCTGATTGGCTTCAGTCGCGCTAGCGCCTCCGACGTGGCGACCAGCGCGCCGACGCCGCTGGGACCCAGCATTTTGTGGCCGCTGCAGGCGATGAAGTCGGCGCCGCACAAGTTTGGCTCAACCGGCAGGTGGCTCGCGCTCTGCGCCGCGTCCAGAAGCAGCAGGGCCCCGTGCCTATGGGCGACTTCCGCCAACTCGGAGACGGGCTGGATCACACCCAAGACGTTACTTACGTGCGACACGGCAACCAGATCGGCCGGAGCGGACAACAGCTCCTTGTCGAGGTCCTCCGCGGAGACCCGCCCGCACGGGTCGCACGGCAATGTCCGGCAGGACTGCACGTTCGTCCACGGCAACAGGTTACTGTGGTGTTCGACGATCGTCGTCACGACGCTGTTGAGATCGGGCCAACCGTTCCGCACAAGGTTGATGGCGCCCGTGGCGCCGGTCGTGATGACCACCTCGTCGTCGGCCACGCCAAACCAGCGGGCGATGGTGGCCCTCGCATCATCGAAGCGGGCGGTCAACTCGACGCCTCGGCGGTGGACCCCGCGGTAGATGGCCGACGCTCCTTCGGTGAGGCACCACGAAACCTCATCGACGACGCAGCGCGGCTTGAGCGTGGTAGCCGCGCTGTCCAGGTAGACCAACGTCGGGTCGCAAGTGAACGCCAGGAAATCGTCGCGGACACTGAGCACGTTCTATCCCGCGTTGACGGCGCCGGCCGTTGTAAGAGGCTTTGCGGGCAACGCCTTGACCCAGCGGAACTTGCCGCCCGGCTCCGGGCTGATACTCCTGGCGGTCCGGATTCGCAGACGCACTTCTCGACCCAGCCGATCGCGGAAGTAGGAAGACAGCTGCCCCTCGTCGGGCCGAAGCCCCTGGCGGATGACGACCGTTATTTCAAGCAAGTCCTCGCGGCGCTCGACGAGCTGGAATTGATCGACCCACGGAAGCCTGTATATGTGCTCGGCGATCTCGTTGCTTGTGACCCAATTCCCCTGACTATCGCGCAGCGCGTCCTGCAGGCGCCCCTCCACCCTAAGCCGGCGCGACAGCCTACCGCACTGGCATTCGCCTTCCAATAGACGCCCCAGGTCGCCCACACGATAGCGGATGAGCGGCATAGCGTGGTTCGCCAGATCAGTCACCACCACCTCACCGACCTCGCCTGGCGGCGTCGGGGCCCCCTGGCTGTCTAGCACCTCGACGATAAACAGGTCCTCCAGCACATGCATGCCGTCAGAATCTCCACACGAGAAAGCCACGGACCCCAGCTCGGCGCTTCCATAGTCGTCCCAGAATCTTCCGCCAAAAGCAGTTTCGAGCGTTTCGCGCATGTGTGGCGTCGCGCCCGAGCCCAGCGGCTTGATAACCGGAATCTCAAGGTCGATGCGTCCACGCTCTAGTACCCGTTGGGCAATCTGGTAAAGGTACGTCGTCAGGCCCTTCAACAAAAACGGCCTGTCGCGTTGAAGCCTGTCGATATAGTAGTCAAGTCGAGCCGTACCTGGATGACTGCCCCCCGCCCCAAACGGCGGATAGGTCTTGCGGTTATAGACCCAGTTGCGCTCTACGAGGCCCCGCAGATCACGGTAGGTGTTGGCGTCTCGCCAGCGATTGTACCGAAGAATCCCTAGAAGGTGTCGAAGCACCCCCTCGTCTCGCTCCCCTTGCTCCCCGCAAACAACGTCGCAGATATCGGGCGGTATCTCTACCATCCGCATGCCCAAGCGGTAGCCCGATGCACGCAATGTCACGATGTTTGCGGCGCGGATAGCGTCACGCTTGGCAAAGTCGTGGACGCAGATCATCCGCTGCGTGGTGCCCCGTGTGGCGGCAAATCTGAGGTCCGATTGGGGCGAAGATGGGTGGATCGCACGATCGGGGAACGCCGCCGCAAGCTCTGACTTGCTGACGGGCGGGATTCGGCCTGTGTCAACAGTTTCCAAATCTCCCGCCTGCGAGGCGAGCGCGAGACGCTCCTTCCAGAACTCAACACCCGACGCGCAACGCACAAGACGATCTTGCTTCTCGCGCTGCAACTGCGACACCTCAGTTGCCGTCTGCCTGCAATCGATCTCTCTCGCCAGAGTCCATGCATTGCTCCTGGACGCTCGCTGCAGGTTTGGAAGGAAGAGGGATTCAACGAATAGGGATTTCACGCCCTTACCACATGTAGCTGTAGAGGCCGAGGCTCCCGGCGACCAGAACGACCAATGCACCGGCGCCCGCCAGAAGCTTTGCACGGCGGATCGCCTGCTTCTTCTGGGGGACAAACCTCCTTCTCACACCAAGGTCGAGTTTTGGTCCTTCCGGCAACGGAGAGGAGTCAACGTTCTTCCGAAACCAGTCGTAGGATTGACCGCATCCCAAGAGTAGCGCCAGCGGCCTGCAGAAGTGAGCGGTGGGCATCTCAGAAAGCGTAGAAACAGACTCGTGGAAGAAGTAAGCTCCCCGCTCTTGAAACGTTCTTCGCAAGTCTGAATCGACGTGCCTTGCCGCGTAGTGGAAGACCTCACTCTTCCTTAGGTCTTGCGCCGCCCAGGTCTCAGTCGGATACTCAAGGATCTCGGGCCTGTCGAGGTACGGATACTCCTTATCGGCCATCCAGGTGGCGTAGTGGACCAAGCAAGCCCGGCCGTAGGCGTATTGCTGATCGATCTCACCAAGATCTACCTTGACCTCCAAGTACCGACCGAGGGCCTGCAGGTACAAGTTGTAGTACCAACGCCATTCCGCATTCAGTAGGTCGAGCGCATCCAGGTCGTCGCGAGGGTCAATCACGCGGTACATCAACTCTTCAACGCGTTCAATGTACTTCCGGTCCCCGGTCAGCTCGAAGGCCGCCAGTAGTGTCTCGCTTGCGTTTCCCGGCCCGCGCCCAGGCCCGTGGTAGTCGGGCGTTCCGCTCGCGCTGCTAAGCCCCGTGGGAGCCCACGAGAGCCATCGGAAAGGTGTCGCTGAGCCATCTTCCAGCGAGAGTACCCAGTCACCGAGCTCAACTACCACTTCTCGGATGGCTTCACAACCCGTGAGGTAGTAGTAGAGCATGAGACCCCGAGCGTAGGCGTGTTCAGCACATGGACCACCACCTACGGTCCCGGTCGGGTAGCTCCGGTGGTTTGCTTTGCCTGCATCGACGTAGTGGACAGTGTGCCAGAACAACCCGTGGTTGTAGGCGAGCTTGTCTTCGTCTGTGTGATAGACATCAATGTCGGACACGTGCCAAACCATGTCCTCCATCAACTCGAACCACCGGCGGTCGCCACCCCTCATGTAACGGACACCGAGGCCATTGATCAGGTCGTACTGATTGTTCCAGTGCGATACGAGCGGTGGATCCGGCTCGCTGAATGCGGCTTCGTGATCGCCGTACACGTCGCCGAAGTGCCTCCAGCCGTACTCGTCGATCGCCTCTCGCTTGGCAAACAGCGATGAGGGGCCATCGATGGCCCTATCGACAAGCGCGGCATAGCCATCGCAGGTCTCTTCTGACAGGGGAGTAAGATGCCGCACTGCACAAGTGCTTTCGACGTGCCTATCCAATGTTCGTGGGAGCGGCGGTTGCCGTGCCGCGTCGAGAAGTCCACCCACTATCGCGGCGTCGCCTCTAGCGATCCAAAACGTATGGGTCTTACGCTCGCCGCCCTGCAACTCGTGGCAACCTGACTCAACTTTGGGAAACAGATCTAGAGTGATCCCATCTCGGTCGGCCTCAAGCGACTTTGGAAAGTTTTGCCAGAGCTTCTCTTGGTAGACTCCGATAACCGGCGAACGACCGCTGTGTAGCCTCACGATCGGGTCAGCCCGCGTGCCCTCGTTGAGTTCATCGCCTACTCTTGTTCGATAGCCTCGGCAGTTAGTACTGACACGTCCATCGCGATCGATGTGGTTGGAACAATCCCACGCCTCCCCCCCACTCGAGTACTGCGTGACAGACACTAATTCGGCTGCGTGCACGGGATCGGTCGGACTTGTCGAGACACTGGCGTAATTGCAGACTTGCTCGGCTGCGACTCGAAGCCGCGCTCGGTCGAATAATGCCGAGCCGTGGTCGCCGAGTTCCCAGATTCCTCCCACGTGCTGCGCGCGTCGTGGGTTGTGTAAGGTAAATCGCCAACGCTGCAGGTCGGCGTGAGCCCAGTAGTCGACTTCAGCGCTCCAGCGGAGGTCCCCCTGCCCTTGCCGGTCGACGCACCTTCCCGCAAGCCGAAGTCGCGCACGTAGAGGACCACGGTCAATGGGAACGACCGTATCAACTCTCGGGCTGCAGGCAAGAGCCCCTGACGTTTCAATTTGGACTGCAATACCTTGGGATAGACTCTCACCAACATAGTGCCTGATCGTCCGAAAGGGCGACACAATTTCCACCCCATTGGACAATTCCCCTAACCGCACGACACCTTCAAGCAAATCGCCACCTTCGCTGCGCTGTTGCTCCCCGGCAACCAGGGTGGCGCTCGATCCGTTGTCTATCCAGTCTAGGAGCACCCACTTGAGACTTTGATCAGGCCATCGCGCGAGGCACCTGCACTGGACACCTTTCGGCTTGCCTTTGCCATCCTCCAGGCGAAGTTCTTCGACACTATGCGTCGCACCCAACGGAAGCGGGACACCCAGGGAACACGGCCAAGAGACATCGCTGAGAATCCGATTAGCTAGAATCGGCATACGGAACAACGAAGTTTCCGTCGGCTTGCACTCTCCAGTCGGCTCAGATTGCGACAGCTCGGGCATCTCTCTCATAGGTCAGCGTGCAAGATTGCAGGACAGCAGTAGCGTTGTGGCCGCAAGGACAATTCGTTCCGCGCAACGTCAGACTGCTGCACAGGACGCCCCCTACGAACCACATACATTGCTAGGGTTGAGTGATCGGTTTTGGCCAGGCCCGTTGTCTGAGTTGAACTCAAATCGAGAGAATGCGATGCGGGGACTCTGCGCCTATTTTTGAGCGCGCACAACCAAGACAGACCCAGGCCGGCTTGATCGAATAGTATGTCGATCCCAAGCGTGAGATACCCACCGCATATAGCTGGGGATGTAGTAGTCCAGCTGCCCTACGCGGTGCAAGGTATCGCACTCTATGCACTCGAATCCGGCGGCGTGCCGTTGAATGTGTTCGGGCGTATTGCAACGATAGTACGTTCGATAGTTCTCGTAGCGTTCTACGCCTCTGGATCCGCGGAGCGAATCCAGGTACCAATCTTTCAGCCTCAGCCGGCCCAAGACACTGCTTGCAAGAGCGAAAGCGTGACGCGAGTTCACTGTGAAACCCCAGAAAACACCGCCAGTCCGCAACACGCCCCGAACTTTGTGCCAAAATGCACTAGGGTCCGAAACGTGCTCGAGGACCATGACCGCGTACGCTACATCGACGGAATCTTTGGGAATATCGACGGACTCGAAGCAATCCCTATAGACCCTGTCGAAGCAGGCTGGCGGCAGCACCGACTCATCAGGCTCGACCCCCCAAAACTCGTCACACATCTTGGCCAACTCGAGTTGCGAGGCATGCGATTTGTCGAACCCAGCACCGCACCCAATGTCGAGTAGAGTAACTGGCTTTTGACCACCTCGATTAGCGGTAAGGTCGCACTCCACGAGTTTACGGAAGACTACGTGGCGAGAATCGCCACGACGATAGGCCTGAAGTATCTCGGCGTACTTGCTTGCGAGCATCGCGGGCTTCTTCAACTAAATGTCCGAATAGTGCGAAGGAGTCGAAGCTATGCCGTCGACAGTGCTTCGCCTACAACTCCTTCGCGGACGGACTCAAACATGGCTGCGCACAACACGTCTCAAAGCGCGCCGAAATCACCCAAACCTGGAAGCCTGATCGGACCGGTGACGAAGGGCACAGCAAGAGGAAGCAGATAGTTCGCGCGAGTCGCCCTGGAAACAGACTCGATCTAAATGCCTCGCGACCTTTACGGGCTGCGCTAGGCCAATCTAGTGGATTGGACTTGCGAGATTGCGCCCACTGGAATTCTGGTCCATTCTCGGCAGCGGCGGTCGCTTGATCCCTTCTTCACTCAACTTGGATAATGTCACAGGAGTTTCTCGAGTTCTTCATTCGACTAGCGGCTAAAGACTTGACTAAGTAACAGTGTGGCTACGGCGAACACAGACAATGCCGCAACGGTTGGTTCAGGAATTACGACGGCACCTGAGTTCTCGTATAGCGCAGCTCTCCACTCGACATAGTCAGCCTCATCAACAAAGCCATCCCAATTCGCGTCCGCACCTTCTCCAGGCGTCACGGACTGTCCTCTACTCATTCGCCAAAAGATAAAGTCTCTCGCGTCAACTTGGCCATCCCGGTCAAAGTCGCCCGGACGGAAGTCGATATTGGAGACAATCTCGTACTCGGCAATCACGGGAAAAAATCTACTTCCGGGTCGCGTGCCCCACGCCTCGTTGAAGAACACGTACAGCCTCTCGCGTTCAGCATCCCATTCCATACCCATGGGGCGTCCATGAATGCCGTGCGTCGGGAACTCAAATCGGCTTCCCTTTACTTCCCAAGTCTTGAGTTCACCACTCGCGATGCGCGCGAGATCATCTGGATCATAGACGTAGAGGACTGATGCTTCATAACCGGGCGGATCGTTTGCGAACTCAGTATCTTTGCTCGCTCCGCGGTTGGGTGCTCCCTCGGGAGAGTAGAATTTCTTTGGATCGGCTACCGTAAAGAGGCTTGTCTGCGCTCGGTAGTCTAAAGTGCCTCGCCCGGTAGCAACCGCGTAGAGCAGACCTGAGAGGCCGTCATGCTCCACCCAAGCCGGTCCGCCATTCACTTCTTCGGCCTGCCAATAGCCAACACCGTTCTCCGCTGGAAACGACCACTGAAGGGCGCCGCCGGTTTTGTCTTGCAGATAGCGTCCAAAATAGTTTGGGTCTCGCAATTCAACCTTTTCACGCCCACCATGCACGGGAAAGTGCAGAATCTCCCGTGCCTCCATGTCTTCAAGGGATATGGTCGCCAGTGACGGCCCCAGAGACGAATTAAGGGTGTCGTAGCCACCCGCGGCGATCCCAATTGCTTGTCCAGATACGTGCCGCTCAGCCCACTGCGTCGGAACCCGAGTGAACCCCGCCCCGTAGATCTGATGTGACACCGACGGTATGTATCGCTCTCTCGCTCCACTCTTAGGGTCAATCGTTAAAAGCCAGTCTGGGGTATCGGGATTTCGATACCATGACCGTGCAGACACTATCAGCTTGCCACTGGATTCATCCCAAAGGACCCCCCGTGGACCGCCTCTAAAGTAGTTATTCTCGACGTCTGAAAAAGTCTCCCAACTCTGCACGGGGTCCAGCAGAGGCCAATCATTGGGGTCACCAGCGGCACCAACCGCTCCGTCTGCCCGAAGTTCGTAGATCAGCCCGGTATGCATGTGGTGATGTATGAAGAACCGTAGTTCACCGTCAACACGTCGGGAACTTAGAGCTCCACTGCTCCACCGCGTATTCTTACCTTTACTGCCAACTGCTAGCTGCGGCACACGATAACCACCAACAAGCTTTAAGTTCTTTGCTCCAATCAGATGCTCTTGCGAGTATGCATTTGCCGTAAGCCAACAAGCTGATATCGCCAGTACTCCAATCTTCAACACCACTCGCGTGAAATAGCTAACCATGTCGACTCTCCTTCTGTCGCGAGCAAACACCGTGCCCAGGGTCTGCAACCTCGATTTTGCTTAAGCTACGGATACGCGGTGGCTTGTTCTGTACCGTGCTCGCCACTCCTGCTATCAAAGGCTGCGGCCGCAAAGCGAAATCGAGCGTAGCATCCAACTGTCGGTCATCGTTGTGGTCAAGAAAGATCGCGTCACTAGTTGAGTAATTCGCATGCAAGCTTGCTCCAATCAAAGTTACCTTCTATCCATTGACGAGCGGCATTGCCCATCGCGACCAACCGCCGTTCGTCAGCGAGCATTCGCAGCACTTCTCTAGCGATCGAATCGGGATCGCCGCAATCGACGAGAACTCCGCTCACGCCTTCCTTAAGGGTCTCGCGCGTACCTCCCGACCGGCCAGCAACAACTGGTTTCCCGCATGCCTGGGCCTCAAGGAGCACTATGCCAAACCCCTCAATATCAGCGCCAACTCGACGGTTCGGCAGAGCGAAAAGGTCGCACTGCTGATACATCTGCAAGAGTTCCGTGTCTGAAGCGTCCGTACGAAAGACCACTGATGCCTGAACGCCGCATTCGTTGACGAGACTCCGCAAATAGTCCAGTTCGCCACCATTGCCAACAATAACGTAGAGCACATCTGGAGCCGACTCAAGGATACGCGGCATAGCGCGTATCATCATGTCGTGCCCCTTACGCCGCTGCAGCCTGCCCACCGTTAGTACTACTTGCTTACCCGACCACCCCAGCCTCGCCCTGATGGATGGAGAATACTCCGTCGGCACATAGTGACTAGCGTCAACGCCAGGGTGCATAACCCGCAAGCGTTCAGATGGAACGCCCCAAGATTCCTCAAGGAGCCGCGCCGTGTTGTTGCTATTGGCAATCAGACGGTCCGCTGAACTGACAATCAGCCGCATCTGAAACCTCAACTGACGGCTGCTGAGCAAACCTGTAGGCGGCTCGTCTTCCGGAAAAAACACCTCTTCTCCGTGAACGAAACAGACGTAGGGAATCCGTAACACCTTTTTTACCAACCAGGCTACCCACCCCGGAGTCACGCAGCTTCCGCAATAGACTCTTTCAAACCGGTGCAATCGGTGAAGTCGCACCACCTCCCAGACAAGTCCGGCGTAGGCAATCATCCCGCGAGGGACAAAGAAACCTGCGTCCTCAGGCACCCGGTATGTCCTGGACACTGCAAGCAACTCGGGACACACCTCGTCTACAGCGCCTTGCGAAGCTAGGGGCGGTGCCAGGACGTGAATTGACTCAAACGAGGATGCGCGAGAAAACACTTCATATAGCCAACGCCCGCTCCCTCCTATCTGCGGTGGGAAGACCTCGGATATCACTAGGACCCGTCCGATCTTCCGCCTCCCACCATTTTTGGATTCGGCCTCAGGTGCCATCGTATTCAGCCCTCGCCTCCTCTAACATACGCCCACCAATAGCTGTCGCACACACGCCAACGACCGCGCAGGCGTAAGAGCTTTCAGACAAAGCTCCGCTTGAGAACATGCTCGATGTCCAGTAGCCAACAAGGCCTGGGACTACCGCCAGTGAGGCGCAGCGATGCCATCGATCAGCGTTTGTTGCTTGAGCAGTTCCGTAGCAGGCAATCGCTGGGTATGCGAAAAAGGCCAAGTAGCAGACAAGGGCTGGGAGGCCACAGCCTGTGCTGATCTCGAAGAACAGATTGTGAAGCCCTTTCGCGTGTTGGTCTAACCCTCCCGGAAAGTAAGCGGGCACCAGATACTGCCCAGCATACGGACCGACGCCAAGTACTGGGTAGTCCTTGGTGATTTCGAATCCTGCTTGCCACAGACCAAAGCGCCCCTCCGCAGACGAATCGCGCTCGCCTTCCTCCGCGAACGCTGATGCAAACTCTTCGACCACTGGGGGCCCTGCAAGGATCGCTCCCATTATCAGCATTGCGGCAAGTACTGTGACCGTCCTGCGAGTCTTCGGCATCAGCCACACAAACACGGCCAGCATTGGCAAGCAGCCAAGCATACACCCACGCGACTCGAACAGCATAATCTCGTGGACCTGAAGCAAGGCGATTGTCGCGGCAACGGCCTTCTGCCATCCACGCTCTGCGTAGAGTGCGAGGGAAAGCGAACACGCAATCAGAGGAACGGTCAGGATCGAATAGACATTGTTATCACCCTTGTCGCCAAAGTTCCGATAAGCGTAGGAGCTATGCCCGTCTTCAAAGTACTCTAGGTTAATCTGGTAGGCGTTGTAGCCTTGAGCGAGCACCAGAACCCACATCAGCGCTAACACCTTGCCCGGTGAGTCTATCAGTCTTATGCCCAGCACCGCCATCAGTACTATCTTCCAGAGATTGTCCATGTAGAACGCGGTAGCGTCCGGTTCAATAGAAGAAGCTGCGCTGATGAATGCTAGAGCGAGAAATCCCCCAATCGCGAGAGACGATCGCGCGACGATTCCAACGAACTGATTCCCTTGGAAACCTACGACCAAGAACCCGATTAGCGTGCTAGCCGCGATGAACTTCTGATACTGGAATCCAGGGGGCAGGCTCCACCGCCAGTTCCACTCCGGCTGAAGGAGGGCGAAGCCGTAGTACCCAATCACGCCGACATGCGGGCTACGCAGCGACTTCATACAGACGTAGGTGAGCAGCGTAAATACAACAACTGGCCCCATCTAACCGATTCTCAATCCCTCACGCACTGCAGTGGATCCCCTCCCCAACACACATTGATCTATTAGTTCATCACAGCGGGCTTCGCGTTCTTCGAACCAAGACGCGTCGGCATAGCTTTTCCACCGTCCGACGCTCCTGGTGCTCACTTGACCTATGCCAGGCAGTTGGTCCATCCCCTCTAACTTAAAGACATCGCCCAAGCTCTTCATCACCGCCCTAGGCTCAGACACAAGCGATTCGTAGCTCACGTCATAGGCAGAATGATTCGATGCGAATACGAAGGACAACCTTGAAACGATGTAGGACAATTCATAGGGGTGAAGCTGCTTGACCTCGGCGAATAGTGGTATGTATCGTGCCAAATCGTTTGCCCAGGAGACCAGGTAAAACTCGTCCGACCTCGCAAAGTTCGCAACTGTAGCCGTGGTCGGCACCGGCTTCTGCCTAAGGAATGTTGAAATCCACTGATCTCGCGGATCCCGGTGAAGGTGAACCAGCAATACGTCGGGAAATCGGCTGGCGATCCAACCTAGCCGGAAGTCAAGCCGGTTGAACTGCAGCACGGGAAAACCCGGCGCCTCATCGACCAGAAGCCTGAGGTACTCATAGAGTGTGTGGGCAGGCACCGTTGCGGGAAGGTAGAGATCTCTCGAGGACCACCATTCTTCCCAAGGCACCTCCACGCCTGCAAACCGGTTGTACTCTTCCCAGTACTGCTCAACCCCGCGGTGGGTGTTGTCGACGCGTTGGCCCCGAGCCGCGGGATCGAACCATCTGCGTGGGTTTAATGGCTCGTAGTACGCTGTGAGTTGCCTATGCTCGCGCAAAAGCTTCCATAGCAGCGTCGAACCGCTACGGAATCGCGCGGTTATGAAAGCTGCTGGCGGAGCTGCCTCAGGAAAAGCCCGGCGATCAATCGTGCCTGACCAACCCGTCGGCTGGAACCCTGGAGGAACCTCCGCCGGCGCCGTCAGGCTGGACTGAAGAGCCGCCTTCATGACTCCTCGCTCGAGCCCCCACTGCGCGATGCGTCTGACTACAGTCCTGAACATGGGCGTCGCCTACATTCAATTGCGTTTCGGACCGACATCGATCTAGCGAAACTTCCCATGTGAACTGCTAAGATCCCAAGTGGCTGTCTTGCCTACGAATGACCAGCATCGCCTTCGAATGCCATACCAGCGGGACGCCCGCTGCCATCTGTACTCCCACACTAGGCGGTTGTGCAAACGGTACATCTCCTTTCTAAGAGCCGATGGCCCCGGGACGCTCGACTCTGGCTTGTAACCTAGCTGGGTCATGACTTCCGCCGTTGCTGCTTCGACGTTGGCCAGCTGCCGACCGCTAAGAGATTCTCGCCACTTCTCGTTAATGGACGGATCTGGCGGGCGGCGAACGTTCCGATTGCCCTCATGAATCCGGATTCCACTATCCCGTTCATGATACCGAATCATTGCCTCTTCCATCGGCAACCCCACGAAGTCACAAACACGTTGCAGCTCGTTGGCAAACGCCTTTACGAGGTCTTCGTACCGGAGAAGCAGGCATCGATTCTGATACTGTTGCCGGAATTCCAACTGCCCTTGCACCTCAGCGGCCCAGCGCTCGCCCGCCGAATACCAGTTGCAGCTCGTTCCACGCTCCAGAAAAGACCTGGCAACAGCGCGGGGATCCCGAACGATTATGATGAACTTCACGCTGGGCATCGACTCCGCATAGTCGATCAGATAATGGGATACCTCTGGGTCTTTTAGGCACCACCTCGGCTTGCCGGCATCGGCCGCCGCCTGTGACATACGCGCGTCAAACAATTGCACAGGCGACGCAATCTCCGAGAGTGTTGCTGAGGCCCCCCCCAGCCCTAGCCCGTCCAGCCTTTCACTAAGTTCTCCCACGCTGCAGCTTCCACTAAACAACAGACGGTGCACTTCATGCAGCTCATTTCGACACCACAATCCGGTGGAGCCGGACAGCGCCTGGAATAGAAGCGTCGTTCCTGACCGGCGCGTACCAGTTATGAGTAAGGCGGGGCTCAATTCAAACCGTCAACAAGTAAAGTACTACTGCCCAGACCGCCACCAGCCCGTCGATCTAGCTGCCAGCGTCTTTGATTGCTGGAGAGCAACACAACTGTTTCGCACTCGCACCTCGACTGCTCCGTTAAAGAGTCGAACGCATCTGGCTATCACAGAGAATGAGCGGCTCCTAGACAAAGAATTCATGACTTCTAACGACAGCTGACAATCGCACGAGCTGATCACGAGCAATACGATTCTCCTCGCTGCTCCATGCGGCTCCTGTACGAGAAACTCATCGTTGCACCTCAACTGCACGCACGAATCTTTGTGAGTGACATTCCCTTACCCAACTCTTCCCGCGGACTTAAGCGAATCCCGACTGTAGAAGCAGGAAATACTTGCGCGAGCACAGCTTGCGAGGAACCAAACGAGAACCGCGACTTCAAGCGACTACTCACCTCCCAAGCATCTAGCGAGAAAGCGGAGTCGTAGACGCTTGCGTTTATGAGACTCATTCCTACCATCCGTAGTCGGTGGCATAACCGAAGTCGATCAGCTCTCTCCCGGCAATCCACTTGAATTGTGCCTTTCGCCACCATGACCAGGCACGCCACTTGTCAATTGGTCTAAAGCCCGCCGGCTTCGGAACCTGCTCCCAATGGAGTGCTCGCTTGCTTCCTCGATGTGTTGAGCTCCCCCTAAGCGGCAGCATGTCGAACTTTGTCCAATCGAACTCCCCATCGTCCACTCCCAAGAACGCGAGGATTTGCGGGATACACCGGCGTGGATGTTCTACCAGATCTTCATAGCGAACAAACGTCCAATTCTTACCTGCCGCCCCCCGATGAGTTGCCATAAACTCAAGAAGCGTTTTCGCACCGTTCCTCCACTGCCTCATCCAGTGACGAGGCGGCGCGTATGTGAAGCTGCGGGAAGCGGACTCTACCGTGTCACGACCGTCGCGAACAATGATGATGAGCTTTGCCGATGGAAACAACAAATCAAAGTTCTCAATCCCCCACGGTCGAGGCGTCTTCATGATCAGCCTCGTGTGCTTACTCTCGCAATGCTGACGAATGAACTCGAGCAGGCCACGCCCAAGGTAGGAAACCGCCGCACTACGCTGTTCCGCACTGATGCGAGTCTTCCATCTGTTGTCACTTCGATTCACATACTCGACCAGCAAGTCCGAGTGTTCCAGCAAGTAATCTTCCGTTAAAGCAGGCAGCTCCCACCCTGGGAGAAGCTGTATGATGTCTGCGAGAAAGTTGGTGCCAGACCGGTTCATTGCGCCTACGATGAACGCGGGCGGATAAGAGGAGGCGGCTAGCTTCGAAGACGCGTCTAATTCAGCACGCACAATCAATTGCTCTGAATCGCTAAGAAGGGGTACTTTGCCAAGGACGCGAGATAGGTCTTCCAGTACGGGAGGTGCAATGGTCGGTACTTCAGCCCCTGCCGAAAGCACTTGAATGCCGAACGATAACGCCGATGCCGCCAGTAGACGCCGTATCCTAACCTCCAAAAATACTCACGAGACAGCCGCTTACGAACTGCAGAATGCAGATGAACCGGAAGGTCCGGAACCGACTGAATATCTCGAAAGAGCTCGATCAATTCGCACTCGTTGTCTATCGCCTTGGAGATCGAACTAGCACTCGATGCATTCGATATGTTATCGGTGTGCACTGAATACTCGAGATGGACGTCATTGATGTACGCTAGCTGCGCACCCGCGAGTAGTGCACGGATAGGATACTGCTGGTCCTCACAAACTCTATAGGTTCCACTAAACCGTACAGTATCGAGAACCCATCTGCGAATTAGCGACGTTTGCTGGCTACACTCTAACCCATTGAGAATTGCGCATTCGAGCGTCGAAGCATCGTCGAAGATATTCACTTCACCTACACGACGCACGTTCAGTTCGAGGAACGGGCGAGGCCTATCATCACTGTAGAATTTGTTCTCTACGAGCGTTTCTCGAGAAATCGAGTCCACCCGTCTCAAGGAACCGTAAACCCAATCCACTTCTGGATTGCTTTCTAGTGCGTCAACACAAGCTTGAAGGTGATAAGGTCGCCACGCGTCGTCGCTGTCAAGAGGCGCCACGTACTTACCCCTTGCTAGCTCTGCACCTCGGTTGCGGCAGTAGAAAAGCCCTCGATTCTCATGCCGCGAGTAAGTAACTCGTCCAGCGACGTGGCTCGTAAGCCCCTCTACTACAGCCCTGGTATTGTCGCTGCTACCATCGTCGACGATTATCAACTCCCAATCCGTGAAAGTCTGCTCTAGCACCGAGTTGATTGAGGCCTCAATTAAATGAGCTCTGTTAAACGTCGGAATGTACACAGACACGAGCGGCGTGCTCATACGTAACTTTCGGGATTTGGACCTAGGCAAGTTATAACTGCTGGTTGCAGCAACACTATGCTGGTCGCTCCGCTAAGCTCAGTTCCCCAACACGGCGCAAGCGAAATCCATAACGCGCTGCTGCGCACTCAAATGCTTCAGTACACTCTGGTCCATGACATTCGACCGCACAACTTGACGTCGTTTTCAAGAACGAGGTATCGCCGTTCCGAAACACGGCGTCTTCGGCTCCTTCGACATCCACCTTCAGAAGATCTACCCTGGGAAACCCGTATCGGTTGAGCAGTGTCTGCAGATGAAAAACTGGGATTCCTTCGTCGTTCCCATCGACTCTTGGTAGAGTTTGCGTCGCCCAATGACGGCCATCCCTATAATCTCCGCGTACTACTGCCAACGTTGTATCTTCGGACCAGATGCCTGCATTCACGATATGGCAACGTGACGAAAACGCCCGAAGGTTCCTCGCTGCAACATCGAAGTTCTGAACATCTGGTTCGATTGCAATTACATGGGCATGTGGGTACCGATTGAGGAAGTACAAGCTTGTGAGTCCGACGTTGGCACCAGCGTCAACGATGTACCTTACGTCGTTGGACTCAAGGCACTCGTACTGTTCTAAGAGAAACACTTGGCGAAAAACGTCGAAATCGCTCGATCCGTTTCGCAGTATGATTGAGTCAGGGTATCCTCTCAAATGCAAGAGCGTGGCTCCACGGGTTTCCCCGCCGGCGGCTACGAGACCAGACAAGGCACTTACGATAGATTGAGTCTTCACCGTCTTTGTGACCCGCACAAGTTCGTAGAGACGGCGGCGGCAAGATCGCCAAGCGTTAACAAGAGAGCTCATTGCACAAGACACCTACTGCTTTTCCTATAGTCAAACAGGTTCGAAGAGACCTTGCCGAACCCTGAAACCCTCACTGCTCAGATAGATCCTTTATCGCCCGCGCGGGAACGCCTACAGCAACGCTCTGTGCTGGGATCGAATCTCGGACTACGGCTCCTGCACCTACCACGCACCGGTCACCGATTGATACTCCGTCCAGCACTCGCACGCCGCAACCGATCCAACAGCCCTGGCCTATGTCGATACCTTTCTTCGCCACCCCGTTCCCTGCAATAGAACCCGAATGCCCAATCCGGTGGTTTGCCGGTATGATCGTTGTGTGCGCGGCAATCATAGTGTCGCGGCCTATTCGCAATCCTCCATGCCCATAAAGCACGGCATAAGGCCCAATGAATACCCCATCTTCGATTTCGATTCTTCCGCCGCAGGTATCAATGACGACACCAACTCCAAGTCGCACGCGACTTCCGACTACGATTTCGCCATTACTGCGGGTGTTAAACACGACTGATGGATGAATGAATTTGTAGGACGCAACATCTAGTCGTGGTGTCATCGTCTGCTGATGCCGACGAGCCTGCTCCTGCAGCTTCTCGATAAGTCTCCAGATTAGCCCCAACACCTCACCCTCAATCCTCAAACAGTGCACACGTTACATCTGGCTCTAGGCGCCAAGTCGCATCCAACATTACGGTTCCCATATGCGGAATTGGTAGTTTTCCCGACCCATAGTAGTCAGTGCCAGCAATTTCGAATGACAGGTATCCCTTCAACACGTCAATGTTAGTCGCCCCATCCCCTAGCCACACATCTACTTCGTAGGCCCCTTGCAGAAATGGGAGCTTTGGGATGCGGCAACTGAACTTGCCACTCGCGCGAGGTTTCGCATTGGCAGAGAACCCGGTCATCCGTGTATTAACACCAGCCACCACACCTTTCGTAATGTGACTGAACACGAGTCCCATGACTGGAGAACGCAGCGGGACCTCCGGGTTGGAGAATTCCATCTCGACCTCAATACCACCCCCGAGCGGGACTTGGTGGTACCTGCCACCTGAATCAATAATACGAGCAGATTGGATCGAAGGTCGGCACCACGCTTCGCGACAGTCACTCATACTGGTTATCGAAGCTCGATTTCCGGTGCTCACGGCGGTGTGTGATTCGATCGCTTCGTCAGGACGGCCGTCGAATGACAGTGAACCGTTGTGCATGACCAGCGCGCGAGAACAGAGGTTCAAGACCGACGCCATGTTGTGACTGACGAAGAGCACCGTGCGACCACTTCGCGCAACATCTTGCATCTTCCCCAAGCACCGTTTCTGAAATTCCGCGTCTCCAACAGCCAGCACTTCGTCTATGATCAGTATTTCCGGCTCTAAGTTTGCAGCCACTGCAAACGCTAGTCGGACCTGCATTCCAGAACTATATCGCTTCGTCGGAGTGTCCAGAAACTTCTCGACTCCGCTGAATTCGACGATCTCGTCGAACTTGCGATCGATCTCTCGTTTAGTCATTCCGAGGATCGTTCCGTTCATATAGATGTTTTCGCGCCCCGTCAGTTCAGGGTGGAATCCGGTGCCTACTTCCAGCAGGCTCGACACACGGCCGCGGATCATCGCGCGGCCGCTGGTCGGCTCGGTGATTCGGCTAAGGATTTTCAGGAGCGTGCTCTTGCCCGCACCGTTGCGGCCAATGATGCCGACCACCTCTCCTTCCTTGACATCGAACGACACGTTCTTGAGCGCCCATAGCACGTCGTCGCCCCTGTCGTCGTCACGAAAGCTGGTCAACTGTCTGAGCCGAACGAGATTGCGCCAAGGGTAGCGGATGGCGCCGGCAACAGCCCCAGTGAGTGTGTCTGGCACTTCCTCCTTGGCGCCAATGCGGTAAACCTTAGAAATACTCTCGATGGCGATCGCGGGGGCTGGCATCTAGCTATTTCGTGCTACGACTTCCACGAGGAAAGGTCTCTGTTTATTAGTTTCTCGGTCTCTTCGATGTCGCCGAGAAAGTTGGCGACTAGTCTGTGGCGGATCTGCCTACCCGCTCCACCGATCGATCGGATATGGCGTTGACGGATCCAATCTCCGATAGGCGTGCGTTTTACGATCTCTTTGGCCCATCCCAATCGCAGCGTGTCGAGCCTGCTCTGGAGGCCTGGATAGATGATGCGGTTGATGTGTTCTTCAACGCCACTTGGCTGAAAATCGGCATCAACGCCGAGGAATTGGAAGAACTTCCTAAGCGCGTCGCGCGGCCTGTCCTGAATGTCTTCATATAGCTGTACGCAAAGATTGTCCCAGCCGAAGACATCCGCCCACAAGCGCAGCTTGTCGGCGTACAAACTGTGGCCGAAAAAATAAGGTCGATGACAGACATCACCGAAGGACTTGCCTGGGAATCTATGCGAAACCAGGGTGAACGCTGAGAATGCTCTGTCGACCGGATCTCGGAGAACCACGATTAGTTTCAGACCAGGAAACATATCAGCCACCTCCCTCGGATCTGCCTCGTGCAGATAGGTGGGTGTGATTTCGCCTACTGCCGATTCGCGATCGGCGGAGTGGAAGTGCGACAGATACCAGGCAAGCCCCTTGGACTGGTGATCTTCGAGGTTGAAAAATTGGATCTCTTTTTCGGCCGGCACAAAGATCTCTGGGTGCTCAGCCAGGCGGTTGTGGAGCCAAGTTGTAGCGGCACGTTGAACCCCAATACCTAGAAATGTAGGCTGCACCGGGGTCGCTCGAGTGGTTCGAACTTCTGCCATCGATTTAGGCGACGTCGGCGAACACCCGTTCTTTGCTTCGGAAATACGCCAGCCCGGTGAGCAGCAGCGCCGACGCTACGGCGGCGCCTATGGCAATCAGGCTCCATGGCATGGGCTGAGTGCCAAGCAGACCGGCACGAAATCCTTCGATCACGCCAACCATTGGATTAATGGCGTACAGCAATCGATACTGATCGGGGATAAGGCTCGTGGGGTAGACCACCGGCGATGCGTACATTGCCAGCTGAACAACGAAAGTCATCGCGTGCTTGATGTCGCGGTACTGGATCGCCAGTGCGGTGAGCCAAATGCTGACCGCGGCGGCAGTCACGACCATGAGCACTACCAATAGTGGTACGAATACGCACTGCCACGGAGGCAGATGTTGAAAGGCCGCCATAAGGAGAGCCAGGCAAACCATAGCAATGGTGAAGTCGACCAGCTTGGCCGCTACAGCCGAAAGTGGCATGAGGATCCGCGGAAAATACACCTTTCTGAGCATATTGGCTTCACTTACTAGGCTGTTGACGCCATCTGTGAGCGCGTTAGAGAAGTAAGTCCAGGGGACCAGCGCGGCAAAGCTGAACAGCGCATACGGCACGCCATCGCTGCTAACCTTCGCGAGTTTACCGAAGACAACCGTGAAGAGGAGCATGGAGAAGACCGGCTGGATGATCGCCCAACCGATGCCGATAGCGCTCTGTGCGTAGCGGACCTTCACCTGGCGCCAGACAAGAAACCGAAAGAGGTCACGATAGGCGTGCAATTCCTTCCAGTCGAGAAGCCGCCATCCGGAGCGTCGCTCGATTACCGTCACGAATTCGGAAACGGCCACGAGATCGCCGGCGGGTGCGGGGGGCTCGGATTCCAAATCGGTGGCGGCAGCTAGGACGTCGGTGGACATGCGTTCTTAGTTGGCCTCGATCAAACGGTCATGAAAACTTGACGGGCGTTTTGCTGTATCAGGATCCTGGCTGCGACTGCGGATTACGCGCGCGGGAACCCCGGCTGCAACTGCTAACGCGGGGATCGGACGGGCCACCACTGCTCCCGCGCCGACCACCGCGCCGGCCCCCACGTCTGCCATGATAATCGCGCCGGCACCAATCCAGGCGCCCGCACCGATCGTCACGCGCTGACTGTCGCCTGGCTGGTTCCTAATAGGCTGATCGAGCCGGTCAAAACGATGCGACAGTGGCCCACTAGTCACTTGCACAGCCGGCCCTAACAACACATCATCTTCGAGCGTCACAAGCCCGAGGTGGCAGCGAGGGCCGACGTAGACATGGCTACCAATTGCGATACCCGGCTTGCTTAAGAGGGCGCCGAAGCCGATCACGGCGTTGTGGTCACAGCGAGAAGCGGTGTAGCTAAGAAATACGTTCCTCACCAAGACGCCGCTCGACCCAGGCCATAGCGATAACCACTCGCAGGTTGACTCAAAGGCCCTTTGTTTACCACGCATCAACCGACAAAGAGTGTATTGAAGCAGGGCAACCGTGACCGGCACGAGAGCTATTGCCCTGCAGAGATGTTGGGCGAGGGCTTTCAAGCGTGTCGCCCCAGTACTTGTTCGTAGAGTGCGACGTACCGCTGGAGGCTAATGGCCAAGTCATACTCCTCGGCTACGCGTCGGCGGGCAGCGACGCCCATCTCTCGACGCCGTTCAGGATCGCGCAGCAACTGGATTATAGCATTCGCCATTCGCCCGGAATCTCCCCTCGGGATGAGCAGCCCATCTTGTCCGTATCGGACGATCTCTGGGTTGCCACCGACATCGGTCACGACAACCGGCGTGCCGCACGCCATTGCTTCTAGCAGCGTAAGCGACGCCGCTTCGCTTACGCTCGACAGAACGAACAAGTCGCTGGCGGAGAGGATTGCGGCTACGTCGCTTCGAACGCCAGTAAACTCGACTCGGTCTGACAAGCCGAACTCGGCGACCAGGGAATCGATCCGCTGGCGTTCAGGGCCCTCTCCAACCAAGAGCAGGCGGGCGGAAGGTTCAGCCTTCGAAACCTTGTCGAACGCTCGGACTAGCGTCTCGTGGTCCTTTACTGGATGAAACCGAGCGACCATGGACAGATATAGCAGATCGGGATCGAGGCCTAGTCTTTGACGAGCAAGATCCTGTGGGACAGCAAGTGCTGAGAACTCGTTGAGGTCGATGCCATTCGGCACGACCCGGACGCTCCGGCTAGCGAATCCATCCTTCTTCTCTACCGCTTCCGCGGCAAACTGGCAGCAGGCAGTAGTCAGATCAGAGAAGCGGCTCAGCAACAACCTATTCGCCCACCTCCGCTTCCAACTCACTACATCGGGATAATGGCGACCGTGCTCGGTGAAAATCACCTTCGCCTTGGCGCCTCGCAGCTTGGCTAGCGCGGCGTAGAAGAATGGGGTGTACTGGTGAGCGTGCAAGATCCGCAGACCGCGCTCTCGGACGATCCTCGATATTAGGCCAGGCATACGCAAGTCAATGCCAGGTCGTCGCCCCAAGGCTATAACATCGATGCCCTCATCCTGTAGCAGTGCACCAAGTCGTCCGAGTTCGTCCAGACATATAATCGTCGCTTCGATCGACGGGGCAAGCCTCCGAGCCATCTCGGCGACTAGCACTTCAGCCCCGGCAACCTGCATCGTGTGCATCACGAAACCGATCTGCAAGGGCGTTTCCGGCTGCACGCGGCCATCTCGCAATCTCGGTTCTTCGAGGGCGGTTGTCATTATGATGATGCGCTGAGCGGATGCCGCGTCTTGGGTGATGAGTCTTTCAGCACAACGTCGCTAGACTCCGTCAGTTCCTCAAACGGCAAGAGGCATGTCGACCAATCATGGTTAGATTCGACGAAGCGCCGCGCTCTGCGCGATAGAGTCTGCATAGACTCCGGATTCGTGAACAAGTAGTCGACCTGTTGCACCCACTCTGATGCGTGAGACGCGACCAGCAGATCACAACCCGGCTCCGCTTCGATGCCGGTTAGGGCTTCCGGGCTGGCCACCACGGGCTTCCCCATAGCCATCGCCTCAAGGACCTTGTTTTGAATGCCACGGGCGATACGTAGCGGGGCTACTGCAACCGTGCTCTCCCTCAAATAGGGCCGCACGTCAGGGACATCTGGGCAAATGCTCACGCCTGGCGCAGAAGCGAGCCGCAGTATTGCCTGCGACGGGCTCCGTCCAATCACTTTAAACTCCGCGGTGGGATGCCTCTCTCTAATGAGCCCCCAAACCTCGTTGGCAAACCAGACGACCGCTTCGACATTTGGCAGATAATCAAGCACGCCAACAAAGCAGCAACTCAAACGGCAACTCTCTTGCACAAAATCTGTGGTAAAGTACCCCAGATCAACGCCATTAGAAGCCACCCGGGCATTCTCAAACCCGACCGCTTGTTGCAGCAGTTGCTTCTCGTCCCGGCTTATGATGTACACTCGATCGGCGTGGCGTGTGATCTCACGCTCCAGCTTCTGCACTCGGGTCGATTCCCAACGGTAGAGCCAGGACCGGGGAAACGCAGCGCCGATCGCACAATCTGCCCACTTCAAACTGTCCACGTCAACCAAGTCGACTGCCGTAGGAACATCCCTCAGCTTGGGCAGCCGGGCATAGCGATACATCCCTGAGCAGAAACATAGGATGAAGTCAAATCTATCGACCTGCGCCCAGTCACTAAGAATCCTCGCAAGTCGGTGACTCCAGAAGTGCCCCTCGGTAGCAGAGCGTCCGGTCAGCAAGCATATGGCGTCCTGCACAACCCGGCTGTTAGGTGATGTTGGCTCAACCGCAACACGCGTACAGAGCTTCTGCAATTCACCGATGACCCCTCCAGCGACTGGATGTTCCGCTACGCAACCAAGCGACACTTCAGCGCGGCCGGCGAGAAACCGCAGCAGGTGGTGCGATCGGATTCGATCTCCGCGATCTGGAGGGTAAGGAACGCGGTGTGTCAAAAACAGGATCTTCTTCAACGCTCGACTACCTAGACAGCTTCTGCTTGATTGGCTGCCGACGAGCAGTCCGAAACGACGATTCTCGATATCGGCTCAGCAAAGACATTGTCCATCCTCCCGAACGGAAACTCCTGGAGTAGCCTCTCTAACCGGGTGGCCGTCTTTCCAATATTCACGTAATGTCGGAAGCGAGCCTTCCAGTGTGCTCCATGGCCGCGGGGTTGGTCCGTGTCAAACTCCCATGGATGGAGATAGATGACGGCCGAGTGACCTTCGCGATTGATGCGTCGGATAGCGCGACGCGAGATATCAAGCGGAGCTATCCGGAAGTGCCCCCCGCCAACAGCGGGCAAGTTCTTACCAAACAGCCTGACTGTGCTGGTGGGGATCTCAAGGATCCCTGGCGCGACTTCGTAGGGAAACCGGGGAGCATGATGATCTCCATAGCGATCATGGAGCGATGCGGCCGACACGCTGGAATCGTATTTGAAGCCCGCAGCGTTCAGTTCATCGAAGGCCCATGACATCGAGCGGTCAATTGAGAATGATGGGGCTCGGTAGCCCGCAAGCTCCGCTGCTGGACATGCGGCAATGATTGCTTCTTTCGCGCGCAGCAGGTCGACCGCAAGCTGTTTAGCTGTCAGCGTGTGGACCGCGTCGTGTTCGTACCCATGGCTAGCAATTTCATGTCCTTCGCCATGGATCTCCTTGATGAGATCCGGCCACCGCTCAGCGACCCAGCCCAGCACAAAAAAGGTCGCCTTAGTACGGTGGGTCCTGAGGATCCTGAGGATTGTCCGCGTCGACGGCACTACCCGAGACTCGTAACGATGCCAATCCCGCTTCAGTATCACGTCGCTAAATGCGTGGACGTGGAAATACTCTTCGATGTCGAAGCTGAGCGCGTTTATGTTCAAGTGCCTTGTAGAATGCTATCGGGGCGACAGTGGATCGTCTGCAAAGATCGCTTGGCTGACCCACCAAGTATCGACTCCATCCGTCATCTTTTGCTGCCCTGCTCACGCCGAACGTTAGGTCGCCGATTCGGCTAACGCGGCACCCTAACTTCGGATCTAGCCGCGATTTCGTCGTCGATTAGCGAACCGAGAGATCTATCGACAATGGTGTCGCAAAGTGCCTGAACCGCTACCGTATCATCGAGCATATCCGGACGCGACACCTCTGCGGGCTGACACTTATTCGGCTGTTGAGCACCGCCTCTAATCGATCGCGGAAGGGTGACCCGAAGCAGCCTCGCCCCATGTTGATACCTAAGCCCCAGAACTCGGAGTATGGTGGCCGACAATAGTCGCAAATCGTAATAGAGGCTTGCATTCTCGATGTAGTGCAGGTCAGCCGCTACTTTCTTGCGTACACACTCGATCTCTTGGTCCGGCTCAAGATTAACCTGTGCCAATCCAGTTATCCCGGGAAGTACGACATGCCGATTCTGGTAGCCATCCACCAACGGTACTAGGTCCTCAACGATCTCAGGGCGTTCTGGACGCGGCCCGACGAAGTCCATGTCACCACGGATGACGTTGAGTATTTGGGGAAGTTCGTCCAAGTGCGAGTACCGCAAGAACCGGCCAAGAGGTGTTACGCGAGCGTCCTTCTTTGCCGCCCAGACGGGCCCGGAAAGCGTCTCGGCGTCTTGGCGCATCGATCGGATCTTGTAGATAGTGAATTCTTCACCGTGCAAACCGACACGGCGCTGCCGATACAGCCCTGGTCCCGACGAGGTGAGGCGGACCAGCAATACAAGGAGCAGAACTATCGGGGCAAGGGGCACGCCGATGACAACTCCGATGACACGTACAAACGGCCGCTTTCTGAGAGCGTATGGAGTAGCACATACCTCCTTGGAGCAGGCCTCTCCCTCTCTAACCGCGCTCAACGTAACCGCTTCCGTTGTAGCTGACATGCTTGCACCCTGTGCTTGAGTCTTCCCGACACGCCTAGTTACTCACCGATGTAGCCCAACCAGAATCTATAAGATCTTCAAGGAATCGATAGCAAAGATCTCGTTGCTCGCCGTTAAGATCCATAAGCGGCTCTCCAGCGAGCTGAATTTTGTACAGAAAGGGGCTCCCGCCAAACTGATACCGTGGCATTTCGGATGCCTCCCAGGCTGAGCCATCAGACCATCCGTAGTACGCGATCAATCGCGGTCCGCCTGGCTGACGCGACTTGAAGACTGTTTTCCAAAACATGTGCAAAGCTGCGTCCGATTTGATTGATTGCTTGGTGCGGCTCTGGTCGATTGCAAACGCTCTGCTTGAGTAACAGATCTCGGGGGTATGCACCGCGGTGGGCCCTGCTGGCCCCACGATTACTGCAACGCGTACTTTCTCTGACGTTTCGGAGTTCAGGTAGGTTCGGCGCACGTAGTTCGAACACTGCAGAGTATCGAGAACATCACCGTCCATCGGATCGTCCGACTCGCGCCGCCAAACACCGAACGCCTCCGGAAACCGATCCAAGACAGCCGCCGCGGCCGCAACGTCAGCCCCCCCTCCCCACCGATGGGTAAACTGACCGTGCACCACACCGCCCAGAACGATTGCGATCAAACCGGATACAGTCGCAGCGACTCGTACCCTTAGGACAGACTTGGGCGCAGCATACTCTTGCGGTTTCATGCGGCCTCCTTTCCCGTTCGGCGGGCTACGCCCAGACCAGCCTCGAGTTCTCGCATAAGATCTCGGTCCGCCGTAGTGAGCACCGTCTTGTCGAGCCCGCGTCTACGAGCCTCTTCAAGTGCATCCATTGCCTTATCCGGCTTCCCGCCTCTCCAATAAGCTGCTGCGAGGTGGAAGTAATACCGAGGATCGACATCAACTGACGCGACGGATTCTTCGAGCGACGAAATGGCATCTTCTGCTCTGCCGCTCTGAAGCTGAATTGTGCCCTGAGTGTCCAACAGAGCAGGGCTGCGTCCGGATACTCGCATGGCGTGGCTGATGAGCCTAAGTGCCTCCTTCCTATCTGCTTCCCTCTCCCCCAGGAGAGTCGCCAGGTTGTTGAGTGCGAGCGTATTGTCTGGGTCACTACCTAATACACGTCTGAACAATCGAATTGCCTCCTGCTGATTACCTCGAGTTACTTCCAGCACAGCAACCGAAATCAATAGATCAACGTCGTCCTTGTGCTTTTCGAGCGCACCAGACACTGCTGGCCAAGCTTCTTCAAAGGCACTGGCGTCAGTGTTGGAAACACTGAGGAGGCTTGCCAATGTCGCTGCTCTGGTTGGGGACAGCACACTTTCCTGCCCATCAAGAAAGAGCTTGACAGCGTCAGAGGAACGCCCCTGCTGGAACAAAGACTTTGAGACTAATAGCTCGGCGCCTGGCGCAGTCTTCATGAGTTCCCGGTACCAAGGTTCGGCTTCTGCGTGTGCACCGATCGACGAGTAAATCGCCCCCAGTCCTAACACAAGTCTAGCCCGAATGCTCTTATCCCCCTCGTTGCTGAGCTCTTGGCTTGCGTAGTCTTGAATGACCGACTGCGCCTCATCGAGCTTGCCCTCCGACTTCAGTAGCCTTGCCCTTAACCCCAAGAGCGTCAGTCGATCCATCGGACCAGCGGCGTCAGACGCCGCAATACTCCTTCCTCGATCCTCTAGTACGCTCCGGGCGTCACGGATGAATGCCTCGCGCACCGACTCGGCATTCTCCATCGTCTTGAGAGCATCGATCGACCGAAGGAGGAAGCCAAGATAGAGAACCGCGTACTTCTCGTTACCATCAACCCTGCTTCGCAAGTAGCTCAGTTGCGAACGAGCCAGCTCAAAGTATGTTGGGTCATCACTTAGCAGACCCTCTTGTTCGTAGGTGCCTGCGAGTAAGAGCCTGTCGATATCGTCACCGGAATAATCGCTACTCTCAACGATCTCAAGCAAGATCCGTCTTGCAAGTGCACAGTACTCCGCCCGCTCTTCCGTTGTCTTCCCACGCTTCGAAAGCAGGATCGCCCGCAGTCGCTTATCTAGATGGCCTGACGAATCCTCTGCGGCCGCGAGTAAACCGTCGATCCGCTGCCAGGCAGAGGGCTCACCGGTAGCGGCGAGCAATGCCGCTAGCTTGCGTCTCGCTTCGGCGTTTTCTGGATGCAGCCGGAGCACTTCTTCGAACTGCTCTTGTGCTGCTACGGCGTCGGACTTGAGAAGCAGATTCGCGTACCGCAGTCTTGCCGCTTCATTCCTCGGACTAACCTCTAGCGCCTGTTGGTAAAAAGTCCGAGCCCGGGTGAATTCGCCTAGCACCTCGTAACCGCTTGCGAGGGCCAGCGATCTCCCCAGCGTGTCTTGCTGAAGTGAACGTGGCAGGCTCTCCATGAGTTCCAGTGCTTCGTCGCGACGATTGGTTCGAGCAAGGTGAGCGAGACGCGCCTTCCATAGGATCTCGGAGTCAGGGAACTCGTCCGCCGCCTCCGCAAGTACGATCTCAGCTTCGCCGGATTCCCCATTCAACATTAAGACGTGGTGAAGCCACAGTTTTCTGGCAGGGTCATCGGGATGCTCCGCGACCGACTTGAGAGCAAGATTCTTCGCGTCCGAGAGTCTGTCCTGCTTCAACGCGGTGTTTATGGCTAGAGACTCTGTGTGGCGGGAAAGAACTCCCATTGTCGAGCGAAGTCGGTCTATGACTTCTTGTGCCTCTTCGTACCTTCCGTTCCGAAACAGGTGAAGGGTCAGACGTTCGAGGGTCGACGTGCTGCGATTCCCTAGGGCAACGGCAAGCTGGTACGACTGTACTGCAGCCTCGTCATCTCCGCGAGATTCGGCCAGACGTGCTTCCATCACAGCGCCTTGCCCCCAATTTGGGCGTTCGGAACGTACACGGCCGATAATTCGATGCAGTTCGTCTCGCTGATCGCTCGACAACAAGTCGAAGCTTGCCAGCATCCGTTCTGCGCGATAGTAATCTAACTCATCATGAGTGACCTCGGATGCCTTGGAGAGACTCTGCTCAATTTCCCTCGCAAGCTCCCAATCTTGTCCATCAATCGCGACTCCCCAAGCTAACTTAAGTGATTCCTTGTCGCTCGATGCGTGCGCGAGCTCCTTCGCCTTTGCGAGAGCGAGGTCGCTTTGTTCCTCGGTAGCAAGGAGCCTAATCTCAAGTCGACGCAGCAATGGCCTCTCCTCTGCGTCCGCATCTACAAGTCTAGCCGCGACCCAGTTTCTTGCTTCGAGAACCCGTCCGGCACCCACAAGAAACGCGACTCTACGCGATACGCGTAGTTCTTCCACGGGTTCTATCGTGAGATAACGGTCAACTGCCTCCTCAGCACTGAGAAGCTCACCGATCCCAAGGTAGCCGTTGACTGCAATCCACCAGACTCTCGGGCTCGAAGGAAACTGCTCAGTCAAGCGTTGGATCTCGGTCCGGACATCGCTTCCCGAGCGGACACCTTCACGGGCTTGGGCAAGACTGTGCTGGATCAACGCGAGAGCTACACGCTCACTATTGGGGAGCTCCGCCGTGGCGCGAGCGGCAAGAAACTCAAACTCCTCCCAGCTTCGGTTGGCAGGCAGTGCATCGAGTTGAACACTCAGTTCGGCGAGCAACCGAGTCTCTAAGGCTTCCCGAGGAAGGGTCTTTTCGCGGGAATCGGTGTACTCCGCTATAATCTCAAGCTGCTGAACCGCGTCTGCGTACTGGCCGGCTCGTAGGTACGCTTCCGCTGCCTGAATGCGCGCGGCGCGGTGCTCGCCCTCAAGTGTGACAGGGGCGACTAGTTGACGTTTGCCGTTGCCGTTCGGAGCAATTGGCGCAATCTCTGCTTCGAGCTGATTTGCCACTTCGACGAGCTTCTGCGCGACCTGATCCCAGCGCCCGAGGCCGACCAGAAGTTGCGCCATTTCTTGACTGGCCTCTCGATTCAAGACAGCCGCCGCGTCTTCCTCCCACTGATGTTCGTTGGACAGATTCGCAACCGTACTGTAGTAAGTCAGGGCAGTAGATACGTCACCTCGACCTGAACTCAGCCTCGCTTCCAATAGCCGAAGCCGGTTGTTCATCAGGGCTAGGCCATTGGTAGTCGCACCGGTGCCGGGTGCATGAATCGCTTCTCGAAGGCTAGCAACGAGGTCAGAAGCCTGATCTAGTTGACCTTCTGATAATAGATAGTTGGCCAGAAGAAAACTTATCTCAAGCGAGCGGCGGTCGATGCTTCGATCTGCATCGCGGAGCAATGCAATAGCATCGCTTTGCTCTCCCACATGCCAGTGCAGTCGAGCGAGCAGGTAGTAGGCGCCTGGAGATGAAGGAGCGCTCTCGATGGCAGTGCGGAATAGTCGTTTTGCCTCGGCAACTGAATCCGCGTCGCTCCGATCGCCCCTTTCAATTTGCTGTAACAACTCTCCCCCCAAGAGCAAGTTTGACTCGTAGTGATCTGGGGTGATCTCAAGTGCGGCTCTAAGATCGTCAACGGCGCCGTCGATGTCATTTCGCTTTCGATACCGATAGCGAATTACATACGCGTCGGACTCCCCGGCGCGACGCGCCACCATTCGGTCGATTCTATCGTCAGCGATCCGATTCGATTGCTCTTGGTTTTGGGCCAAGGACGGGTACTCCCGGTAGGTTTGCGCAACCGCAAGCGCGAGCGTCGCGTCGCCTGGAGCGTGATCAGAGGCCTCTTCGAGAAGCGGGAGCACTTCTCCAAGCTTCGCTTGGCGCGTTGACTCAAGCAGACTTCCCCTCGCGGGAATTAGTCCTAACGTTGCCAGGGCTTTTACGCGTCTTGCATCCGGTCCTATGGGGCCTTGCCGCTCTAGAGTGTCGATTTGGTCCAAAGCGCCGTGATACTGCTCGTTGAGAAACAATTGCTCGGCAAGCATTACCCTTAGCCTGGGACGGTCAGCCTCCAGACCTTCGTCCGGAAGCCCAATCGTTTCAGCCAACAGTCGAATGAGGTAACTACGCCCTGCCCCCTGTGCGGCTAGTCGATCGGCGATATCGATTAACTTGAGTCGCGCCTGCAGGTCATTCGGGCTGAGAGTCAAATACTTCTGCAGGTAGAAGTTGGCCTTCGACAACTCCCCTGCCTCTGCCAATCGGTCAGCCCTCTGAGCCAGCAGAGACGCGAGTTCTTCCTGCCGGTAGCGGTGGAGAACGAAGCCCACAGATGCGAGAACCATTAACACCAAGCATGAAGACACCAGCAACTTGAGATTCAGCGTCCTCGTGAGCCGGCGTTCGCCTGAACGCATCGATTGGGTCCCCGCCCGCACAGCAGTGCGTTTCGTTTCAAAGTGTTTGAGATTACCCACTTCCATTTTATCCGCGGCTCTTCTTCAGTTGGTCGCCCAACATACTGGCTTAGCGACTCACCTCGATTCCGCCCGAATGCTCAGTTGGATTCCGAAAGCCGTAGCCGTAGGCATAGGAGTAGCTGTAGCTCGGCACCCCACTTAGAATAGAACCGGACACAGACGCGCCAGCCGATTCGAGCTGATCTAGGGCAAGTCTGATCTGGCGTCCACGGCTCTTCCCACGCAAAGTGCACATTGCCGTCATGTCCGCAGAACGACAAAATGAGAGTGCCTCGCTCGCGCCTAGCACTGGTGGAGTATCGATCACGACAGTGCTGAACTCGTTTCTTAGTCGAGAGACCAACGCAGCGATCCGCGCGGGCTGAGCAACTCGATGCGGGGAATCGTCACAATCACCCGCCCGCAGGACGTAGAGATTATCAGTCCCTTTCGCGGGCCTTATAGCGTCCGAGATACTACATCTCGAGGAGAGAACCTCGTATAGACCTGGTCCCGGCTCTGCATCGACAAGGTCGTTAATACTCGGATCTCGCATGTCGCCATCTACTAGCAGAGTCTTAGCACCGGTAGCATTGGCAAAACTCATGGCCAAAGCCACCGAAACGCTGGTCTTGCCTTCTCCAGAGACGGCGCTAGTAAGGGCGATAACCCTGTTCCGTTCCGAAGGGGCGCAAAAAGTTAGGCTCATGCGCAATGAGTCAATCGACTCGGCAAATGAGTACATCTCTTTCTGAATTCTCCTTGGAAGACGCCGAGGGTTGGCGGCAACTCGGCGAGAGGGAAACACCGAAATCTCGCCCAGAACCCGGAGCCTGGTGTCCTCGTACAGTTGCTCGGCGTCCGCGACGCGTCGAAGTGTAACCTCTCGAAGGAGGACGAGCCCAAAAGGCGCCAGCATGCCGACGCCACAGGCCAGGAAAATCTTCTTCCAAGGGGCGGACTCAACAGGTGTGGGAGACGCAACAATCGGCCCCATAACTCGCACCCGCGCGGGAGCATTCGTCTCCGTCTGCAAAGCTAGCTTGCGAGCCGCGATCATTTCGAAGACCTTCTCTTCCCTAGCAAGCTCCGCTTTTGCGAACTCTAATTCGGCGCCCTTGCCGCCGCTATCCTGCACACTCTTTAGCTCTGCCTGGAATCGAGTCTTTAGAGATCGCTGCTGAATCTGAAGCGCTGCCAACTCTTTGCGCTTCTCATCGACCACCGTCGAACCACCGAAGGGGCGTTCTGACCTCGTTGAGAGCAGTAGTTTTCGACGCAAGTTCGCCTTGTAACCCGCCAACTCATCCTTGAATCGCTGATACTGCTCGGCAAGCGCTTTGTAGTTGGCATTCTGCTCATAGCGTTTAGAAACCCGCTGGTAGTGTCGCATCTGATCCGCAATCCCAGTAAGGGCGCGTTCGCGCTGCACAACTTCTGGCGCCATATTCACCTCCAAGTCAATCGCGCCTGCGCGGTCAGCGTGGGGTGCAATTGTAACCTCCGATTCCTCAAGCGACTGAATCTCGGCATGGAGTATCTCGATCCGCACCTCGACGTCAGTCAGTTGGCTATGGAGCGAAGCGAGTGGGCTGATCGCCTTATCCACGTCCATAAGCGTATTGTGCCCGAAGGGGTCTTTGCCGGTCACTTCTTTCGACAGCTCAACCACATACTGCTGCAAGCGATCGACCTCCAACTTCCGTCGAACACGCTCCTTCTCCAACAAGTCGACGACCCTTTGCACTTGCTTATACTGCTCATCTGATTGCAACACGAAGTACTTCTTGATGACGGCGGCGACGATATCCTGCGACTCCTGCGCAGATGGTGAAGTGTAAGAAACGTCGTAAAGCTCCGAGCCGCCGATCTGTCTTATGGAGAGATTCTCCTTGATATGCTTGAGCTTGTCGGGCTTCGCTACAAGATGCTCCGCCTTGCCCACGCTCGCCTCTGACAAGACTTCCCGGATCACAAGCGGGCTCCGCATAAGCTCAATCTGGGTGCGAACAAACGCAGAGTTGGCGCTGCCAACAGACGCCTTTTCGAAAGCAATGTAAGGCTGGGTGTCTTCGATGCGCACCAAACCAGTCGCGAGGTAATCGGGCTGGTACGTCCAGAGAAGCGCAGAGACTGCCGCCGCGGCCAAGACGAGCCCAGAAGGGACAACCAACTTCCAATGCCTGAGGAAGACCCAGACGAGGAACTTTGGCGTAAACTGCTGAGGCGCATTCTGGGGAGCGGACCAGTGGCGAGAGTTCGATTGCGTCGCTATGGGCTGAGGTGATCCAGACTGGTCAACTCGCTGGAGCATAAAATTGGGCTCAGTAGGATGCTCGTGCTTGCTCATAGAGTTTCTCGAAAGCTTCTTGGATTACTTTGCAAAGCGACGGAACTACCTTCCTTTACGAGAGGCTTTCACCACCGCAGCTGAAGTCATCACTTCATGAACCGGGAACAATCGATCCAGATAGGCTAGAACGGCCCAAAAAAGGAATCCGGCCAAGGGAATCATGACAAACCCTGCTAAGTCATGGCTGAACCGGTGAGCCACTTCGCCGGATACCATCTCCTGCAGCAAGGCGGTCACTACGATCCGGAGTGAGTTTGCCAAAATGGCAACTGGCACCGCAGCAAGCACCACAGCCACCTTCTGCCACCATGCCCAACCAGAAAACAAGACGAATGCGAAGGCCAGAGCGAAGATCCCCACCAAAATACGAAGCCCAGAGCAGGCCTCTGCGACCATGAGCGGTCGCTCGCCTATCCAGATCACGTTGCCCTCCGCAAGCGCCGGTATCCCAATCAATTGCAGCATCTCGGTGCTCAGCCCAGTCGCGATCCTCTGCAAC
This sequence comes from Posidoniimonas corsicana, assembly GCF_007859765.1. Lineage (NCBI taxonomy): Bacteria > Pseudomonadati > Planctomycetota > Planctomycetia > Pirellulales > Lacipirellulaceae > Posidoniimonas > Posidoniimonas corsicana. Next base: position 450,090 of record NZ_SIHJ01000002.1, read on the forward strand.
GGAACGCTCAGCCATGTTTCCGCGGAATAGGGCAGAGGTATCATAAAGTATAAGAATGCAACGCTCGGCAAACACCACCTGAAGCATTGGCGCCCAAAACAAAGCAATACGATTCCACCTAGCGCCAATGGAATCGACCAGGCGTCAACGGGGCCCAGGTAAAACTTGCCGGAGTAATAGCGCACCACGGCGACCAGCGAGAGCAGCACGACCCCACCCCAACTTGGCGCCAGTCGCTCAACCTGCAGTTGCTCGCGCCGGGACCACAAGAAATACAACGCAATGGGCATTACGATGTAACCATGCGAGTAGTCTGGGTCTCGATTCCAGGCAGCTACAATCTCAGCCAGGCCAGGCCAGTAGGCCCAAACGAGGGCGGCGGCAAGCAAAGCGAAAAGCGTCGACGAAACTGCTAACGACAGACTAGAAACTCTGCTTTCAAGATCGGTGGGCTTCATCGTGTCAGATATACGTACTGCGTCGGACTTTGGATGCATCCCGCGCGCACTCCGTTCTCTTCGATTGCGCGCTGCGTCGCAAACGTTCCGCGATGACAGCGGCGTTGCCCTCCTTCCCTGAGAGGCGAGTGGTTCAGTCGGGAATGCCCCAACTGACTGCGCATCCTGCTCGTAACACGAACCTAACGCTTGTTGAACAGTCACAGAGCCGACGCATGCATGGCTCAGGACACACACGTGGCTCAGCGGCCACACCTCCTCAAGATTTCGACGGACGAACGAGCACTCCGATCGGGCGGGGCAACCTTCTCCAAGAGGCTCTCGTGAACCTCCAACGACGCGCCCTGTTTCAGGAAATTGACGGCCAGCAATAGCCTCGCCTGTTTCTTGCGACGGATCACGACACCCTCTAGCCCCTCGTGAATGCCGCTCTTCACCCTGACCCAGTCTCCTGGCTCAAGCTTCGCCTCTAGAGATAGCCTCGCACCGGCCGCGATAGCACTGGCTAGCCGCAGCAAGTCACTGCGCAAGCGATCTCCGTCGCCCACGGGGCAAGCGGTACTGATCCGATTTGTTGTAAGCGCGGCAGTCTTTAGATCAGGGTCCGCAAAGATAAAGAGATATCCCGAGAAAAGCGGCTCCTCGACGACACGGGACCGCCCGCGTGTAACGACCTCGCGATTGTGAACCGGCAGGTAGTGCGGCACTCCTAGACCGAAGAGGTCACGCGACAAGGCCTTCTCTTGACGGCTCCTCGTGTACACAAGCCACCACCGCGCACTCCCTTCGCCTGCAGGCTCGCTAGCCGACTCCGGCGGTGCTGAGGCTAGAAGGTCGTGCGGAAACAAGTAGGGCAATCGGGATGTCGACAAGCCAGCACCGGCGCAATCCGCCGCTGGAGCGACGTTCGGTAGGTCACCCAATTCAGCCATGCCATTCAGCTATCTGATGGTGGTTCAACAAGCTGCAGATCTAGAGGAGACGCGACTCACCAAACATTGCGACCACTCCCGACGCGGCGGGTCGGTAGAAGCAGAGAACAGCCGGAGCAGGAAGGCGAATCAGCGAAACCTGTCGGCAAGGCCCATCTGTACGGCCAGCCGCGTCCTCATCTTATCAAGCACCAAGCAGTTCGCAAGCAGTATCGAAAAGGTTTTCTCCACTTGCGACATGTCGAATTGATTGATCGTCGCCTAGGGATTGAGGGAACACTGGCGTCATCGCCCAGCGGTTCCCCAGCTTGCCGCAGTGCTGGGGAGACTAGCTCTCGCTACAACCGGCCTCCTATATTCGATAGGGAGTACTTCAAGAATTTGTGCGGGAAACTGCTTGCATTCGGTCACAGAATTGAGGACAATCCGCAGTGAAGTTGTCTGCCCCGAATATGCTCGAATGTATCCGATGCTTCAACGAATACACAAAATGGATGTTGCTCTCCTGAGCATGCTCCTCGTTGTGTTCCTAGCATGTCCGGGCAAACTCCGCGCCAGCATTCTTTGGGATGGCCCGGCCGCAGGAAGTTTTCCCTCAGGCTTCAGCGCACGCGATCTGGAGAAGGATTTCGCCCAGCTGCAGGGCGACGTTGAGCCGAAGCAGAATCCTAGGCCAAGCACAGCGTCAGCAAGTTCCGAACCTTTGCATCCATCGGTTCCGTCCGACCGCGACCGCAGCTCGCCTAAGCATGCGAATTTCGCTCCAAGTTCGGGCAGCTCAAGCTCTACAGGCTCATCATCGGGCGGCCCTATCGCCATCCCCACGGCCGCACTAGCTGCACAGTCCCCACTAATCGTGGACGACCAGCGGGCTGAGCGGTATGCCGCTGAGCGCGTACTTCTCTTGCCAGAGGCTCCTGGCTTAGAGCTGCTGAGACCGCCCCAAAGCTGATCCGCCCTGCGAGGGCGGCGTGTCGCCGCGGCAAAAGAAAGTTTCTTTGGATGTTAGGTCCAAGAATTCAGCACGCCGCGGCGGAGAAGCTTGGCTTTCTTACAACTTCAGTCTCTCAGCTCAAGAGGACTTCGATGAAAGTAATCTCGACACTATGTGTCACTTTACTCGCTTCTAGCATTTGCCTTCAGTCTGAAGGTGCCATTGAACTTAACAACTACACTCTCAATTTTACGGCCGCCGCAGTAGCCGACGGCGTTGCCCCAGGTGATCTGGCAAGCCTAGGCATTAGTAACCTGACTAATGTTGATGAGTGGGGATTCGAGGCCAGGTCATTCATTGGCTTCACGGACGGTGGCGTAGGTGGTGCCGGCGTGATCAGTGCTGGAGACACCTTTAAGGACTACATTGCAGTCCAGGTTACAGGCTTTGAACCTGCAGGAGGAGGCAACATCACCCCGCTAAGATACGGCGGCGGGGTTGCCGGAAAGACCCATGAACTGACGGCACTGGTGGAGATTTCTGGCGTACAGCTTACGAATAACACTTACGCCATAACCGGCCTATCTCGGTTCGACATCTACTTCGATGCTGGAGACAGCACGGACCCATCCCTTGGTCCGACGGGTGGAGTCGACTACGCCTATACGCCCGCTGATTTTTCTAACCTCAACACGTTTGATGACGGGACTTTGGTCGAATCGGCCGGCCTGGTTGCGGGGGGAGGCAACAACTCCGGCCCCGTGCTGCCCAACGGCACCATTAGTTTAGTTCTGACTCTGATCGACCAAATTGTCGGCGACACGTTTGAGATCGATTTCCTTGATCAGAATGGCAGCCCTCTGGCCATTGGAGGTCTGCACCTGGGATTGGCTGACGCGAACAATCTACTGGATAACACCACTTTGGTGTCGGCAATCGCAACCAAGTTTGGGTTCAATCCCGGCGTGGCCAACAGCCCACCTCCTGGGCTGTACGTAGGTGGCGACTTCGATTTTGGTTTCGCATCAAGTTCGGAAGGTTCGTTGAACAAGGTTCTAATCCCCGAGCCTACGACTTTCCTAGTTTGGAGCGTGTTGGCCATGACCGCTTTGAGTGCTCGCAGGCACCGCGTGTGATCCTTGCGGTTAGATTCTTAGAGTGCTTGATTTCGGCCGGGGCTTGCATCTAGCAGGCCCCGGCCTTTTTGTTTGGAACATCGCAAGGCTCCCCACATCTGAACAAGGCTCCATCGGCTAAGCCCTCGAGCCCGATACCCTAAATTCAGAGAAGTTCCTAGTAGGGGCCTACCGTTTGCCGAGGAGACTAGAACAGAGTCGGTCCAATCTGCTGGCTTTCGGCGAGGTGGCCATTCCCTAGCGTCGAACGGGAATGCTGCGTCCACGGTACGCACAAGCACAATACTCATGGCCATGCTCTCTCTGGCAGAACGCTGGCTGATGTAGGGGCGATGTTCAACCTCAAACCAGGTTCTTTGCCGATTGCTATTCACCCCTCTTTCCTGGACCAGAAAAATCTAGACACGGCCCCCCCGATCTTGCCAGGTTGGCCTGCTATCAAGAACTTGATCCGCACGTTGTGAGGGTCTCCCCCGCCGACTAGGCCAGGAGACCGAACGATGAGTTCAAAGCTTAGAAGACGACGCAGCCTAGAGCAGATCGTGAAGAAGCAGCGGGACGCAGACGCGATGCTGAATGCGGGCAAGGGTTTGCGGCCGTGCGGCAGTCGTTGGAGGTGAGTAAGTCGTCGCTGGAGCGTTGGCGCAAGCAGTATGGCGGGACAAAGTCGGGGGAGGCGATTCGGCTGAAGAAGTAGGAAGACGAAAACCGCTGGCTGAAGCATCTGGTGTCGGACCTCCTGCTCGACAATCAGGTGCTGAAGATCTTCGCGGAGGGAGATTTCTGAGCCCATCTCGGAAGCGAGCGGCGGTGGTCGAGCTGCGCAAGCAGCTTGACCTATGCGAGCGGAGGGCGTGCCGAGCGATTGGCCAGCCGCGGTCGAGTCAGCGTTACGAGCCGAAGCAACGGGGCTACGAGCCCCGTCTGCTGAAGCCGATACCGCAACTGGCGCGGAGGCGGACGGCGTTCGTCTACCGCCGCATCGCGGCATTGTTGCGTTCGGACGGCTTCCGGACGAGCAAATCGTGGGTACTCCGCTGTAGCGTCGCGAGGTGCTGAAAATGCCGCAGAAGATGCATAAACGCCGCCAACCAGGCATTGCGGAGGACGGCTGCAACCGCCAACGGGCGATGCATATAGGAAACACGTTTGGGCATTGGGACTTTACGTTTGACAAAGACCTAGCCTGGGACACAACTGAAGTGGCTATCGATCGTCGATGAGCACACGCACGAGTTCCTGGCGCTTAATTGCGCCCGGAGCATCACGAGCGATGACGCAGTCGACTCGCTGGCAGAGTTGTTCGCGATGCCGGACGTGCCCAAACGCATCCGCTCTGACAACAGGTTGGAGTTCACCGCTAAAGCGATCCAGCGATGGCTTATGCAGATGGAAGTTGGCGTGCTGTACATCGAGCCGGGCAGCCCGTCGCAGAACTGCTACGCCGAGGGCTTCCACAGCCGCTTGCATGATGAGTTCCTGACAATCGAAGAGTTCGGGATCGTGGCGTAGGCGAGGATGCTCACGGCCGCATGGCGGGACGACTACGACCACGAACGCCCGCACGGCTCACTTGGGTATCGGACTCCCGACGTGTTCGCGCGTGCAGCCCCCACTCCGCTCCGGAGCTTGATTTGGCCACGCCTCAACAAGCCACTCCGCTAAGCGGGGGCTGCCAGGTTAACTACACTGAATTCTTACCACGGGTGGTACAGGAAATCGATGCTGGTCGGAATCACTGGCATTCGGACTTCCCAGGACAGTCAAACCTAGACCAAGCACATGCGCCCCGCCTGAATCGATGCTGACGGAGCGATCCCGAACCTCAGGACCGCCCGGATGGTTTCGGCTTCCTCGGTTACGGAAATGCATCGAACTGCCCCTTGCCGTCGAGCATTAGTGAGGACGGGAATCGACATCATTGGCTGTGACTGAAACCCGAGCGCTGTGAGCACTAGCCAGACCCGCTGCATGATTCTGCCGATCAATACATCGTCCGAACTTTCCTCCCGAGATGTTCTGACAATAGCCAAACCGCTGGCACTTAGTACCAGATTCCTTGCCTTCGTGAAGAACACGCGCTGCAAGACGCCAGCCGTCAACAGAGCGTTAGGCACTAGATGCAGGTAAGGCAGTAGCATTCGGTCGCCAAGTGACGCCTCCAGACTTCCGATCGGCAAGCCCGACTCCGTCGCTTCCATTGCAGGCCGATCGAAGCGCACATTGTCGAGGAAGGCCCGCAGCATCGCTGGCTGGCTGAACATCTCCGCGTCAGCTCGACCAATCGTGTCGGCAAGAGACTCAAGCTCCTGACGGTCAGTCACCCACTCGATCGCTACCCCGGCCTCGTTTGCGACTGAGCTTCGCAAATCAGCCGCCTCTTCGTTTGATAGAATGCGGCCATCATACAGCCTTCGGTTTGTATGCCTGTCTTGTATGGGTTGCGGCACCGCCAAGACTTCGACGCGTTCCCTTTCGATGTTGATAATGGCCACGTTATTCGGCCCGCTACCTAGCGTCACCTCGCAGTCCAAGCCGTTGAACGCGGCGGTCTGGGCGATGTTCTCAACCGCAGCGCCGCACGCGATTCTCGCCATACGCTGCCCCGCGTTCATCGGTGAACGGTCGCGAGTTTCATCGACGCTTACCGCGATCCTCGCCAGTGACGGCTCAACATCAAAGCGCCAGGGCTGTGTATTGTCGCCAGACGGCGCGAGAACGGCGGCTTCGATAAGGGATCTAAACGGCTCCTGGATCATCGGCAAACCCTCCAAGAATGCGCCGCTTCAGGACAGCACGTTTGATCCTCTGAAGAACGCCGCGGTTCCCGAACGCGAGACGGCCTCGGCTCAACTTCCTTCGGTAGGCGTCGAACTGAAAGAAATGCGGCGCGGGCTTGGTTTCATGCGGCCTTAGTAACACTGCAATCGCCTCGGCGGCGAGCACGCCGCTCGCAAGTCGACACGCGAGCGAAGCGGATGGCCCTCGCTGTTCTGCGATGCTTGCCTTGGAAAGATCGGTGTACGGCAGATGGGTGGCGCGCGGGGTCAGGCCGATGACAAACGCCACCAGCCGGTCCAGTTCGTCCATGTCGTCCCGCATGTCAAAATAATCGTCGAAGCTCATTCCCTTGGGATCAAACGTGATCCAAGCGGTGCTGAACCCGATGGGGCCGGCCGTGATCGACCAGACACCCTGGCGCGCCGCTTGCCCGAACACTAAGCGCCGGGCGTCGGTTGCGAAGAAATCAAGACCGTCGACGTAGAGATCAGCGTCCGAGAGAAATTCGTCTATGTTCTGCGGTCCCACCTTCGAGGGCATCACCCGGATGTCCAACTCCGGATTGACGCCCAGGGCCGCTTCGGCCATGGCCTCGGCCTTGTTGCGTCCCAGGTTGGGCACGGTGGCGCCGTACTGCCGGTTGAAATTGGCGACCGTGAACACATCTGGGTCCGCAATGGTGAAGCGTCCGATCCCTAGACGCGCTAGGGTCATAAGGTGCACGCCCCCTACCCCACCCATTCCGGCGATTGCGACCCGGCTATTCCGCAGCCTTAGCTGCTCTTCTTCATCGATCAGCCCAATGTTGCGTTCGAAAGCTCGCTGGTAGTTCCACACGGTCTCTTGCTCCCGCCCCATTGGGGCCGTCGGCGCGACTGCGGAATCACAGACCATATCTGACTCTCTGGGCGGGTTTGTGCAAGAAGGTGGGTTGGAAAGATAGGTAAATATAGGGCGCGGGAACCGACGACCCTGCGAGTCCGGCTAAGAGGTCGACAGTTCAGCAGCACCACAATGGGAGGGTTGGTAAGCAAGCTGCCCTTTGTGGTTATGGGTAATTTCGCGTGATGCTACTTACCGAAAAACGACCCACCTACTCTCTACAAATTCCGGCAATTTGGTATAAGCCTCATATTGAGCAAACGGAACTCTTCTCTTAACCCCCCCGTTCAACTCCAACTTTGACTGTGCACCTGTGGGGCAGAGCAGTCGAGCTTGTGGGCAGCGTCAGCACGCCGGTTAAAGCGCACAAGAAAAGTGTGCTTTACTAGGCCGGACTGTGTGGCTTTGTATTCTCGAGCGAAGGACTCGCCGCTACCGCTACCCGTGCACAACGAGGAGCAGGTATGCGCGCGACAACTGCAGCCCCGGGCCTTCGCCAGTCTGATACGATCAAGATCGCCACGTCGATGGCCAATTTGAGGGCCTCCCTAGGCCTTGCCTACGACGCGTACCGCAAGGGTGGTCTGACGACCCCCAACTCCAGTAGGATGCGGATCACCCCATACCATTTGCTGCCAACCACCGAGGTATTCCTCGGCGTCGATGAGAGTGGGCCGGTATGCACACTGTCGATGGTTCACGACGGCAAACTTGGGCTACCGATGGAGAACACGTTCTCGGGTGAGATTGCGGAGTTGCGAAAAGCAGGTTTCCGATGTGCAGAGGGGTCGTGCCTTGCCTACCGGCTTGGCGGTTCGGAGACGAGCTTCGCAACGGTTGCGAAGCTGATGAGTTTTGCAATCCAGTGTGCTGCTCACCGAGAATTCGACTACATCCTCCTGGCGGTCCACCCTCGGCACGCACCGTTCTACTGCCGCTTCTATGGCGCGGAGTACTTGGCGGACGGCGCGCAGCCCCACGAAGCGGTGCATGGCAGCCCGGCGGTCGCGCTGAAGTTCAATCTCAAGCAACTGCCGCCAGCCGGTTCGCGGTCATACAAGCGGATTTTTGCGGTCCGCCACTCCGCGACGGAATTGAAGTACCGCCCGCTGCGGCCGGCAGTCTTGGCGGAACTCGAACGGCTGTACGTCCAAGACAATGCACGTGAAACCGTGCCCTTTACGGAAGGCCGTGAACGAAGTGTCGAGGCTAACCGCTTCGACCGCCGTGAAAACCGCATCGCGGTTTAGTTCGTCCGACCGATCAGCGTGGCAGAGCCCCTGCCAACTGAAGGGTTACGTCGACCCTCAGCCCGATCAGTAGTCCTTCGCCGTCCTCGACGTTAACCAAGACCTCGCGGGTCTTCGTGTCGTAGATCTCGTTCGGGGCGCCTGAGAACAGCTGCTTGGCGGCCATACGTGGACTTAGCGATGCGACGACCCCTTCGAAGGTCCGACCCGGAAGGCCGTCAGCGATGAAGGTGACCTTCGAGCCAACCGTCACACGCGGGGCGTCTAGCTCCTCGACAAACGCTCGCACTCGCAATCGACGGGTGTCGGACAGCACGGCAACTGACGTCGCTGAAGCTGGCGTTAGCAGCTCTCCGATCTCGGCGTCGATGTCCAGCACCTGAGCATCGCAGGGCGCGGTAAGCGTCGTCTTGTCGAATGCTACCCTCGCGGCCTCAACGGCCGCATTGGCGGCGGCAACCCGAGCGTCGGCGAGCCGCAGCTCATCCTCTCGTGCCGGCGCCTCGATCAACGCGACGCGAGCGTTGGCCGCGGCGAGATCGGCGCGCAGCGTCTCGACGCCCGACCGGGCGTCGTCGGCTTCCTGCTCGGGCACCGCTCGGTGGCTCTCGAGCTGCTCAATCCGTGTCAGTGAGGTCATCGCTAACGCGAGTCGTGAAGCGGCGGCCCGCTGCAAGGCACGAGCTTCTTCCCTCTCTTGAGGGCGAGCGCCGTTAACCAGGCGATCGCGTTGTGCAATCGCCGAAGCGAGCTCGGCCTCGGCGGCTTTGACGTTGAGTCGTGCGGTGCGGTCGTCCAACCGCAGCAGCGGCTGGCCCTTCTGAACGTGGTCACCAACGGAGACCAGCCGCTCGACCAGGGTCCCGCTCACCTCTGGAGAGAGAGCAATCTCTTCTGTTGCGCCCTCCACGATTCCGGGCGCCGACACCGCCTGGGTGACGCCAATATCGTGGGAAGTCGGCATCTCGTCCGCGTTTGAGCGGTAGTCGACCAACGCCGCGGCGGCGGCGATGGCGGTGAACATCACTGCGGGGAAGATGATCCGAGACATATTGACGAGCATTGGGGTAGCATCCGTGCTGGCTAAGGCGCTTAGGCTGTCGAATGCACTAAGCGGCCACTGTCCATAGAAACGATACGATCCGCGGCGCCGCCCGATGGAAGAATCCTGTGGTCGTGTGTGACAATTATCAGCGTTTTTCCCTCTTCAACCGTCAACTCCCTAAGCAGCCGCATCGCCTGCTTACCGGATTCCGCATCGAGCGACGCCGTCGGCTCGTCGGCTAGGACGAGTTGGGGGTCGGCGGCGACTGCGCGGGCGACCGCGATCCGCTGGCACTGACCAACACTGAGCCGCTGCGGGGCCTCGCGCGCTTTGTCGGCAATGCCCACTCGCTCCAGGAGCCACAAAGCCTTCTCCTCAGCGTCACGACTGTTCTGCCCGTCTAAGCGCAGCGGGGTGGCGACGTTCTCAATTGCTGTGAGGCCTCGGATCAGATGGAAGCGTTGGAAGATGAATCCTAGGCTTCTTCGTCTCAGCCTGGCTCGTTGTTCCAAGGACAGGCCGAGCACGTCCTGCCCAAGTACCCGCACGTCACCCGCATCCGGCGTCAGTAGGCAGCCGATGATCGACATGAGCGTCGTCTTGCCGCTGCCCGACGGCCCAAGCAGGTAGACGCACTCGCCTGGTTCGATCCGAAGGTCGATCGACCGCAGGACTTGGGTTGTGGCAGAGCCGCGCGTGAACGATTTGGCGACTCCCGACAGCACGACCGCCGCGTCCGCGAGGCGATCAGGTTGTTCGCGTTCGATGACCTGTGTGGAACGGCTCATTGCGACTTCTGCGGGCTACTGGAGGACGATGGCCGGATCGACTCGCCGGAGCTTAAAGTATGGGGCGAGCGACGCTAACAGGCAGATGAGCGTCACGAGCACGCAACTGGTAATGCTTATCCACCACGGTACGGTAATCGGGGCACGGGGCGTACTGCACAGCGTCTGAACCACCGCCACTGCCAAGAGGCCCGCGGCCGACCCTGCGAGGGCAAGTAACATCGCCTGGCTGAACACAACCGCGCGCAACTGCGGCTCAGTGGCGCCGATCGCCTTGAGAGTGGCGTACTCATGCACCCGATCGAGCACCGACGCGTAGAGCGTTTGGGCAACGACGATCAGACCCACAATTAGCCCCAGACCGGTCGCGGCCCCGAAGCTAACTCCGATCCCCGTGCGACGCAGCCAATAGTCGACCGAGACCCACGCGTACTGATCACACGTCATTACTTCCGCATCAGGAAGACGGGCTTTGATTTCTTGCTGCACTTTTCCCGTGTCCGCCGTTGGGCTCAGCGCCACCAAAAAGTACGAAGCCTGATCGGTCGGCTTCCGCAGATACTCCGCGGCACGGTCTATCGTCGTGAAGACGTACGGGGTCACAAGGAACCCCAGGACTCCCTCGGTATAGCCGACAACGCGGGCGCGGCGGCGTCCGATCTCGCGCAGCTCACCGACTTGCGGGTTCTCGACCTTGTCGAGATCGCCGACGTCCAGAAACACCGCATCGGGCTCGCGGATGCTGCGCGGGTCGCCAACGGCAACCTGCCCCGCCGCACCGAGCAATGACCGGCTGTCACTGCCCACGACCAGCACCTGCTCGAACCCTCCGCTCGGCAACGTCATCACAGAATGACCTACAAGGTAAGGCTCCGCCTGCTGCACGCCAGGAATCGAACGGATGCGGTGCACCCACCTGCGGGGTATGTCGTGGGGGAAGTCGACGTTGTTCATCTTGCGATGACCGACCCAGATCTCGGCGCCCCCCTGGTCCACCAGCAAGCTCGCCTTGCTGATCAGCCCGATGAAGAGCCCCCCCTGCACGTTGACCAGTACGACAGCGAACACGACCCCTACCAAGGCGGTCGCGAGCTTGCCGCGGTCGGCCAGCAGCATTTTGGTTGCCAACTCGTCCATCTAAGACTCAAGGGAAAGTGCACACGATGCCCGCACAACCCTACGTCACACGGGTAGGAAGGCGGTCCGTTCATAGCAGATGATTGGGCGGGGGTCAGCACTAGTTCCGTTGCAGGCAAGCTAGCCCTACTTTTGGGGGCGATTTGGCCGGACTAGGCAGTCCTACTGGGGGGAAGGCGGCGGCGGTCTGCCGAGAATCGCCTGGCCGACCGAAGAGTGGCGCCGGAAGCGCCGATCTAGGTAAGGTGGGAAATCGGACCGCACTTTGGCCGGTCTAGCCGACGGCGCCGAGACGGAGCACATCCGGATGACACGACCTTCTATTGAGTGGGGCAACTGCTTCTTGCTGCTTTGCTACCTCGTGATTCGAGGCCGAGTAGCACGACTCGCCGCGGTGAGCACACTCGACTCTTGGTTCCCCTGGCACCTAGTCGCCCTTACTCACTGCGGGCACGCAATCCACTTCCAGGCCGAGTACCCACATGAGTGGAACACTCTCGCGCCGTGGTGGTTCGTTGGGCGCGTCCAGGGCGTTAGGCGCAGCTCCTTGTCAGAAGCACTTGAAGAGTCAGGTCGAACTCTCTCGTGGAGCATTAACTCGAGAGCAGCCGTGTACGGCGTCACGTTGATCACGGCGGCCGTGCTCGTGCTGCCATGGGTCGTTGCATGGGCCATCTGGCCAATCTACTGGTTGGCCTACAGCGTCTCGCATGCGACCTCTCGCCGTCGACGCGTTTCTGCCATTGCGGCTGCGTCGCGTCTCTCGGCAGCCGACGCGAGATCGACTGGCCCTAGCGACGAGCAGCAGGTCGTGGGGGTACGACTCCACCGCCCCAATGCGACAGAACCTAGCAGCTGGGACGGGGTCCCGGCGAAGAGCTCCCTCGCCTCAAAGTTGCTCGATCGGTCGGCGGCTTAGATGCTCGACTTGCTCACGGGATATCGAGTATCCGCAATCCCGCCTCTGACAAGAACGCCCCAGCTGAACGTGAGCCCCGCAATGCAAAGGAACGCGCTTGGCTCGGGCGATGGACTCGCGGCAGTCCCTGGTCCGTACTGCTCGGAGAAGCCGTAGTTCGCCCGCCACACTAAGTAGTCGGCTTGATCAACACCTCCGGCGGTAGGGTCGCCCGGCAAGACAACGGCGTGACCGTGGGCGTCCCGCCAAACGGTGTAGTCTGCTGCGTCAACAACGCTGTCGTCGTTGAAGTCGCCTGCTATGAACGGTCGGTGGTAGACGGCCATGACATCGTTGATTTGACCTTGAGGCCCACCCCCAACTGCGCTGAAATCTCCACGCAGCGCGACTCGGGTACGCGGGTTCGCTTCATCGGCGACAGAGGCGAGCTGCCCTTGGCTCCACGATATCGCCTCGACCGCTTCAGCAGCACCGCCCTCAAATGTATCGATGGCAATCTCATCGATCGATCCTTGGGACCCACCGAACCAGGCATCTCCTAAATAGAGTCCGAACTGCCCCAGGAATGGCGCCCACGCCTGTGCCTCGTCCATTGCGGCGCCAAACTCTCCACTTCCGCCCATCACCAGCACGCCACCACCGGCCATCACATACTGGGTAAGTACCTCGCTTGCCGCGGGCGTGGTCCCCAGGGTTCCCGTCAGGAAGACCGCGTCATAATGCAGCAGATTGGCGAGGGTGAACTCAACTTCGGGGTCCGCGGTCCAGCTGTGGCCGAGCGCCCTCATTGCATCTGCAACCTCAATTCCGCTTACTCCTCGGCGTCCAAACGGGATGACTGGAGGCGCATCGGAGATGGCCAGGAATTCGCCGCCAACGTTTGGGGAGAAGAATGTGGCGATGGACTCGGTCAGGTCGTACCCGGCGCCCGATTCTGAATCGAACGCGAAGTCCGATAGGGCCCAGTCATCCCCCATCAAGACGACCTTGCCGGCACAACACCTACCGCAGGTGACTAGAGTTATTGCAGCAGCGCCAAAGAGTATCGCGGTAGAGAACGGCAGACCTTTTGTCCACGAACTCGTCATCTCGTCATCTCATTCCAGGTTACGGCAACCCAGCCGCAGCGGCCGCGCCCAGCACGTTCTCGCCACTCAGAATTGGGCACCTGCACTGAGTCGAGGGGTCTCGACCGGCTCTGAACGAGCAGCACACCGGTAAACCGCAGCACCCCCATCATAAAGACGCCCCTCAGGGAAAACTAGGAAAAACAGCCGGTTTGCGAGTCTTTCGAGCCTCTTCGCCCAGGATTCAAAGCTCCGCAGGTCGAAGGTGCCCCCTGGGATCGCGGCAAACCGTGTTCAAATACGTTGACTAGGAACTTTGCGTTTGGCTACTCTGAAAGTGCATTTTTGCAGAAGATGGCTAATATCGCGGTTGAAAGACCTCCAATGCCCCTCCGATTCGCAGCGCTTACCTTCGTACTATCGCTGGCAACCGGACCGATCGCGGTCGCGAGCATCGAGATGAAGTTCGATGAGGTGGGGCCCAATGGCGGCGTCAGCGCCAATCTCGCCTTCAACGGCGACTCGGTGGCCGCACGGATCGGTCAGATGTTCTTCCACGCGAGAAACCAAAGTGGGGCTCCCGTACTGGATCTGATCGACGGGCCGGACAGCGACACAGCCCTCAACGACCTCGTGTCGTTTTGCATCGAACCCGCGCAGTACGTTTCCGGAAGCTGGAAGACCTACAGCAAGACGCCCGTCGCTAACGCGCCCGATCCCTTTATCTCCGGCGCCCCAGGCGGCTACCACATAGGACAGCACCGCGCGAGCGCGCTGGACTTGCTCGCCGACAACTTCTGGGGCAGGGCCACAGGAAGCAATGTTGTTGACGCTGTCGCCTTTCAACTGAGCGTCTGGGAGATCGTACACGAGGGCCTATCAGGCAGCCTCAGTGATCCGCCTCTCGCGGGATCATGGAGTGTGAGCGACAACCAGGGCACCTTCTTCGTCAGCAACGACAACCCTGGGAGCTCTCTCGCGGGAGCAATCCAGACCGCTAACGATTGGCTGGCCGAAGTCTCCGCCTTCTACGACAACGATGTCAACACAACCTCCAGCCTCTCTCATAACGATCAACTCTCGCTCGTTGCATTGACTAACCCCGACTGGCAAGACCAGATAGTCCAGTATCACCTGCCGGAACCGGTATCGGCGGTTGTCTGGGGCGGCCTGATGGCGTTCTGCGTGTGCCGTCGCCAGCGGTAGTCATTCGTAATCTGCTATTCTCCCATTGCCTCCGACCTTTGACGCATAGGTTACGTAGCCCGATGCGCTCAAGGCGTCTTGGGGCCAGCAAACTCGGCGACGCCTTCTCATCGTTGCCTTCGTCAGGGCGGTGACCGCCCGTGCAACGTGAATGGTGATCCTGGGATACCATTGCGCCCGACTCAATCAACCGGCAGCGCCAATCTCGTTGCATCCATGTGCGGCCGCCAAGTACCACCGGTGGCCCCATGGGCGCCCCGGGGTCCATCTACAAAGACCGCAAACCGATGGGGCCCCCGACAAGACTTCTGAAGCGGCTCCAAGGCAAGGCTCAAGAGACCGACGCCTGAAGCAGCATCGCCGCCAGGCGGATGCATTCTTGCTCCGACAGCTGCACCTTGAGCTCGAGCGTAAGACGCCTAAGGTCAGCGTCGCTGGTGCAACCCTCATGGCAACCGAAGGTGGGCGTCAACTCGATGTCCGGTCTGTCATTGGACTTGGAGTCCTCCACGTCCAGATTGCAAATCCGACATCCCCGGTTCGAATCCGGGCGGCGCCTCTCCGAAGAACCCCACGAACCGCCTTGTTTCGTGGGGTTTTCTTTTGGGCGATCAGCGGGCCGGTGATGGGACGAGACGTCGCGGTTCGTCATCCTTGATACGATCGGCCTGTCGGCGGAAGTAGATGAAGGCCGCTAGGGCGAGCACCAGGCACGATACGCTTACCGTCAGGGAGGTGAGTATCGTCGCGCGGAGGAAGTCCATCTCACCGCTCCACGAGTTGCGGAGCAGCAGCACCGCGACGTAGCCCAGGTAGCCAAACGCGTCGGCCAGGTACATCAGGTAGCCAAGGTTGGCCTTGTCGCGGAACAGGGCGATCATCCGCTCGAACAGCGTTGTGTGAAAGGCGACGTACGGAGCGTAGGTGCCTACGCCCAACGTAACCATGTATAAAAAACCGCCGACCGCCTGCTGCTGGAACAGCAGCGTCGACGCCCCGACCAGCAGGAATCCCGCCGTGATGGTTTGGATCGCGGTGAAGAACGCCGCTCGATTCGACGGTATCAGGAACGCCGCGGCGTTCACCAGGATCACTACCGCCATTACGATCGTTTCGGAAAGGGTAAAGATGCTGGGCGTCTGGCTGTACCCGATGGCCGCCCAGATCTCGACGGCAAAGTCGTCGCGGAGGCTCCGCAGCACGGTCAGCATGGTGTAGGTCGCGACCAGCAGCAGGATGCCGATCCCGTGCCGCCGCAGCAACGCCTGCCGGTCGGAGGCGCCAATCGGCGTGCGTTCCGACCGCTGCTCGACGTCGAGCCGTGACGGTGGCGGGATCTGAGTCAGCATCCAGACACACACCAGCAGCACCGGCCAGAACAGCAGGCCGGTGACAAAGGGCATCCAGTACTCGTTTACCGGCGTGTCCAGGATCAGCGTCTGGCCAACCGACTTTATGAACCCCGACGACACAATGAAGCTGGCGCACAAACCAGCGTTTAGCAGCTCGGTCAGCCGGCGGCCCTCCAGGAACGACAACACCAGCCCAAAGACCATCCCCAGCGGCAGGCCGTTGATAAATAGGAAAACGAAGTTGTAGGGGCGCGGCGTCATGCCGAACAGCAAGAGCGCGGCGTGAGCGACCGCGATCAACCCCAGGATCCCGGTCGCCCGGCGGCTCGGCGGCAGCTCGGCGATCACGCGGATGCCGACAAACTTCGAAACCGTGTAGCCGAGCACCTGGCTCACTACCAGGACGGTCTTGTAATCGACGCCGTACAGGCTCTCCCCGTCAAACGTCCCGGCGGTAAACGGCTTGCGGAACGCGTACATACAGAAGTACGTGCCGAACGCCGCTGCGATGCAGTAGGCGGAGAACACCTGCGGGCTGGCGTTCTCAAGTCGGCGGGCAACCCATGAGTTCACTGCTTAGCGCCCTTTCTCGCGTGCTTCCAGGATCTCTTCTCGTCGGGTGCGCCGGTATGTCGCCAAACCAGCGAACGCCGTGCGCTCTGCGACCGGTTGTGGTTGCCACTCAGGCAGCCTACGATTCCGGACGCCGGTCGCCGGCAAGTGACGGCGACGCTTTCAGTCTGGATTGACACCTTCCCACCATGACCAGCGACGCGTTCCCCGTAACCTTCCGCGACCTCGCTCCGCAGACGCAGCAGTTGCTGGCGGCGTCGGGACAACGGGTGGCCGACTCGTTGGGATCGCTTGCGACGATGCTTCGCTGCCTTGGCGCGCGGAGCGTGCTGCTCGTCGTCGACGAAACCGCCGCGCGGGCCGCGGGCGCCGAGACTCTGCTTCGGCAAGGGTTCTCGACCGTCGACTGCCTGACCTTCAATCGGTTCAGTCCCAACCCCAAGCTGACCGACGCCACCGCGGCGGTGGAGGCGGCGCGGCAGTCTGGCGCCGATGCGGTGGTCGCTGTGGGCGGCGGGTCCTGCATCGACGTGGCAAAGTTGGCCGCCCTGGGCGCGAGACTGCCAGCCGAGGTCGGGCTGCTGCAGGCCGGCGATTGCCCAACGGACGTGCGGCCGCTGCCTCTGATTGCGTGCCCGACCACCTCCGGCTCTGGAAGCGAGGCAACCCACTTCGCGGTCGCGTACGCGGAGGGGCGGAAGCGGTCGATCGCCCACCCGGGCGTGCGTCCCTCTAACGTGATCCTCGACGCTCGACTGGTGCAGGCGATGCCAGCCCGACTGGCCGCCACCAGTGGGCTGGACGCGCTGTCGCAGTCGCTTGAAGCGATGTGGGCCGCTGGAAGCACCCCGGCATCGGACGCGTACGCCAGCGAGGCCGCCCGGCTGATTGTAGGCGCGATCGAGCCGAGCGTGCGGGAAGGCCGCCCCGACGCGCGTCGCGCCATGATGCTCGGCGCCCACCTGGCGGGCCAGGCCATCAATCTCAGCAAGACAACCGCGGCCCACGCGATGTCGTACCCGCTGACCTCGCTGCACGGCGTGCCCCACGGCCACGCGGTGGCGTTGTTCCTGGGTTGGGTCGGCGCGGCGAACGGCGCCCTCGACGAAGCCGACTGCCAGCACCCGCTCGGCGCCGAGCATGTGCGGCGTGCGGTGGCCGCCGCTGCCGCGCAGCTGGGGAGCAGCGTCGAGAGGTTCCCGCTGGCGGTGGCCGATCTGCTGAAGCGGCTCGGCCTCGCCAGCAGCCTGCAGGAGGCGGGCGTGCCGGCCCACGGCCTTGCAACACTGCTCGACCTCATCGACCCGGTGCGGCTGGGCAACAACCCCCGCCGGCTCAGCCGTGAGCGGCTGGGGGAGATCCTTGAGCTGGCGCACCGGGGCGCGGCGGGCTAGTTCCGGCGTGATCATTCGTCGCCGCCTGACGAGGACGCGACGCCGGAGCTCTTCTGGATGGTAAGCGTGTCGAACAGCCGGTCATCGATGTCAAACGAGCGGAGCTCGAGCGTGTCGCCGTTGACGTGCACCATCACGTAGTGGTGCCCCCGGCGGACCACGTTCTGGAAAAACGGTCGCGTGGGGCCCGGGGTCTCGAGGCCACCACCGGCGCCGCCGGTTATCATGTAGATCGGGCCCTGCCCCGTGTTGACCGCCCTGCCCTGGTTGACGGGCCAGGTGCGCTCGTAGGAGTGGATGTGGCCGTTCCAGACGATGTCTACGCCATGCTTATCGTACAACTCGGTCAGCGGGCGGATTCGGACGTGGCCGCGGGTGCTCTCGTTGGTCTTCCAGAGGTCGCCGAAGTCGTTCTCGTCGGAAGAGTACGGCGGGTGGTGGTGGCAGACGACCTTCCACTTGGCGTCTGACTCGGCGAGCTTCTCTTGCAGCCACGCGAACTGCTCTGAGTCGGGGCCCACGTTGCGGTTGGTGTCGATCATGAAGAACTCTGCGCAGCCGTAGCGGAACGCGTAGTAGTACTCTGGGTCGGGCAGCGACATGTACTGGTAGTAGTTCCGCGCGTTCTGCTCGTGGTTGCCCAGCACGGGGAACATGGGGACGCGCGAGATCAGCTCGTGCATGCTCGGGAAAAAGTGCTGTGTCCAGTGCGAGTTGTCCACGCCGGTGTCGACCAGGTCGCCGGCGTGCAGCAGGAAGCTGGGACGCTGCGCCCAAGCGTGAGCGGCTATGCGCGAGGCCACGACTGCGTTCCACTGGGTGTCGCTCAGCACGGCGAAGGCGAACGGCGTGTCCTCGTTGACGGCTGTGGCGAAGGTCGACACGCCGCTCTTGATCGACTCGCCGTGGTCAGAGCGGGACTCAACGCGGTAGAAGTACTGCGTCTCGGGCTCGAGGTCCTCGATGGTGACTTCCTGAATCTCGCTGGCGGCGTCGCTCGACGCTTGCAGATCGCAATCGGCATTCGGGCCGTAGTGGACGATGGTGGTCCCGGGCTCGGACGTTTGGCACATGACGGTCATCGAGTGCTTCGTGCCGTACTGCAGGTAGGGCCGCACGACAAACGTGAACGCGTCCGCCCGTCCTGCTGCCGCGTTGCGCTCCGGCCGTAGCGCGACCAGTTCCCGGTTGTGCTCAAACTCGTGCTTCACCCAGGTTCCGCGGGCGGCGGAGTCGTACAACCGCACCTCACGGATCCGGCCGTTGTGGGGGTAGTTCTCGTTGGCGTCGCGGTAGCCACCGATGGTTACCGGCGCCGACTCGGGGTACAGGATCGCGCCGGACTGTTCCTCGGTTTGGGCGTCGAGCTGACCGTTCACGTACAGCTCCATCCGCTTCCCGTCGTACACGCCCACCACGTGGGCCCACCGGCCGGGCTCGTGCTTCGTCTTTCCCCGTAGATAGGTCATATGGCCGTTGCCGTCGTCGGCGCCTTGGGTGGCGAGGGCGAAGTAGAAGTGCTCTCGGTCGTAGCCCAACTGCCAACCAGACTCCGCATCGCCGTTGTCCTGGATGACGCCCATCAGGCCGCCGTACTCTTGTGGGTCGTCAACCGTAACCCAGGCCGCTACGGTGATCGCCTGCTGAGGCAGATCGTTGCGGACGGACACGACATCTTCGGCGACCACCGCGACCGATCCCCGTCCGCTAAACCGCAGAGCCTGGCCCAGCTTATCGACCACCACCTCGGTCCGACCTTCAATGCGGGCGTCGGGGCCGATTACGGCGCGGCAGACCCCGTCGCTAACCGACGGCGTGTCGAACACCCACCGGCCAACCGGGTCGGGCCCCTTGTGGGCGATGGCGAGCGGGGGCGTCAAAGCTAATGCGGCGGCGATCGTGAGGTAACTAGTTCTATTGGACACGTCGATCGTTTCCTTAGGTCCAATCTTGAGTCAGCTGGAATCGTGCGCGGCGGGGCGAGGCGGCCGCCAGGAGTAGCAGCAGCGTCGCCGCGGCGTGCTCGGGCACGCCAACACCGGCGAGCCCGTGAGCAACGGCGGCGCCCATCGCCGGGTCGAGCCGGTTTAGCACCGCCCAGTCGGAAAGGTCGGTGAGGCCGTCGAAGTTGAGGTCGCCGCGGGAGTAGCGGTCCGCCACGCCGCCACCGCCCCGGACGAGCCAGTTGTCGAGGAACGCGGTCACGTCGTCGGTGGCCGCGGGACCGGCGCCGTCTCCCGCCACTACGCCATCCTGATTGACATCGCCCAGCACGCCGTTGGGAGGCGGCACCTCCAGCCCCCGCACCGTGCCGTCGAGCCCCGCTTCAAATGGGTCGACGCCGAGGTGCCACAGCGCCGTGGCGGCAACATCGCGCAGCGTGCCCTGGCCGAGGCTTACGCCGTCGGCGACGCTGGGCCCACTCACAATGAACGGGACCTCCCAGTTCGGCAGGCCTTGGTCGGCGGTGTGCGCGAACGATCCGGGCGCGGCGCCGTGGTCGGCGGTGACGATCACTAACCAATCTTCCTCTCCGTTGACCACGCCCGGGCGCGCGCTGACCGTGGCCATGACATCGCCGATCAGTCCGTCAACCACCTCGATTGCAGCAAGGTGCGCCTCGCTGCCCCACGAGTGGCTGTGCCCCGCGGAGTCGACCTGATCGAAGTGCAGAAAGACGGCATCTGGATCGCCGTTTTGGATCAGCGCAACCGCGTCGTTGCGGACGGCGATGTCCTGGTGATCAATAGGACCCGAGTCGTAGCCGAACTCTAGGTCCGCGTACGCGTCCGGCGAGATAAAGGTGTTGATCGGCGTCCAGTTGACCAGCGAGGCTGTGTAGAGGCTGGCGTCAGCCTGCTTCGCGTGCTGGAAGAAGTGCGGGTAGGATTCGAAGTCCGACCCCGCGAAGCTGTTGTCGGAGACGCCGTGGTGCGTGGCTGAAACACCGGTGAGGATTGTGGACCAGTTCACACCGCTGGCGCCGTAGGGCGCTGGCGGGTTGTCAACCAATGCCCCTTCGTTGAGGAAGTCGTACCGCACGCCGCCCAGCGACGCTAACGCGTCCATCGCGGGCGTGTCCGCCTGGGTGATGTACTGCCCGCCCGCGCCGTCGACTCCGATCACCAGCACCTTGTTCGTCGCCCCCAAGGAGCACGCGGCGCCAGCCAAGACCACCAGCGAGGCGTAAATCGCAGATCGCATCCAGGTAACTTTCATCAAGCCTCTTCACACTGCGTCGGGCCGTCGACGGGGTCTAACGGCGATCGGCGCCGCCCGTGGTGATGACCTGGCCGGCCCGGCTCCCCATG
Source organism: Posidoniimonas corsicana (assembly GCF_007859765.1). Classification (NCBI taxonomy): domain Bacteria; kingdom Pseudomonadati; phylum Planctomycetota; class Planctomycetia; order Pirellulales; family Lacipirellulaceae; genus Posidoniimonas; species Posidoniimonas corsicana. The sequence goes on from NZ_SIHJ01000002.1 coordinate 471,255, forward strand.
TCGCTCCACACCTGCGGGTCGGTGCTCTCGACAACGGCCTGGACGTGACCGTCCACAAACACCATCTGCACAACGCCGCTGTGTTCGCTCCCGAAGCTCAGCTGCAGAGACTGGCACTCGGTCGAGGCGGCTGTGCGGCAGATGCGTTGGTTGTCCGCCGAACTTGACTGCAGGTTCATGCCAACCCCAGTGGAGCCGAGGAACTCAGAGGGGTCGCTAAAGTCGTTTGCACTGCCGCTGATCGTGGTGTCGATGTCGTCGCTGCCGCCGTACCAGTGATCTTTCCGGTCGCCCTCGCGGGCTTCCTTCGCCTGCCCCAACTGCTCAACGGTGGTGAAGTCGGACACCGCCTCGCCGGCCAGCGCCGTCTTGGAGGTGCCGTCGATGACCTTCCGTAGCGCGATCGAGCCGCCCTTGCGGTCCTCCTGGTGGTGCACGCCGACCAGCACGCCATCGGCCCCTTCGTAGAGCGGCGGCGCATCGGGAGAGCGTTTGCCGCGGATCCAGTAGGTCGGGTACTGCGACTGGATCAGGCCAGACGCGACGCCGATGTACGAACCCGGCACGCGGTTGTTGACAACCCAGCTAACCGCCGAGAGGTCGTACAGGTGCTCGGGAAGACCCATCGATGGACAGCGGTAGACCGGGATGACGGTCTCGCAAAGAACCATGTTCTGGTACTTCTCACCGAGCGACGCGACATCTTCGTAGGCGCCGGGGTGGGCCCACTGGAAGTTGCCGTTGTCGTCCTCGCCGATCTGGAGGTAGCTGAACATCGACCCCTCCTCGAGGTACGGCAGGATGAACGCGCTCCACGCGCTCCCCTCGCCCAGGTAGGTGCCGGGCGGAAGAACGCCACGGCTGGACTCATAGTTCAGGCAGGCGAGGCCGATCTGCTTCAGGTTGTTGCTGCACTGCGACCGGCGAGCGGCCTCCCGCGCGGCCTGCACCGCCGGGAGCAGCAGCGCGATCAGCACTCCAATAATCGCGATTACCACCAACAACTCGACCAGCGTGAACGCGGCCCGTTCTCTGTGCGTCGCTCCCCGCTTGGCGTTTGACAGCTGCATCTCTCTGCTCCTTGATTTCCAACGCCCGTTGCTGGGCGTTGTTGCGAGGTTTCCCGTGTGGAACAAGTCCCTGCGGGGGTGGCGTGACTCGCGTATTGTCCGCCGCGCCCACTACCGCCGTGAGGACTTGCTGCGCATCCCTGTTGACGCCGCTGAGCTAGCCCCGGCGACGGCATTGCCCAGCCGTAACCAGCGCCAGCGTCAGCAACCCGGTGGTGGCCGGCTCCGGCGCTGTGCCGCCGCTGATCAGCCGCAGAGCGGCCACGCCGGCGGCGGGGTTGGCGTTGTTCAAGATCGCCCAGTCTTCCAAGTCGACCACGCCGTTGTAGTTGAAGTCGCCCAGAGCACGGGTCTCCAGGTCGCCTACCAGGCGGCCCGAGACAACGCCGTCGAACGGGTCAACCGACTCTAGCCGTTTCTCGGACAGCCAGTTCTCGGCGAACAGGCTGGCGTCGGAGGTGGTCACCAGGCCGTCGCCATCCAGGTCGCCGTCAACCGCGGGCGCGAACGCCTGCGCGTATCCGTTGTCGCGCGGCAGGTGCCACTCACCCCAGTCATTGAGCGAGTTGTCGCCGCCGCCGGCGACGTTGTCGTTGTCGTTCAGCCCCATGACGAACATCTCCAGGTCGTCCACGACGCCACGGAAGTAGGCGTCCTCGCCGGGGGTGCTGCTGGAGAAGTTGCGGTCGAGGGTCTCGGGGTCGGTGCGGGCGCCGACGAACAGCGGGCTGTCGTCGAGCGCGGCGATGTTGGTGAACAGGTCGCCCTCGCCGATGTTCACGACCGTCTCGATCTCGTAGTTGCCGAAGCCGACCGCCTCCGCGACTCCGTTCACGTAGAAGATCGACCCGTTGCCCGGCCCGGCCGGCCGCACGACCGCCAGGTGGTACCACTCGTTGTTCACGGGGGCGATGTCGGTCTCGTAGTCGGCGGGCGTCACCATCGGCTCGCCGATCTCCAGCACATCGTCTTCGGTGCCTTCAACGCCGTCGTCGCCCGGGAGCACTGTGATCTCGATGTCGAACTCACTCGCGTACCGCATCGCGAACTTTCCGTCCTCGTTGATCAGCACGCCGTGCTGCTGGCTGTCCATGACAATGTGCTGCTCGCCGGCGGCCACATCGGTCGGCTTGACCCACAACTCGAAGCCGCGGTCGTTGATGCGGAAGTAGTTGAGGGTGCCGCCCGGGTTGACCAGCGACGCCAACGAAGAGGGCGACTGCTCGGGGTAGTTGAGCGCCTCTCCAAAGCCGGTCCGAAGGTACTGGCGGTCGAACGCCGTCTGGTTCAGCGCGATGCCCACGCCGCCGTTCCCGTCGGGGCGGTCGGTGGTGTCGGCGTACCGGGGGTAGGAGTTGAAGCGGGCCTTGGCGACCAGGTCGATCAGTTGGTTCGCGTTCAGCTCTCCTGCGGCGTCGTACGTAACCACGTTGCCCTGGGAATCGGTATTGCTCATTGCTTGACCAACAACAGCGCCGGGGTCGTCGTCGCCAAAGCCGTAGTCCCGGTCGACAAACGGCGCCGGCCCGGCCGGTTGGGCGTGGCTGACGCTCACCAACGTGAGCGGCGCGAGCAGTATCATGCACACCGCAACGCCGACGGAAGCCCTCCGCCGAACGGCGCTGGCGGCGAGCCCCAGCAGGGCCAGCAGCCCAGCCCTGGGCTCGGGCGCCGCGGCGGCTGCCTCGACTCCAGCGCCAAGGCCGTAGTTGCTCCGCCACAGCGCGTAGTCGGCGGCGTCGACCACACCGGCGCTCCCGCCGGACTCATCGCCGTTGCCGCCCAGGTCCGCGTCGGTGCCCAGGTTGTCCCGCCAGACGGTGTAGTCGGCGGCGTCCACGACTCCATTACCGTTGAAGTCGCCGGGCAGTGAGACCGTCAGGTAGCTGACCACCGCGGGGGCAAAGACATCCTCCGAGGACTGATCAAGCACCTGCCCGAATTGATCCTCCTGCACGAACGAGTAGGTCAGCAGCAGGTCCTCGATCGAACCTGGGCCACCGTACAGCCGCCCTACCGAGAGCGCCTCGCCAGGCCCGATCACGCTCTCGCCGTTGAGAAAAGCCTCAAAGACAATCTCGGAGGTGGCCACGATGGTGTCCCACGCGTCGCCAACCCCCGGCCCGCCGGCGTCCACGGCGCGGGCGTCAAGGTTGGTGGCAGCCCAGTCTGCCGGGTCCAGGCTGCCGCTTTCGCTGGTCACCGAGTAGCCGGTCAGCACCACAGGCTCGTCGCTCACCGAGACAAGCATCGCCTCGCCGGTCGTTGCGTTCACGCGCAGCTCGAGCGTGGCAGGGGGCGGCGGCGGGATGAAGCGGGTGATCGTACCAACGTGCCGCTCCCGGAAGGGCGTCACTGGGGGGATGTAGTTGTCGGTATTGACCACCCAGCCCTCAGGGCCGTCCTGAGAGTAGACGGCTTCGCCGGAGTCGGGATCTTCGTCGATCGGCGGCCCCAGCGTGACACTCTCAAAGTCTTCGAAGAAGAGCGAGCCTGTATTGCCGGCGACGCCGACGTTGTCGATGGCCCACCACCAGTCATTGGTGGCGTTGAACAGGTTGAAGCCAAGCTGCATCGTGGTCGCCGCCCCCGCGTCCGGCAGGCTGATGCTGATCATCTCGTTGGGCGCATCGTCCTTAAAGTCCGGACTGGTCTGATCGGAGCTCCAACGGAACACCTCGGTCGGCACGCCGTCGTAGAACACCTGCAGGCTGGCGCCCTGAGTGTCTTCGTCACGCCAGCTCGACGCGAACGACAAGCTGAGCGATGTCGAGTCCACGCCGGAAATATTTATCGCCGGGCTGCGGAGCTGGCTGTTGAAGGTGGTCGTGCCGCCGGGACCGCCGATGTCGTCCCACTCGTCCGGGTCGGCGATCGCCACGACGCCGGTCCCCAGCGTGAACAGCTGGCGTTCCTGGCCGCCGGCGACCTCGGACCACCACTCCCGATCGGCGAAGGACCACTCCTCCCACTCGGTGACGCCAACCCCGTCGCTGAGGCGTTGCGCCTGGGCGGTCGGCGCTGACGACCCGACGGCCGCCAGCACGATCAACGCCGCGAGCAGCCTGCCCGCACCGCGGCGGCGGACGAGCACTCCGGCGACCGCCAGTGACAGCACCGCGGCGGCGCCCGGCTCCGGGGCCGCGGTCCCGGAAAGCATCTGCACGAATGCGCCGGCGCCGAGGGCGGCGTCGAACTCGCGGCGGAACGTGACGAAGTCCGTGGCGTTCAGCCTGCCGTCATCGTTGAGGTCGCCCTTCAGGTAGGCCTGGGCGGTGGTCAGGTCCGAAAGGTCGGCCTGATCGGTGATCGAAGTAAACTCGGTCCAGTCGCCGGAGTCGACCTGACCGTCGAAATTCAGATCAAGGAACGCGAACGCCTGGCCGCCATTGCCGACGAACTCGACCAGCCCAGCTATCTGGTCATCGTTGCCCTCTAGGAGGTAAATGAAGCTGATATCGCTGTTCTCTTCGAAGTACCGCAGCCAGACGTCGGCGCCAAAACTGATGCTGCCGCCGTTGGCGAGGGTGGCGTTGTCCAGGTGGACCTCGCTGAGGTCGTTGATCTGCCCGCCGACCTGCGTCGCCTGGATCCAGTCCGGGTCGGTAGCCGACAGGAACGTCGCTTGCCCCTCGTCGAACGCGCCCTCGTCCGAGGTCAGCGAGTAGCCCCGCAGCTGCACTGCCGAGCCGGTGTTGTTGACGATCGTTACCTCGCCGGTGTCGCGGTCCAGCACCGCCCGCAACACGCCGTCGGCGCCCGGGTTGTCGCCTGTGTAGACACGCACGTTGTCAACTGCCCACCACCAGTCGTTGTTGCCCTGCAGGCGGAACTCGAACTGCACGCCGGACGCGCCGGCGGGGACCGACTGCAGCGTGTAGGTCAGGCTCTCGTCGAAAGCCTCGTTCTTGAAGTTCACGTCGGTCGGGACGGAGGTCCAGGTGTCCAGGATCTCGACGTCGCCGGTGTTGTAGCGGGCGGTGAGTGTTGCGGTCTGCTGGTCTTCGTCGAACCACGACGAGCTGAAGTTGAGCCGCACCGGCTCACTGACGCCGCCGATCGACACCGACGGGGTCACCAAGGTTGAGTCAAGAACGCCGTTCTCGGGAAGCAAGTTGTCTTCGATACCTTGATCCGGGTTGCCGAAGTCGTCCCACTCGTCGGGATCGGCGACCGCAATCGTTCCCACCCCGCTGATAAAGCCGGAGCGTCCCTGGTCGCCGGCGGTTTCAATCCACCACTGCTTGTCGACAAACCGCCAGCCCTCGAACTCCAGCACGCCGCTCTCGGTGTCGCCTACGGAGGTGGTCAGGTTGACCTCGGTCCACCCAACGGGCCCGCTCGGGCCAACCTCCTGCCACGCCTCGCGGCTGCGTAGCTCAGACTCGAAGGTCACGGTTGGTTGGAGCGTGACGCCCTCGAAGTCCTCCGACAAGAGATCGACTGCGCCGGCATGGCTGCAGGCCAACCCGGCCGCCGCGCAGGCCGCCGATCGCAGAAGATTCTTTACGCGCTGCGGAAACATGGGGGCGATGTTCATGATGGCTGTGATGGAGCGTCTGGTGGGATGAATAGCGGTCAAGCAACAGGCTCGCGATACGCCGTGCATCGTGCGGTGCCTACGACACGGTGGTCCGTCTCACACGTGACTTGCTTGGGGAATCTAAACAGGGCCCCGCCGCCAACCGGCTGGCGGCGGGGCCCGTAAGCTAGGCGCCTCGACCTAAGCCATGCGGCGGGTGAACACGCCCGCAGCAGTCAGGGCAGCGACAATCAGAGCAGCCGACGCGGGCTCGGGGATGACGCCGGAGCGGACCTGGACGTTGTCGATGGCCCACCACCAGTCGTCGTTGCCGATGTAGCTGAACTCGAATTCAACGCTCGAGTAGCCGGTCGTATCGACAACCAGCAGCACGTCCTCGTTGACAGCACTGGCGTGGTAGTCGTCCGACGAGCTGTCGCTGACCCAGCGGAGCAGCTCCAGCGGAGTGCCGTCCAGGTAGGCCGTAAGGGCAACCTCCTGGTTGTCCTCTGGTCGCCAGCTGGAGTCAAAGTCGAGCGAGATGAAGGTCTCGCCGGACACGTCGATCGCCGGGGTTCGCATCACAGTGGTCAGGTCGCCGGAGTCGCCGGGGTCGCCGATGTCGTCCCACTCGTCGCCGTCGGCGACGGCTACCGCGCCGGAGGCCTTGGTGAACTCGCTGCGGGTCGAGCCGCCGACCTCAGCCCAGAAGTCCTTATCCGTGACGCTCCACTGCTCCCACTCTAGGACGCCGTAGGCGTCGTCGCCGCCGCCGGCGCCGGGTGTGCCCGTGTTGTCGGTGCTCCAGCCCGCGGGGAAGCTGTGCGAGTACGCGTTCTCCACGCCCTGGGTGGCGTAATCAACGCCCAGGATGCTGGTGACGCCCGTCGACTCGGTCGTGACGTTGGCGCCGGGCGCAAGCCGCTCGTTGACGCTGTCGCCAAGCGCGACGCCCTCAAAGTCTTCAAACAACACCTGACCCTGACCGCCGGTGAGGTCGTTGACCTCAACATTGTCGATCGCCCACCACCAGTCATTGGCGCCGTTGGCCAGCTTGAAGGTCAGCGTGGCGCTGGTGACGCCCGCCGGGGCGACGAATGCCGGGCCCGACCCGTCGGCCGGCAGGTTCTCGTCCGGGGCGTCGGCCTTGAAGCCGCCGCTGGCGCTGTCGGAGTTCCAGTCGATCACCGGCCCGGTGACGCCGTTGTCGTAGGTGACAAACACCTCGACGGCCTGGTTATTGAGGTTGACGTAGGTGTCGCCCAACGCGGCGTCGTCGAATGCCTCCGGGCGCCAGCTCGAGTCGAATCCAACGCCGTGCACGGCGCCGGCGCTGACCGGGAATGAAGCGGTCGTCAGCGCAGTGCTGTAGTAGCCGCCGTTCACTGCGTCGTTCTGGCTGCCGAGGTCGAAATACTCGTCCGGGTCGGCCACGGCGACCGTGCCCGAGGCGTTGCTCGTGGCGCCGAACATTGAGCGATCCTGGTCGCCGGCCGCGGTCGACCAGAAGTCAAGATTGGCAAAATTCCAGCCGTCCCACTCGTCCACGCCGTAGTCGGCCAGGCCGGTGCCGGCCACGCCGGTCGTGACGGTCGGGGCGCCCAGGTAGGTGCTGACCGCGTTGTCACGCGTCCAGCCTGCGGGGCCGACGCTGCTCCACACGCCGGGGATCGACGAGGTGCCGGGCTCCGTCGCGACGTTCTCGGAGATCGACGTGCCGATCCGCTCATTGGTGCTCTCCCCAAGGGTCACGCCCTCAAAATCTTCGAAGAACAGCACCTTACCATACTGGGCGCCTGCGCTGCCGGCTAGCAACAGGCCGCCCAACAAGCCGCCCGCGACAATTCTCAACATGACTCGTCTCCCCCAAAGATGCGGAACCAACGGGAATCAAGAAATCGCGGCGCGACCAACACGCCGCTCGACTGAGCTGAACGAGCCGAGATCTTCAGCGGCAAGTGTGAAGAATTGGTGTTGGTCAATGCACGAAATCAGTTAATCGCGGGTCGCGGCGCCCCGCGCAACCCATTCGCTTGACCCCCTGCGCACGGACGCCGATGTTTTGACCTCACGCGGCGCGGCGCCCACTTCGGACCGAGCGCCTCCGCTAACTCGAGCGGTCGAGCTTTCGTCAAGCCTTTTGCGCACCGAACCTTTTCTTCACGCGGCGATCGTGTTTAAGATTCGTGCTTTCGTGGCAGCAACGGCTCCATCAGGGGATTCACGAGTGAACGACTGCGCGACCGCCGACCAGGTGCGGCGACTATTCACCAAACGGGGCGACTCGCAGTACGGCGGCGAGGCGGTGTCGCAGCTCGAGCACGGACTGCAGGCCGCGGCCATGGCCGAGCAAGAGCAGGCATCGGCCCAGCTGATCGCCGCGGCCCTGCTGCACGACGTCGGCCACCTGCTCCACGTGCTGCCGGACGACGCGCCGGACCGTGGCGTCGACGACATGCACGAAGAACTTGGCGCCGACTGGCTGGCGTCGCGGTTTCCACCAGCGGTGCTCGAGCCGGTGCGGATGCACGTGGCCGCCAAGCGTTACCTGTGCGCCGCCGAACCGGCCTACCGCCAGTCCCTCAGCCCGCCGTCGGAGCTAAGCCTGCAGTTGCAGGGCGGCCCGATGAGCGACAAAGAGTGCGACTCCTTCCGGGCGAGCCCCTTCTTCGACGACGCGATCCGCCTGCGGCGGTGGGACGACCTCGCTAAGGACCCCGAGATGCAGACGCCGCCCCTCGAGCACTTCCTCGAGTACGTCCGCGACGCGATGGCGCCCTCCCCCAGCACGACCACCCTGTGAGCCTATGACATGACCGACCGCGTAGCGGTAATAGGAGGCGGCATCGTTGGAGTCGCACACGCCTGGCAGCAGGCTAAGCGCGGCGCCAACGTAACGCTTTTTGAACGCGGCCGCCTGGCCGCGGGGGCGTCCGTGCGAAACTTCGGCATGGTGTGGCCTGTCGGCCAACCCAATGGGCCCCTCCACGCAACCGCCCTACGCAGCCGCCAGCTGTGGACCGAGTTCCTCTCGGACGCCAAGCTGTGGTGCGACCCCTGCGGGTCGCTCCACGTCGCCACGCGTCAGGATGAGCTCGACGTGCTCGGCGAGTTCGCCCACAACAGCCGGGAGCTCGGCTACGAGTGCCAACTGATCAGCGGCGAGCAGGCCGCCGAGAAGAGCCCGGCCTTGCGGGCCGACGAGCTTAAGGGCGCGCTCTGGAGCCCGACCGAGATGACCGTCGACCCCCGCCAGGTGATCCAGCGGGCGCCGCTCTGGCTGCACGAGAAGTACGGAGTCGACCTGCAGTACGGCGTCCGCGTTCGTGAGGTGAGCCCCACACGGCTGGTTGACGCACACGACCGGGCGTGGTCGTTCGACCGGATTATCGTCGCCAGCGGCGTGGAGATCGCCGAGCTGTTTCCCGAGGTGCATCGCGAAGCGGGTCTTGGCGCGTGCAAGCTGCAGATGATGCGGACGATCCCTCAGCCCAATGGCTGGCGCCTGGGCGCGCTGATCGCCAGCGGGCTCACGCTGCGGCACTACGCCACGTTCCGGGTCTGCCGCACCCTGGACGCGTTGAAGAAGCGCGTCGCTCGCGAGACCCCCGAGCTGGACGAGTACGGCGTGCACGTTATGGCCTCGCAGAACGGCGACGGAAACGTGGTGCTGGGCGACTCGCACGAGTACGGCGACGCCATCACGCCGTTCGACAAGGAGCGGATCGACGAGCTCATGCTGCGCGAGCTGCGCCGGTTCCTGCACCTGCCCGAGTGGACCATCGCCCAGCGCTGGCACGGCGTGTACGCTACACTGCCGTCCGAGGTGCAGTTTGTCCACCAGCCAATGCCGGGCGTCACGATCGTGATCGCCACCGGCGGCGCCGGCATGACGATGTCCTTCGGCCTGGCCGAGAAGCTTGCCGCCGCGGGCGAGGCGCCCGTCGACGCCCGCCGCTTGGCCGTTTAGTCCCCCACCACGCACAGCACGCAGAATGCCGTTCCGCCCCCCCAACCAACTCTCCGCCGTCATCTTCGACTGGGCCGGCGTCACCGTCGACTTCGGCAGCCGCGCGCCGGTGCTCGCCATGCTGGCCGCGTTCGAGGGCCAGGGCGTCGCGGTGAGCGAGCAAGAGGTCCGCGCCCACATGGGCAAGGCGAAACGCGAACACCTGAACGCGGTGCTGGCCATGCCACGGGTGAAGCAGGCCTGGACAGACAAGCATGGCGCCGAGTCAACCGATGCCGACCTCGACCGGATCTACGAGTCCTTCCTCGGGCTCCAGGAGGAGTGCATCACGTCGCACTCCGACCTGATTGAGGGCTGCGTCGACTCGGTAGAACACTGCCGCTCGCTCGGCATGCGGATCGGCTCGAGCACCGGCTACACCCAGCAGCTCCTCAAGCCGGTCGCCGCCAAAGCAGCCGAGCTCGGCTACCGGCCCGACGCCATCGTGTGCGCCGGGGATGTATCTCCCGGGCGGCCCGAACCATGGCTATGCTTCGAGAACGCCCGCCAGCTGGGCGTATTCCCAATGTCCGGGGTGCTGAAGGTAGACGACACGCCGGCCGGAGTGACCGCCGGCCGGAACGCCGGCGCGTGGGCGGTTGGCGTGGTGACCAGCGGCAACGAGGTTGGTCTGGGCCGCAATCAATGGGACGCGCTCAGCCCTGACGAGCAGCGTCAACGGCACGGCGCCGCGTCGCAACGCCTGCTCGACGCCGGCGCTCACCTGCTGATCGACTCGATCGCGGAACTGCCGCGCGTCGTGCAAGAGCTCAACCAGCGTCTGGCGAGCGGCCAAACGCCGGGCTAGTTGCTGGTCGTGGCGCCGTCGGAACGCTGCCGCTAGCCAGCCGTCACTGCATCTCTGCCTGCCGCCTCCGCGAGCGCGTCGGTCAGCCGTTCCAGCATCTGGTCGCAGACCGCCTCGTCGTGCGCCAAAGATAGGTACAGCTTGGTGCCCATCGGATTGAGGAACACGCCGCGTTTGAACAGCGCGAGCATGAAGCGTCGGGCCAGCGGCTTGTCTTGGTGCCGGCACGATCGGTAGTCCCTCGGCCGGGCGGTGGTGAACGCGAACTGCGCCAGCGGCCCATCTCCGACGACCTGGGCTTTGACGCCGACGTCACGCAGCGCCTGCTGCATCCCGTCGCGAAGGTAGCGCCCCAGCCCGTGCAGGCGCTCGTAGACGCCGTCCTCGGCGAGTGTGTCCAGCGTGGCTAACGCGGCGGTGGAGGAGATCGGATTGCCCCCCAGCGTCGACGCGGTCCAGACGTACGAATCGACGCCCAGGCGGTCCTCGGCCGCGAGCTCCATCACCTCGGCCGTCCCGCCGAACACGCCGATGGGGAAGCCCCCGCCAAGCGCTTTGCCGTAGGCGACCAGGTCCGGGGTGACGCCGTAGTACTCCTGGGCGCCACCGTAGGCCAGCCGGAATCCGGTCACGACCTCATCGAAGATCAGCAGCACACCGCACTCGCGCGTCACCTCGCGGAGCCCGGCCAGGAAGCCCTCCTCGGGGGCCAGGCACCGCTGCAGCGGCTCGATGATCACACCCGCCAACCGGCTGGCGTTCTCCCGGATGATCCGGCTGGTGGTCGCGAGGTCGTTGAACGGGGCGACCAGCACGTCGTGTTCGATACCAGCGGGCAGCCCGTCGCACGAGGGGTCGGCCGCGGGGAACTCGCGGTCGGCGTCCGGGAACAGGCTGGTGACACCGACATCGTGAGCGCCATGATAGGCGCCCTCGAACCGCACCACCGCCGGCCGCCCCGTAGCGGCCCGGGCCAGCCGCAGGCAGTACATGGTCGCCTCGGTGCCCGAGGCGCAGAAGCGGACCTGGTCCGCCGCCGGGGAGAGCGCGATCAGCCGCTCGGCCAGTTCGAGCGACGCGTCCGTGATGCTCGCAAAGTTGGTCCCCTGAGTGAGCCGCCGCGCAACCGGCCCGCAGACCCGGGGGTCGGAGTGCCCGACCAGGACCGACCCCCAGCCCATCGAGAAGTCGAGCATCTCGTCGCCTGCGGCAGTCCACAGCCGGCACCCCTCGCCCCGCGCGACAACGGTGGTCAACTCTGCGGGAAGGTTAAACTCGCCGTTGCTGCCGGCCGGGAAGGCCGCGCGGGCGCGTGAGCTGCTCGGGTGATTCACGATAACTTAACACTCGAGGGGAGGATTCGTGCGAAACTCTGGGCCCCCTAACGTTACCGCTCGCGGGCGGGCCCAGCCACCTTGCCGCGGCGACCGTCAGAAGGTTTGCGCAGGGCGTGTTGGCACGACAGGATAGAACACAGGTCCGCGAAGGCTCCGCCACGTCGTCGGCCACGGGCTGACTAGTCAAGCATGGATCAGGCAAGACGCATCGCCCTGCTGATCGACACCGCCACCACTTGGGGGCAGGGTCTGATTGAGGGCATCGCCAACTACGCCCGCGACAACGCGCGCAACTGGCTGTTCTCCATCGAGCCGCGCGGCAAGTACGACCGCATGATGCTGGCGCCCACCTGGCGGGGCCACGGCGTGATCGCCAGGATCACGCACGCCGACCTGGCCGAGCAGCTGATGTCGCTGCGGTTCCCGGCGGTAAACGTGTCCTGGTATTCGCTGGCTGAGGGCGTGATCCCACGGTGCACGTGCGACGAGCGGGCGGCCGCGCGGCTGGCGGCCGAGTACTTCCTCGGGAAGGGGTACCGGCAGTTCGCCTACTGCGGATCCACCCTCCGCCCCAACTACCACGACCGCTTCGGCGACGAGTTCCGCCAGACCATCGCCGCGGAAGGCTACCCCTGCCCGGCGTTCCAGCCCGAGCCGAAGGAGTTCGCGGCGCTCGACAGCGAGGAGCAGTTGCAGCAGCTATCTCGGTGGCTGTCCGACCTGCCCCACCCGACGGCCGTGCTGGCGTTCGACGATGTCCAGGGCCGCCAGGTCACCGAGGCCTGTGCGCAGGCCGGCCTGCTGGCGCCGCAGGACATCGCGGTGCTCGGCGGCGAGCACGACGAGCTCAGCTCGCGGATCTCATCGCCGCCCCTGTCGGGCATCGACCAGAACCCGCTGGAGGTGGGATTCTGCGCCGCTGAGATGCTGGACGACATGCTCTCCGGCCGCGACCTGGTCGAGTTCAACCGCATGATCCCGCCCCGGCGGATCGTGACCCGCCACTCGACGGACAAGGTCGCCATGCAGGACGACCTGCTGGCGATGGCCGTCCGCTATATTCGGGACCACGCCGGCGAGAACTTCCGCATCGAAGACCTGCTGGCCGAGGTGCCCATCAGCCGCAGGGCGATGGAGATCGGCTTCCGCAAGCACCTGGGCCGCACCCCCCGCGAGGAGATCCGCCGCGCGCGGATCGAGCGGGCCGTCTGCCTGCTGTGCGACACCGACTGGCCGGTCACACGGATTGCGGCCGCCTGCGGCTTCGACCGGCCGGAGCTGCTGACGCGCGCGTTCCGCAAGGAACTGAAGACCACGCCGTCAGACTTCCGCAAGCGGGGCGCCCGACCGGCCTGATCGCGTCCGCCGCAGGCGGAGCTAGCGGGCGCACGAAACCTCTCTTTTCTTTCGATTTCCCCCCGCGCCTCGCGACGCGGGCGCCGCGTTGTGGACGGCGTTCCGCTGCCCACGTTAGAGAAATAATGGAGTCACCGCGGCGGCAAAGCGCTATAATCTCGTCGAACGCATGAAACCGATCCGCTCCGCGACGGTATTGCACAGCGCCTGATCCGCCGCCCTCCCCTCTCGCCCCACCAAGCCAGGTAGTTGAGGATGCCCCTCCAAGCTCTCCGTCTGCTGCTCTCGGTAGTCGTCTTCCTCTCTATTTTCACGCCAGCCGTCAAAGCGGCAGAAGGCGCGGCGGCTAGCGTTCTGGCCGGGGCCCGGTTGGACACCGAACTGTCCGACATCCACGGCAAGCCCCACACGCTGACGGAATTCGCCAGCAGCCGCCTGCTGGTGGTGGCGTTCCTGGGAACCGAGTGCCCGCTCGCCAAGCTGTACGGGCCCAGGCTGCAGGAGCTGGCGGACGAGTTTGAATCGCAGGGCGTGACGGTCATTGGCGTCGACGCCAACAGCCAGGACACGCTGGCCGACCTGACCGCCTACGCCCGCCGGCACAAGATCGAGTTCCCGCTGCTCAAGGACCTGACCGGCGACACGGCCGAGTCGCTCGGCGCCACGCGGACGCCCGAGGTGTTCGTGCTCGACGAGCAGCGCCGCGTCCGCTACCAGGGACGCGTCGATGATCAGTACGGCGTCGGCTATGCCCGCAGCAAGCCGGAGCGTCGGGACCTGCGGGACGCGATCGCCAGCCTGCTGACCGACGAGCCGGTCGCCGTGGCCAAGACCGAGGCCGTCGGCTGCCTGATCGGCCGCCGCCGCGACGCCGACGAAACCAGCCACGTCACCTTCAGCAACCAGGTGTCGCGCGTGCTGCAGACCCACTGCGTGGAGTGCCACCGGGAGGGCGAGATCGGCCCGTTCGCGCTGGAGAACTACGACCAGGCCTCGGGGTGGGCCGAGATGATTGAGGAAGTGGTCCGCACCCAGCGGATGCCGCCGTGGGACGCCCACTCCGACAACCTGGAGTTCGCCAACGCGCGGGTCATGCCAGAGTCGGACCGCCAGGTTCTGTACGACTGGGTCGCCGCCGGCGCCCCGCAGGGCGACCCAGCCATGCTGCCGCCGCCACGCGAGTTCGTCGAGGGCTGGCGGCTGCCCCGCGACCCGGACGTGGTGATCCCGATGAGCGACAAGCCGTTCCAGGTCCCCGCAGAGGGGGTTGTGGAATACCAGTACTTCGCGGTCGACCCCGGCTTCACCGAGGACAAGTGGATTGCCGCGTCGGACATCGTGCCGGGCAACCGCGGCGTGGTCCACCACGTGATCGCGTTCATCAGTCCCCCCGAGGGCGAGGGTCGCCGCGGGCTGGGCTGGCTGTCGGCCTACGTGCCGGGGCAGAGCTCGATGCTGCTGGCGGACGGCCGCGCACGGCTCATCCCAGCGGGGTCGAAGCTGATCTTCCAGATGCACTACACACCGACCGGCTCGCCCCAGGAAGACCTGACCCGCATCGGGCTGGTGTTCGCCGACCCAGATGCCGTGACCGAGGAGGTCGTGACGCTCGCCGCGCTCGAAGAAAAGTTCGAGATCCCGCCCGGCGCGAGGGACTACGTGGTGCAGACCACCAAGAAGCACTGGCCGGCGGGCGGCAAGCTGCTGGGAATGTCGCCGCACATGCACGTGCGCGGCAAGTCGTTCCGGTTCGACGCGGTGTGGCCCGACGGCCGCCGCGAGGTGCTGTTGGACATCCCCAACTACGACTTCAACTGGCAGAACGCGTATGCGCTGGCCGAACCGCTCGAACTCCCCCCCGGTTTCCAGCTCGAGTGCACAGCCCATTTCGACAACTCCAAGCACAACCTGGCCAACCCGGACCCGACCGCCGCGGTCCGCTGGGGCGACCAGACCTGGGAAGAGATGATGATCGGCTTCTTCGAGGTCGCCGTGCCGCGGGGCAGCTACCGCGCCCACCGCGCCGAAGCGCCCGCCGGCCCTACCGACGAGGACCGGGCCCGCGCCGAGCGGATCGCCAAATCGCTCTTCGAGCGGTTCGACGCCAACCTGGACGGCGTCATCGACCGCGACGAGCTCCCCTCCACGTTCCGCGTGTTCGCCTTTGGCCGCTACGACCGCGACAACGACCGCATCCTCACCAAGGACGAGGTGTACGAGTTCGCACTCCACTCAGATGGTGACGTGTAGGAAAACAACCCGCCTGCCGCAAGTCTAGTAGCCACCTCCCCCGCTCCGCCTCTCCGGACTTCCTCCTCTCCCCCGCTCGCATGACCTGGTTCGCCAACCTCTTCGCCCGCGCCCGCTGGCTGTTTGCTCTGTTCCTGGTGGTCGTGACCGGCCTGGCGATCGAGGGCTACCGCCCCAAGTCGGTCGACCGGTCGAACGTCCGCAGCCTGGCAGACCTCATCGAGGAAGCGCGCGACGAGGGCGATCAGCCGCGGGAGACCGACCTGCTGGATTCCGACGAGGTGACCGACGCCTTCAACCTCGGCCGCAGCGACGCCTTCCTGGTCGTGGAGTGCGACGACCTCTTCCGCCCCGAGTCTGCCCGCGCGCTGCGGGCAATGGTCGCCGCGGTCGAGGACCTGCCGATCGTCGACACCGTGTTCAGCCTGGACGACGTGCCGACGCTCAACGTGTTCGGCTTCGCCGAGCCGCTGCTCCCCGTCAACGAGGCCTCGCCCGAGAGCTTCCGGCAGTCCAAGGAGCGGGTGGTGAACCACGCCCTGGCCCGCGGCCAGCTGATCTCACCCGACGGCCGCACGCTGATGATGCCGATCGTGTACGACTGGCTGTTCCTCGAGGGCAACGAGGACCTCACCGACGGCGTGCTGCAGGCCGCGCGGGAGTCGATCCAGCAGTCGCTGGCCGCCCTGCCGGCCGACGGGCGCCCCGACTTCAAGGTGCGCATCACCGGCCAGATCCCGCTGTTCATCGCGCAGGAGCGGGCGTTCGACCGCAACCAGACACTGTTCCGCATGATCGGCTACGGGCTGGCGTTTGTGCTGTCGGTGATTATGTTCCGCGGGCTGACGGCGGTGGTGCTGATGTCGGCGGCGCCGATGCTGGCCATCTTCTGGAGCTTCGGCATCCTGAAGCTGACCGGCGTGTACGTGAACGAGCTGTCGAACGTGGTGATGCCGCTGCTGGTGTCGATGATCGCGCTGACCGACGGCGTGCACCTGCTGGTCAACATCCGCCGCCGCCGCACCGCGGGCGACTCGCCGGTCGAGGCGTCGCGGTGGGCGATCGAGCACGTCGGCGTGGCGTGCCTGCTCACCTCGCTCACCACGGCGATCGGCTTCGGCTCGCTGATGCTGGCCGAGAGCGCCTACGTCCGCGAGTTCGGCGAGGTCTGCATGTATGGGGTGCTGATCGCGTTCCTGGCGGTCATGACGTTCATCCCGTTTGTCGCCAGCACGCCGCTGGGCGCCCGCATCCACCACGGCGAAGAGCGCGACCTGGTGGGGCCGCTGGTGGCGAGGTTCGCGCCCTTCCTGGAGTGGATCCTGCGGCACAAGAAGGCGGTCAGCCGCGCGTCGATCGCCCTGACCGTGGCGCTGCTGGGCGTGTCGTTCGCGCTGCGGCCCGACAACCGGGTCGCCAACCAGCTGCCCGCCGACACCGAGGTCTACCAAGCCCTGGCGCACTGCGACGAGCAGTTCGGCGGCATCCAGTTCCTGGAGCTGTGGGTCGACTGGCCAGAGCAGCTCGACGCCCAAGACCCGACCATCCTGCAGGCCATCAAGGACGCTGAGGCGTTGATCGACTCCGAGCCTCTGATCAGCCACCCGCTGTCGATCCGCAACATGCTGGCCTCGTTCCCCGGCGACGAGAACGACCAACGCACCCAGATGACGTTCCTGTCGCTGCTGCCCCGTGACCTCCGCGGCTACTTCTACCGCCCCAGCGAGAGCCGTGCGCTCATCGTGACCCGCATCCAGGACCAGGGGATCGCGCAGTACGTCCCCGTGTTCGACCGGGTCGAGAGTGAGCTGGCCGCGCTGTCCGCCACGCACCCCGGGTTCACCTTCCGGCTCCGCGGCGGGCCGATCTTCCGCGCGCGGGACCTCTACCAGATTGTGATCGACCTCACGACCAGCCTCGGCGTGGCGTCCCTCATCATCCTGGTGGTGCTGGCGCTGGCCTACCGATCGCTGACCATCGGGCTGATCTCGGTGATACCCAACATGTTCCCGCTGGTCGCCACCGGCGCGCTGCTGGTGGCGATGGGGCAGCCGCTGTTCATGTCGAGCGTGTGCGCGTTCACGGTCTGCCTGGGCATCGCCGTGGACGACACCATCCACTTCCTGTCGCGGTTTCAGCAGGAGGTCGCCCGCACCGGCGACATCGACGACGCCATCCGCAATACGTTCCAGAGCGTGGGCACGGCGATGGTGATGACCACCATCATCCTGGTGGCCGGCTTCTTCGCGATGCTGCTGTCCGACCTGCCCGCCCACCGCATCTTCGCCGCCATGGCGTGCGTGACGATCGGGTCGGCCATCCTCGGCGACATGGTCGCACTGCCGGCGCTGCTCTCCCGCTACGCCCGCAACGTGTGGAAGGAACAAGCCCCGGCCGCCGACCCCGACCCCGACCCCGACCTCAGCGGCGCCCTCCCCACCGGCTAACGCCAGCACTCGGCGTCGACCCAGCACACGCTTCCGGCAGGGTATTGTCCGCATCGTTTTGTCCGAAAACACGAGCGGAGGGGACAAAACTCGGGGCACACCTCCGCCCCGGTTGCTCGTAAGTGCTTTTGAATTAAGGCATTGCGACAACCTCCTTCAGTAGGGTCGATAGGGGTTTTGTCCGATTGTGGTCGCGCAAATCGGACACCACGACACCGCCCGCTCAACTGATTTATAGCGGCACGACGCACCCCACCTCCGCCGGTCCGCGACCGGCAGTCGTCAGGGGGGACAAGCAGCGCGCAGTGTCCCGCCAACGGCAGGGCGGCACGCCAGCGTCCCTCCATTGGACCACGCCGGGTGGCCGGTTTCAGCAACAAACTGGCGGCGGCGCGCCGGCGGGGCCATCGTGGTACGCGAACCGCTGCGCGGCTGCTAAACTGCCGGCATGAAGGCCCCGATACTCCGCCGTTCTCTGATCCTCGCCCCGTGGTTCGCCCTCGCCCTGGTCGCGACCCTCCCCCGCCCACTCGCGGCGCAGCCCCCAGGAGGCGGCCCGATGCTCCCCGGCCAGCAGCTCAGCGACGACCAGGTCGCCCAGTTCGCCCAACTGGCGATCGAGGGCATCCCACGCGAGTTCCCCAACAAGCCCTCGAACGTGATCACCGGACCCGACAACGTGCTCGGCCCGCGTGAGATGCACCCGGTGTTCTACGGCTGTTTCGACTGGCACTCGTCCGTGCACGGGCACTGGATGCTCGTGCGACTGGCGAAGGCGGCGCCCCAGGCGCCGGTCGTCGCCAAAGCCCGCGGCCTGCTCGACCAGCAGCTCACCGCCGAGGGCCTCGCCGCCGAGGCGGCCTACTTCGATGAAAAAATGAACCACAGCTTCGAGCGGATGTACGGCTGGGCGTGGACGCTGCGGCTGGCTGCCGAACTCCGCACCTGGGACGACCCGGCCGCCCAGCGCTGGGCCAAGAACCTCCGCCCGCTCGAGGAGAGGATCGTTGAGCTCACCCGCGGCTACCTGCCGCGGCTCACCTACCCGGTCCGCACCGGCGTGCACCCGGACACGGCGTTCGCGCTGGCGCAGATCCTCGACTACGCCCGCGCGGTCGGCGATGCGGGGCTCGAGCAGCAGATCGTCGAGTTCGCCAAGGCGAAGTACCAGTCGGACCGCGATTACCCCGGACGCTTCGAGCCCTCCGGCGAGGACTTCTTCTCGCCGGCGTGGAACGAGGCCGACCTGATGCGGCGGGTGCTGAGCCAGGTGGAGTTCGCCGACTGGCTCGAGCGGTTCCTGCCGGGGATCGAGAGCGCTGACTCGGCGGCCGCGTCGCTCCTCACGCCGGCCGTGGTGTCAGACGTGACCGACCCTAAGATTGTCCACCTGGCCGGGCTGAACCTGTCGCGGGCGTGGACACAGAACGGTGTGCTGGCCAGCCTGCCGGCGGACGACCCGCGCCGCGAAGCGTTGCGGGCGTCGATCGTCGCACACACCAAGTCCGGTCTCGACTACGTCTTCAGCGGGCACTACGAGGGCGAGCACTGGCTCGCGACGTTCGCCGTGTACCTGCTGACCGAAAGCGGCCTGCCCCAATGAGCGACCCCGCCCGCGGCTGGCGACCCGGGCCTGGCCTGCTGGTCGCCGCCGCGTTCATCGGCCCCGGCACGGTCGCCACGGCGAGCCGGGCTGGCGCGCAGTTCGGTTTCCAACTGCTGTGGGCGCTGCTGTTGGCGGTTGCGGCGACCATCGCGCTGCAGGAGATGGCCGCGCGGCTCGGACTGGTCACCCGCCGCGGCCTGGCCGAGGCGATACGCGACTCGATCCAACCGGCGTGGCTCCGCTGGGCGTCGGTTGGGCTGGTGCTTACTGCGATCGTGCTCGGCAACACCGCGTACCAGACCGGCAACCTGATTGGCGCCGGCGCGGGCGTCTCGGTGCTGACGGGGGCGGCGACTCAACCGGCCGCAGCGGCGCTCGGCGTGGGCGTCGGAATCCTGATCGCGGTCGGTGGGTCGGGGCGGATCGTGATCGGCGGGCTGATGGCCATTGTGCTCGCGATGAGCACGGCGTTCCTGCTCACCGCCGCGGCCGCCGCACCCAACCCCGCGGGCATCGCCCGCGGCGCGCTGGTTCCATCGTTGCCACAAGGCTCGACGCTGACCGCGCTCGCGCTGATCGGCACCACCGTCGTGCCGTACAACCTGTTCCTGCACGCCTCGGCGGTCCAACGCCGCTGGCCCGCCAGTGAGGACCTGCGGCGGGCGCTGCGGTCGGCCAGGCTCGACTCAGCCGCAGCGATTGGGCTGGGCGGCGTGGTCACCATGGCGATCGTTGTGACCGCTGCCGCTGCTTTCTTCACGGCCGACGCCCGGCCGAACAGCCCGAGCGAGTTCGCCGAGCAGCTTACCGGCGTCTTCGGCGCGTGGGGCCGACGGCTGTTCGCGGCGGGCCTGGCGGCGGCCGGGCTGACCAGCGCGGTCACGGCGCCGCTGGCCGCCGGCTTCACCGCGGCCGGCGCGCTCCCCGCGTCGGCCAGCCAAGCAGCGCGCGAGCGGCTCACCCGGGGCACGGCGGTGGCGGTCGCGTTAGTCGGCGCGGGGCTCGCGTACACCCTCGGCAAGAGCCCCACCGAAACAATCGTCGCGGCCCAGGCGGCGAATGGCCTGCTGCTGCCGCTGGTGGCGGCGTTCCTGCTGGCGGCCATGAACCGCCGCGACCTGCTGGGCGAGCACCGTAACGGCCCGCTGCTCAACGCGATCGGCGTGGCGGTGGTGCTGACCGCGTTCGCGCTAGGCGCCAAGACGCTCGCGCCGCTGCTCGGTTGATGCCGCGACCCGTGGGAGACTCCGATTCCCGCGCTCGCCGATCCATGCGAGAATCGCATCCCCCATCCTCCCAGGCGGCAGGAACCCGATCAGACGCATGCGAGAGCAACTCGGCTACCTCCTCAAGGACAACCTCGGCCGCCCGACCACCGTCGGCTCCGAGCTGCGTGGCGCCGGCGCAACGTTCCTCACCATGGCCTACATCTTGCCGGTAAACGCCGGCATCCTGGCGGCTGTGGTCGGCGAGCAGGCGACCGGCTCGCTGGTCGCCTGCACCGCACTTGCCGCCGGCGTCTGCTGCCTGCTGATGGGCCTAACGGCCAACGTGCCGATCGCGCTGGCCAGCGGCATGGGGCTCAACGCGTTGATTGCGTTCAACGTCGCGTCCGCGGCCGGCGGCTGGCAGGCGGCGATGGGGCTGGTGGTGATTGAGGGGCTCGTGATCCTGGCGCTGGTGCTGCTCGGCCTGCGCGAGGCGGTGCTGGCCGCCATCCCCCGCTCGCTGCGGCTGGCGATCGGCGCCGGCATCGGGTTGTTCATCGCCCTGATCGGCCTGTCGAACGCCGGGATCGTCGTGCAGGGCGTGCCCGCTCCGCCGGCCGGCCCGCTGCTGGCCCCCGGCGTCGTGCACCAGCCAACCACCGCCGTCGCCCTCGCCGGGCTCGTGATCACCGCCGCGTTGATGGCCTGGCGAGTGAAAGGGTCGCTGCTGCTGGGCATTGTCGCTGCAACCGCCATCGCCGCGGCGGCTGGGCAGGTCGCCTGGCCCACGGGCTGGAGCTGGCCCTCGTTCGAAGTAGCCCTGCAGGCCGACGTTCTAGCCGCGTTGAAGTGGGAGCTGGTCCCGCTGCTGTTTGCGGTGATGATGGTCGACTTCTTCGACACGCTCGGCACCGCCACCGCGATCGCCGAGGAGGGCGGACTGATCGACGACCAAGACCGCATCCCCGGCGCGCGGCGGCTGCTGATTGTCGACTCGCTGAGTGCGTCGATCGGCGGCCTGCTGGGCGTCAGCAGCGTGACCTGCTACATCGAGTCCGCCGCCGGCGTGGCCGAGGGCGCCCGCACCGGCCTTCACTCGGTGTTCGTCGGGCTGTTGTTCCTGCTGGCGGTATTCCTCGCTCCGCTGGCGGCGGTGGTCCCCGCCTGCGCGACGGCGCCCGCGCTGATCCTGGTCGGCTTCCTGATGCTGCGTCAGCTGTCCGAGCTGGACTTCGACCGCCTGGACGAAGCGATCCCCGCCTTCCTGACGCTGCTGACCATCCCCATGACGTTTTCCATCGCCCACGGCATCGGCTACGGGTTCCTGTCGTACGTGCTGATCAAGCTACTGACCGGCCGCGTCGGCGACCTGAGCCTGCTGATGGTCGGCGTCGCCGCGGCGTTCGGGGCTTACTTCTGGCTTGCCGGTTGAGGTGGCGGAGGGAAGCACGTTTGCCTGACTGGCTGCTCACCAGAACCGGTGAGTCGTCGATCCGACAAACCGCCCCGCCGCCTCCGCACGCCGCTCTGGATTCGCAGCAGCAAAATCCTTATCGAACATCTCTCTTGCAATTTACTACACATGTAGTAATACTGCACGCCGTCAACCACTCAAGGACGCAGCGATGGCGAAACGACGCGGAAAGGTTCCCCGCCTGCCGGAGGGGGAGATCCAGATCCTCGAGATGCTCTGGCGTGAATCGTCCGTCACGATCCAGGCGGCGCAAAAGGCGCTCGGGCAGCCGATCGGCTACACCACGGTGCAGACGCGTCTGAACCGATTGGTGGATAAAGGCTTGGTGTCGCGTTCCGCTGAACGCCCCGCCCAGTACTCTGCCGCGGTCACGCCCGAAGAGGTGCGGGAGCGTGAGCTAGAGACGCTGGTGGAGCGCGTGAGCAGCGGTCGGGTGGCGCCGTTGGTGGCGCACCTGATCAACAGCCGCGACATCTCTCCCGACGAGATCGCGGAGCTAAAGGCCTTGATCGAACAGGCCGAGCAGCGGTCGCGCGAGTCCAAACCCAAGGGAGGCAAGCGATGAACACGTTGCTGGAAACGCTCGCCAGTGGCATCCTCCGAGCGACGCTCGTCACCAGCGTGTCCGCGGTCTTGGCAATAATGCTGCTCGCCGTGCTGCGGGTCCGCAGCCCCAAGCTGCATCGGCTGGCGTGGGCGCTGGTCGTGGCGCAGGGGTGCCTGCTGGCGCCGTTCACGTGGCGGGTTGAGGTCGACAAGCCACAAGTCGCCCCGCCACCCTTGGCGCCGGTAGAAGCGGTCGCCTCGGATCTCTCGATCCCCGACTTCCCCACGAGACCGACCACGCCCTCGCCGCGGCCTTTTGACCTGTTCGGCGCCGCCATGAAAGCAGCCCTAGCTGCCTGGGCCTTGGGCGTCGCGGCGTTGGCGACCATTGGCCTGGCCCGCTACGTCGGCCTGTTTGTGCACGGCAAGCCGGGCGGGTCGCCCGACAACCAGCAGTGGCTGGCTGAGTGGCGCGAGGTGCGGGCCGCAAGCCCGCTCGCCGCCTCCGCCGAATTCCGCACCACCGATGACCTGGGGCCGCTGGTCTGCTGGGCGCCCTGGGAGTACCTGGTGCTGGCGCCAACAGAGCTTTGGTCGCGGCTCACGTCGGCCGACCGGGTCTCCATACTCCGTCACGAGCTGGCGCACTGCGAGCGTGGCGACCTGTGGAAGAACCTGGCGGTGCGGGTCCTCGCGTTGCCGCAATGGTTCAACCCGCTCGTGTGGCTCGCGGTGCGGCGGTTCGACGAAGCCGGCGAGTGGGCCTGCGACGACCGGGTTGCCGGCGCGCAGGCCGAGCCCTCGACCGACTACGCTGGGACGCTGCTGCGGGTCGCTGACTTCGCCACACGGGTCCCGGGCGGCGCCGTCGGAGCAGCCGGCGGAGAGCTGTCCCGGCGCGTTACACGCCTGCTTCAATCCCCCAAGAAGGAAACCAGCGAGATGAAAGCAATCATGTTGCCGTTGCTGCTGACGATCGTTGGCCTGATGCAGATCGTCCGCATCGAACGCGTGGCCGCCGTCGAGCAGCCACCCCAGATTGCTCCGACCGCCGCCGCGCCGCCCGCGGCCGATCCCCCCGAGCCACAATGGAGCTTCGACGAGCCCTATGTTATCGAGCCGCCGGACGTGCTGCTGGTCAACCTCCTCAAGATCGTCCCCAAACCGCCCCACAAGATCGAGCCGTTCGACGGCCTGCTGATCCGCGTAACCAACGCGAACGAGCCGATCGGCGACGCCTTCGCCGTCAGCCCCGAGGGCACGGTCGACCTCGGTCCCACGTACGGCAAGGTGAAGGTGATCGGGCTGCGGATCGAGGAGGCCCAGGAAGCCGTGCACGACCATCTGAGCGAGATGTTTGAGGACCCGCGGGTCAGCGTGTCGCTTGGGTTCTCCTCCGGCGCCCAGCAGATTGTTGGCGAGCACCTCGTCGCCCCCGACGGGCGGGTCAACCTGGGAGCGTATGGATCGGTCTACGTGACCGGCCTGACGATCGAACAGGCCAAAAAGGCTATCGAGGAGAAGCTATCGGAGCTGCTGGTCACCCCCGAAGTGGCGGTGGACGTCTTTGCCTACAATAGCAAGAAGTATTTCATCATCAACGAATCGCCGTCCGGCGATACCGTTACCGCGATGCCGGTCACGGGCAACGAGACCGTGCTCGACGCCCTCGCGTCAATCGGCGGGCTCAGGCGGGACGCCAAGATCTGGGTCGACCGTGCCACGGACAATCAAGGGAAGAGAAGACTCGTTAAACCGGTGGACTACCAGGCGATCAAGCAAGGCGATAGCTCCACTAACTATCGGCTGTGGCCTGGGGATCGGCTGTTCATTGACTACCCATCGCCACCGGCGGCTAAACCGCAAGCCGCCCCACCGGCGCGGGCGCCGGAGGCGTACGGCGCCCGTTTGCCACGCATGCTCCCCCCATCGACCCACGACACCGCCCCGCCGACCACTGAGGGCGACAACCGGGTTATCAATGCCAAGCTCCGGGTAGTGACCGACCCTCACAAGAACCTCCGCGGGGTGGGCGGGCTCGCGGCTGACGACCTGGTCGTCAGCGACTCAACGCTGGTCGAGGGCCTTGTCGATGTGCTCACTAAGAACGGCCTGGTAAAGGTGCTCGCCCGGCCTCGAATCATGGCTCTCAATGGTCAGACGGGGCAATTCGCTATCCAAACCGACGAGGCGCCGATCAAGCAAATAAGCGTGGAGCTACAGAACCGCCACAGCGGCGCCCAGGTGATCTTTCGGGCGCACGCGACTGTGGAAATTGATGAGCGCAAGCAGCAGCTCGACACGGCGTTCGCCCTCGCGGAGGGTCAGTCGTGCTTGATGCGTCTTCGTCAGGAGGAGCCCGAGTCCGACGCTGATGACCTCTACCTGCTCGTGACGCGGGAGTAGAGAGCCGCCGGTCGATGGCGACGATCCTCAGCACACCGCATGCCGAGACGTCCACGGCGCCAGGCCTGGCGCGTGCGGATCGGAAGTTTCCCGTCGTTCACGTTGGCGAACCGGGTGTCATGAGACTTGCTTGTGGTTCGCGCCGTATATTCCCACGGCCGCGGCAAGAAGCACGCGCGGGCAACGAATAAGCGAGCGTCCCCACCGGGTTGCGAACAACCCGGCGCCTCCAACCGGAAAGCAACGTTCATGAAGTGTGCGATCTGCAACACCGACGCCCAGGCGGTATGCAAGTTCTGCGGGCGCGCCGTGTGCGGCGAGTGCGCCTCGCAGCGTGAGTACCGCAGCGGCGCGGCGCCCAAGTACTTCACCCAAACCGCCAAGAGCGCGATCATCGTTTCCAACGCGATCTGGTGCCGCCAATGCCATGTTGAGACCGCCTAAGTGGGCCTAGATGGCGCCGCGGCCGGCCACTACGGCGATGGAAGTGACGGCCACCCAGCCAAACACCACCGCGAACACCAGCCGGTGGGCCACCGGCATCGACCACACCCCAACCGCGCCGCCCAGCATCGCCGCCACCATCAGCACTGCGGCCAGGTTGGCGCGACGGAGGGTCAAGTGGTCGAGGCTCCGATTCCCCGCTATCCGAGCCAGCCCCAACGACCACCCTGCCAGCGACAGGCAGATCGCTACGATGTGCGTCTTGGTCAGCGGCGTCTGCGAGTCGGTCGACTCGATCGGCAACGCCGCCACCGCGAAACCGACGCCGAACGTCGCCAGCAGCGACGAAACCCACCGGTCGCCCAGCAGCCGGCCGTAGCACCAGCCGAAAATCGTCAACGCGAGCCCCACGCCCAGGAAGCCAATAACGTTCCAGCATACGGCGTAAGGCTGGCCGTCGGCGCCCAACTCGCTGACATAGCTCTGCCAGGCGTCAAACCCAGGCGTCAGGCTAGCGATGACCAGCAGCGCCGCCACGAAGACGACAACCGAAGCAAGACCGGACGCGGCGCAGGTGAGTCGCATTAGCTGTCTGTGAGCAGAGCGTGGAGGAGAGAGAAGGGCTGGCGCCGCAAACGCTGTTAGGGCGAGATCAAAGGCCTCTTGCTGCCCTGAGCCCCCTACCGATCGTCGTCTAGTCTATCCGCCCTGTCGGTCAGTTCCGAGAGCGTGAGCCTGACGAACCGCAGGCCCTGGGCACCGCGCTCGTAGAGGACGCCGATACCGCCGTCCGGGCAGACGGTCATGCTGGAGTACGCCGCAGGGCCGGGGTCGATGACCTTGCCGTCGCTCCAGGTCTGGCCATCGTCGTAGCTGATCCGCAGCGTGAGGTTCTTCCGGCCACGCGGCGAGTTCGCGTTGCAGAATAGTAGCCGCTCCGGCTTTCGCCCGTCAGATCTGGACCGGTAGCGGAGGAGGCTGGCGTTGCACGCGGGGTCCACCAACCGCGGATCCGCCGCCGACGCCCACGTCCGCCCGTTGTCGTGCGAGCGGTGGACCCACCGCACAGACTTGCCGTTGACCCGCGAGTTCACCATCAGAGCGCCGTCGGACAACTCGACCACCTTCGACTCGTCGCCGGGCGAGATGGCTGCGTCGTTGAGGAACCAAGTCTCGCCATGGTCGCGACTGCCGAACAGCCGCACTCCGCGTTTCAGGTTGACCAGCGTGTGCAGCAGGTCGCCGTTGCTCCGCTGGATGCCGCGCCCCGAAGTGATGAACTTGAAGTCCTTCTTCCAGTCGGGCGGAGTGAGGTCATCGGTGATATCAATGGGGGCCTGCCAGCTAGCTCCGCTGTCTGCGCTGCGCTGCACGTACAGCCTGAACTCCCCGGGCGCCTGGTCCTGATCCATGACATTGTAGAAGCAGAACACGACGCCCGTCGTGCTGTCGACGATCAACGACGGGTCCGACGCGGGCCTGCCGTCGCCGAAGTCGCAGACCACTTCGATATCGGTCCACGTCTCGCCGCTGTCCTTGCTGCGTCTCAGAACGATGTCGATGTCCCGCGAGCCGATAAGGTCGTGGGGATTGGCCCGGCGGGCGTCGCAGCAGGCGAGGAGGTCACCGTTTGGCGCGGTGATCAGCGCCGGGATCCGGTAGGTGTGAACGCCGCCGGCGCCGGACACGAACAGGTCGGTCGAGCTGAGCAGATCCGGCCTACCGCTCGGCCGCGTGTCCTGCGCCCTACTGACGTCAGCAGTCAGCACATTAAAGCACAACAGGGCGAGCAGAGCTCTCCGCACGCAGGTCATCATCACCACTCCGCTACTTTCACTAGAGTGAGCGTCCGTCAACATATTGGGGCCGGCCGCCCGCACGCCAGGCAAACCTGCCGCAGTCTATCACAAGCCGAGCCACCCATTGGCGCCGGCCGCCGATTGGACTAGCGGCGGGCGGCGTGGCCATAATGGTAGCCCGCAGGCGCTCCCCCGAACTATCTGCCGAGAGTACCCATATGCTGCACCGCCGTGGTTTGCTGCGCCTGGTTGCCGGCGCGGCCGCGATTCCCGCCGTGATGCAGCGGGCGCTCGCGGCCCAGCTCGAGTCCGGCGCCGCGGTCAACGCCGAGATGGTCCGCCAGGCCGAGTGGATCGCCGGCATCGAGTACACCGATGAACAGCGGGAAGAGCTCGCGGAGTCTCTGCGGCGTAGCCTCCGAGATTTCGAGGCCCTCCGCCAGGTCGACATCGACTACTCCACGGCGCCCGCGCTGCAGTTCAATCCGGCGCCGTACCTCAAACCTGCCGCACGGATCGTGCGTGACGCGCAGCCCACCGATGCGGCGCCGCCCGAGCTCCCTCTGACCGACGAGCAGCTGGCGTTCCTCCCGGTGACCGAACTCGCCGCGCTGCTCCGCACGCGGCGCGTGACGTCGCGCAAGCTGACCAAGCTGTCGCTCGCGCGGCTCAAACGCTTCAACCCGCTGCTCCGCTGCGTGATGACAATCACCGAGGAGCTCGCCCTCCGCCAGGCCGATCAGGCCGACCGCGAGATCGCCGCTGGGCGCTACCGCGGGCCGCTGCACGGCGTGCCGTGGGGCGCGAAGGACCTGATCGCCGTGGACGGGCACCCCACGACCTGGGGCGCGCCGATGTTCAAGGACCGCGTGCTCCGCGACACGGCCACCGTCGCCCGCCGGCTGGACGACGCCGGCGCGGTGCTGGTGGCCAAGCTTACGCTCGGCGCGCTCGCCCAGGGCGACCACTGGTACGACCAGTTCACCCGCAACCCGTGGGACCCCGAGCAGGGCTCCAGCGGATCGTCTGCCGGTTCCGCCAGCGCGGTCGCCGCGGGCCTGGTCCCCTTCGCGTTGGGAAGCGAAACGCTCGGCAGCATCCTGTCGCCCGCCGAGCGCTGCGGCGTCACGGGGCTGCGGCCGACCTTCGGCCGCGTGAGCCGGGACGGCTGCATGACGCTTTCCTGGACGATGGACAAGATCGGGCCGATCACCCGCTCGGTGGAAGACGCCGCGTTGGTGCTCAACGCCATCCACGGGAGCGACCGTCGCGACCCCACCGCGGTGGATCAGCCGTTCACGTGGCCGCCCACGCGCGACCTCCGCTCGCTGCGGGTCGGCTACTTCAAGGAGCGGGCCGACCGCCCAGAGATGGACGTCCTCCGCCGCATGGGGGTGCAGCTGGTTGAGATCTCGCTGCCGGACGACCTGCCGGTCTGGCCGATGACCGTGATGCTCAACGTCGAGGCCACCGCGGCATTCGATGAGTTCGCCCGCACGGGCGTTGAGGAGGGGCTGAACCTCTGGCCAGCGACTTTCCGGCGGCACCAGTTCACGCCCGCGGTCGAGTACCTCCGCGCGGCGCGCCTGCGGACGAAGCTGCTCGACCGGATGGAAATTCTGATGCAGACGGTCGACCTGTACGTGGAGGGCGACGACCTGGCCATCACCAACCTCACCGGGCACCCCAGCGTGCGCGTGCCCAGCGGCTTCCGCGAGCGCGGCGCGCGACGCACGCCCCGCGCCCTGAAATTCACCGGCCGGTTATTCGGCGAGAGCGAGCTGCTGTCGGTCGCGCACGCCTACCAGCAGGCGACCGGCTGGCATCTGGAGCGCCCGCCCGTCGAGCGGTTCCTGGCCGAGCAGCAGGAAGCCG
Source organism: Posidoniimonas corsicana (assembly GCF_007859765.1). Classification (NCBI taxonomy): domain Bacteria; kingdom Pseudomonadati; phylum Planctomycetota; class Planctomycetia; order Pirellulales; family Lacipirellulaceae; genus Posidoniimonas; species Posidoniimonas corsicana. The sequence continues at coordinate 500,412 of NZ_SIHJ01000002.1, forward strand.
AGCGCCGGGCCGCCGCTGAGCAGGACAAACAAGCACCTGCCGACCCGCCCGAGTGACGCTCTCGTGGGTGGCCTCTGCTGCTCGTGTACGGTGTCGCCACCAAGGCAAGCGCCGGCCGCCTGCTCTGCTGGCGTCCAACCAGCACGCCCTGCCGCCAGCCTGCGGGCAAACGGCTGCGGTTGTATGCGGCGATACCTTGGGGGGCCTCGCGGGTTGGGTAGAATGCCGGGGCGCCGCGTTGGGAACCACGCGGCCGCCCTGCCCTCACCTCCCACCGGTCCCTCGAAAGGCAACGATGCACGCCCCCAACCTCTACCGCTACGCCCTGACCGTGCTCTCCGCTGCCCTGCTGCTCGGCGGCGCCCCGTCGGCGCACGCCCAGGAGTTCAGCAAGGACAAGGCGAAGATCAAGCCGGTCCCGGTCGCCGACGGCGCCGCCAAGATCTCGCCCGCCAACACGCAGATCGAGTTCATCGGCCTGCACGTGGGCGACGACCCCAAGCCGCGGCTGGGCGGCTTCGCGAAGTGGGAAGGCTCGCTCGGCGTGGAAGACGGCAAGCTGAAGTCGGTGACCGTCAAGATCGACACCACCTCCATCTGGACCGAGTTCGACAAGCTCACCACCCACCTCAACGCGGCGGACTTCTTCCACACCGCCGAGCACCCCACCGCCAGCTTCCAGAGCACCCAGATCAAGCCCGGCAAGCAGGCGGGCACGGTCGAGATCTCCGGCAAGCTGACCTTCATGGGCACGACCAAGCCGCTCACCTTCCCCGCCAAGGTCACCGTCGATAAGAGCGGCGTGGTGCTGACCAGCGAGTTTGACTTCGACCGCATCACGCACGGCATCGCCGGCCACGAGGGCGGCGTTGAGCGGCTGGTCAAGCTGAGCGTGGTGGTGGGTCAGCCGTCGACGCGCGGCGGCAAGCCGACCGCCGCGCAGGCCGCTTCGTCCAAGACATCGGCGGCGCCGGTCTCTGGTCTGCCGGTCGGCGGCGAGGTCGAGCCGTGGGAGCCGGTGCACGTGTCCGGCCCCCACAAGGGCACGCAGGCCTGCCCGGTCTGCACCTACATGAAGGCGCCCGCGGTGGTCGCGTTCGCCAAGTCTGGCGACAAGACCCAGCAGATGCTCACGCAGCTGGAGCAGCTGCTCGCCAAGCACAGCGACGACAAGCTGAAGGCGTTTGTCGTGGTGCTCGACGCGCCGCCGGTGATGGTCACCAGCATGGCGAACGGCTCGCGGCTGCGGCTGACCTCGCTCTGCTACCTCGCGCCCAAGACCCGCGAGGCGGACCTCGAGAAGTACAAGATCGACCCGTCCGTCGAGAACACGGTGATGGTCTACAAGGACTACACGGTCACGGCGAACTTCAACAACCTGGACGTGGCCGAGGACCCGGACAAGCTGCCGCAAGCCGTTGACGCGGTGCTGCAGTAGCGGCCGTACACCATGCGCTGGGCGACCTGCGCAGCCGAAGTGTAGGCAGACCTGGTTCCGCGCTACTGCCCCAGCTCGTCTTCACTGGCCCGCTCGCCAATCTCTGACGCATTGGAGTTGGCCGACTCCCTGCGCGAAGGGAAGTCCTGGAAGGTCGCCAGGTGCTGCTGCACGATCCGCTTCGCCGGGCCGAACGCCCACATATTCTTGCCGAGGAACTCCATGTAGTTGCCCGACTCCTCGGCCGCCTTCTCGAACGGGTCACGGCGGAGGTTGAACAGCAGCGGCGCCCCCAGCTTCTCCTTCGGGCCGAACCAGCCCTCGTTCTGCACGATGAAGTGGGCCTTCCAGTCGTTGTAGCGGACCGCCTGGAGGGTCGACCCCTCGTAGTAGATGATCTCGTGGCGTTTGGACGGCCCCTTGCCCGTGAGCAGGTCTAGCTGGTTGTAGCCGTCCAGATGCACCTTGTAACCCCCGTAGCCGTCGAGGAGCCTGGCCGGGAGGTCGTCTGGCCCTCCCGCGGCCGCGACAAGCGTCGGCAAGAAGTCGAGGCCGGCGAACAGCTCGTTGTTCACCGCGCCGGCGGGCACATGGCCGGGCCAGCGGACCACCATCGGGACGCGGAAACCGCCCTCCCAGGTGGTGCCCTTCTCGCCGTGGAACGGGGTCATGCCGCCGTCGGGCCAGGTCATGATCTCCGGCCCGTTGTCGGACGTGAACACGACGATCGTGTTGTCGGCTATCCCGAGCTCGTCAAGCTTGCCGAGCACCTTGCCGACGTTGTCGTCCAGCTCCTTCATCACCACTTCTTGCAGGCCCATCCCGTCTTTGCCAAGGAGCTTCTCGTACTCCTCGGAAAGGTGGGTGTAGATGTGCGCCCGCGCGGGGCACATCCAGCAGAAGAACGGCTTGTCCGCGTCCGCTTGCCGCTCGATGAAATCGAGGGTGCGACGGGTAACCTCGTCGTCGAGCGTCTTCATCCGCTCCGGCGGGCAGGGGCCGTCGTCCTTGACCTCCTGCCCACCGCCCTCGGTGGCCACGCAGTCAACCACGTTCCGCGGCGCGAAGGCCTCCCCCTCAGGGCCGGTTGGGAAGTCGTAGTCGGCCGTGTACTCCATCGCGTTCAGGTGGTACAGCCAGCCCCAGTACTCGTCGAAGCCATGCATGGTCGGCAGCGCCGCGTCGGTGTCCCCCAGATGGTTCTTGCCAAACTGCCCGGTCGCGTACCCGAGCTTCTTAAGCAGCGCCGCGACCGTGGGGTCGTCGTCGCTCAGCCGCGCGGGATCGCCCGGCAGGCCCACCGTGTGCAGGCCGTTGCGGGCTGGGAACTGCCCGGTCAAGAACGCAGAACGCCCCGCCGTGCAGCTTGGCTGGGCGTAGTAGTCCGTCAAACGCATCCCTTCCTTGGCAATACGATCGATGTTCGGGGTGCGGCTGCTCATCACCCCGTGGTGGTAACAACTGGGATTCGACCACCCAACGTCGTCCGCCATGATGAAAACGATGTTCGGCTTGTCGGCGGCGCCGGCGCCACCGCAGGCCACGATGCAGGTAAGTACGGTAAACGCAAATCGGCTGGCTGTATTCACGGGACAGGTGCTCTCTGAGATGTGTCGTCGAGGAAGCCGCGCGTCGGGCGAACCGCCCGGAGATGAGACCCGTATTGTAGGCTAAATCCGCGGCGTGGGGTGTCCTGAGCACCTGCAAGATCCCAGAAATCTCTTGCCTGCCGAAACCGCCCTGCCCGCTCGATGCAGGGCTGAATACCGATACCGCAAACAGTGACTTCGGGCGCCCACATCAGGCTCGCGGGCTCCCTCGCTCTGCTATGAGAGCAGCAAGCGGAAGACCCTGTGTGAGAAGCAATCCTCTCGGACCAAACTCCTGAAGTCCGCTTAGTCGCTACCGGCCGCTCGTGTTTGATCTGCGATGGTCGCGCCGATTCGTTCGGCCGCTAGGTCCTCCTCTCTTAGGAACGGCCAGGCGTGCCAGTCGCCGGCGAGTCTCCAGGCTTGCAAGGCGGGTGACTCGACGCGGGACTGGTAGATCAGCACCCACAGGCTCAGCACCAGCACCGCTGCGCTGGGGACGACCAGCACCGAGGCGAACAGCCAGTCATTGCCGAACAGCAGCAGCGGCAGGCAGATAACGAGCATCGCGATTGATCCCGGCAGGCCGAGGTTGAGCGCCAACGCCCAGGCGGCGCGGCGGGCGGGTTCGCTCGGCGGGGGCGGCCACTGGTAGGGGCGGTCGGTCCGCAAGAACAGCACGCACCGGGCGGCCGCCTGCTTTTCATCGCCGTTGACGCGGTGGCGGCCCTTTAGCCGGTAGGGCATCAACACGTCGCTGCTGTACAGGCCCCAGCCGAACCTGGCGATCTCGCGGACCGCGTCGTCGGGCGAGTCTTCGTAGGCGTCGAAGTAGAGGTCGTCGAAGTCGTCGTTGGTCATCCGCCCCGTGACCAGCCGGCGGAGGTCCCGCGAGAGTTTGTCCCGCTGGTCGCGGTCGACCACGCCCGAGCCCCACCCGCCGGCGTACCGCCCGGCCGCCGCCGGCAAGGCGCCACGCGAGCAGTCGTGCTGGGGGGACTGGTAGGGGTTTGTGGTCATGGGAGGGGCGGAGGGCTTCGTCAGGTACGCATCGCCCCTGTTCAACTAGCTGGTGCCATCCTGCCAGAGTATCCGCCCGTTGCATTGCACCAGCAGCTTTTTGTACTCCATCGAATGCATTGGAGGGCACGCCCGCACTGCCTCCATGAACACGCTCGGCGGCTGGTAGCGGTGGGCGTTAATGTAGTGTGAAATCATTGCCGGACAGACGTAGATCCGTTGGTCGTACGGTATGAAGAGGTTCGCGTTCCCCACGGCTTCCCCTTCGAATTGGCACAACTCGCACTCATGGACGCCCATGGAGACAAACGGCTGCCATGGATTGACCAAGAACTCCTTCAGCCGTTGATACACGTCTTTAGGCGTCGGGCCCGTAGGAATCGGCGAGGAAGCTCCCAGCCAGCCTACCGCTAGAATGTGCACGCCTCCCACGGGTAGGCATGAGCAAGGCTCTAAGTCCACTACAGCGGCCATCCACACCACTCTTTCTGTATGGTGAGTTCGCAGGGCGGGTGGATTTGTAAGCTCAGTAGGCTCTCCAGATCAAGCCGTTGCGTTGCCAACTGGGGTACTCGGCTTCCCCTGCGTCTCAACACCTAGGCTGCCACCCACCAACCGCTACTCCCCGCCCGTCATCTGCTTGATCAGCTTCACCTCGGCCGGCAGGTAGGGCGTGCCGTCGGGGCGGAAGATATCGTGGAACCAGAGCTCGGGCTCGGCCGTGTAGGGGCGGTTCCAGCTGTCCCACGGGTAGATGGTCTGGCTGCGGCCGTCGACGAATCCCCAGTTGTACGCGCCGACCTTGTGCTCTTTGCAGATCGGCAGGATGGCCTCGAAGGTGCTGCCGCGGGGGCGGGCCATGTACTCGGTGCACAGCACGGGGCGTCCGTACCGCTCTAGCTGCTCGACCTTGGCGGCGAACACGTCGGCCGGGTCGTAGCAGTGGAAGGTGATGATGTCCGACTGCTCGGTCATGAAGCGGTCCATCGGCTTCATGGCGTCGTGGTCGGACCAGTCGTCGTACCACATGGCGGAGGTGAGCGGCTGGCTGGGGTTCACCTCGCGGGCCCAGGCGAAGGCCTTCTCGAGCAGCAGCATGGCCATCTCGGCCTTGTTGGGCAGCTCGACCGTGCCGTAGGCGCTGACGTTGGGGTTGTCCGGCTCGTTGAACAGGTCCCACGCGTGGATGCGTTTGTCGTCCTTGAAGCGGGTGAGCAGGCCCTGGATGTAGGGCTTCAATTCGTCGTGCCGGGCGGGGTCGCGGAGGATCTCGGCGCCGGGGCTCTGCACCCAGCCAGAGTTGTGCGTGTGCGGCTTGGGGTCGCGTTGGGGGCCGGCCTTGGGGAACGGGTCCCAGACGCCGTCCAGCGGCACGAACATCACGCCGATGCCGTGGCTGTCGGCGATCTTGAGGAACCTCTCAATGCGCTGGCAGAACGCTTCGCTGCCTTCCTTCCAGCAGAGGTCGTGCAGGTAGACGCGCACCGAGTTGAAGCCGAGGCCTTCGGCCCAGCCGAGTTCGCGGTTGATGGTCTCGGGGTCAAAGGTGTCGGCCTGCCACATCTCCAGCTGGTTCATGGCCGTGCTGGGGTTGAAGTTGCAGCCGACCAGCCAGCCGGTCTTGGCGTACCAGGCGTTGGCTTGCTCCTTGGTCCAGCGCTCACCGGCGGGCGCGGAGGGGGCGAGCGTGGACAGCGACAACACGACAAGGAGGGCCGCGGCGCCAAAGCGCCGGGCGTGGCAACGGGGTGCGGGCATGGTAGGCCTGAATCGAAACGGGGTAGGAACGGGAAGCACCAGATTGCCAGGATCGCCCTATTGTAGTCGAAACCCGGCGCTGTTTCAGGTGGGCTCTGGGGGAGAACCACGAAGGCACTAAGGCACGAAGACGGGGCCCGCTGGAGCTCAGGCTACAGCCTGCCGCCCTACCGTTCACTTTTACGCGCACGCTGAAGCGTGGACTCCAGCCGCCTTATGCCAGCTCGCGGAGCACTTCCAGGCCGCGGTCGATGGTTTCCATGCCGGCGGCGTAGCTGATGCGGAAGTGCGAGTCGTGGGCGCTAAAGATATTGCCCGGGATGATCAGCAGCTCGCGCTCGATCGCCTGGGCGACGAACTCCGTGGCGCTGGCGTACTTGGCGGGGACCTTGGGGAACGCGTAGAACGCCCCGCCGGGCTGGGGGACCGTGTAGCCGGCGTCGCGGAGGCCGGCGACCAGGTGGTCGCGGCGCTCGCGGTACTTGTCGGCGTAGGGCTGGATGCTGACGTCCATCGCGGCCAGCGCGCCCCACTGCAGCGGGTGCGGGGCGCAGACAAACGTGTACTGCTGCAGCATGGTCATCTTCTCGATGACCTCGGCCGGGCCGTGCGCCCAGCCGACCCGCCAGCCGGTCAGCGCGTGCGACTTGCTGAACGCGTCGACTACCAGCGTCTGGTCGTTGAAGCGGGCGGGGCTTGCGAGCGGCGCGTCGTAGCAGAACGGGCGGTAGATCTCGTCGGACAGCAGCGCGACGTTATGCTTGGCGGCCAGCTCGGCCAGGCCGCGGACCTCGTCCTCGGTCGCCACCACACCGGATGGGTTGCTGGGCGAGTTGAGCAGGATCAGCTTGGTGCGGTCGGTGATGGCGGCCTCGACCTTGGCCAGGTCGAGGCGGAAGTCGGGGTACGTGTCGATCGGCACGAACACGCCGCCCGCCATGCCGGTCAGCGCGGGGTACATGACGAAGTACGGGTCGAAGCCGATCACCTCGTCGCCGGGGTCTACCATGGCGAGCAGCGCCAACGCCAGCGCGCCGCTGGTGCCGGAGGTGACGATCAGCCTGCGGTCCGGCTGGCCGAGGTCCTCGCGAACCTGCTGCTCGAGCGCCTCGCGGAGTGGCGGGATGCCCTGGGTCAGGCTGTAGCCGTTCTTGTCGGCGTTGATGGCGTCGATGGCCGCCTGCTTGACCTCCTGCGGCGCCGGGAAGTCGGGCTGGCCGATCGACAGGTTGATCGGGTTCTCGAGCTTCGCGGCGAGGTCGAACACCTTGCGGATGCCGGAGCTGTCGAACAGTTCGGTGCGTTGGGCGAGCCAGGGGTGCATGGCGGTTGGAAATTGGCGGTTGGAAGTTGGAACAGGCCGCGAGAACAGCCGGCCCACCCGCCAGGGGTGGGAACGCCCCTTCCTACCGCGACGCGCCGGCGCACGCAAGCTCCCGGTCGCAGGGCGGGTGCGGGCACTCGGGGGTTGGCTCGGGGTCGGATGGCGTCCCCGGCGCGGGTTCGCCCGACGGTTTCGACGCGGCGCCGTACTGCACGAGGGCCACCATGCCGAGCACGCCGGCGATGGCCACCAATTGGTTGGTCGTGACGCGTTCGCCGTCGAACAGCCCCCACATCATCGCCACGACCGGCACCACGTAGGTCACCATGCCCGCGAACAGCGGGCCCTGGGTCGCGACCAGGCGGACCCACAGCCACATCATCAGCCCGGTGCCGATCGGCCCGAGCATCAGCATGGCCGCCGTGGCGACGCCCGCGGCGCCCTCGCCCGACGGCGGGGCGAGGCCCAGCGGCTGCAGCAGCGGCGCGGCCGCCGCCAGCGGCGCAAGCAGCAGCCCGGACGAGCCGAGCATGACCAGCGTCACCGCCAGCGGCGGCGCGTCGTGCAGCGTCTTGCGGAGGTAGGCGTTGGCCAGCCCGTAACTGAGCGGCACGGAGATGGCGAGCGACAACACGCCGAGCGAATAGCCGCGGAAGCTGCCGTCGACCATCAGCAGCGACAAGAACGCCAGCCCGCCGACCACGCCGACCACCTGCCGCGTGGTGGGCCACACGCCGAGCACGGGGACCGACAGCAGCATGATGGACATCGGCGTGAACGAGACCATCGTCGCGATGAAGCTGTGCTCCAGCCCGTTGGCGATCAGCGCCGGCTGCATGGCGTACGGGTACGAGTGCCCGACAAACCCGATCAGCGAGGCGGCCACGAACTGGCGCCTGGTGAGCGACTCGCGGCGGGCCGACAGCCCCCACAGGAGCACCAGCATTGCGGCGCCGCCCAGCAGGCGGCCGGCGCCCACGGCCAGCGGGCCGTAGTACGACGACGCGAGGCTCATCAGGTAGAAGTTCGAGCCGAAGACCAGGCAGATGATGCCGAAGAAGACGTAGGGCATGCGGGCGGCGGGGGGGTGGGAGGCGGGCGCCCCCATTGTACCGGGCGCGCCAGGGGCAACCTAGCCGGCCGGTCTGCACATGCCCGTACTAAGCGGGCCCATAGCAGATGGACCCATAGCACGCGGCAGCGCCGGCCGCACGACGGACCCGCGCCGCCGGCCCCGGGTTCGCCCCGCTAGCGGACCCGCACCTTGAATTGCAGAACCCCGCCCTGCTTGGGCTCGAGGGGCTCCTTGATCTCCCACCGCAGGATCAGCGACCCGCCGCTGTTCTCCTCGGTGGAGAAGTCTGCGTCAATGCTCGACTCGGCCGACTCTGGAACGTACTCCAGGCGGGTGGCCAGGTTGTCGACAATCGTGACGTTGCCGATCTCCTCCGTGCCGATGTTGTCGAACCGGAGCGTGAACTCGATCTCCTCGCCGGGCAGCGCGTCGCGGGCCGAGGCGAGCTTGATCAGCCGCAGGCAGGGCTTGCCGCCGGGGATGTTGAACACCACGCCGGGCTGCAGGCTGCTGGCCAGCACGGACGTGGCCTTCTTCTCGATCACCACCTGCACTTCCTGGTCGCCGGTCCAGGTGTACGCGGCGAGCGCGTTCTTGGCGAGCCAGGGCTTCTCGGCGTTGTCCATCACGCCCAGGCGGACCACCTGGAAGTCGCAGTACGGCTTGATCATGTTGGTCAGCTCGCGGACGACGACGCGGGCCTCCATCTCGCCGGCCTGCTGGCGTTCCTTGAGCAGGCTGGGCGGGAGGTCGCCGATCCTGGCGACCGGCTGCAGGTTCTGCAGCGTGGTGGTGGCCTTCTCGTTCTCCGCGGCCAGCGCGAGCGAGGCGTCTTCTTCCACCACTCCGACAAAGTTGCGTTGCTGCTTCTCGACCAGCGTCACGACCCGCCGCACCGCGCCGAAGCGGGGCGCGTAGATGCAGACGCGGTTGCTCGGCTCGACCAGCACGCAGCCGCCGAGCGTGTCGTAGTGGGCGACCGTGTCCTCCTGCTCCAGGCCGTCGATCTTCCAATTGGAACGGACGCCCACCGGTGAGTAGTAGTCGCCGCCGTCGCACAGGTACTCGTCACACGGGCCGGGGATGCCGCACGCCTGGCAGCCGCCCTGGGGCACGCACGTGCCGTCGCGGCACGCGTCGCAGCCGGACGGCGCCTGGTGCTCGGGGCAGCACTGCTGCGGCTGGATCTCCTGCGACTGGGCCGGCGCGCTGCACGAGCACATGATGACCGTCGCGATGGCGATCAGCAGACCGCGGAACCACATGGGAAGGAGCGTGCTCATCGGGCCTCCTCGGTCGCCGAGGTCTGGACGACGTCGGCGTCCTGGGTGGGCGTCTGGTGGTGCTCGTAGAACTGCATCGGCAGCTGTGGCAGCGGCGGCATGCGGCTGCCGATCCGCACAATGGCGATCGGGCGGCCCAGCACGTCGGCGGTGACCAGCGGGTCGTCGCCCGGGGCGGCCTCGAACCACTGCTGGCCCTTGCCGTTGGCGGAGAAGTCCTTCTCCGCGATGGGCAGCGCCATGCGGGGGTCCTCGACGTAGACGACCCGCGTCACGAACGACGAGTTGGCCGCCAGCCGCAGGTCCTCGTCGGTCAGCTCGACCGGCACCGGGAACCGCAGCTCCTTGCCGCAGGGCGGGTGCAGGCGGTCGATCAGCTCGACCGTGGCGTACACCTGGGCCTCCGGCTGGTTGGGCAGGTTTGTCACCGAGAACGCGTAGACCCCGCCCACCTGCAGGCCGGCCAGCAGGGCGCCCTCGTGGCTCTGGGCGTAGCCCTGGTCCGAGGCGGCGGTGATGGTCAGACCCTCGGAGCCGAAGACCTTGACCGGCTGAACATACCCTAACAACGGTCCGCCCCTCAGGAGCCGCTGGGCGCCAATCGCTCCCGGAGGCATGACACCGGCGTGAAGCCAGTGCCTAGGGCTGTCTGGTCGCTGAGCCAGGAGAGGCGTTCCCGACATCAGCAGGACCAGCGCGGCCATCGCCAAATTGCCCGCGGCAAACTTCCCCGGCTTGGGGGCAGGACTGAGGTGGCGGACCGTTGTCATGGGATAGGTTCGAAGAGTTCGCAGAGTGTGTAGGCTTCAACTCAAAGACCACCGGGCGCCCGCGGTCGGGCGCCCGGCGGCCGGTAGGTTTACTCCGTGTAGCAACCGCCGTCCTCGCAGTAGCCGAGGCAGCCCTCGCACTGGCAGTCGTCCTCGCCCGAGCAGCTCATCTGCGTGATCGGGCAAGGCACCGTGCCGCCGATGCACTTCAGCGGGGCGCGGTTGGTCTCGTCGACGGTCATGCAGTTGACCGGCGCCGGGTAGTTGATGCCGGGACGCTGCTTGACGCTGATGTTGAACTCGTGCGTCGGCGGCGGCAGGTGCACCCGGGTGCGGTTGGTGACGGTGTGCTTCCGCAGGCCGGCCGGCACACCCAGTGGGATGTGCGGAGGACCGGGGATGCCGATCGGCGTGCCGGTGATCGGCATGCCGTACTGACCGGCCATGGCGTTCATCATGTGCGGCGGCATCGGCGCCGGGGCCATGCCGGCGGTCGGCATGCCCATCGGCATCGGACCACCAGCCCCGGCGGCGCCAGCGGCGCCCGGCTCGCAGCCCGCGTAGTCGGCCGGGGTCACGCCGCCCATGTAGCGGTTGGCGTTCTCCAGGTCCTTGTTACCAATCCGCACGATCGCCAGGATCGAACCGCGGCGGTCGGCCTCGGCCACCGGGTCGCAGCCCGGGTCCAGCCGCGTGCTAACCAGGGTCTCCACGCCGGCCAACGCGAGCTCTTGGAACTCGGGGTCCGGCAGGTAGATCACCTTGGTGACAAAGTTGCCGCTGATCACCTGGTCGAAGTCTTCCTCGGTGAACTGCACCGGGATCGGCGCGTGGGCCAGGTAGGCGTCGGTGCGCGGGGTGACCGGGGCCACCTCCAGCGTCGGGTACAGCGAGATCGCCTCGCGGCCCGGGATGTTGGTCAGCTTCAGGCGATAGATGGCGCCCTGGCGGAAGTCCTGACGGCCCGGCACCACCAGCGGCGACGAGTCGAACAAGCCGCTGCCACTGACGTCCCAAGAGACCTGCAGGCCGTCTTCGCCAACGAACGCGATCTGCGACGCCGCGCCCATCATGCCCATCCCGCCGCCAGCGCCGGCGCCGCCATCGGGACAATACTGGCACTGCTCGATGCCGCTAGCAGAGTTGCCGCCGGGGCCGAAGGTCGGCCCCATGCCGGCGCCGCCCATGGTCATCTGGCCGCCGACGGGCAGCACGCCCGGTCCGGGGCCTCCGACGCCCGGGCCCGGGTGCATCATCTGCTGCGCCGGAGGGGCGTTGTAGGCGGGTTGGGTGCAGCCGCCGGGGCCGCAGGTGCAGCCCGTCGCGGCCAGGCCGGCCGCTGCCAGCGTGCTGAATAACAAGGTCGATACGCGCATCGGATTCCCCCCCTCGAAATGGGCTTGAGCCCTGGGCAAAGGCCCAGCGGCCGGTCGGGCGTCAGGCCCGAAGTCCCTATGTACTGCGTCGTTAGGTAGGCTCTGCTCGGCGCCAGCACCACGAAATGCGGTGGACTCGGCCGGCAGAAGCCCGCTACGATCCGCGTCGCTAAGAGCGTCCGCGGCGCAGGGCCATCGCGTCCTACAGACGAGACCTCCCTGCTGGGATAAGAGTCGGCCCCGCAGAAGACGATTCTTTGGCAAAACCGCTAAAACCGTCACATGAAGAGCACCCTGCGCAAATTAACAAACGGCCTGCTGCTGGTCGGGATGGGGTTCGCGGTCTACTACGCGGGCCCGGTCGCGCACGCGCTGCTGTCTGGCGACCGTGAGTCCAAGCCGCTGCCCACGGCGCCCGCCCTGGCCAACGGCCCGGCCGGCGTCGAGGGGAACGCGTACCTGCAGCAGGCGCTGGCCGCGCTCGAGCGCCGCGAGTCGGTGGTGGCGAAGGCCTCGCAGACCGGCGTGATCGAGGGCCGCACGGTCGAGTCCACCGGCGACTACTGGCAGCTCGGCCAGGGGCGCGATCGACAGTTCCAGCTGAAGCTGCAGGGCCTGGTCACCGACGACCCGGTGCGGCTGCTGCAGGTTTCCAACGGCAAGTTCCTGTGGACCGACCTCCGCTGGGGCGAAGCCAGCGACGTACAGCTGCGGCAGATCTGGCGGGTCGACCTCCGCCGCCTGCGCAAGGACCTTAGCGACCCGCAGTCCGACCAGGTCCGTCCGGGCGAGGCCTCGGCCGACAACCTGGACGCCGGCTTATGGGCCAGCCTGGGCGGCCTGCCGATGCTGCTGGAGTCGCTCGACGCCAACTTCCGCTTCGAGCGGCCGCGTCAGATGCTGCTCCGCAAGACTCCGGTCTACGCGATGGTCGGCTTCTGGCGCGAGGACCAGCGGGAGACCCTGCTGCAGGACTCCGACACGGCGGACACGGGCCTCCCCTCCCGGCTCCCGCACCACGTGCTGGTGGCGATCGGCGCCTCGGACCTGTTCCCCTACCGCGTAGAGTACCGGGGCGCAGACGACCCACTGAGCGCCGCGGGCCTGACCGCCGACAAGCGGTACGGCGAGAGCGGGCGGCCGCTGCTGCGGCTCGACCTTGTCCAGCCACGGTATGACGTTTCGATCCCAGCTGAGGCGTTCGCCTACACACTGCCCGAAGGCGTCGACTGGATGGACCGCACAACCGAGCGGTTGGAGATGCTGCGGCGGCGCCGGGAGGTGGCGGTGGCGCAGGCGGGCGGCGCTACATCAGGTGCGCGGTCGCGTTGACCGTCAGCACCTTCGCCCTGCCCTCTTTGTAACGCACCGTGCTGATGCCGCAGTTGGAGGTCGGCGTCCAGTGGGACTGCTCGGGCGGGATGCCGAGGGTCGTGCCCACGTACAGCCGGTTCACCACGCTGTGGGCCACGACCGCGACTTCCTTGCCCGCGTGCCTGGCGACAATCGCTTCCAGACCAGCGGTCACGCGGTCCAGCAGCCCCTGGCCGGTCTCCCCGCCGGGGTAGCCGTGCACGTAGGGGTTCTGCCGGTAGAGCGCGTAGGCGTCCGCGTCCTCGGCCTGGATCTCCGCCCACGTCCGGTTCTCCCACCGCCCGACGTTGATCTCCTGGAACGCCGGCTCGACCAGCGCGTCCTGCCCGTGCGGACCAGCGATGATCTGGGCGGTCTCGTGGGCCCGCTTGAGCGGGCTGGTGTAGACCGCCGCGAGGGGCCGGCTGGCCAACGCGTCGGCCGCGCGGCCGGCCTGCTCGCGTCCGCGTTCGGTGAGCGACTCGTTGATGCCCGACCCCTGCAGCCGTGGCGGCGTCATCATGTTGTGCGGCGTGGCGCCGTGGCGGATCAGGTAGACCAGCGTGGTGTCGGCGGCGGGGAACTCAATAACGGAGGGCATGGCAGTTGTGGTTGGTGGCTTGTGGGTGGTGGTTGGCGCGTGCGGCGTTGGCTGCCTGGCCCAGACCGCCGGGGGTGGGATTGCGGCGGGGCGCCGGTGTCACGCGTTGCCGCTCCGCTGCCGCGCCAGGTCGGCGGCGGTCTCCGCGGCGGCCAGCAGGCCGGACGTTTCCGCGATGCCCTGCCACGCGATGTCGGGCGCCGTGCCGTGCGCGACGCTGGTGCGGATGATCGGCAGGCCGAGGGTGACGTTGACCGCCTGGTGCATGCCGAGCAGCTTCAGCGCGATGTGCCCCTGGTCGTGGTACATCGCCACCACCGCGTCGAACTCGCCGTCCCGGGCGCGGACCATCAGCGTGTCGGTGGGGTGCGGGCCGCTGGCGTGGATCCCCTCGCGCTGGGCGAGCTCGACCGCCGGGGTGATGGTGGTCGACTCCTCGTCCCCGAACAGCCCCTGCTCGCCGCCGTGCGGGTTGAGCGCCGCCACGCCGATCCGCGGCCGGCTGCAGCCAAACGCCCGCATCGCGCGATCGGCCAATCGGCACTTGGCGGCTATCGCCTCGACCGACAGCTGGTCGAACACGCTCCGCAGCGAGGTGTGCAGCGTGACGTGCACCACCGCCAGGCCGTGTTCGGTGTGGGGCACCACGCGGGGCGGCAGGTACAGCATCATCGCGAAGTCGTCCACGCCGCACAGGTCGGCCAGCAGTTCGGTGTGGCCGGGGTAGTCGTGGCCGGCCGCCTGCAACGCCGCCTTGCTGATGGGGCCGGTCACCATAGCGTCGATCCGCCCGTCCAGGGCCAGCCGCGCGGCCTGCTCGATCGCCAGGTAGGCGGCCTGTCCCGGCGGGGTCGTGGGCCCGCCCACCACCAGGCACGGCATGCGCTCCGGCGAGGCGGCGTCGAACACCTCCTCGCCACAGGCGTCTACCGGGACGACCTCCGCCGCGACCTTCCGCAGCCCGAGCCCCCGCTCGAACTCTTCCTGACGCCCAATCACCACCGGCCGGCAGGCGGCGTGCAGCCGCGGGTCGGCCCACGCCCCGGCCGCCACCTCCGGCCCGACCCCGCTGGGGTCGCCCATCGTGATTAGGAGCCGGGGCCGCGGGTTGGAGATTGGGGGCATGACAGCCGACACAGGGATCAAGGGCGGTGTGAAAACGGGAAAAACCTGGAAGAGAGGCCGATTCTAGCCCCGCCGCCGCGCCTCAGCGAGGCGGCCAGCCCCGCTCCGCCCGGCGGCCAACACGCGCTGCAGGAATAACCGGTCTGACCAGACCGATGAGTTCTTGCCCACAGGGCCTCGGGGACCTGTGACACGTTAATCTGGGCAATTATACTGGAGTGATTGGGTTGCCCAAGCTAGAGGGGCCCCAGCCGAGCCGCGGCTCACGAGACCCGGCCCCGACGACAGAGCAACAACGACTTACAATCTCCTCGGGACAGCGGAATGGCCAAAGTGATGACGATTATAGGGATGGTCGTCGCTGGCCTGTTCGCGCTGGTCTTTGGCCTCGACCTGGTGATCGGCGTGCCGTTCCAGACCGCCAGCGGGACCATGGACATCGGGATGCTGGTCTGCTCGCTGATCCTGGGGTACCTGAGCTTCAACGCCTTCCGCGATATCCGCTAGCAGGCCCTCGAGCCCCGCCTGAGCGGACCTCTCTCGCGTTAGCCCGGCGGCCACGTCAGCGCCCGCCCGCCCAGCACGTGGTAGTGCAGGTGATCGACCGACTGGCCCCCGTCGGCGCCGGTGTTCACCACCACCCGGTAGCCGTCCGCTAGCCCCTGCTTGCGCGCCAGGTCTCGGATGACCAGCCACATCCGGCCGATCAAGGCGGCGTCGTCGTCTACTAGCTGGTCGACGCTCTGGATCGGCTTCTTGGGGATCACCAGGAAGTGGGTCGGCGCCTGCGGGGAGATGTCGCGGAACGCCAGGCAGTGGTCGTCCTCGTGCAGGATGTCGGCGGGGATCTCTTTGCTGATGATCTTGTCGAAGATGGTCATGTCGGTGGGACGTCCGCAAGGAAGGTCAACGAGGATCCGGTGAAACGCATGCCGGCGCCGAGTTTTAAGTAGAAACCGGCCGCGCCGACGGTTCCAATAGTCTATAGCTGCGGGCTCCCAACGGCAGTCCCGACCGATGCTAGCGCTGGTGAGTTTTGTCCCCTTTTGACCCCGCGAGTGGACAAAACTCTCGCCGCCGCCGGTGGCGCAGAATCGGCTGCCCCTACAAATACAGTCCCAATCGCGCATCGGCGCCCGGGGCGCCGGCCGACTTTTGTCCCTAAGGATCGATGCTTCAGAAGGGGACAAAACCCCGCCGCGGTCGTGGCGCCGGTGACAGCTGCCGGACGGGTTGCCGCCTGGGCGAATTTCGACCAACAGATTGCCTGTCTGCCGGCCACGCGAGTCGCCGATAACCGGTTGCAAGGGAATCTGGAGGACGCCGCCACACTTTAGACGCCAACCACCACTCGTTCGATCACGCCGGCCAGACGCGTCTGCCGGCGGGGTCAGCCGCTCGTGGTGCGCGCGTCGGCGACCGAGAGCTTGTCACACGAACGTCCATCCCCCTACTCGGACACCATGGAGGGTCTTCGAGCCATGAGAGCTGTTCTGTGCTGTGCCGCGCTGATTCTGCCCGCAGGGGCGTCGGCCTTCGGCCAAACCACCCAGGAACGCGGCGCCGACGGGGTGCTGTACAACGTCACCCGCACCTCGGTGCCCAAGACGGTGATGGCAACCGAGATCCAGACCCGCGAAGAAACCGTCTACAAGCCGCAGGTCACAACCAAGTACCAGACCTACCAGCAGACGCAATTAGTGCCGGTCACCGAGCACCGCTGGGTGTCGCGGCAACGCGGCTGGTGGAACCCGTTCCGCGAGCCCTACTGGACGCACGCCATCGAGCCTGTGACCCGCTGGGAGCACCGCCCCGCGACCGTGCACGTGCCGGTGAGCACCACCAACTGGGTGCCGGAGACGCGGACCACCCAGGTGCCGGTGGCCACCTACAAGACCGTCAACGACACCATCGTGTCGCGCGTGCCGGTCGGCCCCGCGCCGGCGCTGAACCCGACGCCAACGCAGCCCCAGGTGCAGGTCGCCACGCGCCCAACGGGCGGTCAGATCGGCGGCCAACGGCTGGACCAACCGAACTCGTGGGGCGGCGGGTCGCGTTACCGTTAGCCGCGTCGAGCTAGGTGGCGGGGCGGGAGGTGCGGCGGCGGCGCGACCGCTTCGGCGCCGGCGCGCCCCACTCCTTGGTGAGGGTCTCGAACACCTCGGGCGACTCGTACCGCACCACGCCCTTGCCGTCCGGCATCGGGCCGATCAGGCCGCGGAACACCGGCAGGCCGCGTAGCGCCAGGTCGGTGCTGCAGTCGTCCACGCCGATCTGCGCGTGCATCTTCAGCACCGCGTCGGTGTGGGAGTAGTCCTTGCTGCGGATCTCGCCGTTGGCGCCGCGGGTAACAATCCGGATCGTTTGCTCTGGCATCGGTCGTTAGCTCGGGAAACAGGAAGGGAGGCGCCCGCCGCGAGGGGGCATCACAAGCTATCGACCCGCCGGCAGCTAGCAATCGAGCGCCGGGACGTTCGGCGGTCGCAACCGCGGCAGGCGCGGCAAACCCCACATCCGATCCGAAACGCGGGGCCCGCGCAATCGGCCGGCCGCGGGTCGGGCTGTGAGGGTATTTGGGCCCCGGCGGCGCGGTTGTCGGGCCGGCGCAGCCCCCAACCGAACCAACCCGCAGTTTTTACCGCCCCGGCCCGCCCACCCGTTCTTGCCGGCGCCACGCCGGCGGGCTAGAATCTGCGTCTCCCAGGAGGGTATCCGAATTGGCTAGGAACCTGATTCGAAATCAGGCGCCCCGCAAGGGGTTGTGGGTTCGAGTCCCATGCCCTCCGCTCTCGTAAGCTCTTTGGCAACTGATGCTTACAGCACGCCAAAGAACGAGCCCGCCGAGGGCCGCCCAACGCGTTGCAACAGATCTGCAACACTTCTGCGTCACGACGGCGCCGTCCAGACCTTCCGCCCGAGTTCGACAGCCGTTCGGTGGTGGTAGTAGCCCATCGTGGTGTCCGGCGAGGCGTGACGCGCCCACTTCTGCAACTCGGGAATCGTCAGCAGCTGATCCATCCGGGTCAGGAAAGCCCGCCGGCCGATGTCGTGGCTGGTGGCGGTCTTGCCCTTCACGGGGTCGGTGATCACTCCGGCGGCCTTGCCAATCTCGGACACCACGCGAACCACATTGCTGGGCCGCATCTGACCTTTCCGCCCTGGCAAGGGGAAGACGTAGCCCCGGCGATTCGGCGGGGCGGTTGCGATCAGATTCCAGAACTCGCGGGTGACTGGCTGAAACTCATCCCGCCGGGACTTGTGCCCACTGGCCAGCATCCGAATCAGCGGAAACTCATGGCTGGTGTCGATCGACAGTTCCGCCGCCGGCTCCCATGAAAGCCGCCGCAGTTCGTCAACTCGCAGCCCGCTGTGCCACAGCCCCTGCAAGAAGCGACGCCATACCTCCGCGTCGTGGGGACGAACCTTGGCGACGGTCATGAGGATGCGTTCGTACTCCTCGCTAGTAATTGGCCGCGAGCGCATCTTCTGCCCCCCGGCTTTGCGTGGCAGACGCACCCGCGGCACGGTTTCGATGAGATCAACGTCGCACGCCCACCCCAAGGCGGCGAGCAGCGTCGCGAGGTAGCTCCGGATAGAGGACTCGGACAGCCCCCGCTCGCGCAGCTTCGCCGTGAACCGGCTGAGCATCGACTTGTTAACGTCGCTCAGCCGAGTCGGCGCTACCGTCCGCTCCAGCCAATTGGCGGCGGTCACCCACTGCGACTCGCTCTTCCGCGAAAGCTGCGGCAGCTTCTCCTGCTCGTACCGCTCGCGGAAGAGCGACCACAATAGCCGCGGCGAGTCCGGGTCGTTTTGTGCGAGGTCAATCTCCAACTCGACTGCAGCCCGCTCGGCGTCGCGCCGGCGCTTGCATCCCGATGACAGTTCCCGGGTCGAACCATCGGCCCGCCTCCAACGAAGTCCGTAGGGACGGTTCTTGTAGGGCACTACTCGGACTCGGGGGCCGTTCGATCCTCGTTCTCTAATAGCCATTGCACAAAACTCGTGGTGACGAAGATGGTCTCGTTGCCAAGCGGAATATGAGGACAACCACGCTCAATCGTGTTGCGGCGGATCACCCGCCGTCGGTTCTGAAGGGTTTCCTGGTCGGCTTCCTTCTTGGTCCAGGCTTTGACGAGTTCGGTCAGCGTGAAGAACGGCGACTCGCTGAATTTGGAGTCCATAGGGCAGATAGCTTCCTTGACCGCCGCGCTTGCCGTTACCACAATGCGCTCACGGCGGCCTCATAGAGGTCGATTCGAGAGAGGGCCCGCTCTGGCCGCAAACCGGGAGAGGGCACGAACTTGGGAGCCCTGTGGGGCCGCCCTTCAAGACAGCGCCGCCGGAGACGGGGCCGCCACTGGCGGCCCCGTTTTTCCAACGCCCCTGCCCTCGCCTGGCTATCTCATAGGCCACCCCCTGCCCCACCGAGGCGGTAGCTCTGCGCGGCGCACCGCGGCAGACAGACAAGGGGATCTCGCGCCGACCTTCGGCGCCATCGATTCGAAGTGCGCAGCCGCGCACAGCTAGACTTGGCGTAACCGCCATGGCGTTTCCCGGGTAACAGCTTGGGGAAATGTCCGTGGTCCCGATCCGCAGCTGCAACTGCGGGTCGGGACGCCTTTTGAATGAGCAGCGTCGATTGTGAACGCCGCCCGGCGGTTGTCAACGCGCGGCGACGACGCTGATCACGTCGAATGAGGCCACGCCCTCCACGGAAGCCCTTGTGAGGGCAGGAGATAAGTAGGGGGTCCGGCGGTAGAGAACGCGTGACGTTTTTCTGTTCCGAAACCTTACTGTGCGCACGACTGCGCTCGCTCTGCTGCCAGACCATCGGTTGCCCCCGGTTGCTGCAACCGCGCGCCGCTGCCTAACCCAAACGCGGCGTGCGGTGGGTCGATGCGTACCTCGCTCCGTGCGCAGCGGCAGCGCAGGCGGCGCGCGGCGCATCCGAGGAGACTGGGTTAGGGCGGCCCCGCCCACTCGCGGCTGGCTCCGCGGCGGGCGGTACTCTGACGGACCATCTTGCCAGAGTCCGGCGGGGTTAAGCGGCCCCGTGCAGCGTGATGGCGCGGGCCTGGTGGCTCGCGCGGCGGAGGTAGCCCTTCCGCTCTAGCGCCTTAAGGTGACACAGCACGCCGTTGGGGCTCCGGATGCCGAGCCGCGCCGCCAACTCGCGCAGCGTAGGCGCGTAGCCGTGCGTGGTGATGTAACGCCGCAGAGCCACTAAAATACGGGCTTGGCCGCGGCTGAGAGGAGAATTTGGCATCAGAAAAGGCCCCGTCGGCATGATGTACTTACGTATAGGTGCTGGGCCCTAGAATACTCACCCCAATCGGCAAAGCAACCCACAATATGTGCACATTTTTTGCGCGGGCACGCTAGCGATTGGGGGCGCCTATTTGCTCGTCTGAGAGCCAATGCACGCGCAGAGTGGACGTCGCTGCGACAAGGTTCGGGGATCTAAGCCGAGGCGGCGAAGCCGCTGTCCTAGAGCCGCAGAGGTGGTGAATACCGACTGCAACTAGAGGCTCGCTCTAGTGACGGCGGTTGGGCACACCTCGTGCATCTGGGCGACGCGCGAATCTGCTGGTGTTGGTCCAATCGCTACACCGTGGCCGGAGTCGAATCTGAGCGAAGCGATGAGCACCGGTGGGAGTTGCGGAGCCCCAAGAACCGCGCTGAATACGAACCATTCGGGTGTTCTCCGGTGCCACCCGCCGGGGCCTTCCCAATACCCCGGCCTTTGGCTGTGGTCGATCATTCAATGTTGCACACGACCCGCTGGTATCGAACAAGCGGCGGCGTCCCAACGTCAGTAGCTTCGAGAATGATGTGAATCTGTTTGCCGGGCTCGTTGGGGACGACAAAGCTGGCCTCTTGCTGGCCCGCGTTGTCGATCTCTACCCGGGATTCCGCCGAGTCGGCTTCCTCGTATTGCCACCAGCGATACGTTAATGCGTCACCGTCGGGGTCGCTGGTTCCAGCAGCGCTCAGCGAAACCGTCTCGCCCGGTTTGACCTCCAAGTCGGCGTCGTGGGCCAATCTGACATCGGGCGGATGGTTTGCTTCGTCATAAGGTTTCACGCACCAGTCGGCTCGTGCCGCAAAATCTTGCTGAATGGCATCGATCCAGCGCCATTGAGGTTTGAGGTAGGCAGTCAATTCCGGATCTTTGGTAGTCTCACGTTTTGCACGTCTGCGACCCCATGCCGAACTGCCATACCAACGACCCTTGGGATACTCGTAGCCACGCTCCGCAACATGATCGAGCCACGTGTTCTCGCGGACTTTGGTAAACCGACCGCCCCAACCGCCCCAGTCGGGTGATTCTTCGCTGCGCAGACCGGTCGGAATAACGTGCAGGAACGCCGGCGAGTCACCCTCGGACCTGAAACGTCCATCATCGTGCGCTTTGTACATCTCGAGTAGCGGCCCATGGCTGCGCAGGGCATTCTCGTTCATCCATTCTGCGGAGAAATATCGCTGCACTTCCTGAGGTACGGCCTTGCGTTGACGTTCATAGGCGAAGGCGATGAACTGGTCGGAGACGATCGTCGGAATGTTGAACTCGCCCCAGCGCGGCCGAATGTATTTCTGGTAGGTGTCATCCTGCTCCCAGATGAAATAGAAGCGGAGCTTCTTTGCCACCTCGGCCATCTTATCCGGATGCTTCTCCTCAATCGTCTTCAGCGCCCGCGCGATAGTGTTGGGTCCGCCCCACGCCTGCAACCAGATCGGTCGGTCGTCGGAATCGTCCAGCAGGGCCTTGACGATCAGATTTGAGCCCACCGTTTCTTCATCCATGTCGCCTTCCGATTTGACGTTGCCGAGCACGGTGATGGATCTGAGATAGTCTGGTGCGGGGAAGTCGGGGTCGTGCTGGCTGAGGTTGGGATAGACTCTCTCATAAGCCTCCAGAAGCGGCTGAATCCAGTCATCGCCCGCCCACCTGTGGCCCTGCCAGTGATACTGCGAACTCGATGTCACGATGCCCTCGACGTCGAACTCATTCGCGTACAACAGGAACCGCACCATCGAGCATTCGTCGTCGATTTCCCCATCCGTCGTGACGATCACTCGCGGCTTGCTATCCGAATCACCCGTTTGTGCGAGCGTCGGCGCAGCTTGGGTTCCAGCGATTGTAAGCAGAAGAACCAACACTCTATGCGGACTGGCCAGCCTGTTTTGCGGGGTACGATAGCGACAACGTTCACTGCAAGTGTTCTGAAGCATGACAAAGAGCTCTAATTTGAGGAGAGAGTGGGCCGGCCAATTGAGGTCGGAGAGCCACGGATTGGTGCGGGCCGCCCCCCAGCATAGCAGCACGGGCGTTGTTGAGCGCTGAGTTCACAAGGGCAAGAATGCAATGTCAGATCCGTAGTTAGGACCGGTTGGGTGGAGCAGATTGCGAGAAGGCTTGTCTCAAAATAGGCCGCGGCCAGATCCGCCGGGGGCTTCATCTGGGCTAAATTGAGGGTCGGCTGTTGGTCTCGCGTCAGCTCACATGCCTGCGGTGCATATAGCGTCTCGATGAATGAATGGCTCTGGCCTTCTGAATGGCATTCGAACACCACGCGATTCTCAGTTGCGTCAATGAACGGCAGGGCAGAACCTGCATGCCTTTTGGGAGTAGGCAGATGATACATACAAGCGCTCGTCGAGTTGCCGCCACGTTCTTGACCATGCTCATCATTGGGCCAGCTGTCGTGGTCGCACAGCAGGTAGCGTTTCCGGGTGCAGAGGGCTACGGCAAGCACACCACCGGTGGACGTGGCGGCGCTGTCTACGAAGTGACGACTCTGAATCCTACCGGGCCTGGCAGTTTGGGGGCGGCCCTAGACGCTTCCGGGCCACGCACCGTCGTGTTCAGGGTGTCTGGGACGATTGATGGCAATTTCGACATCGACAACGACAACGTCACCATCGCCGGGCAGACCGCGCCGGGAGGAGGAATTGCGATCAAGGGTAATCTCAGTATAGACGCCAGTAACGTTAGCATCCGCTACATCCGCGTACGCGATGAAGTTAGTGGTGACGCGTTAGGGGGGAGGTACCAGGAAAACATTATTATCGACCACGTGTCAACGAGTTGGAGCAGCGACGAAGTGCTCTCCATCTACCACGGCGAGGACGTCACGATCCAATGGTCGATGATCACAGAGGCGGGGTCGTCGGACCACAAGTTCGGGGGGATCTGGGGGAACAACCACGGCACCTACCATCACAAGTTGATTGCGCATAATGCAAGCCGTAACCCGCGTTGGGCCTCCGGAAGCAAGCACAATGACTATCGAAACAACGTCGTCTATAACTGGGGTTACAACAGCTCCTACGGCGGTGAAGCACAGCAAGTCGGTAATCCGAATTTCGACTTCACTACCATCAACATGATCGGCAACTACTACAAGGCGGGGCCGGCGACATCGAGTGGGGTTAGAGATCGCATCGTCGAACCCTCTGCCCGTGGTTCGGGCGACGAGGGCAGTTGGTACGTTGCCGACAACGTCGTCGAGGGCTACCCCGCGGTGTCGGACAACAACTGGCTGGGGGTCGATGGCGACGAGTACATCCGGCTAGATCAACCGTGGGACGCCATGGCGATCAACGAGCAGACCGCACAAGACGCCTTTAAATCCGTCCTCTCACATGTCGGCGCCTCGCTGCCGTCTCGCGATTCTGTCGATAGTCGTATCATCCAAGAGGTCAGGGCCGGGACGGCTACCTTTGTAAGTAACGGCTTGATCGAGAGCCCTAGCGACGTTGGGGGATGGCCGACCCTAAGCAGTACCCCCGCGCCCGCCGACAACGATCACGACGGCATGCCCAACGAATGGGAACTCCGTCGCGGACTGGACCCTGATCTCGCGTCCGATCGCAATGACGACTTCGACTCAGACGGCTATACGAATCTCGAAGAGTACCTGAATGAACTCGGCGCGTTTCCGGCTGTCACAGCCCTAAACTTCCACGGCGGCATGAGCACCCGCTTCGCGGAAGAAGGGAATTGGGATTTCGACTGGCAACCCTCGCGTCTTGACACCGCTGTCGTCCCGGCTGGCACGGCCGTGGTTGACGCAAAGGGGCAGCATGCTGGCACAATTCAAGTAGCGCCACATTCTGGGCAGTCAGCAAGATTGGACATTAACGGCGGCTGGCTGGAAGTCGTCGATACGCTGGAGATCGCCGCTGCAGGCGCCGATGGACAGGTCAACCTGTCGGATGGGGAGCTGCGCGTCGGTACGGTGACCAAGGGGATAGGCGGGGCCTTTAATCTGACCGGCGGCGTATTGAGCGCGAACATCGTTGAGTTCGACTT
Organism: Posidoniimonas corsicana; assembly: GCF_007859765.1. Taxonomy (NCBI): domain Bacteria; kingdom Pseudomonadati; phylum Planctomycetota; class Planctomycetia; order Pirellulales; family Lacipirellulaceae; genus Posidoniimonas; species Posidoniimonas corsicana. The sequence continues at coordinate 524,443 of NZ_SIHJ01000002.1, forward strand.
GGTCAACAACGGGGCCACGATCTCACCCGGCGAGTCGGTCGGCGCTACAACCGTTCTGGGCGGCCTTTCACTAAACTCAGGCGTACTGGCAATCGAGCTGGCTTCGCCCTCCCAAGTCGACTTGGTGGATGTGACCGGCGGCGCCTCCCTGGGTGGTGACCTTGTCGTCTCGCTTCTAGACGGCTTCTCTCCCACTACCGGATCATGGGTGATCATGACGGCCACCGATTTCTCCGGATCGTTTGCGTCAGTGTCGCCCGGGTTCAAAGTCTCGCAGCAGGGTGAGAATCTCGTGTTGAGCGTGGTTGTCGAATTGCCAGGAGACTTCAACGCTGACGGAACAGTTGACGCCGCAGACTACACGGTATGGCGAGATAACCTGGGCGGGACGTTCGACTTGAACGGTAATGGAGACGAGACCGGGGATTCTGCCGGCACGGTCGACGCCTCTGACTACGCCGTGTGGAGGTCTAATTATGGAGCAACTGTCCAACCGGCGACGAACTCCGAGAACTCGAACGCGATACCCGAACCGGCCACATTGCTACAACTATCCACGCTAATTGCAACGTACCGTTTGCTTTCTTTTCGCCATAGCCCTTGATAGACGGCTGAGCCATCCGCCGTATCCACTCCGATGCGGCCTGCTCTGTCTATTCCCGTAGCGCGATCGCATCGGCGCCGAAATCAACGGACTCGCGGCAAAACCGAGGCGGCTCGGCCTATAGCCGCCGCGGCGAACCACTGTCGCCTTCCCCGTGAACGACCCGCGGTCCTGGCGGTTTCCGGCGCTTCCAGGCCGCATACTTATACCCGAGCTGCGCGGGAGTGGTGGCGCCGAGCTTCTTCATCAGCTTCTCTCGATAGGTCTTCACAGTCTGCAGGGCAATGCCCATCTTAGTCGCGGCGGATTGACCGGTTTCGCCGCTGATTAGGATTTCGAGGAGAGTGATTTCACGCCTGCTGAGTTCAAGCATCGTACCTGCCTAGTGGGGCTGTGCCCGGATTCTTGCAGGTTCGTTGGCACCACGAGCCATAGCCGATTGAACCGAGCCGCGCCACGGGCGGTTCCGGGAATTCGGGCAGGATGGATCGATATCGCGGGTAAAGGCCCGCGGGGCGGAGTTTGTGGTCCGCCGGATTGGGGGGGAGCTAGATACCGCCCGCGGTGGTCGAGCAATTGCACTCAACGCCCAATGAGCAGCGAAGGAAGAACGTGGTGGCTCCTTAGCTAGTTGCATCGCCGTTCGCCAGCGACTCGACGAAGCTCCGCGGGACCTCGGTCACGGCCCAGGCCGCGTCGGGCGTCACCAGCCCCAGCCCGAAGTGATCGAAGTCGGGCGGAATGGCGTCGAGGGCGCGAACAGCGGCGTTGCGTAGGTGTTCGAACATCGCCGGTGAGACCGCTTCGCGGATTGCTGTCGCCCTGTCTGTTGGCTCCAGATCCGCCACCTCTTGGTAGCAGTAGCCCACTGCTTCCTTGGGGGTCCAGAGATCGTCGCTGAACTGCCGAGCGATTTGTTCGAGATACTGAGTGTCCACTTCCGCCCTTTCGACGCACGCTAAGCCTAGCGCTGCATGGGTGCTGCTGTTCCACGCGGACTATAGGCGGCAGACGCCAACTAGCAAACCTGCCTCGGCATTGGCGTCGAATGTTACAGCCCCCCATTGGAATCACAGTTCGGGGCGGTGCTGGAGGTTTGGCGCTAGATCGCGGGCGCCTCAACCGGGGCGCGTTTCAGCTCCAGCATCGCGTACTTGTATCCCAGCTGCGCCGGCGAACTCGCGCCCAGCTTCTTCATTACAGCGGCGCGGTGTAGCTCCGCCGTTCTCAAAGCGATGCCCAGTTTCTTGGCCAGCGTTACGTTCGACGCTCCATCCACAATGAGCCGCATCATCTTCTCTTCGCGGGGGGTGAGTTTGGGCATTGGGGGCTCCTGCGGTGTGCTGCTGATCTAGGGGTCAGGCCGGCTATTGTGACTGGGCGGCTCGCCGGTTTCCAGCAATCTTGCGAAGTGCCGGCAGAGCTAACGCCGTTGCCCCCGGCGCCCCAGAACCCGTAGCGGTCTCGCCGCTCAGCCCCGGTATCCGCCCGGACGTTTCGCCGGTTAGGAATCCCCAACGGACTAAAACGGCTGGAGCAGCCGCCGAAAAGCAGCCAGCAGGAAACGGCGCCGGAGTTTCACTCCGGGGCGTCGAACCATTGACCCAAAGTCGCTGAGGTTAAGCACACCTCAGCGCACTTGACTCGGGCGGAACTCCTGGCGGCTGGTCCAACTTCAGCGTTTAGCTACTCTGGAGGGGATCGAATGCGATGATCAGCGAGGCCCTGATACATCCGGCCACCGCTTCTTATCGCAGCTGTGTAGCGTGAAGCAGCGCGTAGCCGCAAGGAGTGGCGAGTCCTGCGCAGTCTACCAGCGCTACGTCGAGCACATCACGGCAAATCCATGAACCACGTCACCCTCCCGTGAGGAGCGACAGAATGAGGCGTATCGTCCACGCTTGTTAGTCGGCTCTTGCAACGCTAGAGCGTATCTCATAACCGTCTGACGGCCATGACGAGGCAGGCGAGCTTGGCGAAGCCGTGGTAGATCGAGGAGTAGAACTCGTGGCGGACGACGAAGCGTCGGAAGGCGTCCAGCCAGCTCACCGTGCGTTCGATCTTCCAACGCCGGCGGTAGCGACGCAGCTTCCGTCCATCTTGCCTCTTGCGCCGGACGCGGTTCTTGCGGTGCGGCGTGATCAGCTCAACATCGCGATCGGCGAGCCGGTCCCGCAATGCGTCACAGTCGGCCGCCTTGTCGTAGATCAGCTTGTTGGGGACGTGGGTCGTTGCCGAAGAGTCGAGCAGAGGCTCAATGAGGTTCACCTCGGCCTCGCTTGCCGAAGCGATGTCGATCGACAGCGGCAGGCCGCCGCCGTCGGCGAGGACCATGACCTTGGTCCCCTTGCCGCGTTTGGTTTTGCCGACGTGCTCGCCCCTTTTTTAGCCGGGGCGAACGTCCCGTCGGCGAAGCCTTTTTGCCAGTCGATCTTGCCCTCCCGATCGAGCTTCCGCATCAGGCGTTTCCACGCCCGATCGAGGACGCCGCCGCCGACCCACTCGATGAATCGGCGGTGGACGGTCGAGCGAGAGGGGAACCGCGGCGGCAGGTCCTTCCAGCGAGCGCCGCTGCGGAGCATCCACAGCACGCCCTCGAAGCAGGCCCGCGGGTCGGCCATCGGGCGGCCGCCCTTGGGGCTAGGATCGGGGTTGGCAAACAAGTCAGCGATCAGCAGCCAGTGCTCGTCGCTGAGCTCGGCTTGTAGGTCATCAGCTTCGGGCTCCATCCTGGACCCCGCTTCAACGCGGGATCGGTCGCTCATCGAAAAGGTCCTCCTTGGGACCTCTTCTACGGAACGCTCAAGCAGCTGTTCAGCTAGCAGATCGAGGTTCTGAGATACGCTCTACGGAGATCAGGCCTCGTTTCAGCTTACGCTGAGACTCCGGAAAAACTTGGCCGCCAGACTCCTGTTGAAAACACGCCCGTCCTCTAAGGGCGTTGCCGACGCACTCGGAACTGTGCCAAGTCCAGTTTCAAGTGCCGTCAAGGCGACGAAAGGAGGACTCACCGACCGCGTTTCGCACGCTCTATGGACTCGGTTGCTTTGAATTCGGTCGACTCGAATTCCCAGATCGACGATCTAGAGGTAAAGATGCTCTTTCCATCTGAACGGTGAAGTATTCGTTCCTCTCGGTGGATGTTGCGGCCGTCAAACAAGGTGACTTACTCAACGGGCACGGTCAGAGCAATTCGAAGGGGCTCTTTTCCAGGCAAGACGTGGATCTTTTCCTCTGTTGTAGAAGACGACCCAGTGTGAACCGTTACTGCGTGTTCGCCGTGGAAGCCACGAAAGTCGAGCGAACCATCGCTGTCCGTCGTACCTGAGAACTCGGTGGACCATTCGGCCATCAGCGACTCATACCGATCACCGGCGGCGTTGAGTCGCCAGTCACGGTGTGCTAACCCCGCGTTTGCGCCACGCCAAGAATTCCCCGCCCAGAATACCCACATGACGACGCCTTCGACAGCAGGATGCCCGAAGGCCGTGCGATACACCGCCTCTAGTGCGTCCGCATTCATTTCGCCGTCCTCGAACGCGGAGTCGAACTCGGTGATCCAAATCGGAAGCCCGAGCTCGGCGATCTTGTCGAGATTGCTCTTGATCGCCTCGGGGTGCTTTACCGCGTCGGCGGACCAGACATGGCCCTGCACGCCTACGCCATGAATCGGCGCCCCGGCGGCGACCAGCGTCCGGACTTGTTCGACGTACTGATCGACCTGGGTCTTCGTGAAGTCCTTGTCCACGGTGAGGATATTGAACTCGTTTACAAAGAGTTTGGCGTCTGGGTCCAGTGCGTGCGTACGCTCGAACATCCACGGGCGGACATCCTCGCCGAGCCGTTCCTGGAAGAACGAGCCGTGCAGCATCTCGCTGTTCACGTCCCAGTGGACGACATCCTTTCGATAGCGGCTCACGATGCTCTGTGCACGCTGCTCCACGGCGTGACGTAGCTCTTCCGCTGTGAGCGACGTTAGCCAGCGAGGCTGCCATTTCCCGGGCGCCCAGTAGATGCAGTGCCCCCTTAACGGTATTCCGTGCTTCGTACACCACTGAACCATCGCGTCGGAACGCGCGTAGTTCTCCCGCCCGCGCCTCCCTTCATTGCTGTACCACTTCATCTCGTTCTCGAAGACAGCCCAGCTGAAGTGCGACAGAAAAAAACCTTGGTAGTTGGCGTCGTTCAGCACCGCCGGGCTGAGGGCGGCCCCGAAAGGGAACGCCATTGCCGTCTGGCTCACTTCCACGTCTGCACCGGCAATTGGGGCCCCGTGCTCGTCGGTCACGCGTATCCGGATCTCTCGCTGGCGGATCTTGCGAATGGATTCGTTAGCTTCTTCTCGCCAAGCATTCTCCTGACCGGGCGCGGTCGAGGTGATGACAGCCGAAACCATCAGCACGCCCCAGCAATAGAGAAGAACTCGCCAGCGGGGTGAGGCAATTAGCGGCATCGTTGTTCCTGCGGATCTGATGAGGCATCGCTGGCAGGTGGAAGTCGCCTTCGGCGCGACGCCTCCACTATATCTGATTGTGAACTCGTCATGAACTCGGAGAGCATGCTGTAGCGTGAGGTTTCCTAACGGGGCCCTTTCGGAGTGAACCTTCGCTTTCGCTCCGTACGGACGACGCTGCCATCGGAAGAACACCTGCTGGGTTGCATACAAGCGGCGCTACCCACGCCCCATGACCGCTCGAAAATGGTTGACTCCTGATTGTCCAGCAGTTTTAATACGTGCACGTAATTGCACAGGCGGAGCTCAATGACAACAGGGCACGATATAGCATTGGGCCTGCGGGCGGCCTACCTGACAATGCACCGGCAGACACAGTCGCTGCTGTCGGAGTTCGGCTTCACCCCGTTCCAGTATGTGGTGCTCTCTGTGCTTTGTACGGAAGACGGCGTCACCCAACGGGAGTTGACCGAGCGGGCCTCGTCAGACGCAAACACAATCAGCGCTACGCTGCTGTTGTTGGAACGCGACGGAATCCTGGTCCGGGAGTCGCACGAGAAAGATCGGCGCGCGTGGAAGGTCACGGTCACGAGCAAGGGGCGCAAGGTCTATTTGAAGCTGTCTGACAATCTCAAGCCCGTGCAAGAGATGATCCTCTCCGCGGTGGGCGTCGATGAAGCAGAATCCTTCGTTGCCAACCTGAATCGCCTCGCCAGCGTGATGAGTCGGTAGACGCGACGTGCATCGACCGTGTGCGTAAGCAGAGAGGAACTTTTTGCCGAAGCGTGGGTTCAATCAATGCGGCCCCAACTTATCAGGCCCACTCTTGTTGGGAAATCCGGTCGCTTGGTAGATGAAGAGGCTACGCTCCGAGGTCTCGTCACCCCAGGGTTCAACCACCCGCGTATGGGCGTTCTGTTGAGTCCGCCTTTCTGAGCTTACCGTTCTTGCCGAGGATCAGAAGTATGTGTCTGTCGATGCTCTATCGCGCGTCAGCGACAATCTTCGTCGCGTCTGTGCTCTCGTTTCAATTCGGGGCAACCGCCTCCGGCCAAACCAGTCTGGAACCGGCGCGGGGCGGCGTTGGCCAGGCGGCCGAATCCAAGATAGAGACCCCATTAAATTGGAAATCGAGCGGCGTCCTGATCGCGCCCTTGTCCGACGCGACTCACGAGATCGTCTCGGTGAAAGACCCCACGGTTGTGCGCCACAACGGCCTTTGGCACGTTTACGCCACGGCTTATTCGACATCGGCCAAGACATGGAGCATGGTGTACCTCAAGTTCAAAGACTGGTCCGACGCTCCGGACGCGCCGCTGACTTACATTGATGTGAACCCGGGGCTGCGGGGCTATCACTGCGCGCCCCACGTGTTCTATTTCGAGCCCCACGAGAAGTGGTATCTCGTCTTCCAGTCGCAGCAGCCCCAGTACTGCACCACCGACGACCTTTCTAAACCCGAGACCTGGACCGCGCCGCAGAACTTCTTCGATCGGATGCCCCGCAGTTCGCCGCGTCTGCCGATCGACTACCACATCATCTGCGACGATACCCACGCCTACCTGTTCTTTACCGGAGACAACGGCCGCTTCTACCGCTGCCGGACGAGGATCGAGGACTTCCCAAACGGCATGAGCGACCCCGAGGTGGCGATCGACGACAGCAGGGACCATCTCTTTGAGGGGAGCATGACCTACAAGATCAAAGGCGCCGACACCTACCTCACAATCATTGAGGCGCTGAGCCCGGCGCGGTACTACAGCGCTTGGATCGCAAAAGACTTGAATGGCGAGTGGACGCCGCTCGAGGGCGCGGACACCTGGGAGACTCCTTTCGCGGGCATCAACAACGTCGAGTTCGACGACGGAGTCGAGCCCTGGACTCGGGACATCAGCCACGGGGAGCTGCTCCGAGACAACTACGACCAGACACCGACCATCGATCCCGCGGGCATGCGGCTGTTGTTCCAGGGCCGCACCGCGGACAGCGGTGGGCCTTATCATCTGCTGCCCTACCAGCTAGGGCTGCTGACGCAGCAGCCCGCGGCATCCCCCGAGCCCTCCCAGGCGACGGGCGAGCGTCCTCGTCGGCGGCGCCCTGGCGGCAGGGACCGCGCTCGGTTCGGCGGGCCTATTGAACTGGACCCCGACGACAAGCCCGCGTTTGAGGAGCCGCCCACTAGTTTCATGGCCGAACGCGAAGACGTGCCACACGGCAAGCTTGAGATGATCGAGTACGACTCGAAGGCGGTGGGCGCCACCCGGAGAATGAACGTCTACACTCCGCCCGGGTATTCGGACGAACAGCAATACCCGGTGCTCTATCTACTGCACGGCATCGGCGGTGACGAGACGGAGTGGCAGCGCTTCGCCAAGCCCAACGTGATCATCGACAATCTAATTGCGGACGGTAAAGCCGTGCCGATGATCGTGGTCATGCCCAACGGACGCGCCCAGAAGAATGACCGCGCGGAAGGCAATGTCTTTGAATCGGCGCCGGCGTTTGCGAAGTTCGAGAGCGACCTACTGGGCGACGTCATCCCAACGATCGAAGCGCGTTACTCGACGATTCCCGATCGAGAGCACCGGGCGCTGGCCGGTCTATCGATGGGGGGCGGGCAATCGCTCAACTTCGGCCTGGGCAACCTAGACACCTTTGCTTGGGTGGGCGGGTTCTCTTCAGCGCCAAACACGGAGCCGCCGGCCGAGCTGATCCCCGACCCGCCCACGACCCGCGAGAAACTGAAGCTGCTGTGGCTGAGCTGCGGCAACAAAGATGGACTTATCAACATCAGCCAAGGGGTGCACCGTCGGCTGGCAGAGAACGACGTGCCGCATGTTTGGCACGTCGACTCCCACGGCCACGACCCGCAGCACTGGAGCAAGAGCCTCTATTGGTTTGCGCAGCAGCTCTTTCAGGCCACCGGTCAGTAGCTTGATCCCGCACGCGAGCAACACTTTGTCCCGTCGCGGACCCTGTTCACGCCAGCCTCTTGGGAGGCGAAAGGTAGGTCCATTGTTAGCGCGATCAATCTTCCCCCCGACACGACGCTACCAAAGCCGAGCAGTAGCGGCAGGCGTAGTGCTCGCCTTCCTATCCAGTGCCTCAGTGTCGGCGCAGGCTGGCGAACCTGCAACACTCAAGGGAGTATTCGACGACTGTTTTTCTGTAGGCGCCGCGGTGAATCGTCGGATCGCGGCGGGGATGGCTGCTCGCGATCGTTTCGGCCGTCGCTCACCGGAGCTGATCGAACGTGACCGAGTGCTGGTAGTTGAGCAGTTCAACAATATTGCGCCCGAGAACGACCTCAAGTGGGCCCTTATCCACCCGAACGAGGGACCCGATGGTTACAACTGGGGGCCCGCCGACCAGTTCGTTGAATTTGGCAAACGCCACAATATGTACCTCGTAGGCCACACGCTCGTCTGGCACAGCCAGACGCCATTTTGGGTGTTCACCGGCGACGGGTCGTCGGAAGATGAAGTGGAAGCGGATGGGCGAACGGGGCCCGAAGACGACGCGGAAGGGCCGTGGCGCAGACGCTTCCGGCGCCCCAGGTTCCGTGGTCCCCGCGCAACGCGTGAGCAGCTCTTGGCGCGAATGAGCGACCACATCCACACAGTCGTTGGCCGCTACCGCGGAAAGATCAAAGCCTGGGACGTGGTCAACGAAGCCCTTTCGGATCAAGGGGACGCAGTCCTGCGAGAGTCGCTGTGGCTCGACATTATCGGCCCCGACTTCATCGCCAAGGCGTTCCAGTACGCGCACGAGGCGGACCCCGACGCGGTGCTCCGTTACAACGACTATGGACTCGAGGACCCCGCCAAGCGACGCAAGCTCATCAAGCTTGTTCAGTCGCTACAGGCCGAGGGCGCTCCGGTGATGGCGATCGGCACCCAAACCCACCTCAATGTGTCTTCCGCCAGTTTTGAGAACATGGACCGCACGCTCACGGAGTTGGAGATCCTTGGCCTGCCCATTCATGTGACCGAGTTGGACATCAACAGCGCGCGACGGGGTCAGCGCGACACGAGAGCCGATATCACCGGCAATGCCGCTGCGACAGAAGGCGGTCTTGTGGCCGATGCGGACAAGCGTTTGGCGATTGCGTACGAGGGGGTGTTCCGAGCCTTCGTCAAGCACCGCGAGAAGCTAGACGTGGTGACGTTCTGGGGCGCCAACGACGCCAACTCCTGGCGATCCAGTGGCAGGCCCTTGCTCTTCGACGGGGCTAGTCAGCCCAAGCCCGCGTTTGATGCGGTGATTCGGACCGCCACGCGTGCTGATTCCCATTCCGAAGCCGACCACAGGGGTAGCATCAATGAACAGCATCCATAGAGCACTCGTGGCGCTGCTCTTCGCCGTGGCTTTCACGTCGAGCGTCAGCGCACAGGGCGATCAGCCGGTCGACGATTGGGAGCCGGCGTCCACCAATCAGCCCGGTAGCGAGTTTCCCAAGGTTAATTCCGAAGGCCGGGTAATGTTCCGCATCAAGGCGCCCTTGGCCAAGACTGTGTCCTGCAGCTTCCGCGGCAGCAACGAGTTTAAGAAGGACGAAGAAGGGGTCTGGACGGGTTTCACACGGCCGCTAGATGAGGGCTTTCACTACTACACGATCAGTATCGACGGCGCCGAGGTCCCCGATCCCGGCAGCAAGTACTTCTTTGGCGCGATGCGGTGGGGGAGCGGCGTGGAGGTCCCGGCGCACGACCGAGACTTCTACGCCGTGAAGCAGACGCCCCACGGGCAGCTCCGGGAGGTGCTTTTCTACTCGGAGAGCACGAAGACGACCCGCCGAGCGTTTGTCTACACCCCGCCCGGGTACGAGCAGAGCACAGAGAAACGTTACCCCGTGCTGTACCTCCAGCACGGCTGGGGCGAGAACGAATACGGCTGGGGCGTCCAGGGGCACGCCAACCTGATCATGGACAATCTGATGGCCGAAGGCAAAGCCCGCCCCTTCATCATTGTCATGACCTACGGGATGACGAACGAGGTCCGATTTGGCGGTTTGAGCAGTTTCAGTATTGAGCCGTTTGAAACCGTGCTGGTCGACGAGTTGATCCCCTTTATCGACGCCAACTTTCGAACGCTGACCGATCAACCGAACAGGGCGATGGCCGGGCTCTCGATGGGCGGCATGGAGACCCGCTTGATCACGCTGCGCAACCTCGACACGTTCTCGCACATTGGTCTTTTTAGCGGTGGATCGATCTCGATGGAGGACGTCCAGAACACGGAGGAATTCAAGGAGAAGGTCAAGCTGGTGTTCGTAAGCTACGGCAGCCGAGAGATCGACGGCGGCCGCACCCGTCGCGGCGGCGACCCCAAAGCCCACGTCGAGGCGCTCAAGCAGGCGGGCGTGAACAGCGTGTTCTACGTTTCTCCCGACACGGCCCACGAGTGGTTGACCTGGCGACGGAGCTTAAGAGAGTTCGCGCCGCTGCTCTTCGTCAACCAGACTGGGGCGTCGGAATAGCAAGTGAAGACTATTAGTGGGGTCTCTGGCATCGACGCAGCGCCAGACCAGTCAACCGTACTCAGATTTGGGCAATGCGCAAGCCTGACACCAGATCTCTTTCTTGACCTGCTGGGGTTTCTTCCATGAGTAATGCTTTCCAATCACGCCCGCTACCAACCCGTCGCTCCTTTGTAGGCGCCGCTGGCGCCCTCGCGACTGTCCCCTATTCTTCATGGACAGAACCCGCATTTGCGAATCTCGCAAGCAACGATCGTCCCCGCATTGGATGCATCGGCACCGGCAGCATGGGAACCGGTGACGCCCAGGAACACGCGAAGTTTGGTGATGTGATAGCCGTGTGTGATGTTGATTCGCACCACTGCCTCAGGGCCAAGCACCACGATCGAATCGGCAGGGGGCGTGCGGATGCGTACGAAGATTACCGACGCGTGCTGGACCGCAGCGACATCGACGTGGTGAGCATCGTCACGCCCGACCATTGGCACGTGAAGATAGCGGTTGAAGCGCTGCTGGCCGGCAAGCACGTCTTCTGCCAGAAGCCGCTTACCTTGACCCTTGATGAGAACAAGCTGATCCGCTCCGCCTGCCAGAGCCACCCCAACCTGGTGTTCTTCATCGGCACTCAGCAGCGAAGCGATCGCGACCGCTTCCTTCGTGCGATCAACATGGTGCAGCAGGGTTTGCTCGGACGGGTGCACAGGGTCACCGCCCGTGTCGACGGGAGCCCGACCGGAGGTCCCTTCACGCCGGAGGTTCCGCCGGAGCAGATCGACTGGTACATGTGGTTGGGGCAGGCGCCGCTGAGGAACTACATGCCTCGCCGCTGCCACTACGAGTTCCGTTGGTGGTACGAGTACTCGGGTGGGAAGTTCACCGACTGGGGCGCCCACCACGTGGATATCGCTCTCTGGGCCCTGGAGTTGGACAAGCAGGGTTCGGGACCCGTGGAGGTGGACGGCTCCGACGCGAAGCACCCTGTCCCGATGAAGGACGGCTACCCGACAGTTCACGACTGCTACAACACGTCCCACGACTTCAACGTGATCAGTAAGTTTGACGATGGGCTGGAACTGCACCTGACCAGCCGTGGCCGGAACGGGATACTCTTCGAAGGAGAGAAGGGCCGCATCTTCGTCAACCGTGGCCGGATCACCGGCAAGCCTATCGACGAGAACTGGGATGATGGCAAGTTCGGCGATGAGCAACTTCGGGCCCTCTACCGTGGCAAGCCGTTCGAAGGGCACAAGGAGAACTTCTTCCGCTGTTTGCGCGAGGGCGGCACGCCCGTTTCGGACGTCTACTCGCACGTTCAGACGATGAACGTCTGCCACCTCTCGTCGATAGCCGCCCGGCTCGGACGTAAGATCACCTGGGACCCCCAGAGCGAGCAAATCTCGGGCGATGAGCAAGCCGCGGCAATGATGGCCCGCAAGCCCAGGCCGGGCTTTGAGATCCCATCAGTCTAATGCTTGCGTGGGTAACTAGCTTGATTCTCCTTTAGATCGATCCGTCCATCGTGAAGCCTGACGACTAGTTCTGCGTAACGGTGGAAACCAGAGAGGGCGACTCACGCTTTCAGGCGTAACGCCAGCCTAACGCACCTCAGGTACGAGCTTCCGCCGACTCCTCGGTTTGGTGGCGACGAACGTCCGAGTTGAGCCGCAGCTGGACCAACTTCAGGACCTACGCGCCACGCCCGACACAGTGAGATTGGTACAACCGCTCTAATTGAGAAGTGATTAGAGTTGCTGTGTATCCATGAAAGAGTGTTCCTTGCTGCCGATGCGGTCCTGCCATTGGATTGGGATGGATTTCCCCGCCCTCTTTTGCAGGAGAACCTCCCATGCTGTACCTCAGAATGGCCCAGCACGCCCGCCAGCTCACGATCTCATCGCCCGCCACCACGCGGAGAACGCGACCGGCTCCCAGGCGCCCGAAGGCTGCGGCCAGAACGCGCAGAAGCAGGTGGCGCCGCGTTGGATCGACGTGTTCAGATAGTGATGCCGCCGAAACAGCTCCCAGGCGCCACGGTGGACCGGAGCGACCTGGAGCTCAATTGCCGGTCGCCCGTCGGGGAAACGTCGAAGCCGCCCCCTTGCCAGCTGCTGGCTGCTCATGTCCAACACCCAGTCCGGCTCGAGCCAGTCGAGCACGTCGTAGTGGCAGGTGACCGCGACGAACTTCTTGTCGGCGCCGAAGCGGTCTTTGCGGAGGCTCTTGTGCTATTCGCGGGCCAGCAGCAGCTCGAGCTGTTTCTGTTGAACCAACAGCCGCCGCTCGACGATCCGCTGCCGCAGGAGTTCGTCCTTGAGCTCCTGCGAGGCGCCGACCAAGAGCACGTCGTCCTCGGTCAGCCCGCCCGGCTTGGCGTCGGGGAGCGGGTGCTCGATGAAGTACCGCCAGAGCCACCGCAGCAGCTCGATGAGGTTGACGCGCTCCTTGTTCCCCTCGGGCCAGGGCAGCCCGCGGTTCCGCATCGCGTCGCGGATCTGCTTGGACTGCGTGTCCAGCAGCCAGGCCGACAGCGTCTTGCCGACCGACCCCATCAGCCGCACCAGCGTCGACTCCTCGTTCTTTCGGACCGCGGCCTTCTCCGCCCCGCTCAAACCGCGGAAGCCCTTCGCCTTGGCGCTGCGCAGCAGCTCGGCCTGCTCCTGCTGCTCGATCTGTTCGCTCAGCGTAGCCGCCTGCGCGGCCCGCTGCTGCTGCTTTGCCATGTACCACGGTCACCCCACCGCCGCCCGCAGGCGTCAAAATTACTTACCGCAGCCGTCGGAGTTGCCCCGCGTAAAAAAACCCTTCGATCGCTCCGGGCGGAGCCCCCACGGGGGTCGTCTGGGAAGGACCCCAAGGCCCCCGCCCCCATTACCAAAGGACTTAGGGCGACGCCCGCACGCGCCTACTGCACCGGATCAATCACCTCCACGAGCACCCGCCGCCGGTCCTCAGTCCCCTCGGTCGGCTGAACCACCACCGGCAGCGACAACTCGGTCCCCGCCGCCACGCCGGCCGCCAGCACCACCTCGAACATCGCCCAGCTGCGGTTCACGCCATACTCCTCGCTCAGCGTCATCGCCTCCGGGTCCGGCGACTCCGGCGCCTCCATGCCGTACAGCCACGCGTCGGGATCAGGGTAAGCCAGCGCCACCAGCACCCGTTCGCCCGGCGCAGCCCGCAACCGATCCTGGGTGTGCCGGCTATCGGCGCGGTCGCTCACGTCGATCACCTTGCCCGGCTTGCGCTTCAGGAACGGCGTCGCACCGCTACTCCCGCCCCCAGCCCACTCGGCGTCGCCACGATCACGCACCGCCTGCAGGCTGTCGGTGGTGTTGTCGTACCCTGCCACGCCGGTAGTGGCCTGCAGCTCCGACAGCGTCACCGCATCTGCGGCCTTGCCCGCCATCAGACCGAGCCAACTACCCAACCTGCTTATTCCGCTCACAACGCTCTGCAGGGCAGACGCCGCCGTGCTCGCTGCCGCCGTTTCGGTGGCGGCCGTCGAGATCCCCGCATTATCCAGGGCCACATACCCAGCTGCCGCCAATCGCGACGAAACCGCCGAGTCCAATCGCCCCAGCTCCATCGCCAGTCCACCCCGCACCGCACTAGCTATCGCCGCCAGCTCCAGCGCCGGCACGTCTAGGCTGTTGTTGATCACCGTCAGGATCGCGTCGATCAGCTGCTGTCCATCCCCCTCGTTGATCAGCGCCGCCTCGATCTGCGCCGCCGTCGGGACGTCCGAGACGTCTGGCGGGTTGGCCGGCAGGTTGTCGGTCTTGGCCTGGATCGCATCCGCCACCGCCCTGCCGGCTGCGATATCCACCGAGAGGCTGGCACCCTCCGACCATTGCAGGCCCCGCAGGTCGATTTGCAGCAGCGTCGGCGTCACATGCTGCGGCGTGCACCGCTCGACAATAGGCTGCAGCTAGCTGCTCGCCACCATCAGCCGCGCCGCGACAGCCAGGTCGGCCTGGTACTCAAGCGCCGCGGCCGCGCAGCTCAGGTAGTAGTGGTAGCCCCACTCCGCGGGCGGGAACTGCCGCCGGTGGGCGAGCGCAGCCTGCGCCTCGGTCGCCGGGGTGGCCGCGACCGCCAGCAGCATTGCGAATGGCAGCATGGCTCGGGTCATTGCTTGATCAGGTGATAGCGGCCGGCGGCCAGCGAGCGGGACAGCTCGATCGTCACCAGGCCGGGCTCGGGGTCGCCGGAGTCGGGCGTCGGCGTGGCCAGCTTCGGCCCGTACCGGTAGACCGCCTGCTCGGCGTCCAGCGTCTGCGGACGCAGCACGTCGGGGCGGTACATGGGGTTCAAGAGCGCGACGCCCTGCGACGTCGGCACGTGCTCGATGCCCAGCGCGTGGCCGAACTCGTGGCACAGCACGGCGCCCAGGTGGATCATGCCGCGGCCGGGACTGCTGTCGGGGTCCTCGTGCCAGCTCTCGCTGGTGTCGACCAGGCCGTCCAGCTGCTTGTCGGGGCCGTACGGCAGGTGCATGTACGCCAGCGTGCCGCTGGGGCCGTCGATCGGACCCTGCCCGATGGTCACGCTGGCCGCCCGCGGGTTGCTCTCCCACTCCACCTCGAGGGCGCAGACCTTCATCCACTCGCGGACCGCCCAGATGGTCGCCAGCTTGCACCAGTCGGGCGCGTGGACCGTGAGCTGAACGGCCGCGGGCTCGCCGATCCAGCCGGTCCCGTTCCAGGGGGTTTTGTCCCACCGGGCGAGCCGGTTGCTGGCCGGTTCTTTGTTGCCGCAAATCAGGATCTGCTGCGGAGCGGTCATCGTGTGGCCCTCGCTGGGGAAGTAGGCCGGCGCCCCCTGTTTCGCCCGGGGGGACGCCGGCCGCGAACCCTGCCTACTTGGTGAACACCCGCCCCAGGATCTGCAGCAACAGCGGCAGGCCCCACGACAACGCCCTCTCGAGCAGCGGCCCGTTGAGAAACGCCTCGCGGCGTTCAGGGGTCGGCAGGTGGCGCACCAGGTCCTGCTTCACCGCGTCGGGCATCACGGACACCGCCAGTGCGCCCTCAGGGATCTGCTCCTGCCGGGTGATCTCGTCGGCCGCCCACTGCACGGCCAGGTCGGAATCGTGCAGCGCCTGCCACATGTCGACCGCGGCGTCGTCAACCAGCGTCTCGGTCTTCTCGGCCGCGTTGCGGGCCAGCGGCAGGATCATCTCGATTGCGCTGCGGACCGCCTGGCGATCAGGGAACAGGTCGGCGACGGTAAACGCTTGGGCTTCGGGGGACATGACAGGGCGGCTCCAACGGTCGGGACGGGCAGCGGAAACGAGTGGCCCCGGCTGGATTCGAACCAGCGGCCTCCAGGTTATGAGCCTGGCGAGATACCCAACTTCTCCACGGGGCAACAAAAAAACCGCGGCCCCCTGCGAGCTCCAAAGAGCGAAGGCAAGGGACCGCGGTTATCAGCCGGCGGGTCGGCATTCAGGTTGTGCGGTGCATTAAAGCGCCACGCGTACGATCCGTCAAGCCAATTTAGCCTCCCAACCGATCGGCTGCGGCGCTGGACGCAAGAAATGCGTCCGAGATTCGCTCTTTCGCGTCGGTAAATTGGGCTCCAACTCACTGAGGTTGGGCACACCTCAGCGACTAATGAGCGGCTGCAACTCCGGTTTGGTGGACCAGCTTCAGCAGATTGACTGTCCGGGCAACTCGCAGAGGTCTTACTTGAGAAAGGGCACCTCTGCAGGTGGGGCAAGACTCTATCTCAGCGAATTCAAAGCAACTGTGCACGAAGTGGTCGCGGGTCACCGAGAACTGCCTGGCGGGTGTCCATGGGCACTAGGATAGGCAGCGGCGGGGTGCGGCGACAGGAACTGCGGAACCTTAGATCACGTCGCTAACCGCTACAAGCGTTTCGGCGCCCCGCCGTCACCCGCGCCGTCCCCCGGGATGACACGCGGGCCGGGTTGGTTCCGCCTCTTCCAGGCCGCATACTTGAAGCCGAGTTGCACCGGAGTTGCGGCGCCTAGCTTATCCATCACTTTTCTCCGGTGAAGCTCGATGGTCCGTAGCGCGAGGCCCATCTTTGCCGCAGCGACTCGGCTTGAAGCTCCGCCGACTAGAATATCGAGCAGAGCGATCTCGCGTTTGCTGAACTCGGGCATAGTACCTGCCAGTGGGGGGCCGTGCCGGGATTCTTGCAGGATCGTTGGCACCCGACCCCTAATGAGCGTGCAGCATCCAATCGAACCGGGGCGGCGCGCCTGAGTTCCGGCGCATCGCGACATTAAGTCTGGTATGGCGGGTTATCGCCACTACAAGATGCGGTGGTCGTCTTGCATTGCGGAGTCGCGTGGCAACAATCGCGACCCCATGAAATCCCCGTTCCACTCAACGCCCGTCGTCAGAACACCGCCGCTCCCCCTACCCGAGGGTGTGACGCGTTACCCCCACGCGAGCCCTGACTCCACGCTCGCCAACTGCTGGGCGGTCCGGCTGGAACTGCACAAGCCGAGCGGCGCCGGCTCCATCGGCTGGATCGTCTGGCGCGACCCCACGCCCAAGGCCGAGCGGATTAAGCCGCTAGGGAAAGAGCGGATCACGGATCTACGGCCGGGGGATCGGGTGGAGGTTCGCGGGGCGGAGTTTGTGGTTCGGGGGGTGGAGCTTTGGCGGTAGCATGACGCGCAGGCGTTTCACGCCTGAGCGTCGAAGAATTGGGCTAAGAGGCGCTGAGGTTGGGCACACCAACTACAGTTCGGCGAGTCGCTCAGAGCTGGCGGCTGGTCCAACTTCTGCAACATAGCAACCCATCAATATCGCGGCGGTGATTTCGCCCTCAGTAGCTTCGCCAGCAGTTTCCGTACAATACACACATACGTCCAGCATCTTCAGATACGGCATAGATAACACGGGCAAGCTGTTCGTTGAGCGGTACGGGAGAGAACACACGCTTCCCAAATACCTCAACTCGCGTTTGTCAGTCATGGGGCCTTCGTCGGCTTGAGCTCTGACATGGCGAACAGGTTTCGTTCAATGTTCGCCGAGATGTCATCAAGCGGCAAATGGCTAAGATTGTCTTCTGAGAATGGATTCTCAAGTTCCACGCCAATCTGATCGAGCGTTAGCAGAGGATATGCGACTAGCATGGTGATGACCGGAATTAACCACACCGTATCACTTATATGAAGAAGAGCGATTGGCAATATGAGGAGAAACAGCAGGATAAAACGTCTGATGGTAATGGAATATATCCGTGGCAGCGGCGTCGCCAAGATTCGTTCGCACGCCCCAATATGATCAATCAACAAAGCCCGCTCCCGGTCGATTTGCATGAAGGCGAACCCGTCCATCGCAAACCGTTCGGTAGCGTCCTGGAGTAACTCGGCGAGCCGTAATGCCACAAGACTCGGCATGTGATTCGCTTCCGCTAGTTCGTTTGCACGTTCAATGCCGATTAGATTGCCGGTTTCAGCGGATGGCTGTTCACTTCGAAGGCTGAGGTGAGCGACGTACGGAAAAACCGCAGTCCACCGAACCACATTCTCTCTCCATTCCGAATCATGTGGTCCGTAAGCCATTGCACTGATAACAAGATTGCGTGATTGATTGACAATCCCCCCCCACTTTGTACGAGCTTCCCACCAACGGTCATATCCTGCATTCAATCGAATGACGAGGAGAATCCCCAACACCGCTCCTGCGAATCCAAGTGGCCTGATGTCGAGAGTGAAGGAAGGGTCGAACATGTGTTGCGTGAACCACGCAACGGCGCAGACAATGCTACCAAGCAAGCCAAAGAACAGTATTGATGGCAAGACATGAACAGTAATTGACCCCTGAAGGGCAACTGCCTCTCGCCAGAATCCCTTACGGGTTTGGTAACTTCTCATCAGGTCCTGTCCTGAAGTCACCAGTTCAGACAATCTGATGCGGCTTTCACCGTACGCTGTTTGCAACTGGATTGTGATGTTCGGTCAATTTCTTCCTTCCCGCCCCGGCGGTAAGGCCCGGTGACACCTGCCCGCCCGAAATAAGTACGTCGCTACCAGCATCGGCACGGAACTCCCAGCCGATGGTTCCCTCCGTGACCCGAACTAGCAGCCCGTTGATTTATGGGGTGACGCCGCGGCATGTCAGAATAAATCAAGCCCGTTTGCCGTCGGGCCCCTGCGATCGGCTCGACAAATCCTTGGTTTCCGCTCGTCTTGCGAGCCCCGTTTCAGTCGGCGGGACAGTTTTTCCTGACAGGGCCTCGCGAGTGACCATTAATCAACGGCGGCTAGGCTCCCCGACCTTGCTACTACGTCGGAACCTACCTCGCCGCCTGGACCGACAAAGAGGCTGTTACCGTCCATTAACTCGACGCCATTCTCCACGACCATTAGTGGCGCGTTGGTAACGAGCTGGGCTTTAGTCGCGGCACCAAGGTACAAAACCAAAGTGCAAGCGAAAAGACAATGCAGCGGCGGATACATACTCATTCGGTGATTCGCTTGCGGCGAGAGCTAGTGGCACATCCGAATGTCCAGCTGGCGGCGGGGTTGAGCCAGGCGTTGAGACCGGACTATGGATCGTTTCAACCGTGATTACTACGACGTGGGCTCTACTTGCCCTTCTTTTCTCGTTGCTTCTGCCGTTTCTCCTTCGGAGTAAGCTGCGCCTTTTTTTGCTGCTCTCTTTTGCCTTTGTCCTTACTTCCTTTATCACCCATGACTGGTTCTCCTAGATTGAAGGCGGTAGTAACTACTCTGGTTCTATTGCGGATAGCAATTCGTTGAGGGGGATCGTGCCGAAAGTTGTGGCGTAGTCGGACATCGCGTAAGGCAAGATTAGGTGGTCGTTGTGAACAACTGCTCCACAGCTATACACAACATTCGGAACATATCCTTCTCTTTCTTCCTCATTAGGCGTCAACAGCGGATGCTTCAGCCGTCCAATCAAGCGAGATGGATCATCACGGTCTACTAGAAAGGCTCCTATGGAATACTTCCGCATGGGGCCGACACCATGAGTGAGGATCAGCCACCCGGCGTCCGTCTCGATGGGAGAACCGCAGTTTCCGACCTGCACAAAATCCCAAGGGTAAGTAGGCCTTATGAGAACCCGTTTTGAGTGCCAGAAATGCAGCATGTCTGAGTACATCAGAAAGAGGTTCTCCCCGTCTTGACGTGACAGCATCGCATAGCGCCCATTGATCTTCCTGGGGAACAGCGCCAAGCCCTTGTCGGCTATAGCCGGGCCATTGAGAGTGTGCATCTTGAAGTCAAGAAAGTCATCGGTTTCCAACAACTGCGGAAGTACAAGACGTCCGTCATAAGCGCTGTAGGTGGCGTAGTACCGGATGCCGCCGTCTTCCTCTTGGAAGCGGACGAAACGCGCATCCTCCATCCCTGCTGTTTCTGTTGGGCTGTACGGGAAGATGAG
Source organism: Posidoniimonas corsicana (assembly GCF_007859765.1). Classification (NCBI taxonomy): domain Bacteria; kingdom Pseudomonadati; phylum Planctomycetota; class Planctomycetia; order Pirellulales; family Lacipirellulaceae; genus Posidoniimonas; species Posidoniimonas corsicana. The sequence goes on from NZ_SIHJ01000002.1 coordinate 544,371, forward strand.
GCGTTCGGATAGCTTTGTCTCCGGTAGGTAGGTGATCTCGTAGTTCGACCTGGCGAGCGTGACGATCCCGTCAAGAACCGTGTCAAATTCGTGGTGGCGCATGCGGTTCTCACGCACCGCTAGCTCCAACGCCTCGTCAAGTTGTTCAAGCGAGAACTCTTTGTCGAGGCGGCCCACTACGCGGTTCGTGAACCCGCCCGCCAACCCGAGTTCGGCCAGCTTCCGAAGAAACAGCGTCTTCTGATACCAGGTGTCGGTGACGACGTCGGCAGGCGTAGCGAAGCGTGTCGGCTTGTCAATCGAGATTGCACACTGCGAGTCAACGACCCCGGACCGAAACGTGATCGAGGAGAGGTGTCCTTCCCCAGTGGCGCGCAGGCTGAGCACAAAACGGCGTGTGCCCTTAGGCAGCCCCGACTGATCAGGGTGCCATACGATAGAGGGGTTGAACAGCGCCGCCGACTCGACAGCGTACTCCTGGGTGAAGTAGGCTCCGATCAGCAGCCGGCGATTCTCACTTAGCGGGGCGTCGGTGATCAGGTGCTCGCGCACGTCCTCGAATCTCGCCAGGAGGAAGTCCCTGGGGCGTTGATGCCGCCCGTGGAACTCCTCCAGCACGTTGGCTATCAGCTCGCCGACTTCGGCTTCCGGCAACGCCGAGAGGCGCGCGATAATTCGTAGGGTTCGCTCCTCGGGAAGAGGAATGAAGGGTCGGAGGACGACCCGCTTGCTGTTGGGAGAGAGGACGATCCCGGTTCTGTTAATCTGCATGTACGAGCCGCAAGGCTTCCTGGTCACGATTCTCATCCGTCGCCGTGGTGGCGTCCGGTGTGGCGACGATCGCCAGGGAACTCTCTAGCTGCTCCATTTCAACGAGCGACATCAGAAACGCCAGCGTCGATTCCGCCCCTTGGTTCTCGTTAACGCGGCCCTCCTGCAATCCGTCGTGACAACCCGCAGTCGCCGAATCGTAGAGCGGCTGCCCGAGATCGTTGCGACAGAGGAACCAGTCGAACGCCATCTGGGCTTGGTCTATCCAGAACGGGTCGCCTTCGGCGTTGTACGCCTCGATCGCGGCGGAGATCATCGCGTGGGCCTCAATCGGCTGCTGATCGTAGGCGGCGATGGGTTTCCCACGTCGATAGAAGCCGTTGCTGCCAATGGGCCGGAACCGCCCCTCCGGAGACACCTGCTTGGCGGCTAGCCAGCGAAGCGAGTCGAGGCCGATCTTGGTCGCCTTCGCGTTGCCGCTCCACTTCCCGCTGAGGATCAGCGCGTGGGAAAGCTTGGCGCTCGCGTAGGAGGCGATGCTCTCGAACCAGGGCCAGTCATCGGTCGCGCTCCGCTCGTACAGTTCGATCAGTTTGTCGGTGAGGGTGTCACGCATCTGATCGACGAGGCGGTCGCCGCTGAGGCGCCGGAGGTACTCGTGGATGCCGATCAAGGCCAACGCCCAGGTTCTCGGCGACGTAGTTCTCGCCGGGGCCGGCAGGGCCCGCTGAAAGAGCTGAACCGACCAGGACTGGAAGCTCCTCCGGCGCGACCGCCCGGCGCAGACACCGAGCGCCCACACCGCACGTCCTTGTGAGTCGTCAGAGCCATTCTGCTCCAGCCACGTCCGATCGAAGGCCATAAAGTTCCGGAAGCGGCCGGTACCCTCGTCGAACGCGTGGTTTAGGAACGCGGCGTAACTGGAAGCGGCTTGGTGCAGCTCGATCGAATCACGCCCAAGGTCTTCCATGAGAACGGTAAAAATGAGCGCCCTGGCGTTGTCGTCGGTGCAGTACCCCTCCTGAAAGTTGGGCAACGAGAAGGTAGCGTGCTGGAAGATGCCGGTCGAGTCGGTCATCCGCAGCACGTGGTCGAGTCGGATCTTGGGGTGTGCGAGCGGCTGTTCGTCGAGCGTCCTGATCGCCAGCGGCTTGGGCGTCACGGACTGGCTCTGCCGCGCGAGCCCGAACGAGTCAGAGTAGAGCCCGGCGACGTGGCTCCAGACCATCTCACGCCCCAGCAGGTACGCCTTCTTCCGCATCGCGTGACGGCGTGGTTCGTCTTGCAGCAGGGCGATGGTCTCTGTAGCGATCGCGGCGGAGTCACCGAATGGCGTCAACACGCCCCGCCCGTCTGCCAACAATTCCTCGGCGTGCCAGTACGGGGTTGAGATCACCGCCTGACCGCACCCAAACGAGTAGGCGAGCGTTCCCGAGACGGCTTGCGCCGCGTTCAGGTACGGTGTGATGTAGAGGTCGGTCGCTCCGATGAAATTGGTAAGCTCTTCGAGTTCGACAAAGCGGTTGTAGAAAACGACGCGCTTCTGTATGCCCAACTCCTTGGCCAGTCTTTCAAGGCCGATCCGATAGGTCTCCCCCTCGCTGCGGAGCAGACTGGGGTGGGTCGCTCCGAGCACAAGGTAGACGAAGCTTGGGACTTCTCGGACGATTTCAGGCAACGCCTTGAGGACCACCTCGATCCCTTTGTTGGGCGAAAGGAGCCCGAAAGTTAGTCCTACGTGCTTGCCCGCCAGGTCGAATTGATCCTTGTAGAAGTTCGGATCGGAGAAGGGCCGGTCGGGGATGCCGTGGACGATCAGGTCGATCTTCTCATCCGGAACTTGGTACTGCTCAAGGAGCGTCGCCCGGCTCCGCCGGGTCATGACGACGACCCGCGTCGATAGCTCGAGCAACTGCTCCATTACCCGGCGCAAGGTCTTGTCGGGATCGGGGAGCACCGTGTGCAGCGTCGTTACCACTGGCACCCGCAGGTCGCGAAGAAAGCTCAAGATGTGGGCGCCCCGAGGGCCGCCATAGATCCCGAACTCGTGCTGGAGTGAGACGACGTCAACGTTGCTGAAATTGAGGAAGTCCGCTGCCCGGCGGTAGGACTCCCGGTCCTGTTCTCTGATCTGGAACCGGACGTTGAGTGGGTAGTCGTAACCCTCCTCGATATCGTCAACTGGCACGACGAGGCATTCGGTGTTCGCGAGGCCGGCGACGGCGGAGCTAAGGTCGTGCGTGAAGGTTGCGATGCCGCATTTTCGCGGCGGGTAATCGCCAACAAAGGCGACTCGCAGAGTGTCGGAAATCGTCATTGGGAATCTTCGAGAGGTTGTTACTGACGGGCGTTACTGCAGCGAGTCAAGCACGGAGTCACGGGACAGGTTGACAACGCCAATCGCTTCGTCTGCCGCGCCGTAGTAAACCGCCAGAGTCGGACCGGCATCGATCAACGCGGTGGGAAAGACGACGTTCGGCACGAAGCCAGAACACTCAAAGTCGGCGAGAGGCCGAAGGAGGGGCTCAAGGCTCCGACGCAGGACACGCGTCGGGTCGTCACGGTCAAGCAGAACGGCGGCTCCGCAGTAGGCCCCAATCTGTCCAATTTCACCCGAGGACCCGCAGCCGTGGTAGAGCACCAGCCAGCCGTCGTCCGTTTCGATCGGCGGCGCCCCGGCGCCGATGCGTTGGTTATCCCAACCGCCGATGCCGCTGAGCAGCGGCTCGTGAGCGCCCCAGTTCAACAGGTCGGGCGAGGGTGCGAGCCAGATCTCGGGACGGCAGAAGTCGGTCCTCGCCGTCGGCCGATGGAGTGCGACGTACTCGTCGCCAATCTTGCGCGGGAAGAGAACGACATCCTTATTCTCGGGCGGGAAGATGACGCCGTGGCGCGCAAAGTCAATGAAGTCTCGGGTCGAGGCGAGGGCGGTCACTGCTCCGTGCCGCGAAACGGCGACGTAGGTGACCCAGTGAGCACTGTCGATGGTGGTGATGCGCGGGTCTTCGACGCCGTACTCTTCGGTAGGCGACTCCGGCAACAGAACCAAATCCGCACTCCACGTGCCTGGGCCGTCCTCGTTGCGGTGGAATACACGAAGATGAGAGATCGACGTCAGGCGGGACTGGCCATTGTTCAGCGCTCGGACGACGCGCGGGTCGCTCAGGTCGAACTCCGACTCGGGCTCCCAGTCGACGGTCACCTTGCCGCCTTGCTCTATCCGCGGCATTCCAATGCGTCCTGGATGGCCCGGCTTGGGCCTCTCCGCGACCCTCGCGAGCAGCATGATTCGGTCGCCGGTGCGTACGACGCCTGGGTTGAAGACGCCGATCACCTCGAATCCGTGAGTCAGAGGGGCAACTTCGTCGGCGCTTGTCATGGGTTGGGCTGACACGAGTGGTTGAAGCGATTTCGCTTAGCCACCCGCTCCTCCTCAGATGGGGGTTGGGCGAGGGCTTCAACGCGACGCAGCGCCCTGCGTTGCTCGTCCGCTGCGTCGCGATTGCACTGAGGATGAACCCCGCCAGCGGAGTAAGAAACGTGGCCACAGACAGGACACTTCCTCTGTGGCTGAGCCTTGATCAAGGGTTCTGGCTTCTTGTGACTCACAGCATACGTCCTTTGATTGACAAGAGTTGTAGCCCGGGCACTGAGAGTCTCGAGCCTGCAAGATCGTCTTCTAGTCTCTCCGTAAGGCAGTATCGAAAGGTCGGTCGGCAAAGTCGGCCTCTGCGAAGTCGCGCGACCGCCATTCGTCAATCAACTCTCGAACTTCGGCGACGCTGTCGCAGTCGATCGCGCGGCTTGCGACACGGCTTGCGACACCAGAGTCGATCTTGCGGATCGCTGACCGCACGGCTGGCGCAAGCGTGGGGCCAAGACTTAGCTCTCGAATGCCCAGGCCAACAAGCAGGCATGCGAAGTCGGGATCTCCGGCCTCTTCACCGCAAACGCATAAGGGGCATTGCAGCCTTGCCGCGGCGCCGACGACCGATTTGATCGCTCGCAACACCGAGGGGTGCATGGCGGTGCAGTCGTCCTTTGCCTGCGCGAGGTCTCGGTCGGTTGCCAGGAGCAGCTGCGTGAGGTCGTTCGTCCCGAGGGCGACAAAGTCCGCTTGGTCGAGGATCTGATCCAGACAGAATAGCGCGGCCGGGGTTTCAATCATCGCGCCAATGGGCGGGGTGCGGAGCACGCCACAGCGATCGGCAACACGCTGGATGACGGAAACCGCCTTCCCGAAGTCATCGCTGCCGACCACCATCGGCAGCAAGATGCGAAGATCGTGGTCCTGTGAGACCTCCAAGATGGCCTGCAGCTGGGATTCAAACAGCGAGCTCTCTGCTAGTAGGAAACGCAATCCGCCGAGATGCAACCCGTTCGGCTGCTCGGCCTCGTCCGACAGCAAGAAGGGGGGGATTTTGTCTCGTCCGAGGTCGAAAGTCCGGACGACAAGGGGACGTCCAGCGAGTTGATTCGCTATGTCAGCATAGATGGCGCCTTGCGTCGCCGGGTCAGGCCGATCGGGCGCATCGATGAACATGAACTCGGTGCGGAAGAGCCCAACCCCTTCGAGGCCCTGCTCGACGACCGAGGCGGTTTCGTCCGGTCGACCTAGGTTCGCGACGAGTTCGATTCCAACGCCGTCCAGGGTCGTGCACGGTTGGCCGCACTCGATCATCTTGGTGGACGAATCGACTGCAACACGCGTCATCCGCTCATTAAACACTCCTCTCTCATTCGCTGTAGGGTTAACCACAACCAGGCCTGTCTCGCCATCGACCAGCAGGCGATCCCCAGGATGGATTACCCGGGCGGCGTCGGTGATGCCGCTGACCATTGGGATATTCAGCGAGCGGGCGAGGATTGCGGTGTGGCCGTACCGTCCACCGCGGTCGGCGACGATCGCCAAGACCCCACAGTTAGAAAGTTCGACAGCCTCCGAAGGCAGCAGCTCCCGCGCCACGACGATCGAATCGGCCTTCAACGGCCCTTTGCTCCAAGGCATCGAGCCCGAAAGATACCTCGCCATTCGTCTGCCAACGTCGCGGACGTCTTGCTCTCGCTCCCGAAGGTACTCGCTGTCGAGCCTCGTCAGCCTCTCGACCCACGCTGCTATCACCGATTCGAGCGCCCGATCGGCATTCACCTGCTGGTGGTCGATGTGCTTCTTCACGAGAAATGCGATCTCGGCTGTCATCGCCGCATGGGCAGACAAGAGCGACAGCGAAGTCGCGCTGACGGGCGCGTTGCCCGCAAGTTCGGCGACGCGTCCCAGATCGTGGCTCGATTGTGCGAGCGCACTGTCGACCCTCTCCCACTCTTCGGTAACATCACAACCTGATTCCCCGGCGTGCTGGACGCATAGCCTGCGTCCCACCTCAAAGTCGTAGACAATCGCTGTACCACTGGCGAGCCCAGGGCTGACAGGAGTCCCTTCCAAAATCGGCATATGAAATCCAGCTAGGTTAGGGAGGCGTTCGTCGCCGAGATTTCTCAGCAGGGCGTCGTCAGGGCGGCTGCTGGCGAGGTAAGCGCGAGATTCTCCGCGAACGCATCAACGCGGGCGGTTGCTCGTTCCCGGTCAACGCCATAGCGCTGCACGTACAAGTCAACGAAGCGATCGCGATCGCCAGCGATGAAGACCAGGTCGTCCTCACTGAGCTTGCCCCAAGTGAGCAGCACCTGATTGCAAACGAATTTCCAATCCCGCTCGATGACTTCCCAGCTCATTGGAACCTCTGCTAATTGATGGGTGGAAAAGCCTAAGCCGGCGAACCCGCTAGCCGCCTGCGGTTGTTGACTCTGCGTCGTGCAGCTTCCGCAGTTCGACGTCGTACCCGACAGTCTCGTTGTCGAGTGTCAACCGATAGAGCGCGATGGTTCGACCGTTTGCATCGCACTTTTTTGCGACTCGTTCCTCGGCGAGCGCCGCGTCGAGGTTTCTTCTGTATGACTCGGTGCGTCGACAACGAACAGCCGAATGCCGGGGTGGTCGATTACCCGGGTCAGGTAACCGCGAACCAACGGATAGGGCCGCAACGGCTCGGCGACGCGGTCACAGCAAGCTTCGCAGACGGTCCGTGAGGTGAAGCCGTAGGCAGCGCTGTACGCGTGCTCTGCGTCCTCACGGCAACGAGGTCCGAAGGGGCGTCGCAGCACGGGGCGTGGAGTCGATGGGCTCGTGTCATTCGCCTTCATGCTGCGCCGGTCCTTCTGCCGTTCGGACCTCGGGCCCGTCTGCCCGCTCGCGCTTCTTGGGCATCGCCTGCTTGCCTGCAAGCGCCTGTTGGATCGAACGTCGTTAGCTCGCCGCGTAAGATCGGGATGTCGGAGGGGGCGTCGATTCCCAGGCGTACGACGCGACCCTTTACGCCAAGCACCCTCACTAGGATGTTGTCTCCGATCCGCAAGAACTCATCCGTTCTTCTGCTAAGTACTAACATGCTTCCGTCCTTTTAGTTATTTATCGATTGCCGCCTGGACGATCGGTGAGTGTCGGGTTTCTTTTCATTCTCACAAGCTTCCGCCGCGCCTCGGTCTTGATGGTGGCCGAAACGCCAGACAGGAGCAGCAACTGTTCGAGATCGACCGCCGCGGCCGGTTTGTCGCCGCTTGCGCTAAGAGCGAGCGCGCGATTGTAAAGCGCCATCGCCTGCAATCCTGCTTCGATGTCCGGCGTGGCAAGAACCGTCGTGTAGGCGTCGATTGCCTTCGCGTACTGACGCACGTTCGCCAACACCATGCCGCGACGAAAAGCCAGCACCCCGCGCTTGCGCACGGTGAAGAGCTCCTTAAACCAGTTCCCGCTCATTCGTACCGACCCCGTCGATCGCTCAAGCCGCAGGCTCCGTCACAAGCCGTGCGCTAGGAAAAACAGACAGCAGGCCCTGCAGTCGACGGACCGACATGCCGGGAGCGCAAGCAACCCGAAAGCTACAGCGACCCGATGTCGCTCCGACAACGATCGGCTCGGCCGTCTTGAAAACGAACTCGGAGCTGAGCCGAGCGAGCAAGTTAAGAGCCGACTCCAGTCCTTCAACCGTGACAAGATACGAATGTGCCCCGTCGCGGCTTCGTCTGTCAGCGGATGGCTCGGCGTTCGTTTGCTATTCCTTAATCGTCTGCCGATTCTTCGATGAACGAGGCTGCGGCGCCGCTTCCATCTGCTTGCACAGCTCCGATACCGAAGCAAACGGCATCCCCTCAGCAAGCTCGTACCGCTCAGCACGGACAAACCAGAAAGCCAACCCGCCCGTGTTGTGGGCCGGCTCGCCCTTTGTGCGCTGCGCGCGAACTCCTAGCGACCCTTTCCTGCCCGCCTTCTTCCAGCCACGCCGCTCCATAACGATCCGTATGACGACTCCAATCGCCTGCCGCAGGCGTTGCGTTCGACAGGCATGGACACCCGAGAGGACCGCTTCGACTTTGGGGTGCGACTCCAGTTCTCGTACGACGCCCGCGAGGGGCGCGCGGTCGTGGTGGATCTCGGCGTCTTCCATCCGCCACTGCCATTCCGCGTCGCAGAAGCACTCCAGCACGGTATCAAAGCGCTGTTCGGGATCGTCGACGACATCCAAGAACGCTTTCCCCTGGCGATCATCCACGAAGTCCCGGCTTGTGATCTTCGCTTTCGGCATCCAGTTGGCTTCGCGGACGGTGGGCGACACCCTGGACGTACAAATATTGTATCTGCAAAAACCGTTGGCGGCTAGCCCTCCTTTCTGCTCAAGGGAGAGGTACGCCGCGTCCCCGCAGCCGTGGCACCGAGTGCTTGCCCGGCTGACTCAGTCGGCTATTCGGACGACGGATGCGTCTGTTGCAGTACCGATCCGCTTCACCGCCATGAAGTGATGAATCGTTCTTGGACGAAGGCGTCAGCTACTTTTGTCGGCTGGGCTCTTGCGCGCACTCCTTGCTTCGAGCACGAGGTTGCATCGACTTCGCTGAGATCGCGTCTCAGAGAACTCGCGTCGGTTGTCACTACCTCGTGCAGATTCAGGACGGCCCCCCGAACCTGCTCCGGATTCATCGTCCTGTGCACGTTAGGGCTAGATTCTCGCGGCGGCGTTGGGGAGCGCCAGGCGGGAGGCGTTGGCTGCGCAGGACTTTCACGCCCACGCACGCTGCATAATTCTGTCAGCAAGGTGGAACAATCTTGCTATTTCCTTGAGACTTCCTGCCAATAAGGAATCCGCCAACCATCTAGAACTTCCTGGCGACATGATTCACGCACTATTTCGTGGCGACCCCGAACTGGTAACAGCGCGGCTACCTTTGGAGAATCGCAACTCGCAATCTCGCGATACTTCGAAGGTGACCTTCGCACTTGCTGCGTGTAAGTTACATGATGAGCACGCGTCGGCTTCGTCGTCAGAAGCAACTTCCACGGGCCGGGCGCCATGCCTACACGCGACAGCGGCTAGGCATGTTTGACGGAGATGCAACAACAAGGATGCTCACCCGTTACCGCGTGTGAGCATGGCGTCCGACCGTGCCTTGCAATACGCAGGTACTTCACGCCGGTGCACTATTGGGGCGGGCTCTAACTCGCACAGGTGATACACACCGACAGCAGTTATGCCGAAGGCTTAAGTGCTGACGATAGCTCAACCTCGTCCTCAAGTTTGCTCGATTACCTTCGCCTTGAGACGTGACAAAAGGGTAGTTCCGCTTCGATCGCTCGCGGTGCGCCGAAGACCGCGATCCATGTGTCAGGGTTTCGGGCGGTGGCCGCATGGCCTGACGACCAATCGGGATGTGCTGCCGGCCGATCGCGTTGGACCGGCTTTGCTGTGGATTGCCCTAACTATGCCGGCTATCGGAGACACGATATCTGTATCTGCTTTGGCTCGTCGGGGCGCATTCGTGGCTCTGGGATGCGAAAAGTTGTGCTTTCTCGGAAAGACTTCGCCGAGGATCGGCAAGGCAGGACTTTCTCGGATGTTCTGAACGACCCGGCTCAGCCGCCCGATTAGATCCTGGCGTTCTTCAGCGATGGCGACCGGCAGCGACGGATGGAGGAATCGGCGAGCATCGACGAGTTAATGGCCACAATGGAGTCGGTTCGAGATCTCGACGCGCCATAGTCTGGGCTTGTGCGCGAGTACTACGACGCTCGCCACTCGGTCTCTGTACTCTCAAGCAGGCCGGAGTCCAAACCTGCTGCTTGCGTGCTTCTTCCCTCAGGTGGGGGGGCCCGGCAATCGCTGGACATCGACCGACATTCGCTTTAGTTCAAGCGGTTCCCCGAACTGGGTGTAGATCGCAACGTCCGCCGCATCGCGCCCATAGGCTATCGCGACGCGGCAACCCTCCAAGTCATGCTGCGTAGGATCGAACGTGAACCAACGGCCTCCGACATAAGCCTCGAACCAGGCGTGCAAGTCCATCGGCCGAAGCGTTTCCAAGTAGCCCACGACCATTCTGGCAGGTATGGACAAAGCGCGGCACAACGCTATACCGAGGTGCGCCATATCGCGACACACAGCCTGGGTTCGTGTGTTTGCCTCTGCAGCGCTGATGATCTCTTGGCCCGATCCCGGCGCGTACTGAAGACTCTGCTGGATGTATTCCACGATGGCTATGCATTGCCCGTAGCCGGGCGCGCAGTTGGCTGTGATCAAAGACGCCATCTCGGTGAATGTGTCTGACTCGCAATACCGGCTCGGGTAGAGGAAAGGCAACGCGTCGATCGGAAGGTGGTTCACTGGAACAAACCGCGCGTAGGGTTCCGCATCGGCGAAGTCTGCGGCATTGATGTCCGCGGAGGTGCGGATTGTGAACGGCCCAGTTGGAGACACGAGTTTCTGGCACAGGTTCCCGAACGTGTCTGTAAACTCAACGGCCGGCACGCTCGGCGTCAGGACATACTGCTCGCGAGCAATCCATTGCTGCCCGCCGCTCCGCGGCCTCAACATGAGCAGAAATGGCGTTGCAACGGGCGCGTCAAACTCTAGCGAACAGGAAGTCTGCAGCCACATCGTATCCCCTTGCGAAGGAGTCCAGGAAACCCTCATTGTACCAGGAAGAGTTCCTTAGTTCCTCGCCATAGCCGTGCCGAGAACGACAGGGAATGAACCAATCGACTTTTTCCCACCATTGTTATGAGGAAAAGCGTGTTGGCGGACTGAATGAGGGTGCATCGTCCGTGGCGCCAAAGAGCGGCAGCGAACTCGCTGAGGTTGTCACAACTGCCGTCTGAACCGGGCTCTCTGATGGCGCCGATGTTCGGCACACCTCAGCGCATTTGCCGCGGGCGTAACTCCGGGCGGTTGGCCCAACCTCATCATCTCGTCGTGTGCTCTATGCCGTATGGGGTGGCTCCCTGCTGCAAGCATGTCCAGAACATCGATGATTGCGAGTTCTAGCAGGCATTAGTGGGGCCGTTGCTCCTGGCAGGGGGCTCGGTTGGAGCGCGCACACCAAGGCGACGACAGTTCTGCTATACTGTTGTGCCCGACCGCTGTCCGCCCATCCTGCGACACCTTCGGCGTGCCCTAGAGACACAAACGGAGGAAAAGGTGACGGACAATGAAACAGAAGAGCGGGCTCGGGTAAGTACCGGGATTGGGGCGCTCGACGACGTGCTGCACGGTGGCTTGACCGCCGACAGGCTCTACCTGATCGAGGGAAGCCCCGGTTCCGGGAAGACCACGCTAGGGATGCAATTCCTGCTGGCGGGCCGCGACGCCGGCGAGAAAGGGATCTACGTCACGCGTTCAGAGTCGGCGGTAGAGCTGCGTGACATCGCCCGCTCGCACGGTTGGTGTCTCGATGGGATCGAGATCCACGAACTTGTCAGGCCGGACGAGGACGTTGACCGGGTTCAGTACACCATGTTCGAACCCGCCGAGGTCGAACTGGGCGCGACCGTAGGCGACGTCCACAAGCAGATCGATTCAATTAAGCCCGACCGCATCGTCTTCGATTCGCTGTCGGAGATGCGTCTACTCTCGCAGGGAGCGCTCCGGTACCGGCGCGAAATCCTGGCATTAAAACAGTTTCTGGCGGGGCGCCACTGCACGTCGCTGTTGCTGGACGACAAGTCCGATGGCGACGATCAGGAGCTACAAAGCCTCGCCCACGGAGTCATCCGGCTCGAGCAACGGTTGACCGACTACGGAGGCGAACGCCGTTTTCTCCGCGTGACGAAGTTTCGAGGGTCGGACTTTATCGGGGGCGCCCACGACCTCCAACTAGTTCGTGGCGGGATACGGGTCTACCCGCGCGGGATAGACGGCCCCGCTGCCGAGTTCGACGGCCAATCAGTGAGCAGCGGCCTGCCGGCGCTGGACTCGCTACTGGGAGGCGGACTTGCCAAGGGCTCCAGCACCCTGCTCCTAGGGCCGGCGGGCATCGGCAAATCAACCACAGGGGTCCAATTCGCCGTTGAGGCGGCGAAGCGTGGGGAGCGCGCTGTGCTGTTTGAGTTCGAAGAAAGCTCCCACGCGCTGTTCTTGAGATCAAAGGGGTTGGGCCTACCGCTGCGGCGGTACGTTGACGAAGGCTTGATCGAGGTCCGCCACCTCAAAGCGGGTGAGATCACCCCGAATGAGTTTTCGATGATCGTCCGCGCAGCGGTGGAGCCCTACGAGAGGAGCCGGCCGACCTCCGTGGTGTTGATCGATAGCCTTAACGGCTACCTCAACTCGATGCCCCACGAGAAACACCTGATGATCCAACTGAACGACATGCTGAACTACCTCGCCAAGCGGGGCGTCGCGACGTTCCTGGTCGTCGCGCAGCACGGCATGCTGGGACGCGGCATGGCCACGCCTGTCGACACCAGCTACCTGGCCGACGCGGTGATCCTCTTTCGCTACTTCGAGGCCGATGGCGAGATCCACCGTGCGATCTCGGTCGTAAAGAACCGAACCGCCAATCACGAGCGCACGATCCGCGAATTCAGCATGGGCGAGCAGGGCTTCGTCATCGGCCAACCCCTGACCAACTTTCGCGGGGTGCTTTCGGGAACGCCGGAGTTCGTCGGATCTCAGGACGCGCTCATGCCGGACCGGGAGAAGCGTTCAGAATGACAACGCGACTACGAGCCGAAAACCCTATCGAAACGGTCGCAGTCCTCGCGCCCACGCCCTCGGACTCGCGGATCTGCGATGAAATCCTGCAGAGTGCTGAGATCGAAGTGGCCTTCTGCCGAGACATTGGCGAACTGTGCCGAGCGATTGATGCGGGAGTTGGAGTCGGCGTGGCGCCTGAGGCATGGCTGAACGCGGCCGGCTTCAAGCAGCTTCAGCGCACGCTGGCGAATCAGCCGGATTGGTCGGAGTTCCCACTCCTGGTGCTACTGGGCAAGGCCGCGTTGTCATCACAGCGGGTTGAGCAGCTGCTGTCGCTGGGAAATGTGACGCTGGTCCCTTGCCCGATCCGGATCGCGGTCTTCGTGAGCACGGTGCGGGCGCGGCTGCGTGACCGCCAGCGCCAGTGCGCCGTGAGGGACTTGATCGATGAACGTCGCCGAGCCGCCGAGGGGGCCGCAATCGATTCCCGACGCCTGCAAATGGCGTTGCAGGCGGGACAGATGGGCGTTTGGGAGTGGAGCGAGCGAGAACTCTATTGGTCGCCGCGATTCTTCGAGCTGTTTGGCTTCGATAGCGAGTTGGCGCCAGACCCCGAACGGTGTTTCGAACGCGTGCACGACGACGACCGCGACGAGCTCGTCGATCGTTGGGAGCGATCCTTGGCCGACGGAGTCGACCTAGAGATGGAGTTTCGCATCCTCCACCCGCGGCTCGGCCAGCGCTGGTTGTCGGCGATCGGGGAACCGGTCCGCGGGAAGTCCGGGCGAACGATCCGCCACTCGGGCGTGATCTGGGACGTGACCCCACGCCACGACGCGGAGGCTTCCTTGAGAGAGGCCCGTGAGCAAGCCGAACTCGCGAATCGGTCCAAAAGTGAGTTCCTCGCCAACATGAGTCACGAGATCCGTACGCCGATGACGGCGATCCTTGGGTATGTGGACCTGATTGGCGAGAGTGCGACGAATGCCGAAGCCCAGCAGCACGTCGCGACCGTCCGCCGAAACGGACTGTACCTCCTGGAGATCATCAACGACATCCTGGACCTGTCGAAGATCGAAGCCGACAAGATCGAGCTGTTCGCCGAGCCGTTCTCTCCTATCAGCGTCGTTGAGGACGTGCGGAGCGTTATGGGCGTTCGCGCTGCCGAAAGCGGCATCAAGTTTGAGCTAGACTGCAGCGACGTACCGGAAGTGATTGTGTCCGACCTTAAGCGATTGAAGCAAATCCTAATCAACCTCATTGGTAACGCGATTAAGTTCACCGACCGCGGCGTAGTGACGCTCTCCGTACGGTACGACAAATCAACCAATCGTATTGAGTTCCAGGTCGCCGATACGGGGATTGGCATGACCAAGCGGCAGATCCATCAGCTGTTCAAGCCGTTCACGCAGGTCGACTCGTCGGTCTCACGACGGTTCGAGGGCACGGGCCTAGGTCTGGCGATTTCGCAGCGTTTGGCCGGATTGATGGGGGGCGATATCGCCGTGCGTAGCGAACCGGGGGTGGGCAGTTGCTTCACCGCCACGATCGACTGCGGCGACATCGCTGGGGCTCGTCTCATCCCGTTGGACCGGTCGAGCGAGTACGAGCCGCAACCGCTCGCGTCTGAAGGGGCGCCACTCGCCTGCAGCGTGTTGATCGTCGACGATCGTCGAGAGATTCGGTTTCTCGCCACCCGGCTCTTGGGAAAAGCCGGCGCCAAGATCACCGAAGCCGAAGACGGGCAGCAAGCCGTCGAGATGGTTCAAGAAATGCTGCGGAACGACCGCATCGTCGATATCATCCTGCTTGACATGCAGATGCCAAGGCTGGACGGCTATCGAACCGCGGATCAACTACGGCGTCTCGGTTACAACGGACCGATCGTTGCGCTCACTGCAGACGCCATGCAAGGCGACATGAGCCGCTGCATCAAAGCCGGGTGTGACGACTACTTGAGCAAGCCGATCGACAACGGCCTCTTACTTGAAAAAGTCCGGCGCCTCGTCGCGTCATAGCAGGCGACCCCGGACACACGCTGCGCCGAAGGCCGCGATTCAACTGCCTGTCTCGTTAATGAATCATAGCGAGGAGGGTGCACGGCTTATGAATCGATGGCATCGCGTACCGTGACATGCTGATTGTCCGGACCCCGGATGCGGGCGTCTGACGTGTCTGCTTGATTCGGCGCCTTCTGTGGTGCATGCACGGCTAGCAAGTGAGGTCGCTTGCCTTGCTGGGCCGGGTGCCTAGATGAGACTCTGTGAGGTTGCATCGTTCGCGGCGCCAAAAAACGGTAGCAAACTCGCTGAGGTCGTCACAACCGCCGTCTGAACCGGGACTTCTGAAGGCGCCGAGATTGTGTACACCTCTGCAGGAAGACTAGCCTCCACAATCCGCGTCGAGCGCTCAGGCGTGACTCTGGTTCGATTTCGGCTTGGACCAGCCCTTTCGGGGGCGAGAGCACTGGCGGACGCAGGACCCGTCATCGCTCCGCTCATGTGGGCGACCCGGGTAGCCGCGCCACACGGACGGTCATGCTAACCAGGTCCACCGGTTCGCCAAACTGTGTGTAAACAGCGACGTCCGCGGCGTCGCGGCCGTAAGCAATCGACACGCGTCCCCCATGCAACGCGTCCTGCGTCGGATCGAAGGTGTACCAGCGGCCGCCCACATACGCCTCGAACCACGCGTGCAGGTCCATTGGCTGAAGCGACTCGAGGTACCCGACGACCATCCGTGCGGGGATGCTTAACGCGCGGCAGAGGGCGATGCCCAGGTGGGCCATGTCGCCGCAGACCGCCTGCGTTCGGCCATTCACCTCGGCCGCGCTGATGATTTGCTGACCGGCGCCGGGCACGTATCGCAGAAAGCCGCGAATGTAGTCGACGATCGCGGAACACTGGTCGTAACCCGCGGCGTACCCGGCGGTGATGGACGCTGCCATCTGACTGAATCGGTCCGATTCGCAGTACCGACTTGGAAGCAAGAATGGCAACGCCGCGTCAGGGAACTGCTGCACCTCGACGAAGGGCGCCCCTGGTGCGAGGTCGGCGGCGTCGGCCGCCTCGATGACGGCGCCAGTATGAATCGAGAAACTCCCGGAAGGAGCAACCAGTCGTTGGCACAAATCGCCAAACTGGTCGGTGAATTCAACCGCTGTCACGCTGGGCGTCAGCACGTACTGCTCACTCGCCACCCATTGTTGTGCCCCGCTACGGGGCCGCAGCATCAGCACGAAAGGCGTGGCCACAGGTGCGTTGAGCGCAAGGGAACAGGAGGTCTCTAACCACATTAAGGGGCCTATGCTTCATGGTGACACCGCCTCTTAGTAGTCAAGTAATCTTAGATCATCAGGCGCCCCAAGCACTACTGGCCCCCCTGGCCAAAGACAACCCGACCAAACTCAACGCAGCAGCCCGCGGTGTCGGCGAGTGCCCGTGCAGTCGCCGCTTGCTCCTCCCAGCGTACCATCCGGCCAGGACGGCCCCTCCCGACTTAGCCGCGGAGGCGCCGCCGCCGATCGGGCGCCTCAGCGGCTCGGGCAGGCGGCTAACTCGCTGAAACTGGTTCAACCTCAGTCGCCTACCGACTGCGCGTGCTTGCAGTGATGGGGGACGCTAGGAACAAAGAAATTCGGAGAGGTCGCCGCGGCAGAAGCCACGCCGGCACAGCAAAGCCGGCAGCAGGACCGCCAGCAACCCGGTCAGCGTGCTGGGTTCGGGAACCACGGAACCTACCGGACCGACATACCAACTATCTTCGATCTGCCCATCGACGCTGTTGGCCACATACCCGTCGGGGAGCAGGAAGACGGGCGATCCCCCCAGGCTGGCAGTGAAGCTGGCTTCAATCTGACCGGGCATGCTTTGGAGCGTGGCGCCAATGCCGGCCGTTAGAAAAATCGACAGCGGCGTGTCGACGGGCACCGTCTTGGTCACATCCAGCAATCCGTCCCGCGCGCCGTCCAGGTCAAAATCGTCCGAGTTGCCCAGTCCGCCGTTGATGGTAGTCAGGCGGTCTAGGTCGGTGTTTTCGTCGAAGCTAATCTGAAACGTCGTCTCGACCGTGTCGGGTAGGTTTGGGTCAGTGCGGCTGATGACAACATCGTTGATTTGCAGGTACGCTGAAGCTTTCGCCGAGACGAATCCCCCACTGGGGAAAGCCCGACTATCGGCGAAGGCGAGGACGTACCCGGAGACGAACCCCGCCGCGCTGCGGGCGCGAGCCGAGCCAGCGAACAACTTGTCAGCCGTGCTCGCCTGAGCAGTGCGTGTGGTGCCATCCCCGGCGCCATTATCACCCAATCCGCTTCCAGACACCTGAGCGACCTGGGAGTAGACCGCGGCCGGCGCCGGCGACGCCACGACACCGCAAAGAGGCAGCATCGCAGCCACGAACGAGAGAGTTGCCGATCGATGAGTTGACAGCCGCATTTGCATCACTCGCCAGTGGGACCAGAAGTAAGTGCTACTGAATCTACACCAAAACGAGGGTCCACGCCCAGGAAAGTCGGGGCAATTCTCCCCACGGAGCGATCCGTGGAAGTTCTTGCAATCATGTTTCGAAGTGCTCGGGGCGAATCAGACTTTCATCGTTCGGGCAGCGCGTACTCTTACTTCGGGCATTCACCTTGATCGAGTGATACGAACTTAATTTGGCCGCGATGGCCATACAGCATGCCCGGCCTTGATGCCCCTGATCGCCCATTCCAATCGAAGTCGATTGGACTATCTGCCCGCTGTCCGCGGGCGCCCCTACCGACGAAGGTTGCATCGCCCGCGGCGCCAAAGAACGGCAGCGAACCCGCTGAGGTTGTCACGACCTCGGTCAGAGTCGGGACTCGCAAAGCTGCACCGGCTTCATCGACCGACCCACCCCGCGTCGGTCCCAAACTGACCGAACAAACCTGCGGATGACACTCTCCTCCGCCCGCATCGCCCCCACCACCCCGGCGACCTCCCGCCTGGCAGCTCCTTCAGCTTCCGGTGCAGCTCCGCCGACGCCCCCCAACCG
The DNA here is from genome assembly GCF_007859765.1 of Posidoniimonas corsicana. Taxonomy (NCBI): domain Bacteria; kingdom Pseudomonadati; phylum Planctomycetota; class Planctomycetia; order Pirellulales; family Lacipirellulaceae; genus Posidoniimonas; species Posidoniimonas corsicana. The sequence continues at coordinate 562,178 of NZ_SIHJ01000002.1, forward strand.
GACGTTGCCCCCGGCGTCCCTAATCGGTTGCAAGAGGTCACGCTAGCAAAGGAGTTAGCAGGTGCCTGTCGCGTCCTCTTCCGACGATTCGGTGCTACTTCAAGATTCTTCATGGATTCCACCCCGCAGATGCCGATTTTGGAGATACAATAATTGTACCTCCACAGCACGCCAGACGCCGGACCCGCTCCACCACCAGGTTCCTATGCCACGCATTAGAGTCACCCGCAACGTGTTCCTTGCGGACAAGCAGGGCAAGACGTTTTCAGATGTCGTCAATGACCAGGAACTGCCCTTTGAAGCGGTGCTGGACTTCTTCAACGACGCAGAATGCCAGCGGAGGATGGAGGAGTCCGAGATCCACCACGACCGCGCGCCGCTCGCCGGGGTCGTTAGGGAACTGGAGTGCCACCCCCAGATCAACGAGTTCTTATCAGGGATTCACGCCCAGCGGTCGCAGCGGCTCCGCCAGGCAATCGGTGTTCTGGTGCGCATCATCATGGAACGCCGTGGCTGGAAGAAGACGGGCAAGAAGGGGTCGCTGGGAGTGCGGGCGCCAGCGGCCGCGAACTCGCCCCGCCACAACTCGGGCGGATTGGCCTTCTGGTTCATCCGTGCCGAGCGGTATGAGCTCTTGGAGGGGATGCCTTTTGAGACAGTCCGTGAAAGGCGGATACGACAACAGGCATTGGAAGTAGAGCCCACAGCCGCCCCTCAATAGCCAGGGCGATTCTTGGCTCCAGCAGCCCTCCGTTCAGATTCGTATCTAGTCTTCGACGAAGCCTACGCGTGCCGCGTCGGTGTAAGAGACCTTCAGACGGCGCGACGGGTCGTGTCGCGCCTCAGTCGTAGTTTTGCTTTTACCACGAGCGAACCGTACCAGCAGCCCCATCAGGGGGGCTGCTTCTTCCGGATCGCCTACGGTTCTTTCCACACGCCGGAATCGGTGGAGGCGTTAGTCCGAAGCAGCCTCCGCACAGCAGTCGCTCCAGTGCGCGCTAGCGCAGCGACGGACCCGTTGAATGCAGACACTTAAGTGGTTCAGCCTGAGAAGCTCACCCCGGCAGAAAGCCAAGTGGCACTACCGGCGGGGGATGGCGCGTGCAAAGCTGCACCAGCGTGCATTGGCGATTGAGGATTACAGGATGGTGATCCAGATGGATGGCGTGCCGCCCGAATTGGTGGCGATGGCGCTCTACAACAGGGCGTTGGTGCGGCTCGCGATGGGAGAGCAAGACCAAGCGATAGGCGACCTCAAGGGAGTCCTTGCCATGCCCGGCGCCGCGGTGCGGGTCAAGACGGAGGCGCGCCGGAAACTCCTCCGCATGGACCGCGCCACGGAACGAATCAACCCGGAAGCCTAGGAGATCTCCATGGACGAGTCTGCGGTGCTGATCACAGCCATGGCGGAAAAGTGCAAGACGATCGTCGGCGCATGGGACGAGCCCCTCACGATGCTGCCTAGGTCCCTGCAGCCCGCTCACCTGGAGTGGATGTGCGAGCGGATTCAGGACCACGCCGAAGACTGGCCCGCCACGAAGCTCCACCGCTGGATCGGATTCATCCAGTGCGCCCTGCTCGCCAACGGCATGGTCGACCTCGATGGCGCGAAATCGATGTTCGACGCATCCAAGATCGCCCATGGAGTCAGGAGCGATGAATTCCTGGACCACCTCGACCCGGATTGCCAGTTCGAATTCGACATCGGCGGAGAGTCGTAGGCCCACCTGCGTGAACGACAAGAAAAGGGAATCGACAATGCTCTCCGATGACGAAGCGGTCCGACTCTGGCGCAAACTGTTCCGGGGGCAGGCAGTGACGCTGCTGACCCTGACGGAAGCGGAAGCCGTGCTGAAATCGATGCGTGCCGGCAGCGACGCCCTCAAGACCCTCTCCAGAGACCTGGAACGACGCAGGTCCATTCTCGGCGCAAGTCCCTAACGGGGTCTGCTCCGCCCCGTGTGATGTCGAGGAACGAATGAACCGTTTGTTGCCCAAGCCACAACGATCAGTCCTGCGGACGTTTCATCAGTACCTGATGGAGCCGCGCGAGATGCTCTGTTTCTGGGGCGCAGGCTGGGACAAGCACCACCTAGCGTTAGAAGAGCTAGTGGAGAAGGAACTGCTTGTCCGGGAGAAGCGCCCCGGCGCGTACTCTCTGACGAAGGCCGGATTCGAAATGATGCGTGAGTGCGAAAGAACGGGCGCATGACCCGTCGGGCGCCGACGCAAACAACCCCCTCAAGAGGTTCGACCCAATGTTCGGCCAAAACCAAGTCCCCGACAGATCGCTGCAGAAGACCGTGAACCAGCGGCTAGAACGGACGGGGACCGGAGCACAGTCGAAAGTGACCGCCACCGTCCAGCAAGGAACGGTCACACTGAGCGGCGCGCTACAGTACGAGAACCAGCGCAGACCGATCGTCAAAGCGGTAGGCAATATTGCAGGCGTCCGCCGTGTGGTGGATCAACTCAAGTCCCCGCCCAAACGTCGGCCTCAAAGCTAACAGGCACAATAGACCCCATCGGCTGACAGAGCCCGCAGCCGTGGACTATTCAGCCAGCGGCGTAGCTAGACCAAGGTGGTTCAGTCCCTGCCATCGGTATCCAGTTGAGATCGCCGCGGCCGCGCAGCTCAGACGCCAGCGAGATCCGCGGCCAACCTAGGGCACGCGGTCGCTGACTCCGAACCAAGTGCTTGACGCCAGGGGCCACTCGAAGCACTACCGATCCCGACGCCTCATCGCCAATCGCTTCCGTACCCGCTCCGCCTTCTCCCGCAGCTGCTCGTCCGTCAGCCACTCGTCGTCCATCGTGACGATCACCACCTCCTGGTGGTTCCCACGCACCGTCGCGAACGGCACGCCGATCTGGTACACCACCGGGAACTTGAGCGTGATCTCTCGGTGCCTTGGCATGGGCCTCCTGCCTTCCGGTTGCTTCAAACCTGTAAAGTCTCTCGGCATTGGGCGTCGCGCGGGCTCCGGATTGTGGTCCGTCCGCGTTTGTCCGCTACAACAGCAACGACAAGAGCGCTAGCACAACGGCGAACGACGCGCCGTAGAGGGCGATCGCCATCGCCTCGCTGCGGCACGTGCAGTGGCTGCGGGCGCCGTAGCCGCAATTGCAGTACGGCAGGTGGCAGCCCTCTCCTCGCTCGCGAGTGGCGTCGCAACGCGTCGGCTTCTCCTGCGGCTGGGCTTGCTCGCCCTCCCTCTCGAAATGCGCCTGCACGCGGTTGACGGGGCGCCACGATGGGTCGCTAGGCATCTGTCCTGCCCTCCCTGACGGGTTCTGGGACAATCGGCAGCAACGTACGCATCACGATGGGCCCCCTTCCGACTTGGGCACCAGCTGCGCGTCCGCCTTGCAGACCGGGCAGCGAACCGTCGCCACTTCCGTCTGCTCGCGGACGTCGAACGTCGGGTTCACCTTGCTGCGGTCCTCCTGCAGCAGCGACTGGCATGTCCGGCAGACGCCCTCGAACACCGTCAGCGGCGCCCTGCCGTGCTTGATCACCTTCACCATGGTTGGCTCCTCGTGGTTGTTTGCCCCGACTGGGGCTACTTCGATTGATTGATCTGCTGACTCAGCGTCGCCGCGTCGTACCAATTGAAAGACAGCTCGTCGTTCGCCGCGAACCGCCCCAACATCCGCCGCACCAGGTCCTGCTGGTGCGGCCAGAACGCGAACATGTACCGCTCGGCGCCTTTTTAGAGGGCGATCACCACCACGTGCTCGTCGGAACCGGCCGCGGCGGAGTCGGTTGCGAATTGGTCGAGGCGGTTCAAGGCTCCCCTCCCGCGACGCAAAGCCGCTCGCTCAGGTCAATGGGTGGGGAACGCCGCCGCAACACCTCGGGGACCGACGTCTGGGCCAGCAGTCGGCGCAGGTCCAGCTGCAGGAATTCCCGGGTGTTGTTGACCAGCACGCCCCGCCAGAACCTCCAGGGCGTCTTGGGGCTGCCGTGGCGGACCGCCTCCAGGCTCGAGGCGAGCCAGTGCTCGCCAAGCCGCTCGACGCTCAGCACAGCAATCTTGGCGGCGTACTCCCAGTCGTCCGTGTTGGGGCGGGGCTTCCCGACAGCGGCCAGGATCGCATTGCCCCGCCGGCGGACCTCGTCCAGGCCGCCCGGCGACAGCCGGCGGCCGAAACCAATGCAAGCTTCTTCGGTCGCGCTCGACCCGTCTCGACTCGAAGAGCTAAGCTTAGAGTTCTCCTCTATGGCCGTGCCAAACTGGCACTCAACCTCGGCATCTTGGCACTCACCTAGGGCATTTTGGCACTCACCCGCGCACGACGGGGCCGAGCATGCCGGGATCGCTGAGCCCAGGCGGGCGAACGCCCCCCAGTCGATCCGCCAGGAGTTAAACGCCCGGCCGCCGTTGGCCCCCTTCCGGACGCGATTCTCGACCTCCAGCACACCGAGCTCCTGGGCGTCCTGGCTGGCACGGAACAGCGTCCGACGCGAGTAGCGGCACTCGTCCGCCAGGCGATCGCTAGACGCCCAGCAGCCGCTCCCCTGATTGAGGCGGTGCACGGCCGAGAGCAACGCCACGACGTTGTTCCAACGCCGCTGCGACAGGCCGCTGCGGCTGTAGTGGACCGACTCCAGCAGGCGGAACCGCTCGGCGTACTCGACGTCCAGCGGCAGCGGCTGCTGACCGGCGGCGGGTTTTCTTCGGTAGGTCATCGTGGTTGCTCTAGGCGTCGGGCGCGGAGTAGTCTTCGTCGTCACAGCGGCAGCGGTTCAGCGGCGCCAGGCAGCAGGGGCACGGCTCGTCGAGCCAGCACTTGCAGTCGTCCAAATACTCGCCGCAGTCCGCGCAGAACCGGTCATAGTGCGGGCGACTTCCCATCACCACAGCTCCTGGCTCTCTTGTAGATCGTCGTTGCTGACCGGCATCTTCTTGATCGCGAACTCCAGCGGCTCGCCGGGCGGCATCTGCCGGAACTGCTCCATCAGCTTCTCGCGCAGCGTGTAGGCGGCGATCGCAGAGTCGACCCCCAGCAGGGCGCTCGAACCATCGGGGAAACGGATCAGATGGGCTACGGGCATGGGGGGTCTCCGGGGGTGTCAGTACGCGCCGTCGCCAAACGGCCGCGTGTTGTCGGCTAGTCGGTTCATGGCGCTTGGGAGCTCGCCCGGCTCATCGCCGACGATCTCCTCGTACCGCCGCAAGAAGTTGCCCGCCGCCCGGGCGGGCAACTCGTAGTAGATCTCCACCCGTGGGTAGGGCTTCACGTCCCGCAGCGACTCCCACGCCGGCGCCTTCGGCTGCAGCAGGTCGCGCTCGGTCACCAGCAGCCGGTTGTCAACCTCACGGACCTCGGCGGGCTTGGGCCACGGGAAGTTGAACCGCTCGGCGATCGCCAGCATCATCCGCGACTCCAGCTCGACGTAGCCGGGCAGCATCTGCTTGAGCGGCCGCACCAGATCGCCCAGGTACGCCTCGCCGGCGTCGTGCAGCAGCCCACACAGCGCGAGCTCCGGCGGGACCAGCCGCGAGACGATCACCGAGTGCTGCGCCACAGAGTACGGCTCGTGCGTATGCCCAGCGAACCGGTTCACGCGCGACAGCCCGCGGGCGATGTCCTCGATGGCGAACTGCTCGGGTCGCGGGTCGACCAGATCCACCCTGCCCCCTTCGTAGAGACCGATCCAGCTCATGCCGCGCCCTCCGCCGCCTGGTCCGCTTCCCAGAAGGTCTGCACGCAGTCCAGCACCCGGCGGCAGAGCTGCTCGGGCGAGCCGTCGTTCAGCACCTCGCCGTCGTTCAGCACCTCGCCGTCGTTCAGCACCTCGCCGTCGGTCGGCAGCTCGCCGATCTGGTCGCTGACGTGGCCGTTGACCGGTCCCACGCCGGGCCGGTGGACGCGGATCAGCCGCCCGCCGAACTCGTCACGCAGCAGCGCGATCTCGTTGGCGAAGCGCACGTCGGTGACCACCACCGGCCCGCGGCGCCGGGTCTCATCGAGCCGCCGCCGCATCAGGTCGACCCACACGCCCGCGCCGCAGACGTCACGGACCACGTCGGTCCCGAGACCCTGCATCAGCCGCCGCACGTCCGCGTGCCGCTTGGCGTGGTCCCACCCGAACGTGCCGACCATCCGCGTTAGCTTCGCGTGCGATCCGTTGTCTAGTCGCACTACCGGGTCGAGCCGCAGCAGCGACTCGCGCAGTGGATCAGCGAACGCCAGCCGCCGCCAGCCCTGCTTGACCAGCTCCGCCGCGGCGGCGTCTTTGCCGGCGCCGGCGTAGCCGATCAGGCCCAAGAGCGGCGTATCCCGCCGGGCCCGCCGGATCGCGTTGCCGACCTCGCCGCGGTGCACGGGGACCTCCGGCGGCGCGTCGACCCCGATCCGGACCGTATCGCCGCGGATGTCGACCACGGTCGCCCTGACGTTGTGGCCGACCTCAATGGCCTCGTGCATCTTCCGTGAAAGAACCAGCATGGACTCTGCTCCTGTTGGACTGAAACAAACCGCGTCAAACCACGCCACTACGGACTGGGCTCGCTCTCGAGCCAATAGATGTTCTCGCCGGGCGACGAGCCCTTGCGGTGCTTAATCACGTAGCCGACCTTCCCGAGCTCTTCGATCCGTGCGCTGTACCGGATGCCGATCTGGGCGAGCCGGTGGTTGGGTTGCTCGCCCTGCCGCAGCAGCTCGACGATCTCGCGCTGCTGCTTGCCGAGCCGCTTGCGATCGGCGGCCGGCGACCGGCAGGGCGCGAGCGGCCCCTCCTCGCGCTCCGGCTCCCGTTGGGGCGGATCGAACAGGGGCAGCCGCTCGCCGCCTTCGGTCGCGGGGTAATCGGACATCAAAAAGAGCGGGGCCCGCGCTCGTCCGTGAGAACCACGTCGTGCGTTTCGCGGGCTGGCCGCCTCCTGGTGGGTCACGCCCAGCGTGAGCAGCTCCTACTGAGAGGCTCGACCGAAGCCGAGCAGCAGTGTCACGTGCGGCCTTAGATAGGAGCTGCTCACGTCAGGCGTGAGTGTTCATGCACGTGACGAAGAAGAGCTTAAGGGCCGATCTAAGCCAAATCCGCCAGAGTCCGGCAGTCGCAGCTGAAAGCTCACCAGAATCTTGTAACGAACGTTGACAACGCATTTAGAGCCGACCGCCGCCGGCAGCGCCGCCCTACCCTGCAACAAAACTGCAACACTTTGCTGCGCCCAAAGCCTCAAACGGAGACCGCCAAAGAGCTTGGCGGTAGCAGGAGCACGCTATTCCGCGAGAAAAAGTCCGCCTCTGTCCGACAGCGTCCGCCCACGACAGGCCGGCACTGATTCGAAATCAGGCGCCCCGCAAGGGGTTGTGGGTTCGAGTCCCATGCCCTCCGCTTCTACGCCAGACGCAACTCCTAATCTGGCAACTGTTTCAGGCGAGTCTCTATCAACTCGCCCCCGATCCCCCCGCTTACCGTCTGAGGCCGATTCCGGCCGATGAGAGACACGTTTAGCGCAGCTGTAGCGCAGCTCTTTCGACGCGTCGGCGTCGTCGGTCCCAGTCGCGGCGCCTGACTCCCGCGAGGCTGCAGGATCGCCAACCACGTCGAGGGCGCCGGCCACGTCGGCCGCCTGCAGGTGGGTGTACCGGCCGAGTGTGAGCTCAATGCTGGAGTGTCGCGCGAGCTGCTGGGCGATCTTCGGGCTCACGTTGGCCGCCGCCAGCGTGGTGATGAACTGATGCCGCAGGGCGTGGAAGTCGAACACGCGGCCAGCCTCGTCGGTGTAGGCGATGTCGGCCGCCTCGAGATCGGGCTGCAGCATCTCGGCCGCCCGCCGCGGCCACGAACCCGGAAACAGCTTCTGCGGCGCCAGGCTCAGCGAGCGGGCCCGCTTCACGTCGAGCCAGGCCTGCAGCTTCTCCGCCAGCCAGGTCGGCAGCGGCTGCTCGTCCTCGCGCCGGCGTTTCGAGTAGGCCGCCCGCACCACGACGCACGGGGAGTCGCCCTCGAGCTGCAGGCTCGCCGTCGTCAGCGTGGCGAGCTCGTTCGCGCGGAGCCCCGTGGCGATCGCTAACTGGTAGAGCATCGCCCGGTTGGGCCCATCCAGGCCGCGGAACGGAGTCTCGCTATCGTCAGCGGCGGCGATGAGATCCGCGAGCTGCTTTGCGCGCAGCACCCGCCGCTCGCGTCGCCGGTCGACCGCCTCGTTCTCTTTCGAGACCGCCTCAAATGGGTTCGCCGGCAGCCGCTTGGTCATGACGCACCACTTGCCGAACGACTTGAGATCGCCCCGGGCGGCGTTCAGGGTCCGCGCGCTCGCCCCGCCGCCGCGGAGCTCGTTCAGGTAGACCGTGAACCGATCGAGGTTCAGGTCGCCGAGCTTGTCGGCGTTCATCGCGGTTTGGATCCGCTTGAGCCGCCCGGCGGTCTCGCGAACGTACCGCTCTGAATTGCCCTTGGCCGCCAGGTGGGATTTGTACGCGGCCAGGTGCTCGGCGAGCGGCGTCTCGAGGTGGTCGCTGCACTCGTGCCGCAAACCCGACCGCGACCACTCGGCCCGCTTCACGAGCTGGGCGAGCTGCTGCGCGGCGGCGGTCTTGTCGGTCGACAGCTTCACCCGCACGGTTTCGCCGCGGGCGTCCTGGTACCAGCCGTAGTAGCGCTTGGACTGGTACTGCTTGGGCTTGGCGCCCGGCGCGTCTTTCTTCACGCGTCGGCCGTCGGGCCCCACGTACTTGGTGAACGTGAGCCGCTTGATCGTCGGCACGGGGTTGGCTCCTTTGTCGAACGCGCCACGGACGCGTGGGGCCGGGGTTCGACTCCCGACCGCCACGCGCCGCAGCAAAGGATTGATCGCTCACGAAACTAACACCCCGCGGCGCCGGTCGTAAGGAGAGGGTCGCGCTCGGCCTTGCCTGCCGCGACCAGCACGCGGGCCGCGTTGCCCGCGGCCGTGCGGCGGGTGCACGAGGTCTCGCGGATCAGGCCCGCCTTGCACAGCGCCCGGACCCGGGGCCGCGTGCTGTTGCCCGAGATCCCGGTCGCCAGCTCGATCTCTTCGCGGGTGGCGCCGTGGTCGCCCCGGTCGCGGATGAACTGCAGGATCCGCTCGCGTTGCCGCGAGGCGTTGGACGCGGCCGACTTGGCGGCGGCTCGGCTGGTGTCGCTGCCGTTGTGGGGCGTCTCGAACAGCGGGAGACGCTCGTTGCTGCTGGGGTAATCGCTCATGATCAACGCTTCTTCCGGGAACCGGGGGAAACCTCGTCAAGCGCGGCGAGCAAGCTAATGCGGTACGCGTGGGGAGCGAAGCGGCGGCCGAGCTCGGCTGCCGCCGCCGAGCGAAACACCAGGCATTCGATCCGGCGTCGGCCCTTCGCGGGCAATGCGTCGAGGTTGGCGCCGTGGTCGCGCTCGAGCCGCGCCCATTGAGCTCTCTCGGCCGCCATGGTTGGGAACGGACGGGCAACGGGTGAGGTATTCAGCATGGCTGCTCAACTCCTCCCTCGCGTTTACTTCGCCGTAGGTCCGCAGGCACTCGAGTCCTGGCCAGGGCCGTGTTGAACTTGTTGCCGCAGAACCCCTTGGCGAACTGGTCGAAGTTGTTCGCCAGGCAGGTCCGCCAATAACGCCAGGGGTCGTCGATCTTCTTGGTGCCCGTGCGCCGCGTCAGCGCCTCCAGCGAGTCGATGAGCCACGCCTCGCCAAGGTGCTGAACGCTCAGGATCGCGACCTTTGCGGCAAGCTCGAAGTCATCGGAACCGCGGCGCGCGGGGCCGACCGTCTTGAGGATGAGGTTGCCGCGTCGGCGGCAATCATCGACTTGGGCGTCAGAGAGCCCGAGACCGAAACCAGTGCATACGGTCGCGCTCGACCCCTCTCCTCTCGGAGAGGTAGACTCTGATATCTCCTTATTGGCGCTCCAATTCTTGGGATCAACCTCGCAAGAATTGGAATCAACCTCCCCAAAGTTGGAATCAACCTCCCTCGACCCTGCGAGCGCCGCCACGCGATCCCACTGCACTCGGGTAAGGTTCGGCGCCCGTCCGCCGTTTCCCGTCTTGCGGGTCTGCGGCGTCTTCTCGAGAAGCTGCAACTCCGTAGCTTCTCGAATGGCGGTCGAAACCGTTGCTTTGCTGTACTCGCATCGGTCGGCGAGCGTCGCCACGGACGCGAAGCACTCACGATCGCCAGCCAGCCGGTTGTAGACCTTGAGCAGCGTTCGGATGCGCTTCCACTGGCCACGGGTGCAAGGCTTGCCTTCGACCGTGATGCGGCGATAGTCGATCGCATCTAGAAGGGCGAAGCGTTCGCGGTAGGTCTCGAACGGAAGCAGGTACTGCTGGGGCGAGTGCTTCTGCCGCGTTTGTCGGCGGCCAGCCTGGCCGGTAGAATCGCTCACGGTTCCTTCCTGTCGCCTGTCGAGCCCTCGAAGCCCGGTGGTTGGTTGGTCCTGCGGGCGGCCTTAGGGCCGCCCGCTCTTTTGCGCGGCCCGCCCGGCGTGACGCAGCCAGGCGTCGCGATCGGGGCAGCCGGCGTCGATCCACGCGACCAGCTCGTCACGACGCCAGCGAACTTTCTTGTGGCCCATCTTGAGCGGCTCGGGGAGATCGCCCTGCAGGTTCATGCGGCGGATCTCGCGTGCTGACACGCCGAGCTGCTCACCCACCTGGGCGGCAGTCAGCATCAGGGGCAACGCGGTACGCGAGAGCGCCCGCTCAAGCTTCTCGCCGAGCTCCGCCGAGAGCTCGACCGTCGGCGCGGAGCAGAGCCCGGAATCGGCGAACCTGAGAATCTCATCGTCGGTCAGCGCGTCCGCTTCAGCCATCGCGGCCGGCCTCCTGAAGCGTAGAGGCCGGAGAGACCGCCGGCAGCCAGCCGCGGCGGCGCAGAGCGATCGCAACATCGGCCACGGCGGACCGCGGCAGAGCGCGTTTCCCTCCAAATCGACCCGGCTCAGGTAGGGCGGCGGTCTCGTAGAGTCGGCGGACCCGCCAGGGCTCGACGCCGAGCAATTCGGCGACCTGCTTCGTCGTTAGAAAATCCATCCTGCCTCCCGTTTGCTTGAACACGGAAGGCAGTTTGACGCTGTGTGCCGGGCAATGCGACGGATCAGTTCGGCCGTAACAGCGTTCCGGCCGAAAGAAAGTATGGCCGGAACGCCGTTACGGCCGGTTATTTTTCCGTCGCTTTAGCTCCTTGCCCACTGACTTGTGAGAAAACTGCCTCTCACCCTCCGGTAGGTTTCGATTGAGGTACCGCACAAGCTGTGACACGTTCCCAGGCCCCACGATCTCCAACGCAGTGTCGAGTAGCTCCGCGTTTCTCTTTTGATCAAATCGAGTCACTTCGCCTCGGGCCGCAAAGTCGCGAGCGACCCTTGCGGCATCACGGTAGCGGTTCCATCGCTCCAAAGCTTCCTTGTGCGCGAACAACAGTTTCGAGAGCGAAACTGGCAACGGTGGGCCGGGCCCTACGATCAATTCTTCAACGCATTCGATGGCGTACGTGCAGTAGTAGTTGGCGAAGCAAAGATCCTCAAGTTGAGAGTAGAGACGACGCTGCGACCGCCGATCTCTCGACTCGGCGGGGTGACTCTTACGGCGCCACCACTTGTATCCAATGAACCTACCAGCGTTTAGGCCATAGATAGTTTGGCGGTCTTGGTTGTCAGTGAACGCGAAGCTGGTGACATTATTGGGGTGATAGCGCGAGGGCAGGATAACCTCATGAGAGAACTGCCTAGCCGCTGCGGCGGCAATATCAGAGCGCAGCGTACGAAGATCACGGAGCGCAGAATCTGGCTCAATCGGTCGGGCCCAAACAACAGCGTCGGGCTGGTCCTCACCGGTGGGAACTCGGGCGAGCGCCTGCTCTAACAGGGAACGCCCACCCCGCTGTGAAGTGACGCCGCGGAACATCGGGCGGCGGCTTGCGTTCTTGGAGAGTCGAGAACGGCGGCCCCGGCCGCTATTTGAATTTCCCAAGATATCTACCTCCGATGACGCCGAGCCGGCCGGCGAGCAACGCGGGGGAGGTAGCACCCGTTGTCGCTCGCCAGCCTGTGCGGTTAATTACTCCGCGAGCCCGGATCTAAGTTAATCAGTAAGAAACTCCTTGGCGACGCGCTGGCAACGCCAGACCCTCACGACGCAAGAGGTCATGCAGCACCCTCGCATGGGATACGCGGCGATGCCGGGCGACGCGGTAGAGCGCTACACGGTCTCGGGGCGGCAGACAAACAGCAAAGGGCTCAGACCTGAACCGGCGGAGCCTTGATCGGCACAGAACATTCATGCAGTCGATCCTTATCGATTGCACGGCGGAAGACAATACTTGCCGAGCGGACCACTGTAGGTGGGGTGGCCAATCAATCCTCCACCCCAAAGTGTTGTGTCAGACGCTCAATAGTGAAGCTGCTAGTCATCTTGCAGGCGGTGTGCTGCAGGGCGAACAGGCCCTTCTCCCAATAGGCCTCTTCGCGGGGAACCGTCTTGATCCATTCGACGCGGACGAGGTAGGCGCAGAGCTCGTCGTTGTCCTGGTCGCGATCCATTTCCTGGGCGGCTAGCGGCGCATCGAGAATCGGAATCGTCTTTCCGTTCACCTCGACTTCAAAGTCTCGGACCGGCGTCGAGGGCCCCACGACTTTGCCAATGCCGACATAGCCCTGCTTGGGGATGTTCACGAAGACTCGCGCGCCCAGGAACAACGCGTCGAGGGTCTGCGTGTACCACTTGCCGCCGCTTCCGCAGATGAAACCGTACTTTCGGCAGTCATCCCAGTTCTGGTGCGGGCCTTCTCCCAGCGACACGTAGAAATCGCGGCCATTCCAGGGCTCTCGCCGCTTCTTGGCCGAAGACTTGCTGGTCTGCACCTCGGCGTCCTGCGGGTCGATCAGCCACGACCGCGTGAGGTACTCGCTGCCATTGTCTCTGAAATAACGGAAGAAGACCGTATTAATTGGCACCCCATACCTGCCGCTGAGGTAGGTAATGATCCGCTCGGTGCTGGGGTCCAGCTCGGACGCGACGATGATCATCCGGTGCGATTCGTTCATGTCCTCGGGAAGGCTGTGGGAGAAGGTCTCGTCGAACCCGACTTCCAACTCCTTACCATCGTTCTTGGCGGCATACAGATCGCCGATGTCGTCGTAGGAAAGCCCCTCCACCCACGACGCATAGTCGAGAGCCTGCGCGACCACCTCGCGCGGCGTCTTGTTACGCTTCAGCTCGATCACGACCAGGTTGCCGTCGCGGTCCATCGCCAGCAGGTCGATGAACTTGCCGTGCGCGGTTGGAATCTGTCGCCCCAGCAGCATCAGCCCCGGCGACAAGACTGACAGGTCCGCCGCGATGGTGTCCTCGAGTTTCGACTCCGACTCGATCGGCTCAAACTCGATCCGGCTGAGCGTATTGCCGAGCCGCCAGATTCCTACCTCGATCGGCATCACTCCTCCCAAGCTTGCTTCTTGAAAACCTACCTAGATCTTGTCCACATTGCGCAGCGCGATTCTGATCTCGTACTCCTTCGCGGTCACCTCCGGATCATCAGCGATCGCGTACCGGATCTTGTCCGTTATCTGTTGGGCGATGATGATCCCCCGCACCGATTGACCGTTGGCCAGATGCCGCTTGACCCAATTCTTGTAGCGCAGGATCTGACCAGCGACCGAGTCAGGACCACGTGCGACCTTCAGCTCGATCACCACGAAGCCGCCCTGCTCGTCCACGGCCAGGATATCGATTCGCCCGACCTCGGTAATGAATTCGACCCCAACCGTCTCGTCGGCGGTAACGTAGAGCTGCAGCCCCGGCTCGATCTCTTCCAGATGCTGGGCAAGGTAGTCTCGAAGGTGAGTCTCGGCCGCGAATGCATGACCGGCGTCGTCATCCGCGCTAGGCTGGACCTCGTCGCCGCACTGGCGGACCGAGAACCGCCCTCCGTGGTTTCGAAGAGTTCCCACATCCCGTGCCGCTCGGGTGCGTAGAGCTCGACCCGCCCCGACTCCGGACGAAAGAAGAGGTCAAACAACGGGTTGTCGCAGACACGCGACCGGACATCGACCCCGTAGTGCACCCGCGAAGGATGGTTGACCGTGCCGGCGATCATCTGGCACTGAATCGTGGTCTTGTTGGTCCCTGGGTACTTGCCCATAACCCAGCTGGTCACGTCGACATTCGAGGCCGCGCCTCCCAGGACCTCGATTGCCTCCCGCACCATCTGGCGGACTGTTGGCTTAGCGTCAGACAAGATTCACTCCCTGTTGCTTCGAACTTCGTCCGCCGCCAAGTACGCGCAGACTGCCGCTGGTTACCGCCTCACGCTGAGCCGCCCCTATGCCTGACTCCGCCCCCAGTACAAGACATCCAGGTGCACCGGGTGCGTACCCATCCGCTTTGCCACGCGCCGGGCGACTGCCTGGTACTGCTCGCTCGCCTCGGGCGTCAGCCGCTTGATGGTGCCCCACTTGGGCAGGCCCTCGCCCTCTGGCTCCGCGAGCAGCCGTGTGGCAATGTCTCGATCGAGAGGCACCTCGAGCAATGACTCCAGCTTTGCCAGCCCGTACTCCCGGCACAGGTAGCGGCTGTAGAGGACATCGCGAAGGAAGATGTTGAGCGCCTTGCGAGCGGCGCCCCAGTTCCTCGCGGCTCGGGGGAGACGACGCCGCACAAACTCGGTGTGGGCGTCTAGCAGCTCGCCGACCCCCTCCCGCACGGCAGCGCTGTAGTCCTCCAGCGTAAGCAGCTTCAACGCGTCACGGGCGGCCTGCACCACGCCAGCATCCCCTTGGTTCCGCAGCGTCGACGGACCGATGGCGACATTGGCTGTGCGGATCAGCAGATGCTTGAAGACGATCTCGTTCATTGAGCGTCCACGCTCCTACTCTGGGACAGCAGGTATTCGAACACACAGACGAACCGCATAAAGCTGGCAGCCAAGGTCACGGCTACCTCTGACTGCACTCCCTGCAATTGCCGGTAGTTCGTGAACGACATCCTCTTGCCTTCTACCTCGACGGACTTCATCGCCAGCCCAAGCAATGCCGCCCACGCTGGGTAGTCAGCTCTGGCAAACCATTCTTTCACTGCCTGCGGCGCCTTATCGGCTACCTTGAAATCCAGCTCGACCGCCAAGTCCAGCTGCTCAGCATTCGTGCAATCCGACCCAGCAGCGAGCACTCGCAGGTTCACGTTGGCGTCACCTTCCGCCAAGTCGGTGTAGAGCCATCGCGCTTCCGGCGAAGGCCATACTTTCAACTTGAGTGGCCTTGCATCGCCGACCAGCGAGTTGATATTGCCTCGGACTTGGTCAACCAAGGCGACGATGCCACGTTGGTTCTCATCGTCGACAGTCTTCGGCGTCGAACGGCTCGCAATGATTGTCCGTACTCGCTCGGCTCCACAGGCGATCAAGGATGCGTATAGGTCTTTGCAATCGCCGGTCTCCTGCTCTTCGAGCCAACCCAGAAGATCGGGCCAAGCAAGATGAACTTTGGCGTCTCGGCGGGCTGGGTCCAGCGCAAGAGAGGCGAACTCTGTCCCGCCGACACCGCTAGTAGGCGTCAGGTACACAACGGCGATTCGTGCCTGGCCGGCGGGAACGCCCAAGACTTCTTGCCTTTGCGACTTCCGTACTAGCCGACGGTAGTACTTGTTCAACTGTTCGCGGGTGATGGCGCCCGCAGCGACCTTGTTCTCTACCACAATCAGCCAATCGCCCCAAGCCAACAGCAGGTCGAGCAAGTCCTGTTCGCACACCACGTGACTTGGTCCGCCGTGCAAAGAGTCCACACCGTCTTCCTCGATAGCTCGCCGGAATTGACTGACGAACGCAGTCTTGAGCGCGTTATCGAATGCTGGATCGAGGAGAGTGGCCAGCAGCGCACTGGCCCCGGTCTCATTTGCCACAAGGTGGCGAAGTAGGTTCGGTGCTGGATCAGAGTTGGCGATGAGAGCCCCCTAGTGGCGTTGAGAGGATTTGACGCAGTCCGGCGGATGGCCCGATGGGCCAGAAGTGCCTCGGAAATTGCTGGTTTTGCTTCTGAGTTGCAGCCACCCCATCCGAGTACTAGAATTGCGTACAGCTGGTGGACAAAATTCGGCTCCATGCCGTGTGGGCTTCCTTGGAGGCCCCTATATCCGCCGGCTATTTTTTTGCGCGGGCCTCGTGCGTTAACGGGTTCGCCTGGGTGTAGTAGACCCCGTAGCCTCGCTCGCGGGTGTCGTCGACATCATGCACCAGGCCGGCCTGTGCCCAGATCAGGTTCAGAAAGCGATCCTCGTCGCGTTCATAGAATCGTTGCAACGCCCACAGGAAGTAATCAACAACCTGCAGGCAAGCCGTCTGGCGTGGCTCGCTCGCGATGATTTCTATTGAGGCCTCGCTTTCGATACCCCATTTGGACCGAAAGGCTTGTTTGGCGGCTTGCAAGGCGTCGCTGAAGGCCTCGGTCCGGTCCGAGCTGCCGCGAACGGCAAAACAGATTCTGTAGCCATCATCCTTGTGTAGTCGCTCCTTGAAGAGCTTGCTTACGCATCGGTCGTAGAGTTGATTCGGATGGTACCGGTACTCTGGATTGCTCTCGTTTTTGGCGATCACCTTCCGAGCGATAACTTGCTTGTCGTGAACCACCGCATAGAAGCGGATGTCATGGCCCAAGAGCAGCCGAAACACTTCGCGGCGCACCTCCGGAACATCGTCCTTCGCGTGAAACGCCAGTGCAGTCTTGCGTTTCTCTACCTGCATCGATGGCACGCCCTTGAAGTAGTCGTCGGCCAGCAGGCTCTCCCTAAGTTGCTCGAGCTCCCCGCTGAGTGCTATTGGGTCCACCACGTCAACCTTGCCGACGAAGAAGTACGAAGAGCACCCCGGCGTACCGACGATGACACGTCCCTTGCGGTTAAACAGCGTGGGATCACCGGCCTCATCAACGAAGTAGTGTCGCACCACGGGCGACCGCTGGCCTGCCTCCGTCATGCCGCATCTTCCTCAAGCAACCGGTGCACCATGGCGGCTAGCATCTTCTCGGTGATAGCGACCCTCTTCTCATGCTGCGCCCGTAGTGCGTCGCAACTAGCCAGCATCTGATCAACCTTGTCAACAATCCGCTGCTGCTCATTCAACGGGGGTACCGGGATCTGAAAAAAAGCCTGCTTCTGAATGCTTACCTGATTCCGCGTAGTCTGCGACATGATTGCAGCCATCTGCTCTTGCCAAACTTGGCTCCTCAAAACGATGTAGAAGTAGTTGCGGTCTATTGCTGCATCGTTAAGTCGATAGAATGTAACCGACGTTCCAAGCAGGAACGGTGCAACTTCTCCTTCGACACGCGCGACACGGCCAACTGTCGCGTTATGCGTGAGCAAGACATCCCCACCCTGCGACCACCCTTTAACCAGTTGGTTTGCTTTATCTCTATTGAGCTTGCTGCATGTGCTCCATTGCACGCGTCCATCAACGAGGTCTTTGGCTGAGACGAATATCACACCGCTATTGGCAAACTCATTCTTGCGAGGATAGAGCGAACCGTGATTTCCGTCCGCGAAATCTACAATGATGTTGCGGTCGTACAAATCTTGGATGACGGCATACTCCCACGACTCAGGAAGTTCAGCGAACAGACCACTCGGCACGTTCACCGGCGTCTTCTTCACCAGCTTTCGGCCGCGTTTGTAGTCTTTCGGAAGTACGTAGGTGCGGTCTAGCAGCTTAGACGAAGGCTCATCTTTCGGGTCCTGCTCCACCAGCTTCCCCTGCACCGCCAGCTGCAGGATCGTCTGCCGCAGGTCGTCGATGGTTTCGGGCGTGTCGTAGAGGGTTTCGAAGTGGTCGTTCAGGCGGCGCCAGGCGGACTGGATCTCGCTGCGGTCCGTCGCCGCGGTGAGGGCGTGCAGCGAGGCCTGGCTCGCCCGCTGCCGCAGGTCGACCTCCCGCTGCTGCTGAGCCTCGAGCTCGTCGCACATCGACATCAGGCTGTCGACTTTGGCGACTATGCGGAGCTGCTCGGCGAGGGGGGGAAGTGGGAATGGCGTTTCCGAAAAGTACGCCGTGGGGACCCGCTTCTGGCCGGCCGAGCCGGTCATCTTCGATACTCCGACTTCTAGGTACGACAACGACTTGAGGTGCAATAGTGCGTACTCTGGGAGAACGGCATCGCCAATCGGGCGAAGGACGTGCAACTCGGTCGTGCCTGCGCCAACGCCATTCTTGAGCCCTAGAATCACAGCGGACTTGCGATTTTGGAAGCACGGTGTGATTTTCGCCATTGCTATATCACCGTCAGCAACGTGCGTGAAACCCTTTTTAACATCTCCCCAACTCCGGACTTCAGGCGAGATCGTTCCCGCATACCCATCGGAAATAGTTGCCATCGGCAAGAACGATACCTCCGACGAGTCGTCAATGCTGTTCCGTGGTCCCACCTCACCAAGAATGCTGAAACGAGTCCACTCCCAACCGATCGGTAGCTCGTGCGGGACTTCTTCATTGCCTGGCGGCGGGGGCACTCTACGCTTTCGCAGCTTGCCATTCTCAACTAGACGCATCCGTTCTAAGCTGACCTGCTCCAAGAGTTCCGCTGCGGGAGCATCACCTTGGTGCTGCTCAACCAGCTTCCCACGCACGGCCAAGTCGAGAATCATTTCTCTCAGCTTCGCCACCGCGCCCGGAGCGGCAACGAATGCGTCGAGGTTGTCGAGAAACCTTGGAAGCATTCCGGCGGCAGTCATTTACTCACCTTGCTCAATGCTGCGGCGAGTTCATCGCGTAGCCCTTGCAGCGTGTGACGACTCGCGCCGCGCACCTTCTCCAGCTCGGCGAGCAGCTTGTCTGGATCGCCCGGTCCGTCGTCAGAGCTGTGCGGATTCTTAACGTCTAGATTGAAGCCGTTCTCACGGATCTGGTCAGCCGAGACCTTCCACGCGAACTCGCTTTCCTTGCGGCCCTTGAAACCGCCGCGGGTGTCGGGCTTGCCCCACCACTTCTTCTCGGCCGCGAACTCCTCGATCCGGATCGGCTTGGTCTTGTTGTAGCTCTTGGCGCCGGGCGGGTAGGGGTGCTCGTAGTACCAGACCTCCTTGGTGCAGCCGGTCTGGTCCTTCTGGCCCTTGGTAAAGAACAGCAGGTTGGTCTTGATGCCGGTGTACGGGCTGAACACCCCGTTGGGCAGCCGCACGATGGTGTGCAGGTTGCACTCGTCGAGCAGCTTCTCCTTGATGCGGGTCTTGACCCCCTCGCCGAACAGCGTGCCGTCGGGCAGGACAATCGCCGCGCGGCCACCGGGCTTCAGCAGCCGCATGATTAGCACCAGGAACAGGTCGGCCGTCTCGCGGGTGCGGAACGCCTGGGGGAAGTTGGCCTCGATGCCGTCCTCCTCCATGCCGCCGAACGGCGGGTTGGTGACGATCACGTCGACCCGGTCCTTGGGGCCGTAATCGGTGAGCGGGCGGGAGAGCGTGTTCTGGTGCAGGATGTTCGACGGCGTGTCGATGCCGTGCAGCAGCATGTTGGTCACGCACAAGAGGTGCGGCAGCTGCTTCTTCTCGATGCCGTGGATCGACTCCTGCAGCACATCGCGGTCGTCGGGCGTCTTGACGTGGTTGGCCCGCACGTGCTCGATGGCGCAGGTCAGGAAGCCGCCGGTGCCGCAGGCGGGGTCGAGCACCTTCTCGCCAAGCTGCGGCGCGACCTGGTCGACCATGAACTGCGTGACCGCCCGGGGCGTGTAGAACTCGCCCGCGTTGCCGGCCGACTGGAGATCGCGGAGGATCTGCTCGTAGATGTCGCCGAACAGGTGGCGGTCCTCGGAGCGGTTGAAGTCGAGCCCCTCGACCAGCTTGTTAATCACCTGGCGGAGCAGCTGCCCCGACTTCATGTAGTTGATGGCGTCGTTGAACACGCCGCGGATCACGTACGCCTGGGGATTGCCGTTGACCCGCAGCTCCTTGAGCTTGGGGAACAGCTTGCCGTTGACGAACTCGAGCAGTTCGTCGCCGGTGATGCCCTCGGGGTCGGCGGCCCAGTTCTGCCAGCGGAGGTACTGCGGCAGCGGCGACTTGAAGTCGTCGTCGAGCAGTTCCTGCTCCTGCTCGCGGTCGTCCAGCACCTTGAGGAACAGCATCCAGACGAGCTGCTCGATTCGCTGGGCATCGCCGTTGATGCCCCGGTCCTTGCGCATGATGTCCTGAATGGACTTGATCGTGGTCGATAGAGACATCGTGTCTGCTAGGTGGCTTTCTCGAAGGTGATGTGCTGGGGTTTGAAGGTCTCGAGGAGCTTGAGCATCGCGGTCCTGGTGCGGTTGCCCCACTGATTAGAGAGGGCATAGGTTCTGCCCACATGATGGATCAGCTCGTTGTCTTCGATGAACCAGCGGGTCGGGTCGAACTTTCCGGAGTATTCCGCGCTAGCCGCGGCGATGAATGCGGCGGAGTCGACCTCCGAGTCGACTGCAACGAACAGGTTAGTGCGCCAGTCGATCACCTCGCCAATCTGCTCGGGCGAAACGCCGGAGCGGCAAAGCTCGTGGACAACCGTGTGGATCGCTCGCCGCTTCGGCAGGTTCTCGTGCACCTGATCACCGACGGTGACATTGAAGCGGGTGTAGTCCCGGTTGGACCGACGAACGCTGCGTTCTTCCTGTTTCTTCTCCCTGACACGGATCTGGTAGTCTTCGGCCTCCGGCAAAGGTATCACCTGCTGAACATCGAGCAGCACCCGGTCAGCGTCCGCGTAGGGACGGATGCGGACGCAACTGATGTCGAGGCCGTGTTCGGCGAGCCAGAGCACCGTAGAGGTTAGCTCCTTGGAGAACTCGGCGGAAGCCAGCACGATGCGGACCTCGTTTGCGAAATCGTCCTCCCGGGCTTCGTCCCATTCGAGGAAGTCGAGCAGGGTCCGCTCCGCATCGCGGCCGTCTTGCCGGGCCGTCAGGTAGGCGGCGAAGATCTCCACCGCTCGGGCGAAGGTCAGCGTGGAGACCATCGCCGCGTAGCGCACGGCCTGCAGGTCCATGTGCCCGCCGTCCTCGGTGCGTTTGAGTTCGATCACGACCAGGTTCCCCTGCCGGTCTACCGCCAGAAGGTCGATCCGGCGGCGGCTTTCTTCCCAATAGCCAAACTCCTCGGCGATCACGAGCGAGCCCGGGGCGATAACGTCGACCCGGTCGCGGAGGAATCGCTGCAGGTCGTCCCGCTCGCGGATGCCGGCGGCTTGAAAGGTCGTTTGTGGCACCGCGTCGAACGAGTCGCCGCGGATTTGGTAGATCGCCATTGGTTACGCGGCCTCCGCCAGCAGCTTGGTGTTGCGTTCGATCTTGATGAGTAGTGGAAAAGCAATAAACGCCATGAGAGCGAAGAAGAAGTAGAGGGTAGCGGTTAAGAATGTGATTGAGAGGGCGTAGGTGCCCGCGTTGCTTAGCGAATCTGAGGCCAGATCGTTATCGTAGGCTTCGCAACGGTCGCAGAACTGCTGGCAGAAGTAGACAGCCGCCTTGTCGCGGGAACCGGCAGGAATCCTTGGCAGCAAGTCGTCCAAGCCTGCGAGCATCGCGTTGAACTCATCGCCAGTGAGATCCTCGGAGATCCGATCAATAAGCGGCGCCACCAGCCGACTAAGCCCGTGCGTTCTGACGAGCGACTCGAGCGGGCTTAGCCCCTCGTCGGAGAATGAGGCATCTGGTCCGGCTTCGTTGCCATCGTACGATGTTTCACTTTTCTCCAGAAAGGTCTTCACCTCTGCAACAGAAGGCGCCTCAACGGCCGGAGCCTCAACAGCGCGTAGCTTCAACAGAATGAGGCCCGACGCGGAAAGCGAGCAGACGATCAGGGCGGCAAGGATCAGTATCGTAGCGACCGAGAACAACTTCGCTATTCTAAAGGCGCGATCGAGGACCCGCTCACTAAACGGTCGCCGACCTGCAGGCCGGCCTCTGCCATTGGCCGGCTTTGACGATGGCGGCGGAGATCCCGCGGGCTGGGGCGGAGGAGGTGGCGGAGGAGGCTCCGCTGCATGTTCCACAGCTGAATGAGCTGCCCCTAGCAACTCTTCGACTGCATCCTCAAATCCAGCCCCCTCGGGCGCGGGACTCGCCGACGGCGGTTCATCGGGCTGTGGCGGCCTGGGACTCGATGAGCTCTCGCCTTTCGGCATTGGCAGAGGCTTCTTCTTGCGTTCCTCCTCGCCCGGCACAATGAACACATGCCCGCACTCCGGACAAGAATCTTGCGATCCTGCGTCGGCGAGCTTCGATGTCAATGGAACACCACAACGTTCACACTCGTACTGTACAGACCGCCCCAGGGGACCTCGCTTAATGCGGTACTTCGCCATAAACAGCCTCTGAAAGAGAAGATAATCACGCGGCTCCGGCGTACAGAGCGTTCTCGAGCTCCAGGAGCGCCTTCAGATACCCCTGCTTGCCGCCAAACCTCCGGACGATCTCGATAGGCGTACCGAAGCTCCGAAGCGGCTCAACCTTGAGCACATCCAGATCTTCGAGGCTTTGTATACCTCCGTCCGAATACTTCTGGAGCAGGGCCTCCAACACCGCGCGGGCCTCGTCACCGTACTTAGTGAAGTAGTCACGTTTGCGGACTTTGTCGGCCCTCTCTCGCCTCGTCAAAGGCGGCTGGTCGTAGGCTACCTTGCAGATGAGATCGAAGGCGTCGAGGTCGGCGCCAACCTCATCGGCTAGCGCCTCAAACAGCACGCCCTGTTCTTCGAGCTCATCGATGATGGCTTGCTTTCGCTCAGCGGATGTCCAGGTCTGGATGAACGCTTCAAGCGATGCGTACTGGCTGCTGACCCTTGTTCGTGTGTAGTCCTTGAGAGACTCGGTGATCAGCTTACCCGTAGTCGGATCGAAGTACTGCACACGTTCGGCTGCTACCGAGACTTGGACATCTCCTACGTAGAACTTTCTTGGCTTTGGCGCTGTTGTGTCGATATCGATTCCGCCGACGGGTGGTGGGTCGTAAATGACCCTAGCGTCCTGATCTTCGTCCGCATCGAGCTCACCGAGACCACCCAGGTCGTCCGGCTCGCTTTGGTTGATATCATCTGGCGGGACTGGCGTGTCATCGAGCTTTGGCTCGTAGATGCAAATCGGCGGGCCGTCGAAGTCGGGGTCGGCGAACAGCTCGGTCGCCTTCTTAAAGTCCATGATTGTGAAGAAGTACTTGCCGTAGTCTTCCTTGATGCGAGTGCCCCTCCCGATAATCTGCTTGAACTCGGTCATCGACTGAATGCGGCGGTCCAGCACAACGAGCTTGCATGTTTGGGCGTCGACGCCTGTAGTCAGCAGCTTGGACGTGGTCACGATGACGGGGTAGCGACTCTCTGGATCAATAAAGTTATCAAGCTCAGCCTTGCCTTCCGGGTTATCGCCTGTAATCCGCATGACATACTTGCGGTTCTCGGCCACCAGGTCCGCGTTCTCATTTACGATCGCCTGACGCATGCGTTCGGCATGGTCGATGTCCTCGCAGAACACGATCGTCTTGTCATACCGATCGGTGCCCTTGAGGAATTCAGTGACCTTCTTGGCCACGCCGATAGTCCGCTGATCGAGCACCAGCGACCGGTCGAAGTCCTTCTGGTTGTAGATACGGTCCTCGACGACAATGCCGTAGCGATCCTTCTTGCCTTCCTCCGGACGCCAGCCGGTAAGGTCTTTGTCGAAGTCAATCCGTACGACACGGTAGGGCGCGAGGAAACCATCCTGAATACCCTGCTTGAGCGAGTAGGTGTAGACGGGGTCGCCGAAGTAGTTGATGTTGGAAACGTAAGTGGTCTCTTTTGGCGTTGCCGTTAGGCCGATCTGGGAGGCCGAGCTAAAGTACTCGAGAATCTCGCGCCACTGGGAATCCTCCGCCGCGCTCCCCCGGTGACACTCGTCGATGACGATGAGGTCGAAGAAATCCGGCGAGAACTTCTTGAATGTCTTCTTGTCCTCTTCAGTCCCGGTAATTGCCTGGTAGAGGGCGAGGAAGATCTCAAACGACTTGTCGGCGACGCGTTTCTCGATCTTGGTCATCGCCGCGCCGAACGGCTTGAAGTCATTGACCTTAGTCTGGTCGACCAGAATGTTCCGATCTGCCAGGAACAGAATCCGTTTCTTCAAACCCGCCTTCCAAAGCCGCCAGATAATCTGGAAGGCCGTGTAGGTCTTACCAGTACCGGTGGCCATAACCAGAAGAGCGCGGTCGTCGCCCTTGGCCACTGCTTCGACCGTGCGGTTAATGGCGTTGGCTTGGTAGTAGCGAGGGGACTTGCCGCTGCCGTCAGAGTAGAACTCCTGGGTTACCGCTCGCTCGGCGGTCTCGGTGAGCTGCTTCCATTCGCAGTAGCGCCGCCAGAGCTCGTCGGGCGACGGAAATCGACCAAGGGGTATCTCGCTCTCGGTGGCGTCACCGCTGCG
The DNA here is from genome assembly GCF_007859765.1 of Posidoniimonas corsicana. Classification (NCBI taxonomy): domain Bacteria; kingdom Pseudomonadati; phylum Planctomycetota; class Planctomycetia; order Pirellulales; family Lacipirellulaceae; genus Posidoniimonas; species Posidoniimonas corsicana. Next base: position 586,549 of record NZ_SIHJ01000002.1, read on the forward strand.
TGTCTTGTCGTGAAAGAGAAACGCATCCCCATTGCTGCTGAATGCGAACGGCAATGCGAGTGCGTCGCTATCATCTGCGTAGGCTAGCGCCTGCTGCATCCCTGCGCCGACGGCGTGGTTGTTGTCCTTCGCCTCAATCACCGCGATCGGCAGGTTCGGTCGGTAGTAGAGCACGTAATCGGCACGCTTTGCCTTACCCCGCCTAACTACCCGGCCTTTGACTAAGATCTGGCCGGCCGTGAACGAGACCTCCTCGCGGACCTGGGTGGCCAACTCCCAACCAGCCCTCTGAAGCGCCGGCGTGATGAACTGAGTGCAGATATCGCGTTCCGACAACGACCTTTTGTCGATTGGCATCGTTGGCGGACACGGTCAGTAAAGGAGGTGCAATCAGTCAATTTACGGCTTACAGTATGTAGAGCTCGGAGCCAATAATCAAGCAAATCAACGCCAACCGATTGCCATGGGGAGGTGGCCTCCCTTCGTCAGGCTGGCAAGAGCAAGCGCGGTCGCAAATCCAGTGCGTCCTGGGTCAACCGCGAGCTTCTATGACCTCTTCCCCAACCTTGCCTCTGATGAAGACTCCGACAGAACGCGATCCCAGAACTCTCTAAGAATCACCTCGCCTCGAACTGAGCATGCACCACAGCTGACACCACCAAAGAGCGGCGATGGAAGTACGGTACAAGAAGACGCTTCTGCCAATTGCAAAGTCAGAAGAGGAGTACGAGGTTCACTGCGCCGCAGTGGAGTGGAGTCTCGCCGACCCTATCGTAATAAGTAGCGTGGACGATGTGCAGTCTCGCGCGCAGTGGAGCGACGACTTCCAACCGTTTCGCCATCAGGTGCAGAACCTGATCACTTTCTGCCGGTGCCTGCCAGTGACCCTCGTCGCCGATGATGTCGGTCTCGGAAAGACAATCACTGCCGCGATCATTATCGCGGAACTGATGAAGCGGCGTCGAGTCTCAAGGACCTTGATACTCTGCCCGAACATCCTCACAGACCAGTGGCGCGAAGAGCTGGCGGCAAAGGTTGGCGTGGAAGGGACGGTCGCCAAGGGCGATGAACTTGACAGAGAGTTTCGGGGCAGTTCTCCAGTCGTCATCACGACCTACCAATCTGCCCGCAGTCGGTTAAAACGGCTTCCACCGGACGCCTTCGACTTCTTGATCCTCGACGAAGCCCACACGATCAGGAACCTCTATGGCGTTCCAAAACCACCGATCATCGCTTCAGAAGTTCGTCGCGTATTAGCCGCGAGATTGTTTACATTTTCGCTAATGCTAACTGCCACCCCGATCCACAACCGGATCTGGGATCTGTACTCGCTCGTTGACTGCCTTACCGTCGCGAAAGGATCCCCCAACCCACTTGGCACGCCCGATGAATTTCAGGCAAAGTACATCGCAGACAACCCAGTTGCTCGGCGACTTCGCCCAGAAGCTGAAACGGAATTCCGCGAGCACCTACGAAAGTATCTTGCGCGCACTCGACGTGCAGATGCCAACCTCGCCTTCCCAACGCGGCACGTAGAGATGTTCCGCGTGCAGGCGACTTCTCTGGAAGTCCAGTTACTGAGGATTCTAGCTGAGAACATCCGGATGCTCGGAGGATTCCAGCAATCGTCACTCGCGGTCGCCCTCATGAGTAGCCCGCAGGCTTTCGAAGCTCAACTTAAGAACATGGCGAAACTCACCCCGGTTGCAGCAAAGATGCTCGCGGAGGTGAAGGCCGTCGTGGGCAGCCATACGACCACCTACAGCAAGCAAGCCGGACTCTTGCAGATCGTTGAGCAACTTCGCTCACAGCGTCCCGAAGATTGGCGCCTTCTAGTGTTCACAAGTCGAAGGGAAACGCAGGGGGCGATCGGAAGGCTACTCAGCGCCATAGGGGTGGCTTACGGGTTTATCGCCGGGAGTCAGCCAGCCCAAAACGCTCAGAACATTGCGGCGTTCTCCTCTACCCTACCTTCGATAAATGTCCTGGTGTCCACAGACGCAGGGGGACAAGGCGTCAACCTTCAGGCGTGCAATGTCTTGGTCAACTACGACCTGCCGTGGAATCCCATGGTCGTGGAGCAACGCATCGGACGCGTACAGCGACTCGCCTCCCCACACAAGCATGTAACGGTCTTCAATCTCTGCATTGCGAATAGCCCGGAAGAACATATTGTCGGACGACTAATTGAGAAGCTGCAAACCATCTTCGCAACAGTCGGCGACATCGACTCTATTCTTCAATCTGCCTTCCAGGACGATGCACATAGATCTTTCAGCGAACAACTCCTTGATTTGGTAATCAAATCGCTCGAAGGCCAAGACACCGAGCTTGCAGCCCGCCTCGCAGAAGATAGCATCGAGAAGGCGAAAGACCTGATGCTGGAGAATGAAAAGCAGATCGATGAGCATCTAGGGCGGCTCGATGAACTCCACACATCTGGGCCTTTCCCTCCTCAACTTCCCAAGCCAACCCCGCGACTAACAGCTTTCGAGTTCGTCCGTGCTGCGGTCGCAACTGAGGGTGGCGAGCTATGTGACATTGGCAACGGCCAGTGGATCGTCGAGAGGCCAGGTCAACCGAATGAACGGGCTATATTCGATGAGCGACACTGGAAGGAACTGGAACGCTCTGAGTTCATGGTCGCCCCCCCTCCGAAGCTCTATCGGAGCGGAAAGCCAGCGTTTGAGAACCTTGTATCGCATTGGTCCCAGAACGGCGCCGCGAAAATTCGGTACGAGCGAGATTCCTGGCCGAAGCTAGCGAGCAAGGTCGCTTCTTCGTGGTTGACGAGGTTTCCCACGCTAGACGCAGAGAGCGTTGACTTCCACTTGATTGGGATCGCCATAGAGGGTCACGCGATTGCTCGTGTCACCGCCTCTACTGGGGTGGATGGCTACGAAAAGCTTCTCGAAGTGCCAATTCCCTCCGTAGACGTGACCGCTCCTGACGCAAACCTGTCGGATATTGAAGAAGCCTCCGACCGAATCTCTCTGGACACCGTTCACATCGGCACAGAAGGACTTGTGGTTCATCAAGTTGAGCAAGACAGCGACATTAACGCGTTTTGCGATTTCTACGAACAACGACTTCGACAGGAAAGACAACGCGTTGGGGCAATAAGCGGTTCTTCAAAGCAGATCGAGATCGACCTGAAGCCCACCGTGGAGGCGTCAATTGTCGCCTTCGCAGGCGAAGCCATTCCAATTGGCAACGTGGTTCTGGATCTCGCGATCGATGGTCACTCTGGCTACAGCGCCGTCCTACGGGTGTGCCCGACGCTTGGGCAGGTGGTCTCCTCCCCCGCTCCAGCGAGATGCGAAGAGACCGGCGCCCTAGTACCTGAAGCATGCCTCTCGCTGTGCGAGGTCTCCCAGAAGCGAGTTCTACCACATCTGCTCATTAGATCCGACGCCTCCGGGCGACGAGGCCTGAAATCGCTCGCGGCCATTTGCGAAGAGTCAGGCACAACGGTGTTCCGCGAAGAACTCGGCCAATGTGCCCTGTCTGGCAAACAGGTCGCCAAGCATCTGCTTGCTGCGTCAGAGGTGACTGGAAAGTTGGCAATCGCTTCCAAGCTTCTAAGGTGCGAAATCACAGGGACCCTTGCACTTCCTGATGAACTGATTGCGAGCGAGATCTCGGGGAGATCATACCGCTCCGACCAGCAGGTCAGCTCATCGATTTCTGGTGTGACGGGGCACCTAACGGAGTTTGCGAAGTGCGAAGAGACCGGCCAGCTTCTCTTGACCGAAGAGACATTGCTTAGCGACTTCAGTGCTAAGCGGGTGCGCCGCGATCTTCTTGTGGCATCCGGAAGGCCACCTCACCGCAAGGGACTTCAGGCAGAGTTGACGACCTGTTCAGTAACGGGAAGAAAACTCCTACTGGACGAGGTTGCTTGTTCGGTAGTTTCGGGCAGAGTTGTAGATCGCAGCCTACTGGTACAGAGCGACAAGAGCGATGGAATGGCGTTGGAAGAGGAGATGGTTTATTGCGAGGTTTCAGGCCACCGTCTACTCCCATCAGAAACCCAGTTGTCGTCGGTCTCCGGGAAGCGAGCCTGGGGGCCCCTGCTCTTCAAATCGGACTTGTCGAATGCCTTGTGCCTCGAGGATGAATCTTGCCTATGTGCCATCACCGAAACACGTGTGCTCCATACCGAACTCGCTCTAAGCGAGGTTTCGGGGCTCAAGTTCCGGAAGGACCAGGCGTCCTCGTGTAGCGTTACTGGCAAGGTTGCTCATATCTCAGAATTGGAGCGCTGCTCGCAGTCCGGCCAGCTTGCGCTACGCGACGAGATGGGGCAATCTGCTATAAGTGGATCGCTATCGATTCGCTCCCTTCTTACCGCATCTGACCTTAGTGGACGGCTCGGATGTGCGGCGAAGGATGAGGTCGTGAGGTGTGCAGTGACAGGAAAGACTTTGCTCTTGGATGAGGTGTCTCAGTCTGCCGTCAGTGATCGATATGTCGACCGTCGAATGTTGATTCCATCTGAAGTATCGGGAAAGCTCGCCTTACCTGAGGAGCTCGTCAAGTGCGAGATGAGTGGGAAGAGTATTCTGCCAATCGAAAGGGAGCAGTGTGAGGTCACGGGTAAACTCGTCGATGCAAGGCTTCTCGCCAAAAGCGAAGTTTCCGGGCGTTCTGCGTTGGCGTCGCGTCTTTCCCGATGCGACTTGACCGGTCGGATAGCACTACCGAGTGAGCTTGCACGATGCGAAGTAAGCAGTCATCGGGTGGTCGCCGAACTGCTGGAGGAATGCAGTTTCTCTGCAAAGTCAGCAATCCGCAGCGACATGGTGACTAGTGCCGTTTCGGGACGGTGGCTGATAAAGAGACACGCCATCACAACTTACCCGAATGGAGTCATATGCCATCCGGACGAGTCCACCCGCTGCTCATGGATCGGCGAACCGGTGCTGGCAACAGAAGCCTTTGAATGTCAATGGACTGGCCTGACCTTCTACAATGCCTATCGTGGGCAATACAGCAGGCTGTCTGCAATTGAAAGCCTGCTGGCGAACCCCGACTACGGGGAGGGGGGTGCTCACTTGGCCCCCTGGCTGGAACAACAGGTAGGAGGGGCACTCAGGGGATTAACGTCCGTCAGGTTTGTGAGCTCCCCTAATGGTGCCCTAGCCGCATTCTGCTGCGACATTCAGAAACTATTCAAACTCTCGCCAAGAATCGCAGTGTTCATGGTGAAGACAAGGGAAGGTCGACAAGTCGTAGGAAATGTAGCGATTCTTAGAGTCCAGAAGCATGAAGCGTTCGTCGAGAAGTCCATAGCGGCTAGCCCTATGCCATCGCCACGAGACCAAGCTGCCCACCGACGATAGGAGTTTCAAAGTCCGGAGCTTTCGCCGCGAACGCATCTAATACCAGGCCTTACGGCGGCGGCGCTTACTTACTCCAACCCCGGCCCTATTCGCGAAGAAATCCGCGTCGGTCGCGGGCGGAGCCGCTCGCCCCGGGGTCCCCAGCAAAGGACCCCAAGGCCCCTGGGGGGCCTCGCGCACTGGTAACGTAGCGCCAAACGGGCCTACGCCCGCTGAAAACGTAGGTGTTTCGCCCTTGGCTCCTGCATTCGGCTCTCGATTGCTCAGCCGTTGCCTAACGCGTCGAGCATCGCTCGCGCCTTCTCGAGCACACTTGCTGCGAGCTCGCGGGAGGGGGGCGACAGGCGATCGCAGACGCGATGCAGCGCCTCGAGCGCCGCGGCGAGTTCGTCACCGGGCTGCTGCGCTGGTGGCCGATTCCTGCCAATGGCAGACACGGCTAGCGCAGCCTGAGCGCAGCTCGACTCAGCAAGCATGACGGATTTTGCCCCGGAAGTTGAATCGCCACTTGAGGTTGCGGCGTCGTCACTCCGCTCCCGCGAAACAGATTCGAAATCAGGCGCCCCGCAAGGGGTTGTGGGTTCGAGTCCCATGCCCTCCGCTCTCTTAAGCTCTTTGTCGACACAGGCTACGCAATCTACAGGATTGCTGCTCGTGGGCCTCGTGACGCGCTGCTCCCCACGTGGAACGGTCTAGCGCCGTACTCGGACAACGCAATGCTTCCGCCGGGTTAAGAAGGCTGCGGCCTTGTTCATTCACCGCGGCGAACAGAAGTGATCGACGCCTGAACATCGCTCGACAGCGACTCCGCAACCGTGCGGTGCATCATGGCGGTGTATTGCACTGACCTTTGGCCGGCCGACAGCGGCCCGACATCCACGATAGTGTCGTTCCAAGTGCGGTCTAGGCTTGCTCTCGCTCGATCGGGCGCTCCCTCCTCATGAGCGGCCCTCGAGCGATTCCATTGGGTCGACTCCGGCGCCACGACAACTTCTACGGGTTCCTGGCGGGCGGCCATGAATGAACTGCCTGAGAGGCTCGCCGCAAGAGCCCACCTAGGGCGGTGGCTTCGGCTCTCGGGCTGCTGAACCGCCATGCCGGGCCGAGGTTCGGAAGACTCGACCTCCGTGAAGGATGAAGAGATCTGCTCCGAGGTGAGCGTCGCCCCCAGGTTGTCCCGCCAAACACTGTAATCGGCGGCGTCGACGCGCCCGTCGCCGTTGCCGTCGGCGCGGAGGGCGGTCTGGCTGCCCGCCGCCCGGCCGTATTCCTCTCTCCACACGCTGTAGTCGTCCTGGTCGACGACCTGGTCGAGGTTGTAGTCGCCCTGCAGCGGACTCATCGCTTCCCCGCCTAGACCGCCGCTGCCGGCGGCTTCGAAGAGCGCCCTCCGTAGCCGGAAGGCGTCGGACGAGTCGACGATCCCGTCGAGGTTGTTGTCGCCGGCCTCCAACGCCTGTTGCGTGGTCAGGCCGGTCGTGGTGGTCAGCCATCCAGACACAAAGTTGGCGACGTCCGTCGTGTGGTCCACCACGCCATCCTGGTTGGTGTCCGCGAGCGCGTAGCCTGCGACGATGTAGTCCGTCTGTGTCTTCGAGCGTTCTCCTTGCTCGCTGGTCACGGTCAGTCGGACATCGAACACGCCCTGAGTCGCGTAGGTATGGGCAGGGTTCTGGTCGCTGCTGGTCGAACCATCGCCGAAGTCCCACTCCCATTGCGTGGCCCCGACCACCGTCGAGGTGTCGGTGAACTGCACCGTGAGGTCGCCATCCCCCGCCCGGACATCAGAAATGAAATCGGCGGACCCGGTCGCCAATCCGACGTACCGGACCCGCAGGATGCGGGCGCCGACAGCCGTCGGGTTCTGCATGTCCAGGTCGGCGTACAGGTCAGAGAAGTACAGACCATCCGGCCCCGCGGCGATGCCGGCCACGCTCGCCCTGCCCTGCCCCTGATACTCCACAAAGGGGATTGGCCCGTCTGCTAGATCGCCGTTGGCGTCGATCTCGAACCTAACGATCCGCTTGCCGTTCTCCTGAGGCCCGGCCGCCCAGGTGGGGCCCGACTCGGTGACGAAGGCCGTGTCCTGCACAACGGCGGGGAACGCGCTGCCGTTGAAGGTCTCCGGCTGGACGAACGCGATATCGACCGGCGCGTGGGGGCGCGTCCAGTTGTAGATGGCGTTCTGTGTCATCGAGGCGCCGGAACCGTTCCAGCCGTAGCCTTCGCCGCTCTCGACGCGGGCGAGCCGGTCGTTGTTGCCGGGGCCGTTCTCCACCTCGTAGAGCATGCCGTCCTCGGCGCGCCAGGCGCCGCCGAACGGGTTGCGGAAGCCATACGCGAATACGAAGTCGCGGGCGGTCAGCCCATCCGCTGGGTCGTAGAAGGGGTTTGTGGCGGCCGGCGCCCCGTCAAGGTCCAGGCTGAGGATCTTGCCGCGGAACGAGTCGAGGTCTAGCGCGGTGGTCGCGTCGAACCCGTCGCCGTTGTGGACGTAGAGGTTTCCGTCGGGGCCGATCGAGATGTCGGAGATCTGGTGGGACTGGCCCTGCGTCTCGCCGACCATGTCGAGGATGACGGTCTCGCCCGAGGAAGACCGGCCCTCGTCCGTGCTGTGCAGGCGGACCACCTGTCCGTGGTGCGGGCCTCCTTCGATTCCGTCCGCGTCGGTAGCGCGCGTTATGAAGACATCGCCCGATGCGGGGTCGACGACAATGCCGGCGACGCCCTGCTCGCCCGACCCGGGGAAGTTGCCGGTCGGGTTGTAGTTGAGGAGGTCGCTGGCGTACTCACGGACCTCGCCGTTGTTCAGCACCACTTTGACGCTGCCGTAGAGTTCGGTGACGTAGAACTGCGGGTCGTCTGGGTCGGGACCGGGGTTTGGAACAAACGCGATGTTCACCGGCAACCGCAGGCCTTCGGCCGCCACCTCCACCCGGTACCCCGGCTCCAAGGCGACAAAACCGAGGATCGATGCACGCGCCAGGCTAGAGAAGTCGGGATTCTGCTGACCTTGGGACCCGAAGAACGTGGAGCCGTTCGACGCCACCCACAGGTAGAGCGTCTCACCCGCCGGCAAGTCGACCGCCGGGAGGTAGACCTCGTGCTCGACGCCATCGGCGCCGACAAAGTGGAGGTCTGTCTCCCCCAGCGTGAGACCGCCGGAGCCACCAAAGAGCGTCAGTCTGACATCGACGTGACCATCGAGCATCGGCTGCGTTGTCACCGAGTTGCCGGGCGCTCCCGAGGCGTTGATCGCGATCAGTGTCTCGCCGCCGGCCGACTCAAGCAGCAGGTACGGCGACTGCAGCGCTGGCGACAAGTCGACCTCGCGACCCAGCCCGTCGAGCCAGTGGGGCGGCGGGTCGGCGGCGACCCCCTCTAGCTCCAACGGGAACGCCTCGGTGGCGGAGCCTGTCAGGAACACCCGCTCGCCCCACGGGCTGACGGCGCCGCCGTCGTCGCGGAAGCGGACCCTCATCAGGTAGCCGGCGCCGAACATGAGATCACCGCGGCCACTGTGGGAGTTGACGAATACGCCATCTCCAAGGTGGGTGTGCAGCCGCTCGACGCCGCCGATCCCGATGGTGGTCCAAGCCAGCTCCAGCGGCGCTCCGGCGCTGTCGGTCGTCCAGATCTCCCAATCTGAATTGGCGTGCAGATTGCCGTCGGGGTCGGCGTAGCCCACCGCTTCCATGTGCACGTCGCTAGGATTAACAACCTGCCCCGGAAACGACGGCTCCTGGATGACGGGAGCGGATGGCGCCTGGTTCGAGGCATCGGCCGCGCCCACCACATACACGTAGTTGACGCACGTGCTGTTGTCTGCGGCTGATGGCGATTGCAGCGTTAGCCGCCCATCGGTGACCGAGATGGTTCCGCCCGCCTGAACGAACTGACCGGCGGCGGTAGCCTCCCCCGCCAAGAGGCTCTGCCCCTCGGCGAGGAGGTAGTGCACCGCGTCAGCGTTCGGATCGCCGACGCTTACGGTCACCTCGTACTCGCCGTTGGGGAGCTGCAGCTCCCACACGCCGCCCGGCCTGAACTCGATCAGCGTGTCCAGCCGCTGGTCTGGGCTGGCGTTGCGTTCGGCAGCGGCGTCCGTGTGGTCTAGGTTCCAGCCGTACCGCAGGTTCCCGTCTTGCGCGCTGAAGGTCTCGCCCGAATCTATCAGGTGACGGGTAGGAGCGAAGGAAGCCTCCGGCTGGAAGTTGACCAGGAAGACGTCCGCCGTGAGCAGTTGCCTAACCTCTAGTTGCTCGTACGTAAGCCGGCGGGGTTGCCGGGCTCGCAGACTGCCGGCGCGCTGAGGACGATTCATTGGTGCAATTATCGCTGCGTAGGCGTGGAGAGACCGCTCCCGTGATCGCGCAGCGGCCAGCCGGCCGCCGGCCCACTAGGAGCCTGTTGTGATGCGGTCGCGCGGTGGGCTGATCAGACGCCGTCGCCGGGGACAACTTCCTCGCCGGCGATCGTGCCCAACGCCTGGAAGGCGGCCGGATCGACATCGTAGTGGACGGTGTGGACCGAACCGTCGCAGTAGACCATCTGGCACCCGGCTGGGTGCGCGCTGCCAAACACCGACCAGACGTCATCGCCACGGATCGCGGGCGGGAAATTCTGCGAGTCCGGCATCGGAGGGTGTTTGGTCCAACGGTTGACGTCGACGTCAAAACCAAGGTCCCACCCCTGGTCGTTGCCCGGGGCGTCGGCCGTGTCGTACTCGCCTACTGGGATGTGCTTCTCGCCAAACAAGATCGTCTGCGAAGTCCCGTCGGTAATCGACGCCATGCGCCGCTCGCTGAGGGCCAGCACGACACCGTTTCCGGCCCTCGCCTGCCCCCCTTTGGTGGTGGAGTAGAGGGTGTAGTTGTCGTAGTCCCAGGGATCGGGCATGACCGGGTTGCGGGTCGACACGCCCGGCGGCCCCTCCCAAATCCCGCCCGGGAACAGGCTCCCCGAGTTGGCCGCGTAGTCGTTGCGTCCGAGGATCTCGGGACGGTCGGCGTTGAAGTAGACCTCGGTGTGCGTGTAGGGGTAGTAGCCGCCGCCGACCCTCGATGGGCAGATAAACAGGTTTACTGAGGTTTCGATGCGCAGCTTGCTCTGCTGCTTCTGCTCCGGCGTTACCCGGGCGGGGTCGCCATCCTGACCGAGGTCCCGGACGGCGGCGTTCTCTGTGTAGCCAAGTACATTAAAGTACCAGCCACCGCACTGGTCGCTGCCGTAGCCCCGATCGGGGTCGCCAGACCAGCGCCATCCCCAACCGCCGGTTGGGAAGTGGCGGTGGACATCGTGGTGGTTGATGGCAGCCAAGCCCAACTGTTTCAGTTTGTTCTTGCACTCGACTCGCCTTGCGGCCTCGCGAGCGGACTGGACCGCCGGCAGCAGGAGCGCAACCAGGATCCCGATGATCGCGATGACCACGAGCAACTCGACCAGGGTGAAGCCGATTCGGTTGCCGGCCCGCCGAGTCCTAAGGGGCTGCATAACCACTCCAACCTCAATCCGTCTGTTGAGCATTCGACAACCTGTTCCGAGCTGAGGGCCGAAGCCCCAAGTGGCTACGCATCTGCCCCGTGCGTAGCCACAGGGGCTGGGCCGTGGGTATCAACGCCGCTTGGCCAACACGCCCGAAGCGCCAAGAACTAGTAGCAGGAGGGCCGCTGGTTCCGGCGCCGACGCGGCCGCCGAGGGCGCCCCCGAGACATAGGTGACCTTGCCGAGCACGACCTCTTCGCCAGACCGGTACTCGAAGGCGAGATCCTGGGGGCCGTCGGCGCCTCCGCCGTAGATGTTGCCTAACGCGATCGACGAGTCGGTGACCGCCGACTCGCCCAGCAGGTAGTACTCCTCGATCTGGAACGAGTTGGGGTTGCCACCCTCCTCCCATCCCAGGCCATCGCCGCTCCCCTGAGGAAAGCCGGCCACAGGCGTGTCGCGTCCTGCAATGCTGTTCCACTCACCCGAGCCACCGGACTCTCCGCCGTAGTTGGCCCTCCAAAGGTCGTAGTCGGCCTGCGTAACTGTTGCGGCGCCGGAGCCGTTCCCGTTCAGCACGCCGGCGTCTTCGCCCAGGTTGTCACGCCAGACGGTGTAGTCCGCCGCGTCCACGCTGCCATCCGCATTGAAGTCTCCCCCTGATCCGCCGACGCCCAGCGCGCCGCTGGCGCTCGAGATCGAGTAGGCGTTGATGTTGATGTTGGCGCCCGTTCCGTTGGTGATGCTCACCGCGCCGGTCGACTTGTTGACCTGCAGCCCCAGGGTCTCTGGGGTCGGCGCGGTGAAGACGAGAGCCTCTTCGGCCCCGTCGGTGATTAGCAGGTTGTCGCCGAACTCGTGGTTGCCGCCGGACTGGAAGCGGAGCGACTGCCAAGGGGCGTCGATTGGCCCCTGGCCGGTGATTGTCGTAGTAGCGGTGGGGGCGCCGACGTCGAAACTATCGACCCAGATGCTGTAGATGGTGTCGTCGCCCGTGGTGTCGATCGCGCCGATAATGGTGTGGAACTGGGCGTCGAACGCGACCCCCGAGTCCAGGTCCATGCCGTTCTTGAGATCGAAGCTGTACGAGTTGACGTCGTCCGCCCCCGAGTTGGCGCCGCCGAAGAACGACTCGTCCCCATTGATATCGGGTCCCTCGAAGAACGCGAACCCGCCCCACGCGGCGCCCGTGCCCTCTTGCTGACGGTAGTCAAACCGGATGTAGGTAAGCTGGTTGGTGGCGTCGATCGGCGAGGCAAACTGCCGCCCGCTCGCCACGGCGGCGCCGCCCTCTGGGTGCGTGGCCACGACGCCGCTGCTGTCCCAGCCCTCCCACACGTCGCCCGCGGCCCACCCGGTCCCAGAGTCTGCGGCGCTGAAGTCGTCCTGGACGAAGATGGTGGCTTCGGCCCGTGGCGCGGCACCGAACAGGAACCCGGCCAGCATTAACACGGGGATCATAGCCACTGCCCTGCGGCCGCGCGCCACCACCACGGCGGCCCCGGCCAGCAACATCACGATCGAAGCCGGTTCGGGAACGCCGCTGATGGCGGCCTGGAACGCGCCGGCGCCGTTCGCCAGGTCGAAGGCCTCGGCGAACAGATCGTAGTCGGCCAGGTTGCGTTGGAAGTTCCCGTCGAGGTCCCCGAGCTGGTAGGCCTGAACGGCGGTCAGTGTATTGTTGACGGCGCCCTGCCCCGCCTTGAAGAGCGACCAGTCGTCGAGGTCGATGTCGTTGTCGCCATCCAGGTCGCCACTCACAGCGGCGGCGCCGGTGTAGACGACCTCAACCGCCAGCGGGACCTCTTGGCCGTTATCATCCACGGTGATCGTCGCGAAGACGTCCTCAAGCGGAGTCGACGTCCAGGCCGTCCCAAGCGAGATTGGGGTCGCCCCCAGCGCGAGGCCGTCGCCGGTCACGTCGAAGGTGAACTCGCTCAAGTCCTGCGTGCTGCCGGGATCGGTGAGAACCGTCCAGTCGTCATTGGCGTCGACCGACGCGTCCCCATCGGCGTCTCGGCCGTCGATGGTCAGCCAACCAGACTGGCTAAAACTCCCGGCGTTCGACCGCAGACTGTATCCCACGACGCCCGACACTCCCCCGGCACTCGACAGCGTGACCTCCCCGGTCGATCGGTCGATGGTGACGGTGGCGTCGAACGAGGTCTGAAGCCCAACGTCCGCCGGTGAGTCGGCGATCACCAGGTTGTCGACCCGGATGATGTTGTCTGGGGCGCCGGAAGCCACACGGAGTGACTGCCACGGGTCATCAACGATGAAGCCCTCGAGCGTGACTTCTTCGTTCGGCACCGCCTGGTTGCGGTTGTCGACCCACATGCGGTAGATGTCGTTGGTCCCGAACTCGAGCTCGGCGATGATCCGGTGAACCTGGTCGTCTACCGGAACCCCCGAGTCGAGGACGCCCTGACCCTTGAGGTCGATCGAGTAGTTGGGGAAACCGTTCGCCTTGCCGATGAAAACGGTCTCGTCACCGCCGTCGACCCCCTCGAACAACGCCACCCCTCCCCAGGCCGCGGCGCTGCTGGTGTAGAAGTCGAACGCGAAGTAGACCGAACCGGACGCCAGACCCGGCGCGTTCAGCGGTGAGTTGAACGCCCGAAACGCC